>CALULQ010000001.1 GCA_944321525.1 uncultured Paraprevotella sp.
GCCCGTTCTCGTGCGAGTTTTATCCAATCTGTTGATAGTCAAATAAAACCTACCTGATTACAACAAATATAGTGAAAGGCTTTCATAAAACGAGACACAAGGCGGAAGATTATCGCAAAGCTTCACTTTTTTTAGGGAACCCCATGGGAAAAAGCGCGAAGCCGCAGGCAAAGCGGAGAGGGACCGCCTCCTGTGCCACGCACGGGAAACAGCCCCTCTCACGACCTAACTATTTATCACAGAAAACCTATTTCACCAGCACCTTCACGGCACGGCTCGTGCCGTCGCTCATCTTGTCGATACGGATGTAGATGCCGCGCTGCTTGGGCTCGGCCACCTTCATGCCGTTGAGCGTCGTCCAAGTGGAGCCGACCACCGTGGCATCGGCCGCCACGTCCTCGATGCTGTCCCCCAAGTCGTCCGGACGGTTGGCGTCGCCATCGCCCAAGTAGTAAAGGCGGAAGTTGTCGAAGCACGTCCAGTCGTTCTGCACCTTCACCATCTTGCGCATGCCCAGCACGGGGTATTCGCCCTCGGCCACCTGGAACGAGAAGCCGGCCTCATACTCGCCGTTCTCGAAGGCGACACGTGCGCCGTTCACGTCGTTCACTATCAGACGGTACACCATGTCCGCCATGTCGGGCAACAAGGTGTCGGCCACAAAGACGTCGCCACCGTATTTCGTGAACTCGCGCACCTGCTCGAAGATGGAAGGCAACTGCTCGCACCATTCGTTCACGCCCGACTTCACGTAAACCTCGGCGTTCAGCGGCATGCCGCCCACGCTGTCGCGACGGGCCAAAGCCGCCGGAGTGACATCACCCGCACGATAGAAGCCGTTGAACACCACGCGGTAATAACCCGCAGGCATGTTGTAGAGCGTCTGATGGATGTCGGTGCTATCGTTGTAGACCTCGAAGTTCAGTCCGCCCGTGGCACCGCCACCGCCCTCAATGGTCCAGCCGTCGGCCGACTGGCTCTGCGTCACCGTGCCGTCCTCGTTCTGCACGTCGTTCTGGAAGCTCGGGTTGATGATGAGCTTCGTCACGTCCACCGGTTCGTCCTTGCTGGCCGTGGAGAAATCCAGGCTGGCGCTCACCATCTTCGAATAAGCCTTGTCGAGTGCCAGGCTGTATTCGTCGATTTCGGCCATGGAGGCGAACATGGCGTAAGTGTCCATCTTGTCATAGATCTGCCCCACCAAGTCCGACATTTCATTGTATCCCGGAGTGCCTTCATACTCGGCATATTCGCCATAGAGTTTCTGGTCGTGTCCCTCGGTCTTGGTCTCCAGCGCCGCGGCAGCGTCCACAGCAGCCTGCTCGGCATCCATGGCCTCGCGCAGGGCGGCCACCTGCTCGGCGTAAGTTTCAGGCGTAAGCGTCTGCCCGGCGGCCGCCGTGGCATCCTCTATGGCCTTGGCCAAGGCGTCGTGCGTCTCCTGCGTAGTCAGCTGTTCGGCGTTCAGCACGTCCGTGGCTTCCTGTATGAGAGCGTTCAAGGCCGTCGAGGCACCGCTCATGTCGTCAGCCCCAAGATAAGTCACTTTGAAGTTGTCGTAAACCACCCAGGCGGCATCCCATTCCACGCCCGACATCTTCGTGCCCAGACGGAGCACACCGTCGGCACCCACGTAGCAGGTCACCTCGTTCAGGTAGTTATTCGGGTCGAGACCGAACACATATTCAGACGAAGCGTGGTCCCACGGGATGAACATGCCCATCTGGCTCTCGCCGCCCCACGTGATTTCCTCGAAATTGCCCGCATTTCCCGGATTCTCGGCAATCGGGCACGACATGATATGCACGAGAGGCACCGAAGCGTCGTTGCCGAAGAGATATCCGCGTATGTTGTTCGTCTCGTCGCCAGCCATGCCGTAGTTCTCGTGCCAAGAGTTGTTGTTCGTCGAGCTCGGGTTGTAGAAGGCTTGTGCCGTAATCTTGTAAGAACCCTCGGGCAGTCCGGTGATTTCCTGGTACACTTCCCAGTTGCGTCCGTTCCACAGCTCGCCAATCTGGTAGTTCTCCTCGTAGCCGGCGTCGCCCGTCTTCGTCCATCCGGTGGCGGACACCATGCCGCTCACGTCGCTAATCTTCCCGCTCTCCAAGGCGCCCATGATGCACTCGTTCCAGAGCTTCTCGCCGCGCGGCTGGATGCTGTCCAGCTCGGCCATGTCGAAGGTTCCGGCATTGTAGGCCTCCTCCAGCGAACCGACATAATCTTCGAATTCAGGCACCTCCAGTTCGGAGTATGCCTCGTTGTTATCCAACAGGTCCCACAGGCCCTCGATACGCGAAATCAGCGTGGCATACTGTGCGGCACTGGACTTCAAGGTGTTGTAGCTGTCCTGCAGGGCCACAACGATGTTCGTGAGCGAGTCGTTCGTCACCGTTGCGTCCTCCACGGCTTCCTTGGCCGTGGCCAGCACGGCCTGGAAGGCTTCGTCCTCGGCTACGCCATATCGCTCATTGGCCATCTCGTCGGTGTACTTCTGCTCCATGTTGGCGATGTTGGTGCGCACGGCCTCGCGCATGTCGGTCGCCTCACCCGCACCCATATACTGCAGGGTGAAGTAGCCCACGGCCGACCAGTTGCCGGCATAGCCGTCGGCCCGCATGCCCACCGTGGCCATGCCGCCAATCACGTTGAAGTCCACGCTGTAAGGATAAGCCCAGCTCGAACCGTCGGGCGAAGCCTGGTTGGCCTCCACCGTGCTCTCGCCGCCCAGCGTGTTGGCGTAGAGGAACAGGCCCGACGCGCCGCCGTTGGCCTCGGTGTTGTTCGTCATAATGTAGGCGCCCAGGCGGTACTTGCCATCAGGCAAGCCTTCCAAGGCCTGCTCCACATACCAGTCGCCATGCGGAGCCGAAGCCGTCCAACGCTCAAAGAAGTCGCCGAAGGCGTGCCCATCGGGCGTCTGGAATTCGCTATATCGGCCGGCCTGCGCCTGGAAGTTGTTGTTCGTCGTCTCGCGCCAAGTTGACCAGCCGTCGGACGTGGCACCGCCACTGGCGTTGAGGAACGACGGGTTCACAATCTTTGAGGTCACGTCCATGGGATTGGACTCCGAAGCCACCGTGTAGCTATAGTCCACCAAGGCGGCCTTCAAGTCCTCTACGGCCTTGTTGACTTCCTCGAGCGTGGCGTCCACCTTATTATATATAGCGGCATATTCGGAATAGTCCGTGAAGCCGCGCTCGTCGGCCAGCTCCAACTGCTCCTGCAACGACTGCTTGGCGCGGAACACCTCGTACACCTCGGGCGTCACGAACTTCCAGTCGAAGGCCGCGCCCTCGTAGCCGCCCGCGCCCTCGACAATCAGCGGGTTGACAATCTGGTCGAAGACGCCCTCCGTGTTGGAGTTCACGCCCATCAGCGTCGCGCCGCATTGCGAATTGGCGCCATAAATGGGGTCGTCCACGTTCACCCGTATGCGATAAGTCCCGTCGGCCTGCGGCATGATTTCCCACAGGATGTGTCCCTGCTCGTTGTGGTCCACATAGCAACGGTAGGCCGCATCGATGAAGATCTCGTGGAAGTTGCTGCTCGGCCCGTTCATCATCGACATGCGGAAGCCCAGCGCGTCGGAATATTCCGACGCCGACGGGTCCTTGGTGATCAGCTCATAGTCGTTGCCGTAGCTCAAGGTCACTTCCTGACCGTTCTCGGAAACAATCAGCAACGTGTTGTAGTTGGACATGAACTTGCCCGTGGCCACGTGGTACACGTAATAAACTTCAGGACTGCCATTCTGGATGGCTTCCAAGTTGGGAGTGGCATAAGTGAGCGCCGGATCGTCCCAAGCGGCCCACAAAGGTGTCGTGGGGGACGCCGCCCCGCACAGCACCATCAAAGCGAGTAGTTTGTTTTTCATCACACAATAAAATTAGGTTTATATTCAAAGAACTGTCTCTTCCCGTATCATACGTCCTCCGCCGGGCACGAAGGCCCTATCACTCCGGCCTCCGGCACACACCGCGCTTCGCGTATCAACCTCTCGATGCAAAGTTATGGAAAGAGAACCGCAAAAAATAGGACTATATCTCCACCGACTTGGACAATAACGGCATCCTTTTGGACTATATCGACATGGAATAAGACTATATGGTTTTAAGTTTCCGCCTTACACTCATTATGCCCCCAAAAAGTGCGCCCCGCACGTGCCCGATGACACGCCGCGTCGGGAGGAGGCCGTCAGCGTACTCTGCGGCAAGTACTCGAGTACTTTGCGGAGAGTACTCGAGTACTTGCCGCAAAGTACAATCCGGAACTCCGCAAGGCGCCACCCCGGATTCCGGCCCCGAACGCCCGGAATGGCGGACGACGTTCCGGCGCCACGGCGGACATCCGCCCACCGCCACCGGCAGGACAATAGTGGCACACTCAACGCCATCGGGCAACCCCTTCCCCGCATAGGACAAAAGCGGCACACGGAACCACGCGCAAAAAGAGAAGCCGCTCCCGCGGAAATGCGGAAACGGCCTCTTTTGATTTATAAAAACGCGAAATGAAAAACTTATCTCACCAATACCTTCACGGCACGGGGCGTGCCGTCGCTCATCCGGTCGATGCGGATGTAGATGCCGCGCTGCTTCGGCTCGGCCACCTTCATGCCGTTGAGCGTCGTCCAGGTGGAGCCCACCATCGTGGCCGTGCCGTCGGCCGCCACGTCCTCGATGCTGTCCTCCAGGTCGTCCGGACGGTTGGCGTTGCCTGCACCCAAGTAGTAGAGGCGGAAGTTGTCGATGCACGCCCAGTCGTTCTGCACCTTCACCATCTTGCGCATGCCCAGGATGGGTTCCTCGCCCTCGGCCACCTGGAACGAGAAGCCGGCCTCGTACTCGCCTTTCTTGAAGGCCACGTCCGCCCCCGCCACGTCGTTCACAATCACGCGGTAGACCATGTCCGCCATGTCGGGCAACAGCGTGTCGGCCACAAAGACGTCGCTGCCATACTTCGTGAACTCACGCACGCTCTCGAAGATGGAGGGCACCTTCTCCCGCCATTCGTTCACGCCCGACTTCACGTAGACCTCGGCGTTCAGCGGCATGCCGCCCACGCTGTCGCGGCGCGCCAAGGCTGCCGGGGTGACGTCGCCCGCACGGTAGAAGCCGTTGAACACCACGCGGTAATAACCCGCAGGCATGTTGTAGAGCGGCTGATGGATGTCGGTGCTGTCGTTGTAGACCTCGAAGTTCAGTCCCCACGTGGCACCTCCGCCGCCCTCGATGGTCCAGCCGTCGGCCGACTGGGTCTGCGTCACCGTTCCGTCCTCGTTCAGCACCTCGTTCTGGAAGCTCGGGTTGACGATGAGCTTCGTCACGTCCACCGGTTCGTCCTTGCTGGCGGTGGAGAAGTCCAGGCTGGCGCTCACCATCTTCGAATAGGCCTTGTCGAGCGCCAGGTTGAGCTCGTCGATTTCGGCCATGGAGGCGAACATGGCCTCGTTGTCCATCTTGTCGTAGATCTGACCCACCAGGTCGGACAACTCGTCGTATCCTTCGGTTCCCTCATACTCCATGTATGCACCGCTGAGCTGCTTGTCGTGCCCCTCGGTCTTGGTCTCCAATGCCGTCGCGGCGCTCACGGCAGCCTGCTCGGCCTCCATGGCCTCGCGCAAGGCGGCCACCTGCCCGGCATAGATTTCAGGCGTGAGCGGTTGTCCGACGGCCGCCGTGGCCGCCTCAATGGCCTTGGCCAGGGCGTCCCGTGTCTCCTGTGTGGTCAGTTGTTCGGCGTTCAGCATGTCCGTGGCTTCCTGAATCACGGCGTTCAAGGCCGCCGTGGCGCCCGTCATGTCGTCGGCGCCGAGGTAGGTCACCTGGAAGTTGTCGTAGACGATCCATGCGGCTTCCCAGTCCACACCCGACATCTTCGTGCCGAGGCGCAGCACGCCGTCCTCGCCCACGTAGCAGACCACCTCGTTCAGGTAGTTATTCGGGTCGGCCTCGAAGGCTATCCGCGAAGAAGCCTTGTCGTTGGGGATAAACTGCCCCATCTGGCTCTCGCTGCCCCATGTGATTTCCTCGAAGGTGCTGCCCTCGGGCTTCTCGGCCGTCGGGAAATCCATGATGTGCACCAAGGGCACGGAAGCCTCGTTGCCGAAGAGATAGCCGTGGATGTCACTCGTGTGGTCGTCCGGCATGCCGTAGCTCTCATGCCAGGAGTTCATGTTGTGCGAGCTCGGACTGTAGAAAGCCTGCGCCGTAATCTTGTAGGAACCTTCCGGCAGGCCGGTGATTTCCTGATACACCTCCCAGTTGCGTCCGTTCCACACCTCGGACACCATGTCGGTGGCATTGAAGTTGCCGTCGCCGTTCAGCGTCCAGCCCGTGTTGCCGTCGCTGAAGTTCGGGTTGGTCAGCATGCCGGTCGCGTCATCCGTCTCTCCGCTTTCCAACAGCCCCATGGCACACTCTTTCCACAACTGCTCCCCGCGGGGCTGGATGCTGTCCAGTTGCGTCATGTCGAAGGTGCGCGCGTCATATTTGTCCTGCAAGCCGCCGACATAGTCCTCATAGTCCGGTATGTTGAGATCCTTGTAGACCTCATTGCCCTCCCACAGGTCCCACAAGGCTTGTATGCGTTCGTCCAGCGTCACATACTGTGCGGCACTGGCCGTCATGGCGTCGTAGCTGGCCTGCAATGACTTGACGAGGCTCGTGAGCGAGTCGTTCGTCACGGCCATGTTCTCCACGGCCTCCTTGGCCGTGGCCAGCATGGCCTGGTAGGCATCGTCCTCGGCCTGTCCGTGCGGCGTGTTCGCCACTCCGTCGATGTACTTCTGCTCCATCTCGGCTATATTGTTCCGCACGGCCTCGCGGATGTCGGTCGCCTCGCCCGCACCCAAGTACTGCAGGGTGAAGTAACCCACGGCCGACCAGTTGCTGGCATAATCCGTAGACCGCATGCCGATGGTGGCCGTCCCGCCAATCACATTGAAGTCCACGCTGTAGGGGAAAGCCCAAGTAGATCCGTCGGGCGAAGCATGGTCGGCCTCCGTGGCGCTCTCGCCGCCCAACGTCCTGGCGTAGAGGAACAGGCCAGCCGCGCCGCCGTTGGCCTCGGTGTTGTTCGTCATGATGTAAGCACCCAGTCGGTATTTGCCGTCGGGCAAGCCTTCCAAGCCCTGCTCCACATACCAGTCGCCATGCGTGCCCGAAGACGTCCAGCGCTCGAAGAAGTCGCCGAACTGATGCCCGTCGGGCGTCTGGAACTCGCTGTAGCGGCCGGCCTGCGGCTGGAAGTTCTCCACCGTCGTCTCGCGCCAAGTGGTCCATCCGTCGCTGGTGGCCGCGCCATTCTCGTCAAGGAACGACGGGTTCTTCACCAGGCTCGTTACGTCCGCCGGATTGGCTTCCGAAGCCACGGAATAGGCATAGTCCACCAAGTCCGCGGCCAAATCGGCGGCAGCCTGACGGATTTCTTCCGGCGTGGCGTCCTCCTTATTATATATGGCGGCATAGTCGGCATAGTCCGTGAAGCCGCGCTCGTCGGCCAGCTCCAGCTGCTCCTGCAGGGCCAGTTTAGCTTTGTATACCTCGTAGACTTCCGGCGTCACGAACTTCCAGTCGAAGGCCGCGTTTTCGTATCCTCCAGAACCCGCGACAATCAGCGGGTTGACAATCTGGTCGAAGACGCCCTCCGTGTTGGAATTCACGCCCATCAGCGTCGCGCCGTATTGCGAATTGGCGCCGTAGATGGGGTCGTCCACGTTCACACGGATACGGTAAGTGCCGTCGGCCTGCGGCATGATTTCCCACAGAATATGGCCCTGGTCGTTGTGGTCCACATAGCAACGATATGAAGGATCAATAAAAATCTCGTGGAAGTTGTTGCTCGGCCCGTTCATCATCGACATGCGGAAGCCCAGCGCGTCGGAATAGTCTGAAGCCTCAACGTCTTTGGTAATCAGCTTGTAGTCGTTGCCGTAGCTCAAGGTCACTTCCTGTCCGTTGTCCGACACAATCAGCGAGGTGTTGTAGTCGGCACCGTTGGACATGAACTTCCCCGTGGCCAGATGGTACACGTAATAGGTTTCAGGACTGCCGTTCTGGATGGCTTCCAGGTTGGGAGTGGCAAACGTAAGCTCGGGATTCTCCCAAGCGGCCCACAAAGGCATGGTGGAAGACGTGGCTCCACATAATGCCATCAAAGCAAGTAGTTTGTTTTTCATTACTCTGAATTTTAGGTTTAGAAATTCTGATTATGCTGTCGTATGACAACTCTCTGCAATCATAAAAGAAGAGGGTAAAGGAACGAAGCGCGATGGCCACCGCCACACCTGCAACATAAGAAGGGCCAGTGGGGCGACGCAGTGACAGGCCACCGGCCCGTTCCCGTCTTCACTGTGTGATGTTTTGCTTTCATTCGTTTTCTTTTCTGCTTTACTCCTTTTCCGGTGCGAGACTGCGTCTTGTGCCTCGACCGCAGGTTAAATTTATGTGGAATCCTTCTCGGGAACGTAACAAAATGCTGCCATAAAATAGCAAAAAACTCGTGAGACACGATTTTATACCTAATATGACACGATTGTGACCGGGGCAGAGCAAGGAATGCCGCGCGCAAGAAAGAGACCGCCCCGCAGGAATGCGGAAGCGGCCCTTCTTCACTATTGTTGTTTATGGCTTGGAATGCTTTTTCACCTGCACCGGTAAAACGAAAGAAGGAACTGCCCTTCGCTCAGACCCGGGACAGTTCCTTTCTCTACCTTAAACTATCTATCACAAAAATACCTGCTGCAAAGGTAAGGCTAAACAGCCTTACAGGGATAAGACAATATCGGCCATTAATAGCACGATATTACTCATTATTTACAATCGGCCGAAAGGTTAAAAGGGGACTGTCGCCCGCCGGAAAGACGGGGGCAGCCCCCTGCAAAGGATAACTTAATTTATTGAGAAATGATTGTCGTCATCTCACCAACACCTTCACGGCCCGGCTCGTGCCGTCGCTCATCTTGTCGACGCGGATGTAGATGCCGCGCTGCTTCGGCTCGGCAATCTTCATGCCGTTGAGCGTCGTCCAGGTGGAGCCCACCACCGTGGCGGTGCCTTCGGCTGCCACGTCGTCGATGCTGTCCTCGAAGCCGTCGGGCTTGTTGGCATCGCCGTCGCCATAGTAATAGAGGCGGAAGTTGTCGAAGCACAGCCAGTCGTTCGTGATGACATCGGTCTTGCGCACGCCCAATACCGGCTCCTCGCCTTCGGCCACGTGGAACACGAGGCTCGTTTCATACGCTCCGGCATTGAAAGCCGAGTTCGCGCCATTCACATCATTCACAATGATGCGATACACCATATTCGACATGTCGGGCAACAAGCTGTCGGCCAAGAACACATCACCGGTATACTTCGTGAACTCGCGCACGTCATCGAAGATGGAAGGCATCTTCTCCGTCCATTGCTGCGCGCCGGACTGCAGGTAGACTTCGGCATTCAGCGGCATGCCGCCCACGCTGTCGCGACGGGCCAAGGCTGCCTCCACGTAACCGCCCGCACGGTAGAAACCGTTGAGCACCACGCGGTAGTAACCGGCCGGCATGTTGTAGAGCGTCTGATGGATTTCGCTGCTGTCGTTGAAGATTTCGTAGTTGAAAGCGCTGGTCACCTTGCTCAACTGGCCGTCGTCCACCGAAGCGCCCACCCAGCCTTCGGCCGAACGGTTCGTCTGGATTTCCCCGTTTTCGTTCTGGCTCTGGCTCTCGAATTCCGGATTGACAATCAGGGCCGTCACGTCCATCGGCTCGTCCTTGCTGGCCACGGAGAAGTCCAGGCTGGCGCTCACCATCTTCGAATAGGTCTTGTCGAGCGCCACGCCGAGCTCCTCGATTTCGGCCATGGAAGCGAACGTCCCGGCATCGATCTTGTCGAAAAGAGAGATGACAAGGTTTTCAAGCTCGTCGTATGCAGCGGTGCCTGCATATTCCGCATAGCTGCCCACGCCGTCGCCCAAGAGTTTGTCGTTGTGCATGTTCGTCTTGGTCTCCAATGCCGTGGCAGCAGCGACGGCTTCCTGTTCGGCCGTCATGGCCTCGCGCAGGGCCGTCGACTCCTCGGTGTAAACCTCGGGCGTCAGCGTCCCGCCCAGGGCGGCGCTGGCCTTCTCGATGGCCTGGCCCAATGCGTCGCGGGTCTCCGTCGTGCTCAGCGTCTCGGCGTTGAGCAGGGTCGTGGCTTCGCGGACCAAGGCTTCCAAGGCGCTGGTGGCACCGTCCATGACATCGGCACCCAGATAGGTCACCTGGAAGTTGTCGAACACCACCCACGCGGCTTCCCATTCCACATTCGACATGCTCGTACCAATGCGGAGCACGCCGTCGGCACCCACATAGCAAATCACCTCATTATAATAGTTGCTCGGGGAGAGTTCGAACACCGCCTGGGCGGAAGTTTTCCCATGGGTGATGAACTTGCCTTGCACGCTCTCGCTGCCCCAAGTGATTTCGTCCATGTCGTCCGTCAGTTTCTCGTCCTGCGGGCACGACATGACATGCACAAGCGGCGTGGAGGCATCGTTGCCAAAGAGGAAGCCATGGATGTCGTTGGTCTGGTCGCCCTCCATTCCATAGTTCTCCTGCCAATAGTTCTTGTTCTGCGAGCTGGGCGAATAGAAGCCCTGCACCGACACCTTGTAAGAACCTTGCGGCAGGCCCGTCAGTTCCTGGTACACTTCCCAGTTCCGTCCGTTCCACACCTCGGTCACCCGGGTGCCCTCGTTCTTGAAGTCGCCGTCACCCGTCTTGGTCCAGCCATCGTTGCTGCCGTCGAAGTTCGGGTTGACGAGCAGTCCCGTCACGTTGTCCGTCAGTCCGTCGGCCAAAGCCTTCATGATGCATTCCTTCAACAGTTTGTTGCCGCGCGGCTGTATGCTGTCCAGTTCGGCCATGTCGAAGGTGCCGGCGTCGTAGGCCTCCTGCAACTCTCCGATGTAGGCCTCATATTCCGGCATTTCCACATTCACGTAGGCTTCGTTGTCTTCCCATGCGGCCCACAGGTTGTCAATCTGCGTGTTCAGCGCCTCATACTGCGACACCGTTGCGGCCATGGCGTCGTAGCTGGACTGGAGGGAGAGGATGAGGTTCGTGAGCGAGTCGTTCGCCACCTCCATGTTCTCCACGGCCTCCTTGGCCAGGGCCAGGATGCTCTTGTAGGCCTCGTCCTCGGCCGCGCCGTGCTTCGGGTTTTCCACGTTGTCCGTGTAGTTCTGTTCTATCTGGGCGATGTTGTTCTTCACCACCTCGCGCACGTCGGCCGTCACGCCCGGGCCCATGTATTCCAGCGTGAAGTCGTCCACGGCCGTCCAGTTGGTGTTGGCGCCTTCCACCACGAGTCCGATGGTGGCCGTCCCGCCGATGACGTCGAAGTCCACGGTGTAGTGTCCCCAAGTGCCATAGCCGCGGCCCGAGTTGCTCTCCGATGCCGCATGGGTGGCTTCGGTGCGCGTCTGTCCGCCCAACGTCGTGGCGGAGAGGAAGAGTCCGCGGGTGTTGGGCTCGTCCTCCGTCGGCAGACGGTTGGTCAGGATCCAAGCGCCCACGCGGTACTTGCCGTCGGGCAGGCCCGACAGCCGCTGGGTGATGGACCAGTTGGGCATGTTGCCCGAACCGTTGTAGCATTCGTAGAAGTTCTCGAGGGCCACGCCTTCGGGCAGGCTGCCGGCGCCGTCCTGGAAGCGGTCGCCCACCTTGCGCTGGTAGTTGGGCCCGGGGCCTTGCACCACTTCCCAGCCGTCCATGCTGTTGGCAAACGAAGGCTCCTTGACGTAGCGCTCCGTCACGTCCACGGGGCTGTCCGGCGTGGCATGGCTCAATCCGAAGTCCACCAGGTCGGTTTTCAGGTCTTCCACGGCCTGATAAAGCGCTTCCGGCGTGGCATCGTCGCTATTATATAAGGTGGCATAGTCCGCATAGTCGCTGAATCCCTGCTCGTCGGCAGCCTCCAGCTGTGCCTGCAGGGCCAGCTTGGCCTTGTAGACTTCATATACTTCCGGCTCCACGAACTTCCAGTCGAAGGCGGCGCCCTCGAAACCGGCCGTTCCGGGGATGATCAGGGGGTTGACCGACGTGTTCCACTTCCCCTCGCTCTGGTTTACGCCCACCAATGCTCCGGCATAGGTGGCGTTCGAAGCCCCGTAGGTGGGGTCGTCCTGGTTCACCTGGAGGCGGTAAGTGCCGTCGTCCTGCGGCAGGATGTCCCACAGGATGTGGCCCGTCTTGTTGTGGTCCACGTAGAGCACGCCGTCGCCGTTCAGGTAGAGCTCATGGAAGCCGCCGTTGGTGGGCGCGTTCATCATCGACAGGCGGTAGGACTGCGCGTCGGAGTAGTCCGCCGCGTCGACGGCGTGCGAAGCCAGCTCGTAATCGGTGCCGTAGCTCAGGGTCACCTCCTGACCGTCGTCCGCCACCGCGCAGGCGGTGCTGGAATTGCTCATGAACATGCCCGAAGCCACGTGGTACAGGTAGTACACTTCACGGCTTCCCTTCTGGATGGCATCGAAGTCGGGGGTTACGAACGACAGCTGGGGGTCTTCCCAAGCAGCCCACAATGGCATGGTGGAGGACGTTGCCCCGCACAAGGCCATCAACGCAAGTAGTTTGTTTTTCATCACACTGAAAATTTTAATTTTTAATTAGGTATTAGTTTGTATAGCACGGGGACTAATCCAAATCGGGATAGGTTGGTCGGGAATGCCCCCCTGCCGGGCACAAAGGTAGGCCAAAACGCCCCAAACGAATAACAACTATGTTGATTTCAGTGGTAACTATGTTGATTTCTGCCCCTTTTCAGGGAGATCTCAAGCGAGGGAAGCGGATTTCCACGCTCGCGGCAGCCTTCCCGCGACGGGCGGCAAAACCGCAAGCACGCCCGGCAAAGCCCGCCACCGGGATGCGGAAGGGCCAAGCGTACTTTGCGGCAAGTACTCGAGTACTCTGCGGCAAGTACTCGTGTGCTCTCCGCAAGGTACGCTGGCGTGCTGCACCCGCCTTCTCCCCCGACACCCCCGGTTCCCCGCGCGCCCTCACGCCCCCGTTCCCCGAATCTGCCGCCCGCGGGAACGGATGAACGGGCATGGCGCAAAAAAAAGACCGCCCCCGGCAGAATCGCGGGGACGGTCTCCATTGTTTAACCTCTAAATAATTGATGAAAAAGCTTATTTCACCAATACCTTTGTGGCCTTCGTCGTGCCATCGCTCATCTTGTCGATGCGGATGTAGATGCCACCCTGCTTCGGCTCGGCAATCTTCATGCCGTTGAGCGTAGCCCAAGTCGTGCCGACCACTTCTGCCGTGCCTTCGCCTATCACGTCTTCCACGTCGTCGGTGAAGTCGTCCGGACGGTTCGCGTCGCCGTCGCCCAAGTAGTAGAGACGGAAGTTGTCGAAGCAAGTCCAGTCGTTCGTGATCTTACCCGTCTTGCGGATACCTATAACCGGCTCTTCGCCTTCGGCCACGCGGAAGCTCAGGCTGAATTCATACGAACCGGCTTCGAAAGCAGACTTCGCGCCCTTCACACCGTTGACAATGATGCGGTAAGCCATGTCGGCCATGTCGGGCAAGAGCGTATCGGCCAACATTACATCGCCATCATACTTCGTAAACTCGCGAACGTCTTCGAAGATGGAAGGCAACGCCTTGCTCCACTTGTTCTCGGCGCCAGACTCCACGAAGAGTTCGGCAAGCTGGGATTCAGCACTGTCGCGACGGGCCAAAGCTGCGTCGACATAACCGCCTGCACGATAGAAGCCGCTCACTACTAAGCGGTAGTATCCGGCAGGAGCGTTGTGTAAAGTCTGGGAAAGAGAAGCATCTTCCGGACAATTTGCATCGCCAAAGATTTCATAGTTCAATCCATCTGTCATCGGACCACCATAAGTAGAAGTCCATCCATCAGCCGTGCTTTCGTCCACCAACTCCTGATTGGTGTTGAAGCCCTTCTTCTGGAAGCTCGGGTTGTTGATCAATCCCGTCACATCCAAGGCGGCATCCTTGCTGGCCGTGGAGTAGTCGTAAAGGCCGCTCGTCATCTTCGTGTAAGCAACGTCGAGGCGTGCGCTGTAGTCCTCAATCTCCTGCATGGAAGCGAAGGCGCCGGCTTCGGCAATCTTCGTGTCGAGGATTTCGACAACCAATGCCTCCAGATCCTCGAAGCCTTCGGTATCACCATACTTCTCCAAGTATCCATATTCGGGATATTCACCCGTGTACTGCAGTTTCTCGTCATGGTCCTCAGCCTTGGCCTCCAAGTCGGCAGCGGCTGTCACAGCCTCGCGCTCGGCCTCCATGGCGGCGTTGAGCGCCTCCGTCTGTGCGGCATAAACCTCCGGCGTCATGTCTCCGGCGGCAGCAGCCGTGGCATCTTCGATGGCCTTGTTCAGGGCGTCGCGGGTCTCAGTGGTGCTCAGCGACTCGGCATTCAACAACTTCGTGGCCTCCTCAATCAGCGCGTTCAGCACGCTCGAAGCACCCGACATGTCATCGGCGCCCAAATAGGTCACCTGGAAGTTGTCGAATACGACCCAAGAACCAGTCCAAGTGATGACATCCTCCATTCGCATACCGATGCGGAGCACGCCGTCCTCGCCCACGTAGCAAACCACTTCGTTGAGATAGTTGTTCGGGTCGGCCTCGAACACGGCTTGTGCGGAAGCCTTTCCATGAGCCACAAACTTGCCCGCCAAGCTTTCGTCGCCCCAAGTGATTTCCTCCATGTCGTCCGTCAACTTCTCGTCCTGCGGGAAAGCCATGACATGCAGCAGGGCCTTGGAAGCATCGTTGGCAAACAAGAAAGCGTGGATGTCGTTGGTCTGGTCGCCTTCCACTCCGTAGTTCTCATGCCATCCGTTATTATTGGTGGAGCTGGGAGAGTAGAAAGCTTGTGCCGTAATCTTGTAAGAACCTTGCGGCAGGCCCGTCAGTTCCTGATAAACTTCCCAACCGCCTGTCTTTCCGTTCCAAACTTCAGTAACGCGCGTACCGTCGTTCTTGAAGTCGCCATTGCCCGTCTTGGTCCAGCCATTGTTGCTGCCGTCGAAGTTCGGGTTGGTCAGCATGCCCGTCACGTTGGTCAATTCACCGGTCGCCATGGCTTCCAGCACGCACTGTCTCCAAAGCCGGTCTGCGCGCGGCTGGATGCTGTCTATTTCAGCCGGGTCGAAGGTGCGGGCGTCGTAAGCCTCTTCCAGACCGAGCAAGAAGTCATCGTATGCAATGAATTCCTGGTCTACATAAACCGAATTTTCCCAAGCGTCGGAGAGCTCTTGCGTCTTATTGAACAAAGTCTCGTAAGCTTCGATGTCATCACGAAGGCTGTCCACGCGAAGGGTGATGGCATCCATCAAGGCCATCAGCGAATCGCCGTCCAGTTCCGTGTTGGCCACGGCTTCGCGGCACAACTCCATCAAGGCCTTGAACTTGTCGTCGCCGGCCTGGCTGTGCTGCGGGAAACTCAACTCTTCATCATACAGCTTCTGGGCCTCGTCGATGCGCTGCTGGAGCACTTGCTGCAAGGTCTTTGAGTCATCTGCGCCCAGATACTTCAGGGTGAAGTCGGCCACGTAAGACCAGTTGCCCGCATAGCCCGAAGCACGCATGCCGACAGTGGCCTGTCCGCCCAGCACCGTGAATTCCACCGTGTAAGGCGCGGCGTAAGCGTTACCGTCGGGTGAAGGCACGTCGGCTTCCTTAGTCACTTCGCCGGTCAGGCTGCTGCCATAGAGGAACAAGCCCGATGCACCGCCGTTTTCGGCCGTCTGGTTCGACATGATATAGGCGCTCAAGGCATACTTACCGTCGGGAATGTCGGTAAGCGTCTGCTGCACGTAATAGTCTCCATGCGGAGTGCCGTCGGGCGTCCAGCGCTCGAAGAACGAGGGATGGTCGCTGCCGTTGGTCGTGACAGCCACGCCCGGGCGGCCTGCCTGCGCCTGGAAGTTGTTGTTGTTGTTGGCGCGCCAAGTGGACCATCCGCTGGTAGTGGCGGAGCCGTTGGCATCCACGAAGCTCGGGTTCTGCATCAGCGACGTCACGTCCATCGGGTTCTCAGGGCTGGCCGAGTCGTAGGAATAAGCCAGCACGGCGGCGGCCAGCTCTTCAGCCGCTTCGGTAAGGGCTTCCGGCGTGGCGTCGGCACTATTATATAAGGTCTCGTATTCCGTCACGCCGGGATAACCTGCTGCGATGGCCGCGTCGATTTGCGGCTTGAGCACGTTCTTGCGCGCCGTGTAGGCCTCGTAGACTTCCGGCTCCACGAACTTCCATTCCAGTCCGGCATTCTCATATCCCGCGCTTCCGGGCACAATCAGGGGGCTCACATAGTTCAGCCATGCACCACCGGTATAGTTCACGCCCATCAGGGTGTTGGTGTACAACGGGTTGCCCGTGATGCCGCCATATATGGGGTCGTCATAGTTCAATCGGATGTTGTAGAGGCCGTCGCCCGCAGGCATGATGTCCCACAGGATGTGGCCCTGCTTGTTGTGGTCCACACAGATGGAGAGGTCGGCCTGGCGGAGGAAGATTTCATGGAAACCGCCGTTGGAGGGGGCGTCCATCATCGACAGGCGGAAGGATGCCGCGTCGCTGTACTCCGCGTCGCTCTTGTCACGGGCGCTCAGCTCGTAATCCTTGCCGTAAGTCAAGGTCACTTCGCGGCCTTGTTCGGCTACGACCAGGTCGGTGCCCCATCCATGGTTCAAGCCATTTCCGTTGCCACTGGTCATAAAATGTCCGGTCCCTACGTGGTAGACGTAATACACTTCTTTCGCTCCCTCCTTGATGGCATCCAAGTCAGGATCAGCAAAAGTCAGCGTGGGGTCTTCCACTTGGGCCCACGACGGCATGGTGAAGGCAGTAGCCCCGCACAATGCCAGCATTGCAAGTAGACTGTTTTTCATCACTCTGAATTTTTAGTTAATGTTAAACACTATGTTAAACTAATAAGATTTCTTTCCCGCAATTAATTGATTAGGTGTGTGTGCAAATGGTTGGATGTATTCTTTCCACGGCATCGGTGCAAAGATAAGTGTTCTTTCCCAAACTACAAAAGCATTACGAGGAAAAATTGTTTGCGTACACAACAAAAGGATGCAAACATTTCCCGTTTGGGCGGATTTGGAATCCGCCCACTCCTAAATATGAGGATTTCTAATCCGGGAAAGTACGCATTCCTTTTTGGATGAGGGAGATGGAGAGAGGAGAGAGGAAAGAGGAGTGTAAGCGGATCACAGATCCTTATATTTGATTACGGCGGATTTCAAATCCGCCGAAACGAGGAACCGAAACGAGGAACACCAAAACGGAGGGCCGCCGAAACGACACAGCCTATGCTTACTGAAAAAAGAGGCCGCTCCCGGCGGTATTGCGGGAACGGCCTCTCGGCTGATTGTCTATTTAATTAAGCACGATTCTCAACTTACTTCACCAGCACCTTCATGGCTCTTGTCGTGCCATCGCTCATCTTGTCGATGCGGATGTAGACGCCGCGCTGCTTGGGCTCGGCCACCTTCATGCCGTTGAGCGTCGTCCAGGTGGAGCTTACTACCGTGGCGGTGCCTTCGGCTGCCACGTCCTCGATGCTGTCCTCGATGTCGTCCGGACGGTTCTCGTCGCCGGCACCCAGGTAGTAGAGGCGGAAGTTGTCGATGCAAGTCCAGTCGTTCTGTATCTTCGGCATCTTGCGCAAGCCCAATACCGGCTCTTCGCCTTCGGCCACCTGGAACGAGAAGTTGCTCTCGTAGCGGCCGTCCTCGAAGGCACCTTGGGCACCCGTCACGTCGTTCACAATGATACGGTAAACCATATCCGACATGTCGGGCAGCAAGGTGTCGGCCACGAATACGTCGTTACCACTATACTTCGGCCCCTCGTAGACTTCGTCGAAGATAGAATGCAACTTCTCCGTCCACTGGTTCTGGCCAGACTTCAGGTAGACTTCGGCATTCTGGATTTCCGTGCTGTCGCGACGGGTCAGGGCAGCCGGAGTGACATCGCCGGCACGGTAGAAGCCGTTGAACACCAAGCGGTAGTATCCGGCAGGCAGGCCCTTCAGCGTCTGATGGATGTCGGTGCTGTCGTTGTAGACCTCGAAGTTCAGTCCGCCTGTGGCGCCACCACCGCCTTCGATGGTCCAGCCGTCGGTCGACTGCGATTCGGTCAGCGTTCCGTCGTCGCCCATCGTGGTGAGCTGGAAGCTCGGGTTGAAGATCAGGTTCGTCACCTCCACAGGCGCATCCTTGGTGGCCACGGAGTAGTCGTAGAGCCCGCTCATCATCTTGGCACAGGCCGCGTTGATGCCGTCGTTATAGTTCTTGATTTCTTCCCTTGAGGCGAAGATGGCCTGTTCGTCGATGATGTCGATGACCGCAAGCACGATGTTCTCCAGCTCTTCATAGCCCTCGGTATCACCATACAGCTCGGTATAAGTGCCTTCGCCCTCAAGCATCAGCTTGTTGTTCTCGCTGAGCACCTTGGCCTCCAGGGCCGTGGCCTCACTGACGGCTGCACGCTCGTTCTCCATGGCCTTCTGCAAAGCCTCCACATGCTCGGCGTAGGTTTCTGCCGTGAGTTCCCCGCCTGCGGCTGTCGTGGCAGCCTCGATGGCCTTGGACAGTGCGTCGCGGGTCTCGGTGGTGGTCAGCGACTCGGCAGTCAACAAGGTGTTAGCCTCCTCAATCAGGGCGTTCAACGCACTGGTGGCACCCGTCATGTCGTCAGCGCCCAGATAGGTCACTTGGAAATTGTCGAAGACTACCCAAGCCTGATCCCAAGACACATCCGACATCTTCGTACCAATGCGGAGCACGCCGTCCTCGCCCACATAGCAAATCACCTCGTTGAGGTAGTTATTCGGGTCGGCCTCGAATACCTGTTGGGCTGCAGTTCTGTCGTGGGGAAGATACTGGCCCATGTCGCTTTCGCTGCCCCATGTGATCTCTTCGAAACTGCCTGTCGCAGGCTGTTCAGGGGTCGGACACGACATGACGTGAACGAGAGGGGTGGAAGCATCGTTGCCGAACAGGAATCCGTGGATGTCGTTCGTCTCGTCGCCTTCCAAGCCGTAGTTCTCATGCCAAGAATTGGTATTGCCCGAGCTGGGAGAGTAATAAGCCTGTGCCGTAATCTTATAGGAGCCTTGCGGCAGTCCGGTCAGTTCCTGGTACACTTCCCAGTTTTTGCCGTTCCAGACCTCACACACCGCACTTTGCGCGCCAAAAGAACCATCGCCGCTCAATGTCCAGCCATCGCTCGTGCTGGCGTCGAAGTTCGGGTTGGTCAGCATGCCCGTCACGTTGTCCGTGTCGCCGTTGGCCAAAGCCTTCATGATGCTTTCCTTCCACAGCTTATCGCCGCGCGGCTGGATGCTGTCCAGTTCTGCCATGTCGAATGTTCCGGCCTCATATTGCTCTTCCAAACCGCCGAGATATTCCTCATATTCCGGCAAATCCAAATCCATATAGGCTTCGTTGTTGTCCCACACGGCCCACATGTCTTGGATGCGGGTATTCAAAGTCTGGTATTCCGCCATGCTGGAAGTCAGGGCATCGTAGCTGGACTGGAGGGAGATGATGAGGTTCGAGAGCGAGTCGTTCGTCACTTCCATGTTCTCCACGGCTTCCTTGGCCGTAGCCATGACTGCCTGGTAAGCGGCATCAACTTCTGCATCTTTCGCCTCGCTGGCCACGTAGTCCGTATAGTTCTGCTCAATCGAAGCTATGGTTGTCTTAGCCGCCTCGCGCACGTCAGTCGACACGTTGCCGCCCAGATATTCCAAGGTGAAGTCATCCACGGCCGACCAGTTGGTGTTGGCCCCTTCTACCACATAACCGATAGTGGCCGTTCCGGCGATGACTTCAAAGTCCACGGTATAGTGGTGCCATGTTCCGTAACCGCGACCGGAGTTGGCTTCCTCAGCCGGGTCGGTGGCCTCCACGCGCACCGTTCCGGCCAACGAAGTGGCGGAAAGGAAGAGTCCGCGTGTGTTGACTTCGTCCTCGGTCGGCAGGCGGTTGGTCAGAATCCAAGCGCCCAAGCGGTACTTGCCATCGGGCAGCCCCGTCAGTTTCTGGGTGATGGACCAATTGGGCATGTTGCCCGAACCGTTATAGCATTCGTAGAAGTTCACGAGCACCTTGCCTTCTGGCAAGCTGCCGGCGCCGTCCTGGAAGGTGTCGCCCGTCTTGCGCTGATAATTGGGGCCCGCAGGTGTCACTGTCTGCCAATTGCCCATGCCGTTGTCGAACGACGGTTCTGAAACGAAGCGCTCCGTCACGTCGATGGGGTTAGTCTCCGTGGCCACGCTGAAACCAAAGTCTATCAGGTCGGCCTTCAAGTCCTCCACAGCCTTGTTAATTTCTTCCGGAGTGGCCGTGTCGCTGTTATACAAGGCGGCATAGTCGGCATAGTCGGTAAAGCCGCGCTCGTCGGCAATCTCCAGTTGCTCTTGCAACAGCTGCTTTGCGCGATATCTTTCATATACGGCCGGCTCCACGAACTTCCAGTCGAAGGCCGCATTTTCATAACCGCCTGATCCCTCGACAATCAACGGATTGATAATCTGGTCGAACACGCCTTCCGAATTCTGGTTCACACCCATCACAGTAACTCCGCTTGCCGATCCGACACCATAGGTGGGGTCTTCCGCATTCACGCAGATGCGGTAAGTGCCACCCTCCTGAGGCATGATGTCCCACAGGATATGACCTGTCTGGTTGTGGTCCACGTAGCACCGGCCTCCCGCATCCAAGAAGATCTCATGGAAACCACCGTTGCTGGGAGCCTTCATCATCGACAAACGGTAGCTCTCTGCATCGGAATATTGTGCATTGTCCGGAGCATACGAATTCAATTGATAGTCCTTACCATAGCTGATGGTCACTTCCTGACCGTCGCTGGCTATAACAAAGGTAGTACCATAGTCGGCACCGGCCGACATGAACTGGCCGGAAGCCACATGGTAGACGTAATACGTCGCGGGCGTTCCCTTCTGGATAGCTTCAAGGTCCGGGGTCACAAACGAGAGTTGGGGGTCTTCCCAAGCAGCCCAGAGAGGCATCGTGGAGGAAGTGGCTCCACACAATGCAATCAAAGCAAGTAATTTGTTCTTCATCACACTGAAATTTTGAATTAGTAATTAAAGGTTTTTGGTTTGTCGTTACAGGTTGGAGCTATCTCCAATCATGGGGGCAAATATAAAAAGGTTGCGGCAAAAAAGCAAATAAAGTCAAGTTAAAAATCGAGCCGCATTCACTTTTTTTAGCGATAAGGCAGGATTTACTGTGCGAAAAGCATGGATAACCGCTCCAAAACATATCACATAACGGACATTTACCAGGATTCTTCCTTGCCTTCCGTGCCACGGCCTTGCGGCGCCCCGACCGTGCCCGAGGCGCCGCGGCGGAATGCGGAGCGCGCCAGCGTACTTTGCGGCAAGTACTCGAGTACTTTGCGGAGAGTACTCAAATACTTGCCGCAAAGTACAAATCCGTACTCCGCACGGCGCATGCCCGATTTCCGCAAGCCGCAATCCTCAAATGCGCCGCCATGCGAGAGATTTGTATTGTAAAGAAAAAACATCGTGCTCGGGCGGGAATGCGTTTGCATGTTCCGGCGGGTATGTTCCGGCAAGCACGTTTCGGCGGCATACGTTTCGGCGGATTTGAAATCCGCCGGAATCAAATATAAGGATCTCTGATCCGAAAAATACAAAAACGAACACGAGGAACAATAAGAGGAAAAGAGATTTTGACGGATTGAAAATCCTTATAATTTAAACCCTTGGATTGCAAATCCAAGGGAACGGACACGGTTACAAATCCAAAGGAACGGACAGGCTGCAAATCCAAGGGAACGGACACGGTTACAAATCCAAAGGAACGGACAGGTTGCAAATCCAAGAGAACGAGAGAGAACGAAGCGGGGGAACGAGAGGGAACACAAACAGTGGCGGGCACCGGCGCCATCCGGAAGGGATGGACACGCGATGCCCGCCACTGAAAAAACCAAGTTGCGGTTATAGGCCGGCTACGGCCCCGAAGGGCAACAGGCCGGCCCAATGCGTCAGACCGTCGTAGAGACCGCTGCACAGGCCCAAGAGGCAGATGCCCGCCACGCAGAGCAACAGGCACACCCGCACGCCCGGCGAACAACGGAAGGGGCTCACGACACACTGCCCGCCCTCGGGCTCGACGATGTACATGGCCTTCACCACCAACAAGTAGTAGTAGAGCGAGATGATCGTGTTCAGCAACGCCAGGAACACCACCAGCCACCAGCCTTCCTCGAAGGCCGCCGCGAAGATGAAGAACTTAGAGAAGAAGCCGGCAAAGGGCGGGATGCCGCCCAACGAGAAGAGCGCCAGCGTCATCACGAGGGCCAGCCGCGGGTTGGTGCGGTAGAGACCGTTGTAGGCGTCGCGGCCCGTCAGGCCGCCGGAGTGCTGCTCCACCGTGCTGATGACGGCGAAGACGGCCACGTTGGCCACCACGTAGACGGCGATGTAATAGGCCAGCGAAGCCATGCCCTGTGCCGTTCCGGCCAACACGCCCAGCACGATGTAGCCCGCCTGGGAGATGCTGCTGAAGGCCATGAAGCGCTTCAGGTCGGTCTGCAGGATGGCCATCAGGTTGGCCACCGTGATGCTCACCACCGAGAGCACGGCCACCACCAGCGTCCACTGCCCTTCCATGAAGGGGAAGACGAAGCGCAGCACGATGGCCAGGGCCACGGCCGCCGCTCCCTTGGAAATGACGCTCAAGTAGGCCGCCACGCCCGTGGGCGCGCCTTGGTAGACGTCGGCCGTCCACAGATGGAAGGGCACGAGGCTCATCTTGAAGCCCATGCCCGCGATGAAGAGCACCAAGGCAAAGGCCTGCAGGGCGTTGCCCTCGAGCAGCGAGGGAACGTCGGCGAAATAGAGCGTGCCGCACGTGCCGTAGATGAGCGAAAGGCCATAGAGCAGCAAGGCGGAGGAGAACATCGACGAAAGGATGAACTTGGCCCCGGCCTCATAGCCCTGATGGCGGTATTTGTCGAGCGCCACGAGGCAGGCCGCGGGGATGCTGGCCGTCTCGAGGCCGATGTAGAACATCAGGAAGTGGCCGGACGACACCATGAAGAACATGCCGAGGAGGGTGCTGAGCGTCAGCACGTAGAACTCGCCCTGGCGATGGCGCGTGTCCTTGCGCCCCATCCACTCGCCGCACTGCAGGAAAACCAGCAGCGTGCCGGCCGAAAGGATGCTCTTCACCACGGAAGTGAAGGGCGTGTTCACATACATGCCGCCGAACAACTCGCGCGTGTCCGGCGTGAGGTCCAGGCCGATCTGCACGGCCATCAGCACGCAAGCCAGCACGCGGAACCAACGGCTGTTCCCCTCCGGACGGCGGAACAGGTCGGCCAGGAAAATCACCAGCAGCACCGCCACCAGCGACAGCTCGGCGTGCAAGGACCATATAGGAGATAGATTCGTATTCATGACTTCAAATATAAGCGTTTAAGGATTCAACACACACAATTGGGAAACTATCGGCTCCACGCTCAGGCTGATGGTGTCGCTCACCCACCACGGGGCAAGGCCCAGGCCGGCCACGCAGGCCACGAGGCAGATGACGGCCACGCGCTCGTCCCACGTGGCGTCGGTCAGCTTCAGGTGCTCGGGGTTTCGGCACGTGCCGTAGAGTATCTTGCCCACCACGCGCAGGATGTAGACCGCCGTGACGACGATGCTCGTCGTGGCGATGATGGTGCAGGTGCGGTGGAACACGTCGGTATGCTCGAACGAGCCCACGAAGACGGTCATCTCGGCAATGAAACCGCTCAGGCCCGGCAGACCGAGGTTGGCCAAACCGGCCAGCACGTAGCCCACGGCCAGGAAGGGCATGATCTTCATCAGGCCGTTCAGCTCGCGGACGTCACGGGTGTGCGTCCGGCCGTAAATCATGCCGATGAGGGCAAAGAAAAGGGCCGTCATCAGACCGTGGCTCAACATCTGCAGGATGGCGCCCGTGCAGCTCGTGCGGGTCATCATCAGCAGGGCGAAGAGCACCAGGCCGCAATGGCTCACCGAGGAATAGGCGTTGATATATTTCAGGTCGGTCTGCACCACGGCGCTGAACGCGCCGTAGACCACCGATATCGTGGTCAGCACCAGGAAGAAGTCACCCCATGCGGCCAAACCCTCAGGCATCAGGTACATGGCCACACGGAAACAGCCGTAGCCGCCCAGCTTCATCAGCACGCCGGCATGGAGCATCGACACCGCCGTGGGCGCCGAGGCATGGCCGTCGGGGCTCCATGTGTGGAAGGGGAAGAGCGCGCCCAGCACGCCGAAGCCCAGGAACACCGCGGGGAAGAACACGCGCTGCATGTCCTCGGGGATGTTGTGCATCCGCGCTATCTCCAGCACGTCCATCGTCTGCGCGCCGGCACCATAGTAAATGCCCAGGATACCGATGAGCAGGAAGGCCGAACCGCCCATGAGCATCAGCGTCAACTTCATGGCGGCGTATTCCTTGCGCCCGCTGCCCCACACGCCGATGAGCAGGTACATGGGGATGAGCGCCACTTCGTAGAACATGAACATCGTGAAAAGATCGGTGGAGATGAAGAAGCCGAACACGCCCGTGCTCAGCAGCGTGAACCACAGGAAGTATTCCTTCGTCAGCGGCTTCAGCTTCCACGAGGCGAAAGTGCCCGTGAACACGATGATGGCGCTCAGGAGCAGCATCACCACCGATATGCCGTCCACGCCCACGGAATAGCAAATGTGGAGCGGCGCATACCACATCACGCTGGCCGTGAAGAGCATCTCCGCCGTCTCGCCGGCACCGCGGGCCTGCAGGTAGGCCACCGTGAGCCACACGGCCAGCACCAGCAAGGCCGACGAGCCTGCCACCATCACGCCCCGCACCTGGTTCAGGTTGCGGGCCGCCCAAAGGCCCAGCAACATCAGCGCGGGTATCAATACGAAAAGACTTAATATATTCATATTATTATATTGTTTACTCTGTTAAAGACTTCCGTTACAGGCACAACAGCAACATCAGCGTCAGCACGATGATGCCGGCCATGAACCACATCACGTAGCCCTGGATGCGGCCGCTCTGCATGGGCTGCACTTCCTCGCCCGCGGCGTTCGTCGCCCATGCCAGGAAATTCATGAAGCCGTCCACCACATGGCGGTCGAACCACGCCAGCGGGCGCGACACGCAGCGGAAAATGACGCGCTTGGTGACAAACATCCACGCCTCGTCCATGTAGAACCGGCGGTAGGCCGCACGGTGCAGCTTCGGGAAGCGGCGGGCCAAGGCGTCGGCCACGGGCTGCTCGCTCCGCGCATACATGAAGGTGGCCAGGGCAATCGCCACAACGGCCACCACGCAGCTGGTCGTGGCCACGCCGGCATCCAGATGGATGTCGTAGGACAAACCGTCGCCCGTCACGAAATGACCGAAGGGAATGAAGCCGGCCACACACGTGATGGCCGCCAGCACCATCAACGGGAACGTCATCGAGAGCGGACTCTCGTGCGGCACGTGCTCGGCATGGAGCGCCGTGTTCTCCCGTCCCCAGAAGATGCCGTAGTAGAGGCGGAACATATAGAAGGCCGTCATGCCCGCGATAATCGTCATGACCCAACCCATCACGGGGCTGAAGGCGAAGCAGGCCGTCAGTATCTCGTCCTTCGAGAAGAAGCCGGAGAACGGCGGGATGCCCGAAATGGCCAGGCAGGCGATGAGGAACGTCACGTGGGTCACGGGCATGTACTTGCGCAAGCCGCCCATCGTGGACATTTCATTGCTGTGCACGGCATGGATAATGCAGCCCGCACCCAGGAAGAGCAACGCCTTGAACATGGCGTGCGTGAAGAGGTGGAACATGGAAGCCATGTAGCCCAGCCCGCCTTCGTGCGACGGAGCGCCGGTGCAGACACCCAAGGCCACCATCATGAAACCAATCTGCGAAATGGTGGAGAAGGCCAGCACGCGCTTGATGTCGCTCTGCACGCAAGCCACCGAAGCGGCATAGAAAGCGGTGAAAGCACCGACATAAGCCACGATGTGCAGCGTGTCAGGAGCGTATGCGATGTAGAGCGGGAACATCCGCGCCACCTGGTAGACACCGGCCACCACCATCGTGGCGGCATGGATGAGGGCGCTCACCGGAGTAGGACCCTCCATCGCGTCGGGCAGCCAGATGTGCAACGGGAACATGGCACTCTTGCCCGCGCCGCCCACGAACATCAGTCCCAACGCCAAGGGCAACATCATCGCCCCCTGCATCAGGCCCGTCTCCGTGGGAGTGAAAGAGAAGGTGCCCACATAGAAACCGTAGATCAAAATGCCAATCAGGAAGCCCAAGTCGGCGAAGCGCGTCACGATGAACGCCTTCTTGGAGGCCGCGATGGCCTCGGGCTTCGTGTAGTAGAACCCGATGAGCAGGTAAGAGGAAACGCCCACCAGTTCCCAGAACACATACATCTGGAAGATGTTCGTGGCCACCACCAGCCCCAACATGGAGAAGGTGAAGAGGCTCAGGAAAGCGTAGTAGCGCTGGAAGCCCCGCTCGCCTTTCATATAACCGAACGAATAGATGTGCACCATGAACGACACCGTGGTGATCACCACGAGCATCATCACCGAAATGGGGTCGAGCAACACGCCCATGTCGATGTGCAACGCACCGGAGAACGGCAACCATTCCGCATTCCAAGGTATCAGCGTGGCATAGGTTCCGTCGGCTTGGCGTGGAAGAGAAAAGTAATCGTAAGCCGCCATGTAGCTCAACACGGCCACCGCGCCCAGCACCACCGTACCGATAAGCCCCGACACGCGGTGGGACATCTTCATCCCGGCCAAAGCCAGCAGCAGGAAGCTCAACGCCGGCAACAGGAGAATCAATATCGTATATTCCATATCCATTATTCTTTTATCGCGTTAGGGTTATCCTTTCAAGTCACTGATGTCGTCCGTCTGGATGTTGCGCACGTTGCGGTACACATTGATCATGATGGCGATGCCCACGGCCGTTTCCGCTGCCGACACGGCGATGCCGAACAGCGTGAAGAAATGGCCCTCGAGCGCGCCGGGGAAAAGGTAACGGTTGAACGCGGCAAAGTTGATGTTCGCCGCATTCAGCATCAGCTCCACGGAAATCAGCGTGGCCAACAGGTTGCGGCGCGTGAAGAAGCCGTAGACTCCGGCAAAGAGCATCACCGCGCCCACCAACAGATAACAAATCACATTTATGTCCATAACTCGTCCCTTTCCTTTTAATGTTTACGCGCAATCAATATAGCTCCTATCATGCAGGCCAGCAGCAACACGCTCACCGCCTCGAACGGCAACACGAACTGATACTTGCCCATGCCGATGAGGGCCTCGCCTATCGCAGCCGGGTCCAGCTCCTGCAAGGCGGGAATGCCGCCAAGGGTGAAACCGTGGCCCAACAGCAGGAACACCAACAGGGCAAAGCCCGCGAGCGTGGTGGCCAGAGCGGCAAACCAACGGCCGCGGGGGATGCGCTCGTTCATGTTCTTGTCCGAACGGGTCAGCAGGATGGAGAACACGTAGAGCACCACGATACCGCCCGCGTAGACAGACAGCTGCACGGCGCCCAGATAAGTGTAGCCCAGGATGAAATAGAACACCGCCGTGCCGAAAAGCACGAACAGCAACGCCGTGGCCGCCCGGAGAATCTTCCCCGTGGTCACAGCCAGCACCGAGCACACCATCATCATCAGGGCGACGATGCCGAATATAACTTGTTGAAGCGTTATTTCCATATCTCTTATCATGCTTTTACAGGGTTGGTTTTCTTTTCAGCGGGCGGGGCCAGCGTGGACCCTTCACGGTTGAGCACCAGATGGAGCTTCTCCCGCTCGAACACCGCGTTCTCGAACTCGTTCGTGAAACGGATGGCGTCGTGCGGACAAGCGTTGACGCAAAGCTGGCAGAATACGCACGAACCCAAGTCGTACTCATAGCGCACCAGCACCCGCTTCTTCTTCCCTTCGGCGTCTTCCTTCATCTCCGACACCACGCGAATCGTGCCGTTCGGGCAAGCCATCTGGCACAGGCCGCAGGCGATGCAGTGGTGATGGTTATCCGCCTCGTGCACCATCTCCAGCATGGCGCGGTGGCGTTCGGGGATGTGGAGCGTCGTGTGGCGGTTCTCGGGATATTCCTCCGTCACTTTCTTACGGAGGAACACCTTCATGGACGTGCGCAAGCCCACCCAGAGGCTCTTCGTCGACCGCCAATATCTCTTTACGTATTTCGTGAAACTATTCATATCTCTCCATTATTTAAAAGACAAGGCCGCAAACTTTCAGCACCGCCATGACGAGCATGAGCAAGAGCGAGAGCGGCATGAGGTATTTCCATTCCAAATTGAGCACCTGGTCGATGCGCAAACGCGGGTAGGTCCAGCGAATCCACATGAGCAGGAACACCACGAAGAACGTCTTGCCCAGGAACCACACGATGCCGGGAATGTAGTCCATCGCGGCATTGAAACCATCCAGTCCTGCCACGTGCAGCGGCATCCATCCGCCCAGGAAGAGCGTGGTGGCGATGCCCGACGTGATGAACAGGTTCAGGTACTCGGCCAGATAGAAGAAA
The DNA here is from genome assembly GCA_944321525.1 of uncultured Paraprevotella sp. Lineage (GTDB taxonomy): Bacteria > Bacteroidota > Bacteroidia > Bacteroidales > Bacteroidaceae > Paraprevotella. The sequence goes on from CALULQ010000001.1 coordinate 28,618, forward strand.
CCGAAGTGCATGCCGGAGTATTCCGTGTGGTAGCCGGCCGTCAGTTCCTGCTCGGCCTCGGCCAGGTCGAACGGGCCGCGGTTGGCTTCGGCGTTACCCGAAATGAGGTAAATGACGAAAGCCACCAGCGTGATGATGTGGCCTTTGAAGATGTTCCATCCGTCGGCCTGGCTCTCCACGATGCCGCTGATGCTCATCGTCCCGCTGAGGATGACCACCGTGAGCACGGTGATGCCCAGCGAAAGCTCGTAGCTGACGAGCATGGCGCCGCTTCGCACGGCTCCGATGGCCGTGTACTTGCTGTTGCTGCTCCAACCGGCCAGCAGGATGCCGATGATGCCGATGCTCGAAGCCGCCAGCACAAAGAAGATGCCCACCTGCATGTCGATGGCTTCCATGCCCTTGTTCCAAGGCAGGCAAGAGAACGAGATGACGGAAGCGAGGATGACCAGGTAAGGCGCCAGCTCGTAGAGCACGTGGTCGGAATTCTTCAGCCGTATGATTTCCTTGGTGAGGATTTTCAACACGTCGGCCGGCACTTGCAGCAAACCGCCCTTGCCTCCCACGCGGTTAGGACCGATGCGGCACTGGAAAGCGCCGCACACCCGCCGCTCCATGTAGATGAGCACTACGGCCAGCACGGCGTAGGCCAACAAGATGACCACACCCAGCAACAGGCTCTCCAAGAACACGGCCCAGCCTTCGGGCATGACGCCGCACAGCGCGTCGTGCAACCACCGCGTGAGCGGCTCCAGGCTGTAATAGTCTAAAAAAGATTGTTCCATATATATATCCTATTCTATATATTCTGATGTGTCTGTGTCGTTATCTGTCGATGTCCGGTATCACGAAGTCCAGCGTACCGCCGATGGCGATGAGGTCGGCAATCTTGTTGCCCCGGCACACGGTGTCCATGGCATGCACCAGCGGCAGGCCCGTGGAACGGTAGTGCAGGCGGTAGGGCGACTTGTCGCCACGGCTGACGAGGAAGACACCGAACTCTCCACGGCTGGATTCCACCGACGCCGTGAACACGCCTTCAGGCAGTTTCAACACCGGCTTCACCTTCACGCGGAATTCGCCTTCGGGAATGTTGTCGATGAGCTGGTCGATGATGGCGCACGATTCCAGAATCTCGTCCATGCGCACCATGTAGCGGTCCCACGAATCGCCGTGGGTATAGACGATTTCCTTGAAGTCCACCTTGTCGTACAAGGCATACGGATGGTGCTTGCGCACGTCATTGGCCCATCCCGAGGCACGTCCCGTGCCGCCCGTCGTGGCCAACGATATGGCATCCTCGCGCGAGAGCAGTCCCATCTGCTTCAGACGGTTGCGGGCGATGACGCTGCCGGTGAATATCTCGTGATATTCGTGGATGATTTCCCGCATGTGTTTCGTGAACTCCTTCACTTTCTGCACGAACGTGGGATGGATGTCGGCCTGCACGCCGCCAATCACGTTGTAGTTCTGGATGAGTCGTCCGCCGGTGGTTTCCTCGAAGATGTCGAGAATCATCTCGCGCTCGCGGAACCCGTAGAAGAAGGGCGTGAGGGCGCCCATGTCCATCACCAGACAGGAATAGAAGAGCAAGTGGGAAGCGATGCGTTGCAGCTCGTCCATAATGGTGCGGATATACTGCACGCGCTCCGTCACCTCGATGCCCGCCGCCTGCTCGATGCACATGCACAGGGCGTGGCGGTTCTGGTGAGCGCTCAGGTAGTCCAAACGGTCGGTGAAGGCCAGCGTCTGCGGATAAGTCAGGCTCTCGTTCATCTTTTCAATGCCGCGGTGGATGTAACCCAGCACGGGGTCGATGTGCTTCACCGTCTCGCCTTCGAGCGAGGTGCGCATGCGGAGCGCGCCGTGCGTCGACGGGTGCTGCGGACCGATGTTCACCACGAAGTCGTCGGGATTGAACACCACGTTCTCCCGGCGCTCCAGCGTTCCGTCCGGCCTAAGGTTGAATTCCTCCGTCACGTCGGCGTTCACCTCACTGGTCAGTTCCAGCGGATTACTGTCCATGTCGTAATCCTTGCGCAGGGGATATCCCTTCCAGTCTTCGCGCAGGAAGAGGCGTCGCATGTCGGGATGGCCCGTGAACCGGATGCCAAAGAAGTCGAATGCCTCACGCTCCTTGATTTCGGCCGTCTTCCAGATGCGGCACACCGATGGCAGCAGCGGGTTTTCCTCTCCGCCCTTGGCTTCGGCGCGCAGCATGACGCGTCCTCCGGTGCGCGTGCTCTCCAAGAGGTAGTACACGCCCAGCACGCCTTCGCCGTGGTCCACGCCCACCAGGTCGCGCATGTAATCCATCGGTTCGTCGGTGTCGTCGTGCAACTTCCGGCACACGTCCTCCAACTTGTCTGCCGGGACGCTCACCACCGTCTCGCCCGCCGTTTCCACTTCGGCCTGCGGGCACCATTGTTTTATCTTTTCAGTCACCTGCTGTATCATGCCTTTTCCTCCTTATTTTCCATCAAGCCTTGCGGCACTTCGTTGCGGTCCCGCTTGCCCAGGAAGCGCTCCATCTTGATTTTGCGTTGCAGCTGCATCATGCCGTAGAAGAGGGCTTCGGGCCGCGGCGGGCATCCGGGAATGTAGACGTCAACGGGCACTATCTTGTCGATGCCGTTCACCACGTAATAACTCTTCCTGAACGGGCCGCCGCTGATGGTGCATCCGCCCACGGCAATCACGTATTTCGGCTCAGCCATCTGGTCGTAGAGCCGCTTGAGCACGGGCGCCATGCGATAGTTGATAGTGCCCAGCACCATCAGCAGGTCGGCTTGACGGGGCGAGTTTCTCGTCACCTCGAAACCAAACCGCGCCATGTCATAGCGCGCCGCTCCCAATGCCATGAACTCGATGGCGCAACAACTTGTGCCCAAGGCAAGTGACCACACCGAGTTGCTCCGCCCCCAATTGATGAGGTCGTCCAGCGTGCCCAGCACGATGCCTGCCCCGTCTCGGTTCAGCTCCTCGGCCATGCGCAACAGGTAGTCGTTGTTCTTGAACTCTTCGGGCCGCATGTCCTTCGTGGTGGGAAGTTTGCGATGCTTCATTTCCATGCCAACGCTCCTTTCCGCCAGGCGTATGCCAAGCCCAATATCAATACCACGATGAAGAACGAGATGCTCACCAGCCCGGCCATCCCCACGCGCTCCACCACGGCAGCCCACGGAAAGAGGAACACCGTCTCGATGTCGAACACCAAGAAGAGGATGGCGTAGAGATAGTAACCCGAGTGGAACTGGCCCCACGAAGTGCCTCTCGTGGGCACGCCGCACTCGTAAGGCTCACCTTTCTGGGGGTTGATGGAGCGCGGTGCCGTCAGACGGGCAATCAGCAGAGCCGCAGCCACCAAGACAATGGCCGTGAGCACCACAGTGGTCAATAAAATGAAATCTGTCATGCTTGTATGAGATTATGTTTAAACTCAAAAGATAGCGGGGTTATAATATAAGAAAGAAAAGCGCGGATGCCCCACCCGCATCATACAAAAAAGGGGAACACGCGCACAAAATGCCAGGCGGCAAAGCGGATTCAAATCACTATGCGCCTCAACACCAAGACATAGTAATCCTTGTCGATGCCGGAAATTGGGCGCGATTCCCACTTCCTCGAGGGGGAAGCACCTTCTTCGTCCCATCCGAAATAGTGCTGCAACCAACGCTCGCCCAAGTCCACGCACTTCACGCCGGGCACCTTGCACACCGTGCCGGCGGAGGGGGACAAAGGAATGATGTAGTCGGGAGTGAAAACGAAAAACGGAGATTCGGGAACAATGAAAGAAGGCTCGTCGTGGAAACTGTTCGCCTCTGCCGCCTCAAGCGGGGGAAAAACCGCACGGGCGTAGGCCTTCATCGTGGTGCAAACCATGAAGAAAGACAGGCAAAACAGCAATAAGACATAGACTTTCTTTCTCATTCCTCGTCTCTTTAACGCGCCACAAAGGTACGTATAATCTCCTTACGCCTTTTCCCTCAAATCATTAAATAATCTAAAAAATAAATGGCGGACGGGACGTTTGCATGGGCAGACGAAAATGTTTTCCGGCTGAAGGCGGCCGACTGCCTTGCGGCGTACTGAATCGTACTCTGCGGCAAGTACTCGAGTACTCTCCGCAAAGTACGCTGGCGCGTGCCGCACGCCGTCGCGGGAAACTCACCTTCCCCACATCGCGCCTGCTACCGGCACAGCCATTCGCAAACCCTGTCCTGGAACTTTTGCGCCTCGCGCACGCTTTCCACTCCTTGGTTCATGATGCAGAAAGCCAAGGCATGGTTGTTCGAAGCCAAGGCATAACCGGCCAGCGTCGACACGCCTTCCAGCGTGCCGGTCTTGGCCCGCACGTTGTCCCTCGCCCGCCCTTCGCGCATGCGCCGCTTCAGCGTGCCGTCCACCCCTGCCACGGGCAACACCTCGCAAAGAGCCTGGAACAACCTGCTGTCGCGGTAGGCATAGCGCAGGAAAGCCACTTCCAGCTCCGGCGTCAGGTAATTGTATAAGGAAACGCCGCTCCCGTCAGCCACCAGATATTTGCTCGGGTCGTACCCCATCTGCCCTATCAGGCGCTCTATGCAATGGAGGGCTTCCTTACGCGAGGCGTAGGGCTTCCCGCTCCGGGCCGCCAACTGGTAGAACACGGCTTCGGCACACAGGTTGTCGCTCTCTTTCATCATCGGGCGCAACACTTCGGACAGAGGGCGGACTCTCTCGGCCAAGAGCGCGGCACCGGCCGGGCAACGCGAACGGCCACCGGCAACCACCCTGATGCCCGCCTCGCCCAACACGTCCGACATGCGCTCCATGAAAACGTCCTCGCCGTCCAGCAGCAAAGGGGTCAGCACCGGCATCTCGTCGTCCCAACACCAGCCCCATCCCCATTGCAAGGTGTCCTTCATCGACACGTCGGCACACAAGCGCCCGGCAATGGAATCGACGCCCAATCGCTTCACGGCCTCCACGAAAACGGCCAGGTCGGTCTCACCGAAACAAGGGTCGAAACCGCCCACCACGTAGAGGTCGCCCTGCAGGACGTCACCGCGCACCTCGCCCGTATGATACAAGCGAGTGGAAAACTTATATGACAAGCCCAACTCTGCCAATGCGGCCACGGCCGTCACCACTTTCTCCGTGGAAGCCGGACGCATGCGCTGGCGCGACTGAAACGCATATAATAAGGTGTCCGCCGTCAGGTCGTAAACGCATAATCCCAACTGGGACGTCTGCAACAACTCGTCGCGCAACAGACTGTCCATTCCGGCACGCCAGTTGTCCGCCACCACCATGTCCGCTCCTCCGTCGCCCGCACCCGCGGAAGCGGGCGGCACACCGCCCATTCCTGCCAGCAGGAAAACCATGACAAGGAGAAAGCGCGCCGCCGGTCCCTTCCCGGCCTTGATTTCACTCATTCTCCGCATGCTCACTTTTCCTCCGGTTGAAATATTTGCAAAACTCTCCTGCCGGAAAAGGCGTGATGAACCGCAGCGAACCGTCTGACAATGTCAACATCACCGTGTCGCGCCCTTTCAGAAATGCCAAAGAAGAAGGACGGATCACCACCGCCTCGCTGATTTCCGCCAGCGGAATCTTCTTCACTTTGGAAAAACGTCCCTGATGGATGTACAGACAACCGTCGTCGGCAAACACGTAAAACGTGTGAATCAACCGCTCCACCACGAACACCATGAACACCATGCAGCACAAGGCCGGCAACGGCAACTTGACCCAAAAGAAATACACCGCCAGCACCGTGGCCGGCAAAAGGCAGAAGACCAACGTCTTCCGGTTAAGCTTGGAATGAAATGTCCGTATCATCATGCAAAAAACTATGTAAATACTACTATAAGTCACAACTGCATCTTAATGACAATTATTACTTGTCTTATACCTTCTTTTAAAGAAAGAATCTATCTATTAGATAGAAAATATATCTTTTATCACATATTATTCAGTACATGAACACTTATTTTCCCACTTCTCCATATAATAATAAAAACATATAGCATACAAAGATACGGATTCTGCACTCCAAACATAAATTATTTCCACTTATTTTATGCTTTCAGGCACAACCAACCGACTTTTTAAGTAGTTTTGCAACATCTAACAGTAACAATATGATACGGAAATTCGATTTCTTGATTATCGGTTCGGGAGTGGCAGGAATGAGCTACGCCCTGAAGGTGGCCGACGCTGGAAAAGGAAAGGTGGCACTGGTGTGCAAAACCACATTGGACGAAGCCAACACGGCCAAAGCGCAAGGAGGAATAGCCTCGGTGACAAACCTGGAAGTGGACAACTTCGAGAAACACATACGGGACACCATGATAGCAGGCGACTACATCAGCGACCCGGCTGCCGTGGAACAAGTGGTGAAAAACGCGCCACAGGGCATACGCGACCTGCTGAAATGGGGCGTGAACTTCGACAAAAACGAAAAAGGGGACTTCGACCTGCACCGGGAAGGGGGGCATTCGGAATTCCGTATCCTGCACCATGCCGACGACACGGGCTTTGAAATACAACGCGGACTGATGGAGGCCGTGAGGCGGCATCCGAACATCACGATCCTGGAAAACCACTTCGCCGTGGAAATCATCACGCAGCACCATCTGGGCATCGAGGTGACGCGCCGCACGCCGGACATAGAATGCTACGGGGCTTACATCCTGGACCCCGACACCAAGAAGATAGACACTTTCCTTTCGAAGGTCACCCTGATGGCCACAGGAGGAACGGGGGCCGTCTATGCCACCACCACCAATCCCAACATTGCCACGGGCGACGGCATCGCCATGGTCTACCGCGCCAAAGGCACGGTGGAGGGCATGGAATTCGTGCAGTTCCACCCCACTGCCCTTTTCCACCCCGGCGAAACGCATCCGGCTTACCTCATCACCGAAGCCATGAGAGGATACGGCGGCATACTGCGCCTGCCCAACGGCGAGGAATTCATGCAGAAATACGACAAACGGCTCAGCCTGGCACCGCGCGACATCGTGGCACGGGCCATTGACAAAGAAATGAAGATACACGGGCTCGACCACGTGTGCCTCGACGTGACGCACAAGGACCCGGAAGAGACAAAGCACCACTTCCCCAACATTTATGCCAAATGCCTCTCCATCGGCATCGACATCACCAAACAATACATCCCCGTGGTGCCTTGCGCACACTACATGTGCGGCGGCATCAAGGTGGACCTCAACGCCTGCTCCAGCATCAAGCGGCTCTATGCCGTGGGCGAATGTTCCTGCACGGGGTTGCACGGTGGCAACCGCCTGGCCAGCAACTCGCTCATCGAAGCCGTGGTCTATGCCGACGCGGCAGCGCGCCACAGCCTGAGCGTGATTGACGAATATTCGTTCAACGACCGCGTGCCGGAATGGAACGACGAGGGCACGATGAGCAACGAAGAAAAAGTGCTCATAGCGCAGGATATGAAGGAAGTGGGACAAATCATGAGCAACTACGTGGGCATCGTGCGGAGCGACTTGCGACTGAAACGGGCCTGGACACGACTGGACCTGCTCTACGAGGAAACGGAAGAGCTCTTCAAACGGGTGAAGGCCACCAAGGACATTTGCGAACTGCGCAACATGATCAACGTGGGATACCTTATCACCCGGCAGGCCATGGAACGCAAGGAAAGCCGAGGGCTGCACTACACCATCGACTATCCGAAACACGCTTACGACCAAAAATGAAAACGCCGCCGCTGAAGGCGCGAGCGTACTTTGCGGAAAGTACTGCAGTGCTCTGCGGAGAGTACTCGAATACTTTCCGCAGAGTACGATTTCAATAAGAGACGGAAACTTTCAAACCAGCCTGCCTTGCGCGCTCCGCAATGCGGTCCAGTTCTTCGTGCGTGGCCTTGCGCAAGTCGTGGTCGGGCGTTTCGCGATCTATGGTGTATATCATCACTTGCGAAGGGCCTATCTCTTTCACCGCCGCCAACCAAGGTTCCACGAAACGGTCGAGCGTGTTGTCCACGTCTTTTCCCTCGAAAGTCCCTTTCATGAACATGGTCTGGATGATGACTTTTCCCTCGAAGGCTTTCAGCCGTTCTATCAGCCGGGCCACATCGTAATGGCCTGCCGGACGGTCCACCAGCCGGATGTAGTCCTCGTCCACCGTGTCCAACTTTAAAATGTTGTTGTCCACCTTCTTCAATGCTTCAAACACCTCGGGACGGAAAACCTGCGTGGAATTGCTCAGCACGCTGATTTTGGCCTTCGGGAAATAGCGGTCGCGCAGCGCACGCACGTCTTCCATGATTTCCGGAAAGTGGGGATGCAGAGTGGGTTCACCGTTTCCGGCAAATGTCAGCACGTCCGGCACGGGACCGTTGGCCTGCATGTCCTTCAAGCGCGCCTCCAAGGCCGCGCACACTTCTTCGCGCGTAGGCAACGGCTGGTGTGGACGAAAATCCTTGTTGAAACCGCATTCGCAATAGATGCAATCGAAAGAGCATCTTTTCCCGTCGGCAGGCAGAAGATTGATGCCCAACGACACTCCCAGACGACGGCTGTGTATCGGACCGAAAATGGGAGACGGATAAATCACTGTAGACATATTACCTTTCTTTTAAACTACGGACAAAGATACACATTCCGGTTCAAAACCGGCAACGCAACAAGAAAGAAAGATCGTTTTTCCAGCGTCCGGCTATGCGCTGCAACCCGTCGCCGATTTCTTTCCTGTCGGTATAGCCCGTTGCTCCGTACTTCAGCATCAGCATCCAACTTCTGGAAATGTCCCATCGGGCTGTCAGCGCGGCCCGCATTCCCCGCCCGTACATCGTCATGAACGAAAAGGCATAGAGCAACGAAGGTTCATAGAATGCCATCGGCGCTTTGTAGTCCTCGCTGTCGAAATAGACGTATGACCCGGCCACGTTGAACCGTCCCTTCCTCTCCCTCCAACGCACGATGCAGCCTGCCATGCTGCCCCGCACGTGCTGTCCATACTGGTCGCGCACCTGGGTGTAGCGCCCTACTCCCCGCAATTCCAGCTCTTCACAAGGGGCATACTGCGCCTGGATTTTCAGTTTATGATACAAATACGGCTCGCCATAGCGTTCCTTACGTTTCAGTTGGTAGCGACCAGACAAATCCCATTGCTCTGAAACCATCCAGTCTGCCTGGAACGTGGCATCCACTCCGTCCGAAGAATGTGGAGTGGCGAACTTCGTCCATGGAAAATAGAAATAATCCACGTAGGCCGACATCTTCAATTCGTTCAATGGCGCAGCTTCCGCTCCCACGTAGAATCCACTCTCATTTCTCACGGCTCCCCCTTCGGAAAAGGCATTGGCCCGCATTCCCACATATTGGTAAGCAAAAAAACGCTGCATGGCTATCAGGCTATACTGGTTGTTAAACCTGTATACAACCTTGTTCAAAGTGGCCCAACCATTGTAAACATCACTAAAGGCCGTCTCGCCAGACAACAGGAACTTGTCGTTATGCCAGCCATAATGTACACTGGCATTCAGGAAATTACTTCCGTCCGGATAATAGGTCCTATAAAGTTGTGAACCTTTAGAAAAGTGTTTGTCGAAATGTTCATAAAGCACCGTCATGCCCAGCGAAACGTGCCGCGCGTTCCACATCACATTGCCTCCCATCGACTGGTTCACCACGTTATGCTTTTTCGACACTTCCAACAAGGTGCGGTGCAATCCGTCGGTCTTCAGCGACGAAATGGTACCATCGTTGCGAAGCGTGACATCGACGGGCAAATAAGAATAAAACGCCGAAACATCCACTTTGCCGAAACGCAACGTGGCGGCCGCTCCCCTGAAAAAATTGGTTTCCGACACGGAAGAAAACTTCTTGATGGAAGGGCGGAAACTACTCATGTTGAACAAAGTGGACTTGCCGAAAGAGAAGTCTGTGCTCACCACCAGCCCTTCGCCGAAACTCAACCTGTAGTCGCCCAGAGCCAGCGTGCGGAGCATCCCGCAATCTTTCAGCAGGAAATGGAAGGAATAAGAATCGTACGCCTTATTGCCATGACTGCCGAAAGGTTCACCGGCATCCTTTTCAGCCGTAAATCCCCAATACAGCCTGTCTTTGTACTTATAGGTATAACGGACATTATGATATAATGCGTTTCCCAAATACACCTTATTGGGATTTTTCAACAATACTTCATCTTCAGGAACCTTATACCCATCGCGCTCATACAGAGGCACGTCCATACGGGTCATCACTTCGTGCCGCCCACTTTTCCACAAGTCTTTCCACGTTATCTTCCTCTTCTCTTCCGCAGGCTTTCCAACATAGACGAACAAACTCAGGAACTGTCGGGTCTGATAATCCAAGCGGTCTATCAACATCAGTTCTCCCATCGATTCCATCGGTCCGTATTGATACACGTAGGCCAAAATCTCTTCAATTTCCTCGTCGTCCAAGAAAGGCAAACGCTCCAAATCTTCTTTCGTGGCCGTGTTCAGGTTAAAAGGATGCTCGTGAAGTTCGTTCAGGTCTTCCAGCAAAGGGTTCAGTTCTCCATAGTCGTCATATTCGTCCACGGAAATCTTCTCTACAAACTCTTCCCATGAATAGTGCTGTGCCTGCAACTTATCCACAAGCCATATTTGTAGCATACAAAACATTATCACCGCTATCCACAGCCGGTGTTGACAACCTCCGTATGATAGTTTTTTTGTCATGCCTCAAATATAAGCAACTATTTTTGTATAACAAATTATATTCTTTGTAAAAACCACCCAAGGAAAGTATTTAATTTATATTTTTGCAGCGGATATGAAGATGAGCAAACTTATCATACTGGCCGCGCTCTTTGCCTTTGCCGGAAAAGCAAAGGCGCAAGAAGAATTCGCTCCTTTGGAAGAGGACTTGAAGGTGAAGGTCGTTTTCTATAAAAAGGTGCAGAAAGAATTCTATCAGGGCGACTCCATCACTGTCATCGTCATGCCCGAACTGCCGGTCTACCCTCCGTTGAAATTCAAGAACCGAAGGGAAGCCATGCGCTACAACAGGCTGGTGTACAACGTGAAGAAAACGCTTCCCATTGCCAAACTGGTGAACCAGACCATCGCAGAAACCTATGAATACATCGAGAAACTGCCCACAAAAAAAGAAAAGGATGCGCACATCCGGGCAGTGGAAAAAGGAATAAAGAAACAATATACCCCGCAAATGAAGAAACTGACTTATTCACAAGGCAAATTGTTGATTAAGTTGGTAGACCGCGAATGCAACCAAAGTTCCTACGAAATAGTGAAGGCATTTTTCGGGCCGTTTAAAGCCGGTTTTTACCAGGCATTCGCAGCCATCTTCGGCGCCAGCCTGAAAAAAGACTATGACCCGGATGCCGACGACCGACTGACCGAACGTGTAGTTCGGTTGGTGGAGGCCGGTGCATTATGATGTTCACAACTTCATCTTTCGGGCAAAGTCCCAAATCAGGATGCCTGCCGTAACCGACACATTCAGAGAGTGCTTGGTGCCGAACTGAGGTATTTCTATACATCCGTCGCACAAGTCAACAACTTCCTGCTGCACGCCTTTCACCTCGTTTCCCAAGATGATGGCATACTTCTTCCCTGCTTCCGGACGGAAGTCCTGCAGCATCACGCTTCCTTCCACCTGTTCCACGGCCCACACTTCAAAACCGCTCTCTTTAAGTTCCTTAACAGCATCCTGCGTCTTTTCATAATACGTCCAGTCCACCGAATCCTCGGCTCCCAGAGCCGTCTTGTGAATCTCCACCTGCGGCGGCGTGGCCGTAATGCCGCACAAACAAATCTTTTCTACACGGAACGCGTCGGACGAGCGGAAAACGGAACCCACATTATATAAGCTTCTTACGTGGTCGAGCACCACCACCAAAGGCAATTTTTCCACCGCCTTGAACTCTTCGGCGGAAATCCTGTTCAGCTCAGTAATCTTAAGTTTTCTCATCTTTTCATCATAACCGGTTTACAAAGATACGAAAACCCGTAGAATTGGCTCGATAAGTGATTCACAAATCCACAAAATATTATCCCCAATAAATTTGGAAATACAAACTTCAACGCCGTTACGGCAATATTTCAAATACGCAAATAAGTTAGCAAAAGATAGAAACGAAGTTTAAACCGCATTTTCACCCGAATTATAGAGCCTTTTTCCCCTAAAGTTTTTAACTTTGTGGATTATGAACATGGCGTTGAAAAATGATAGGGAAAAGGGCATAACGCATTCTTTCTAAAGCGGAAAAGGCCATAAGAAGATGTAGAAAAGCAAAGCATAGCCAACAGCCTTGCTTTCATAACTTAAAAAGCAAGTTTTGAGCCATTTTTTTATGGACACATTCAACAGTCTATCATCATCAACATAAGAGTTTTCAAAAATTAAAAAGAAGAAAATTAATAATATAAATATGATGAAGAAGGAATGGATTGAAAAAGGGTTTGCTGACGAACCCGTGGAAAAGGGAATTGATCTGGTGGGCGAAATCAAAAAGCTTTGCCGGCAGAAGAACGCCGTCATCATGGCGCATTACTACACGGACGGGGTTGTGCAGGATTTGGCCGACTTCGTGGGCGACAGCTTGGCACTGGCGCAAAAGGCAGCCAAGACCACGGCTGACATCATCGTGATGTGCGGCGTGCACTTCATGGGCGAAACGGCGAAGATATTGTGCCCGGAAAAGAAAGTGTTGGTACCGGATTGCAAGGCGTCGTGCTCTTTGGCCGAAAGTTGTCCGACGGACGAGTTTTCCCGTTTTCTGGCCGACCATCCGGGACATACGGTCATCTCGTATGTCAATACCACGGCGGCCACGAAGGCCATGACGGACGTGGTGGTCACGTCCAGCAATGCGCGGCAGATTGTGGAAAGCTTTCCGAAGGACGAGAAAATCATCTTCGGACCGGACCGGAACCTGGGAAGTTACATCAATTCCATCACGGGCCGGAACATGGTGCTCTGGAACGGGGCGTGCCATGTGCACGAGAAATTTTCGGCTGAAAAGCTCAAGGCATTGAAAGCTGCTCATCCCGACGCCAAGGTACTGGCCCATCCGGAATGCAAGGAAGAAGTGGCGCAGCTGGCCGACGTAGTGGGTTCCACGGCGGCACTGCTGAAATTTGCCATCCGTCACGAAGGCAAGGAATTCATCGTGGTGACGGAAAGCGGCATTCTCCACGAGATGCGGAAGTCTTGTCCGGACAAGACTTTCATTCCGGCCCCTCCCGACGACGGGGCATGCGCTTGCAACGAATGCCGGGACATGAAGCTGATTACGCTGGAGAAGGTCTACAACACCTTGAAATACGAATGGCCGGAAATCACGGTGGACGCGGCTGTGGCCGAGAAGGCCGTGAAACCCATTCACAGGATGCTGGAGATTTCTGAAAAGTTGGGGTTATGATGAAACTGATGAATACGTTCACCGACGAGCGAGGAAGCCTTACGGTGGTGGAATCGGGCAAGGACATACCTTTCGAAGTGAAGAGGGCGTATTGGATTTACGGCGTGCCCGAAGGAAAGGAGCGCGGAAAGCATGCCAACCGGATTACTTACCAATATCTCGTGGCGGTGAAGGGATGCGTGAAAGTTGCATTGGAAAGCAAGGACACCAAGCAGACATACGTGTTGGATTCGCCGGACAAGGGATTGCTCATCCCGCCTCTGACATGGAACGAATTGCTGTATTTTTCGGCCGATGCGGTGTTGCTGGTATTGTCTTCCCAACCCTATCGGCCGGACATGTACATCAATTCCTACGAGGAGTTTCTTCGAATCATTCATTCATGAGGAGAGCGGTTGCGATGGACGAGGGATGGGAAATCAGGCGCTACGATGCAGCATATAAAAAGGAATGGGACGAGTTCGTGGAGCTTTCGCGCAACGGCACCTTTCTTTTCCAGCGCGGTTACATGGACTATCATGCCGACCGTTTCCACGACTTTTCGCTCATGGCCTACCGCGGCGGGCAGTTGCATGCCGTGTTGCCTGCCCATTGTGATGGGGAATGCTTCTGCAGCCATCGCGGACTGACGTATGGCGGCGTGGTGACGGACGGAAAGATGACGGCCGCCATGATGTTGGAACTTTTCGACGACGTCATTTCGTTTGTCCGTTTTCATGCAGGGGCCGTGAAATGGATATACAGTCCCGTACCTTATATATATGCGCGCTATCCCAGTGAAGAGGATTTATACGCGCTCTACCGCTTCGGGGCGCGCCTCTCGGGGCGCAAGGTGTCCACGGTGATACCTTCTGCGTCGGCATGGGAATTCAGCACGCTCAGGCGGCGCAAGGTGAAGCATGCGCAGCGCGAAGGCTTGTCCATCGTGCAAGACGAGGATTACGCGGCTTTTTGGACCGTTTTGCAACAAAATCTGGAGGAGCGGCATGGGGCGTGCCCTGTGCATAGCCTGGAAGAAATAAGCTTGTTGCATGCCCGTTTTCCGCAGCAAATCCTGCTGTACCGCGTATGCAACGGTGCTGGGGCAACGGTGGCAGGTTGCGTGTTGTACGTCACGGAGCGTGTGGTGCATGTGCAGTACATCGGTTCCACCCTAGAAGGCCGGGCTTGCGGGGCCGTGGATTTGTTGTTCCATCGTCTGATTCATGAAGTCTATTCCTCTGTTCCTTATTTCGACATGGGCACTTCGGTGGAGGAAGGCGGACGGGTGCTGAATGAAGGGCTGATATTCCAAAAAGAAGGTTTTGGCGGGCGTGCGGTGGTCTATGACACGTACGAACTGGACATCAGGTGAACATGGTTGTAACTTTATTGACTGGATATTTCAGAGATTTAAGATGATAAAATATTTGGATTTGAAGCGAATCAATGAGTCATTCGAACCGGAACTGTCCGCGACGGTGGCCGAAACGGCCCGTTCGGGCTGGTATCTGTTTGGCGAACGGGTGCATGGATTTGAGCGTGATTTCGCCCGTTATTGCGGCGTGGAGCATTGTGTGGGCGTGGGAAACGGGTTGGATGCCCTTACGCTCATCTTCATGGCTTATGTCAGCATGGGGCGTTTGCAGAAAGGCGACGAGGTCATCGTCCCGGCCAACACTTATATAGCTTCTATCCTGGCCGTGATGCGCGCCGGACTGAAACCGGTGTTGTGCGAACCGGAATGGGAAACTTGTAACATAGACCCCGCACGGATGGAAGAACTGGTTTCGGAGCGCACGAAAGCCATCATGGTGGTGCATCTCTACGGGAGGGCCTGCCGGATGGACGAAGTGGGCGACGTGGCCCGCCGAAGGGGGCTGTTGGTGGTGGAAGATTGCGCGCAATCGCATGGCGCCTGCTATAAAGGAAAAAAGACCGGTGCGCTGGGCGATGCGGCAGGATTCAGCTTCTATCCGGGAAAAAACTTGGGAGCGCTGGGCGACGCAGGGGCGGTGACCACAGACGACGGGGCATTGGCCGAACGGGTAAGGATGCTGGCCAATTACGGTTCATCGGCCAAATACGTGCATCCTTACGTAGGCATCAACAGCCGTTTGGACGAGTTGCAAGCGGCCGTGCTCCATCTGAAATTGTCCCGTTTGGATGAGGACAATGCCCGCCGCCGCGACGTGGCGCACAGATACATGGAAGGCATCCGGCATCCGGCAGTGGTTTTACCACGGATGGAGGAGGACGAAGAGGCGCATGTGTTTCATATTTTCACTATATTCACGCCGCGACGGGAAGCCTTGCAGCAGCATTTGGCCGCGCATGGCGTGCAGTCGTTGGTGCACTACCCCATCCCGCCCCACCGGCAAGGAGCTTTGGCAGGATATGCCGGACTGTCGTTGCCGCTGACGGAGCGCATACATCGCGAGGAAGTGAGCCTGCCCATGTCGCCGTTGTTGACGGCTGGCGAGGTGGGAGCGGTGATAGAAGCAGTCAATACATTCTGTGAATAGATAGCGGGCGGCAAGACAAATGCACTTTGCCTTGCCGTCCGTTCATCAGCATCTTGCGGACAAGGCCAGCGTACTTTCCGCAGAGTACTCGAGTACTCTGCGGAAAGTACGCTGCGGCATTCTGCACGCCGCTTCGCGTTGCCCTGCGAAATCGGAGTAAGAATTCGTTTTTATCGGATAAAGGTCACACGGTTGACAATGGCCTTCTTTCCCTCCATATTGGTGGAAATGATGTTATAGACGCCCGAAGACACCCGTCTGCCCTGTTTGTCCCGTCCGTTCCATGTGAACAGTCCTCCGTTGGCATGTCCGGAATAGACCAATTGTCCGGTAACGGTCGTGATTTTCACTTCAGCATTTTGTGTGAGGCCATCCACGGTGATGACCCCATTGTAATCCGGTCGGACGGGATTGGGATAGACCCTCACGTTGTTTTTGTCCAGTTCCGGTGCCGGTGTGTTGGCATCGCTCATATAGGAAACCAGTCCCAGGAAGGTGCCTATCATGACTTCCCCAGTCTGTGGATTGACGGCGATGCTGAGGACTTCGTTGGACAACAGCGGTGAGTTGTCGGTGGTGAAATGCTGCACTATTTCCTGTCCGTCCGCGCTCACCAGGTAGATGCCGTCCGCTGCCGTGCCAATCCATTTGCGGTTGGCGGCGTCGATTGCAATGGCACTGATGTTCACTCCGTTGAGCAAGTAGTCGGCATAGTCCGTCCCGTCGTTTCGGGGAATTTTGATTTGCGTGTAGGTGAAATTGTCATTTTCGATGAAGTCATCCGGGTCTTCAATGACGAAAAGCCCTTGTTCCGTTCCCACCCATATTTGTTGGTTGAGGTCTTGTGTGAAGAAGTTGATGAAATACGGTGAATAGTTCACGCCGTCCTGATTCGTAATGCCAGTCCTTTTTATGTGGATGTCATCCGACGTGTCTTCCAACGTACCGTTGCAGTCGAGCACGAAAATGCCCCCTGTTCCTTCGTGGTTTCGCTTTGAGTTCGTCCACAGGCGCCCTTTCTCATCGAAAAAGATGCGGGTGAAGTTAGGCGCCATTTTCAGCTCTTCGTAGTACAATTTTGTCCAGGTTCCGTCTGCTTTTCGTACGACGAGCACGGTATCCACTTCCGTATTCACCATCCACAAGTTGCCTTCCGCGTCGTATTGCAAGGCATCGCAACGGGTGTAGTCTTGTGGATTGCTCACATCCACGTCGATCATTCTGAGCGGGCTGTTGGTTTCGTCATAATTCTGTACGAACTTCAAGTCCTTGAACTCATAGAGCCCATGTCCTGCCGACGAGGCGAAATGGTGTGTGGGGTCGTTGGGGTCCTGCACGATGCTGGACACGTTGTTGTAGTTGTGCCCGGTAGCCTCTGCGATGCCTTCCTCGCTGAAGTTGTGCCAGGTTCCGTTTTCGTAGTACATGACCGTTCCTTCGCGCACTACCCCACTATAATTCTGCTCTCCTCCGGCCACGAGCAGGCGGTTGCCGTTGTAATACATGTTGCAGAAGTAGTCGCGCACGGGGCTGTTGGGCTGTATGGCAGACAGTGTGGGCGAAAAAGTTGTTCCCCCCTCCAGTTTGTAAGGTTGAAGTCCGTTCACCCCTTGGCTGGCCCAATAATTGTTCTTGTAAAAGGTCATGTAATCGAAAGTGTTGGGCTGCATGATTTCCTGCACGTCCGTGAGAGACTTGTATATGCAGATTTGGGTGGCATGGCCCACTATCATGACGTTGTCGCGGCAGGAGAAGAATTTCTGTTCTCCGTTTATTATATTAGTAATGCTGAAGTTAGAGCGGTCAATGATAAAGACTCCCGTAACTTTGTTGTAACCTATAAGTTGATTGTCAAAAAAGGTGAGATTATCAAATGAAATACCGCCACTATATGTCCAATTGTTCTTATCCAATAAATTCAGTGAACGATTTCCTCTGTAAAATCCTGCGGAAGAAGAAACGTAAATTGAATCTTGGTTTACTGCACAGCATCTCACGTTAAATCCCAAATCATAGGTGTTTTCAAAACTTTCGTCCTCCGTGTCGAGCACCACGATGCCGAAATTCGTGCAGATATAAACGTATTTCTCAAATACGTAGGCATTGTTGATGGACAGGCTGGGATAGTTTTTGTCTTTCAGTTGTTTGAGGTTGGAAGTCTGGTCGTCCGGATAGAGCAAGTCGATGTTTCCATTCTCGTAAATCAGTACCAGTTTGTCCGTAGTGTTGCAATACCGCAGGAATTTGATTTTTGTGTCGTTCAGGCCGTTCAGCCGGTCGTATACATGCACCTCCGTGTCCTCTATGTTGTAGCTGAACAAGTTCCCGTTGCAAAGAGAATACATTCTATCTCCCACCGGTTCGTTATAGTTGGAAATCTGCAAAGCCGGATAAGCTTTCCATGAACCTATGGCTTGTCCCCAGGATAAGGCTATTCCGCACAACAATATAGCGGTCAATAAAATATATCTCTTCATTTATTCCTCGTTTTTTAAAGGTTCATTCTTTCGAAAGGTATTCGCACAATGCGGCTACGGCACGGGCACGGTGGCTGATTTTGTTTTTGATTTCGTTGCCCAGTTCTGCGAATGTCTTGTCGTAGCCTTCCGGACGAAAGACAGGGTCGTAGCCGAACCCCGCATTGCCTTTCCGTTCGCGGAGTATTTCTCCTCTTACGACACCTTCGAATTGCTTCTCTTCTCCTTTCTCTATTAACGAGATTATGGTGCGAAATTGTGCCTTGCGGTCATTTTTTTCTTCCATTTCCCGAAGGAGTTTTTCCATATTGGCCTGTGAGTCGTGCCCTTTTTCGCTGGCATATCGTGCGGAATGCACTCCGGGTGCTCCTTCAAGGGCATCCACTTCCAGGCCCGTGTCGTCGGCAAAGCAATCCATTCCGTAGTGGGTGTAGACGTACATGGCTTTCTGCCGTGCGTTTCCTTCGAGCGTGTCCGCCGTTTCGGGTATGTCCGCGTGGCAGTCGATGTCCGCCAGGCTCAGTATTTCCACTTTGTCGCCCAGTATGTTCTTGATTTCTTCCAACTTATGGGCGTTGTTGGTGGAAAAGACAAGTTTCTTTTTCATTTCTATTTCACTTTAATTTTGTCGAATCCTTCGCCATACACGCCCACCACATTGCTTTGCGACACAAAGGCCTTGGGGTCGATGCGTTGTATGAGGCGGAATATTTCTATGCCTTCCCTGCGTTTGGCCAGCACCACCAGCACGTGGCGCGGTTCTTTGCTGTACCAGCCTTCGCCGTTCAACACCGTCACACCGCGGTCGAGCTGTTTGCAGATGGCTTCGGCTATTTCTTCGTATTTGTCAGAGAATATAAGGAACTGTACAGACTGGCGAACGCTGTTCATGTAAGTGTCCAAAGAAAACATGGAAACGAGAAGCGCGCAAAAGCCGAACACAACCATCTGTGACTCGTGGAAGACCAAATAGCTGGACGAAACGATGGCGATGTCACAGAACATCAGTACACGGCCCAAGGTGATGTCCCTGTACTTGTTTACTATGGCTGCGATGATATCCGTTCCTCCCGTACTACCGTTGCTCAGGAACACGATGGCCAGTCCGACGCCTTCGGCGCATCCTCCGAGCACGCAAGCCATGAAAGTCTGGTCGCCCAGGATTTTGGGTAGTTGTCCGTTGGCGTCCGACATGAGTTCTTGGAACAGGCCGAATTCAAATGTCAGCGCCACGATGCCCACTATGGTCTTGATGCAGAACCGGAAGCCCAATATCTTGATGGCGGCAATGAGCAACACGGCATTGACCAGAAAGTAAGTGTATTGTACGGGAAACCCTGTGGCATAGAAAATAATGGCTGCAACGCCCGACAGACCGCCCGTGGTGATTTGGTAAGGAAGGATGAAGGTGGTAAAGCCGAGGGCATAGATGGTGAGTCCGAAGAGCAAACCCATGTAATCTTTGCTCTCTTGCCAGATGACAGTTTTAGAGTAGTTCATAGACTTCTTGGGGTTAATGAAAGGCGGGGAGCAGGGCTTCTCCCCTGCTCCGCCTTGAATTTTTGGTTATTTCAACACGATGTTCACGATGCGTTTCGGCACGATGATGACCTTGACGATTTGCTTGTCCTCGATGTATTTCTTGGATTGTTCGTCGGCCAGGACGGTCTTTTCAATCGTGGCATTGTCGGCATCGGCCGGGAAGTCGAGCGTGAAGCGCGTTTTTCCGTTGAAGGAGATGCTCAGTTTCATGCTGTCTTCCGCGAGATACTCTTCGTTCCACGCAGGCCATTCCGCGTCGCACACGCTGTTTTCTTCGCCCAGTGCGTGCCACAATTCTTCGGCAATGTGCGGGGCGAAGGGAGCCATCAGCACGACGAGCGTGCGCAAGACGTCCTTGTTGTGGCATTTTTGTGCGGAAAGCTCGTTCACGCAAATCATGAACGCACTGATGGATGTGTTGTAGGAGAACGCTTCGATGTCGCCCGTGACTTTCTTGATGAGCTTGTGGAGCGACTTCAGGGCGTCTTTCCCGGCTTCGCCTTCCGCAGGCAGGAAGTTGCCCGAGCGGTCGTAGAACAAAGCCCAGAACTTCTTCAGGAAGCGGTGGCAACCGTCGATTCCGTTGGTGTCCCACGGTTTGCTCTGCTCCACAGGTCCGAGGAACATCTCGTAGAGCCGGAGCGTGTCGGCGCCGAACTTCTCGACAATCATGTCGGGATTCACCACGTTGAACATGCTCTTGCTCATCTTTTCGATGGCCCAGCCGCAGACGTATTTCCCGTCTTCCAGAATGAATTCCGCATTCTCATACTCCGGTCGCCATTTGCGGAAGGCCTCGATGTCCAGCACGTCGCCCGACACGATGTTCACGTCCACATGGAGCGGCGTGGTGTCGTACTGGTCTTTCAGGTTCAGCGACACGAAAGTGTTCGTGTCCTTGATACGATACACAAAGTTGCTCCGGCCTTGGATCATGCCTTGGTTGATGAGTTTCTGGAAGGGTTCTTCCGTGCAGCTGTAGCCGTAGTCGTGCAGGAATTTGTTCCAGAAGCGGCTGTAGATGAGGTGTCCCGTGGCATGTTCCGTACCGCCCACGTAGAGGTCCACGTTCTTCCAGTATTCGTCGATGTCCTTGTCCACGAGCGCCTTGTCGTTCTTCGGGTCCATGTAGCGCAGGTAGTAGGCCGAGCTTCCGGCGAATCCCGGCATGGTGTTCAGTTCCAAGGGGAATATGGTTTTCTGGTCTATCCGCGAGTTTTCCACCACGCAGCGGTTCACGGTGTCCCAAGCCCATCGGGTGGCATGCCCCAAGGGCGGTTCGCCGGTTTCCGTGGGCAGGAACTTGCTTACTTCCGGCAGTTCCAGCGGCAGGCATTCTTCGGGAATCATGTAGGGCATGCCGTCCTTGTAGTAGACGGGGAACGGTTCGCCCCAATAGCGTTGGCGACTGAAGATGGCGTCGCGCAGGCGGTAGTTCACCTTGACGCGGCCCAGATGGTGCGCCTTGACATATTCTTTTGTGGCAGCGATGGCCTCTTTGATGGTCAGTCCGTTGAGCGAAAAGTCGATGTAAGGCTCAACGCCGGCACGCGGCGAGTTGGTGACGATGCCTTCCTTGGCGTCGAAGCTCTCTTCGCTCACGTCGCAACCCTCCACCAACGGGATGATGGGCAGGTTGAAGTGTTTGGCGAAGGCATAGTCGCGGCTGTCATGGGCGGGAACGGCCATGATGGCTCCCGTGCCGTATCCGGCCAGCACGTAGTCGCTAATCCAGATGGGGATGGCTTCGCCCGTAAACGGATTGATGGCATACGAGCCCGAGAACACGCCCGTGACGCGGCGGTCGGCGATGCGTTCGCGCTCGGTGCGCTTCTTGGTGGCGTCGAGATAGGCGTCCACGTCGGCTTTTTGCTCGTCCGTGGTCACCTCGGCCACCAGTTCGCTTTCGGGCGCCAGCACCATGAAGGTTACGCCGAACATGGTGTCGGCCCGCGTGGTGAAGATGGTGAACGACTTGTCGCTGTCCTTCACCTTGAACTGCACTTCCGTGCCTTCAGAGCGCCCTATCCAGTTGCGTTGCGTTTCCTTCAGGGAGTCTGTCCAGTCGATGGTGTCCAGTCCGTCCAGCAAGCGCTGTGCATAGGCACTGACGCGCAGGCACCATTGCCGCATTTTCTTCTGCACCACGGGGTATCCGCCGCGTTCGCTCACGCCGTCCACCACCTCGTCGTTGGCCAGCACGGTGCCGAGTTTCGGGCACCAGTTCACCATCGTCTCGCCCAGATAGGCGATGCGGTAGTTCATCAGCGTTTCCTGTTGGCGCTTCTCCCCCATCGCGTTCCATTCGTCGGCCGTGAAGTTCAGTTCTTCGCTGCATGCCACGTCGAGTCCTTCCGTCCCGTTGGCCTGGAAGGCCGCGATGAGTTCTTCAATGGGCCTTGCCTGCTGCCGCGTGTTGCAGTAGTAGCTGTTGAACATCTTCTGGAAAGCCCATTGTGTCCAGTGGTAATATCCGGGGTCGCAAGTGCGCACCTCACGGTCCCAGTCGAAACTGAACCCTATCTTGTCCAGTTGCTCGCGATAGCGGTTGATGTTGGCCGCCGTGGTGATGGCCGGGTGCTGCCCCGTCTGTATGGCATATTGTTCGGCCGGAAGCCCGTAGGCATCATATCCCATGGGGTTGAGTACGTTGAATCCTTGCAATCGTTTGTAGCGGGCGTAAATGTCCGAGGCGATGTAGCCCAGCGGATGTCCCACGTGGAGTCCCGCCCCGCTTGGATAAGGGAACATGTTCAGCACGTAGAATTTCTTCTTGTCCTTGTTCTCAGTGACTTTGTACGTTTGGTGTTCCACCCAGTACTTTTGCCATTTCGGCTCTATTTCCCTGAAGTTATATTCCATTTTGCTATATCAATAAATAGATGTTTTTTAATGTCAGATGATATTTAGTGTTTATGCTGATGGCCTGTAGAGATGTTGATAACCGCCTATTCGTTCCCGCCTTCCACGAATGCGCCCGTGATTTCCACCACATACATTTTGTGGTAACCGCAGTGTGCCCCATACCATTTGTCGATGAGCGACGGGTCGGTGAAGTTTTCCGGTTTCAAGTCGTCTGCATACAGTTTTTTGCCCACAAGCGTTAGGCGTGCCTGTTCAAAGGCCACGCACTTTCCGTCTTCCATCGGCACGGGCACCAGTCCGCTTTCCACAGTCTTGTTGACATTCCGCCCCGACTGTGAACCGCAGAAGTTGTATATCTTGCGCGCCTCCGCCGAATTACCCAGGAAAGAAAGTGTCATGAAGCCGCATTTCTCCGAAAATTCGAAGGTGTAGCGTTCGGGGCGGATGAATACGAAAGCCACGGGCTTGTTCCACAGCCACCCTATCCCGCCCCACGAGGCGGTCATCATGTTGTAATGCGCTTCGTCGCCGGCGCAGACTATCATCCATTCCTTGCCAATGGACTCGAAAAAGTTCTCCGTAAGCCGGGATACCTCTATCTGTTTCATGTCGTTTCTTATATTCTTATTATAATAAGGTGCAAAGATACGGATTTTAAATGTCGCGACGAAGATTTTCGGGGGATTCCTTGATGTAGGTCAAGAAAAAAAGGCTGAATCCGAATATTTTGTGCCGGAGCATCCGCGTTTCGGAAATAAGGCGTAACTTTGCAGTGTCTTAAAAGAAAAGACAGCACTGAAAGACGTCGTGAGACGAAGAGTACAACAAAGGTATTAGTTAAAGGTAAAAAAGATTGTTACAGTAATAACATGGAGCATCTGACTGCGTGAGCAGTTTGTTTAATAGAAAAAGCAGACGAATAGTTCGTTTATGTTTATGAGAGAAATTTTGAGAGATTAAAGGTTTGTTTGTCGGGGCTTTCCTCTTGTGACTTGAGGGTTGTCCCGTTTTTTGTGTCTTCGAAAAATGCTATCCGGCTTTTCTTATAAGGGTGCATGTTTCCGCGTCCGGCGGAAATGGCGTCTTCATTTCCGGCTGTCGCTCCGCGGAAAGCGGACGAATGGCGGGCGGAGTTTCGGATTGTACTTTGCGGAGCGTACTCGAGTACTTGCCGCAGAGTACAATCCGAAACTCCGCAAAGTACGCTGACGGGTTCCGCAAGGCGCTGCGGCGTATCGGGCAGTAAAGGGCGCAGGCGACTGGCCGTCCGTTTTTTCCCGTGGGGTAGGGCGTGCCGCCCGTTTCGTGCCGGCGATGCCGTTTTTCCGTTTTCTCCGAATCCCATTTTTAAGAACTGCTCACTTATCCGCCTCAATTCAGAAAAATAATCGTATTTTTGCCGATGAATCTTAAAAGGACTATCGCTTATGGCAAAGGAAGGGTTAACCCCGATGATGAAGCAGTTTTACGATTTGAAGGCCAAGCATCCGGACGCTGTCATGCTGTTCCGTTGCGGGGATTTCTATGAAACTTATTGCGAAGATGCGGTTGTGGCTTCGGAAATCTTGGGCATCACCCTGACACGGCGTAATAATGGTGGAAAAAATGGAGAGCCGGTGGAGATGGCCGGTTTCCCTTACCATGCCTTGGACACCTACCTGCCCAAGCTCATCCGTGCGGGGCGAAGGGTGGCCATTTGCGACCAGTTGGAAGACCCGAAGCTGACCAAAACGCTCGTCAAGCGCGGCATCACGGAACTGGTGACGCCGGGCGTAGCGATGAACGACAATGTGCTGAGCAACAAGGAGAACAACTTCCTCGCGGCCGTGCATTTCGGGAAGAACGCCTGCGGAGTGGCCTTCCTCGACATCAGCACGGGAGAATTCCTCACGGCTGAGGGAAAGGCGGAATACATCGACAAACTGCTGGGAAATTTCTCGCCGAAGGAAGTGCTTTTCGAACGTGGAAAGCGCAATCTGTTTGAAGGTAGTTTTGGAACCAAATTCTTTACGTTCGAGCTAGACGACTGGGTTTTCTCCGAAACCACGGCCAAAGAAAAACTTCTGAAACACTTTGAGGTAAAAAATCTGAAGGGTTTCGGCATCGACCATCTGAAGTGCGGCATCGTGGCTTCGGGCGTCATCCTGCAATATCTCGAGATGACGCAGCACAGCCAGATAGGGCATATCACTTCCATTTCGCGCATCGAGGAAGAGCGCTACGTTCGTCTGGACAAGTTCACCGTGCGCAACCTGGAGCTGCTGAGTCCGCTGGCTGAGGGGGGAAAGTCGCTCCTGAGCGTGATGGACCACACCATCACGCCGATGGGTGCCCGCCTGTTGCGGCGCTGGCTTCTGTTTCCCATGAAAGACGAAAAGGCCATCGGCGGGCGGCTCGACGTGGTGGACTATTTTTTCCGTGAGCCCGAATTCAGGGAGTTGACCGGGGAGCAGTTGCACCAGATGGGCGACTTGGAGCGCATCATCTCCAAAGTGTCGGTGGGAAGAGTGTCGCCGCGCGACGTGGTGCAGCTCCGCACCGCCCTGCAGGCCGTGGAACCTATCAAGGCGGCCTGCGAGCATGCCACTGATCCCACGCTGCGGCAGATAGGGGAGCAGTTGGACCTGTGCGCCTCCATCCGCGACCGCATCGCCCGCGAGATACAGGACGACCCGCCGCTCTTGGTAAACAAGGGTGGGGTGATAGCCGAAGGCGTGAACGCCGAACTGGACGAACTGCGCCACATTGCCTACGAAGGAAAGGACTATTTGCTGCAAATCCAGCAGCGAGAGACGGAGCGCACGGGCATTCCGAGCCTGAAAATAGCCTACAACAACGTGTTTGGCTACTATCTGGAGGTGCGCAACGCACACAAGGACAAGGTGCCGGCCGACTGGATACGCAAGCAGACGCTGGTGAACGCGGAGCGATACATCACGCAGGAACTCAAAGAATACGAGGAGAAAATCATGGGGGCGCAGGACAAAATCCTCGTGCTCGAAACCAGGCTCTACAACGAACTGGTGCAGGCCTTGGCCAAGTTTACGCCGGCCATACAGGTCGACGCCAACCTGCTGGCCCGGCTAGATTGCCTGCTTTCGTTTGCGCAGGCCGCGCAGGAAAACCGATACATCCGGCCGGTGGTGGCGGACGACGACGTGCTCGACATCAAGCAGGGGAGGCATCCGGTCATCGAAAAGGAATTGCCCGTGGGAGAGCGATACATCGCCAACGACGTATACTTGGACTCGGAAAAGCAGCAAATCATCATCATCACCGGTCCGAACATGGCCGGTAAGTCGGCGCTGTTGCGCCAGACGGCCCTCATCACGCTCATGGCGCAGGTGGGATGCTTCGTGCCCGCCGAGTCGGCACACATCGGACTGGTGGACAAGATTTTCACCCGCGTGGGGGCCAGCGACAACATTTCCATGGGCGAGAGCACCTTCATGGTGGAAATGAACGAGGCGGCCAACATCCTGAACAACATCTCGCCGCGCAGCTTGGTGCTCTTCGACGAGCTGGGCCGGGGCACGTCGACCTACGACGGCATCAGCATCGCCTGGGCCATCGTGGAATATATCCACGAGAACAAGAAGGGCAGGGCACGCACGCTCTTTGCCACGCACTACCACGAGCTGAACGAAATGGAGAAGCTCTATCCGCGCATCAAGAACTACAACGTGTCGGTGAAGGAAGTAGACGGGAAGGTCATCTTCCTGCGCAAGCTGGAGCGGGGCGGGAGCGAGCATTCGTTTGGTATTCATGTGGCCAAGCTGGCGGGCATGCCCAAGGGCATCGTGTCGCGGGCCAACACCATCCTGAAGGACTTGGAGTCGGCCAATAGCAAGGACGTGATGAAGAACAATCGGGGCGTGAAAAACGTCATGCCGGCCGACGGGGGAGTGCAGCTCAGCTTTTTCCAACTGGACGACCCCGTGTTGTGCCAAATACGGGACGAAATCCTCCATCTGGACATCAACAACCTGACGCCGATGGAAGCGCTGAACAAACTGAACGATATCAGGCGCATCGTCGCCGGGAAGTGAAACGCACATATTGACAGTAATACTCATAAACTCCGTTATTATGAAGACAATCGAAGAATATATCCGGGAGAATGAAGCTCGGTTCGTGGACGAATGGTTCAGCCTGCTGCGCATTCCCAGCATCAGCTCCGACCCCGCGCACAAGGCCGACATGGTGGCCTGCGCCGAGCGCTGGCGCGCGTTGCTGTTGGAAGCGGGGGCCGACGAGGCGCGGCTGATGCCTTCGGCCGGAAATCCGCTGGTGTATGCCGAAAAGCGCGTGGCGGACGATGCCCCGACGGTGCTGGTCTACGGTCATTACGACGTCATGCCGGCCGACCCGTTGGACTTGTGGTCCAGCGCCCCTTTCGAGCCTGAAGTGCGCGACGGGCGGGTCTATGCCCGCGGCGCTGACGACGACAAGGGGCAGAGCATGGTGCAGCTGAAGGCTTTTGAATATATGGTGCGTTCGGGCGAATTGAGTCACAACGTGAAGTTCATCCTCGAAGGGGAAGAGGAGATAGGGTCTCCCAGTCTGGCCGCTTTCCTGCAGCAGCACAAGGATTTGCTCGCTTGCGACCTCGTGCTGGTGAGCGACACGAGCATGCTGGCCCCCGACCTGCCGTCGCTCACCACGGGACTGCGCGGGCTGGCCTATTGGGAAGTGGAGGTGACAGGGCCAAACCGCGACCTGCATTCCGGTCATTTCGGCGGGGCGGTGGCCAATCCCATCAACGTGTTGTGCGACCTGATAGCCCGCATGACGGACGAGGACGGGCGCATCACCGTACCGGGATTCTACGACGACGTGGAGGAACTTTCGGCCGAAGAGCGCAAGATGCTGGAGGAAATCCCCTTCGACGAGGAGCGCTACAAGGCTTCCATCGGCGTGAGGGCGCTCAAGGGCGAAAGGGGATACACCACTATCGAGCGCAACAGTTGTCGTCCCAGTTTCGACGTGTGCGGCATCTGGGGCGGCTATACGGGCGAGGGGGCCAAGACAGTGCTGCCGTCCAAGGCTTTTGCAAAGGTGTCGTGCCGGTTGGTGCCGCACCAGAGCCATGAGAAAATCTCGAAGATGTTTGCGGATTATCTGCTTTCCATTGCTCCGGACTACGTGAGTGTGAAGGTCACTCCGATGCACGGCGGCGACGGTTATGTGTGTCCGGTGAGCTTGCCGGCCTATCAGGCGGCCGAAGCCGGGTTTGCGAAGGCTTTCGGGCGGCGTCCGCTGGCTGTGCGCCGTGGCGGCAGCATTCCCATCGTGAACGACTTTGAGCATATTCTCGGGGTGAAGGCCATCCTGATGGGATTCGGACTGGAAAGCAACGCTATCCACTCGCCCAACGAGAATTTCCCGCTGGATATGTTCCGTCGCGGCATAGAGGCCGTGGTGGAATTCCACAGGCAGGTGACATTTTGAACCGACTTTTTTGAAATATGGACATGGAAAAGAAAACAGTTTTGATAACCGGGGCTTCCTCGGGAATAGGAGAGGGGTGCGCCCGCAAGTTCGCCATGAACGGCCACCGGCTGATTCTCAACGGGCGGAACGTGGCGAAACTGGAAGCCGTGAAGGCTGAACTGGAAGGGAAATACGGGGCGGAAGTCCTGCTCTTGCCTTTCGACGTGCGCGACCGCGACGCCGCCCGCCAGGCTTTGGATTCGCTGCCTCAGGAGTGGAAGGCCATCGACGTGCTGATCAATAATGCCGGATTGGTCATCGGCGTGGACAAGGAGCATGAGGGCGATTTGGACGAGTGGGACGTGGTCATCGACACGGACGTGAAGGCCTTGCTGGCCATGACGCGGCTCGTGGTGCCCGGCATGGTGGAGCGGGGCAGGGGACATGTCATCAACATGGGCTCCATTGCGGGCGACTATGCTTATCCCGGCGGCAGCGTGTATTGTGCCTGCAAGGCGGCGGTCAAGGCGCTTTCGGACGGCCTGCGCATCGACTTGGTGGACACGCCCGTCCGCGTGACGAACATCAAGCCCGGACTGGTGGAGACGAACTTCTCCGTGGTGCGCTATCGGGGCGACAAGGCTGCTGCCGACCACGTGTATGAAGGCATCCGTCCGCTCACGGGCGACGACGTGGCCGAAGTGGCCTATTTCGCCGCTTCCGTCCCCGAGCACATCCAGATTGCCGAAGTGCTTGTCATGCCTACGCACCAGGCCACGGGAACGATAGCCTGGCGCGGAAAGTAGGGTGAGCCGCAGTTCTTATAGAGGCAAACAGACTGATGGTTTCCATTAGTTTGTTTGCCTTTTTTATGAAAGAGAAAAGAGAACTCTTTTGCATTCAGAAATTTCACTTATACAAGAAAAAAATGTGTGGACTTTCCTGAAGAGGAAGTGTCACTTTGTCAAAACGTCAGAACTATCTCCTCGAGAATGGCGCGGAAAGAGGACGGGACGAGTGCGGGCGGAGATACGCGAACCTCAGGGGCTTGCGGAAATGCAAAATGAAGGCGGAAGGCCTGCTTCCGCGACACTTTGCCGCCCGAGACGGAACAGTGTGCGGTCAGGCTCCGCCAACGGGTCAGCCCGACGACGGGAAAGGCTTGCAGAATGACAGCCGCTTTTTGCATGCGGACGGCTTCCAATTAGAAGGAAAAAGCCATCCGAAGCCCCGTTTTCCCCCGCTTTCCACACCCTTTGAAACGGCTTTGCGGCAAGAAATATTCGTCTTTGCTGAGAGAATTTTTTTTTCTTGCCGCAAAGAAATTCCATTTTTGCCGCACGAAAACGCCCGCCGAGGCGGAGAAATGCTTCATACAGACAGTTCTCCCGCCCGGTTTTTAACAGTTAGGACTTTATTTGCGGCTTTCCGTTCCGTCACGGAAATGCTGACAAGGCAAAATCCCTTTCCTTTTGACAGGAAAATCCATGTTTCTTGTGACAATCCGACACTTTGCACTACAAGAGATTCCCCTTCCTATTAAGACACTGCTGTTTCGGTGGCTGCTTCCTGCTATTCCACCACGACTTTCACGCCGCTGCCGTTGTCTCCGGTCGCGACGATGTAAATTCCCGGTGCGGTCTTAATGTTGGTTTCGTCCGATATGCTGCGGGAAAACCTGTTGTCACCTCTCAGACCATAAATATCAATCCGCATGGGCTGGGAGGGCGTCAGACGGATGATGCCCTTGCCGCCTTCCACTTGGCAGGAAGCGCTACCGGCGGTCAGTGTCCTGACGCTGCTTCCTGTTTCGTCCTATGGGATGCGTCTCACCACCTGCGTCATGCAATGTGCCGCGCCGTAGCCGCGTGTCAGGTTGTCCAGATAGGCCCAAGTCACGTCCACTCCATGTTCGCGCAGTTGGGCCTGCAGCTCGAGCGATTGTCCGGCCACCATCACGATTTTGCGTGCACCGACAGTCAGGAAATTGTTGGCGTAGTTCAGTTCGTCGGCTTTTTCGATGGGGATGATGTCTATGCCGCGTTTCGCCAGAAATTCGGTAAAAGGAATGCCCGAAACTGCCTTCTCAAAGTTGCCTTCGGTGTTTTTGGCGTAGACGTCCACTGTCAGGAAGTCGATATCGCCCGGTTCGGCTTCCACGCGGTTGGCACACATCGTCACCAAGTTGCGGTCAATGATGTTGAAATAGGTGTCGAGGTGCATTTGGTCTTGGGATTTCCATTGGTCGCGCACCACAACGAGCGTATCCTTGCCGATGAGGTCGTGTTCGAGCAGTTGGTCGATGGCGGCCTGCGTGGTGCGCAGTCCGCAACCGATGAACGACAAGGTGCCGAAGGGCAGGTAGTCGCCTCCTTCGAGGAAAGCGTCTTCTCCTTCAATGCGGTAAATGGGTTGCTCGCCCAGTTTGCGGTAGCAGAATTCGGCGATGTCCGATTCCAACCGCCGTTGCGAGGAGTTCATTTTGCCGATGACCACTCCCTTGGAAGTAGTGATGGCCTGGTCGCGCATGAAGAAGAGGTTCATCACGGGATGCAGCTGGTACGACGCTTCGAAGCTCGTATTGATGTCCGTTTTGCGCAGGATGATTTCCGGTTGCAGCAAGATGATGTCCACCAAGTCTCCGGGCTGGAATTTTGCCAGCATCTCCTGCCTGTAAGTTTCCTGTTCGGCCGGGTCTACGCCTTCGCTGCAAGTGTAGGTGAGATAATGTGATGCAAATTCGCGCAGTGCGTCGAGTTCGGCCCCTTCAATGGCGTTGCCTTCCTCGTCCACGCACCCCTTGAGCAGCAGGTCGCGCACGGTGACCACATTGGCGCCTGTTTCTCTCAGGATGTTCTGATAGGCTTCATGTTCCTCTGCGGCTTTGTCTGCGTTGAAGTAATCCATGAAGAGCGCGGCTGCGGGGTGCATGGTTCCCACGAACAGTTCTTCGTTGGGTTCGTGCATCACGATGGTGGCAGCGCGGTCGTATTCGGCTATCGGATAGGTGGTAGTTTCCTCCGTTTCGTTGTTTTGCGCGCCCATGGAGAGCGGCAGGCCTCAAAGGCAAAGAGTAAAAATCGGGTTCTCATGGAATATTTGTTTTGAAGTTAGTCCTGTTCTCAGCGGTATTCTTTGCCCACGACAATGCGGTCTCCCGAGTCGTCCACTTCGAAGAGATGGGGCACGCGGTGATAGCGTCCGTGGATGTTCTTGTGGCTGTGGACGGACATGAGCAGCCGGCCGTCGAAGGTGCGGAAGAGCATGCCGTGGCCGAAATTCGGCGGTGTGATGGGGTCTTTTTCCTGAATCCACGGGCCGTCCAGCGTGCCGCTCTCAGAGTAGGCCACGCCTTGCGTGTATACGTCGTAGATCCAGCTGGTCCAAATCATGCCGAGCCGTCCCGTCTGGGTGCGGAAGAGGTAGGGGCCGTCGGTCACTTTGCTGGCCACGGTGTCGCCGTCTATCACTTCGCGGCTCCACGGCGAGTCGCTGGCGCGGAACAGGAGCCGGCCTTCGCCGATGCTGCCGCTCAGGTCGGGTTTCAGTTCAATCTTCTCAATCGTTCCGTCCCATGTCTGCAACCATTCGTAGCAATACACCATATAAGGTTTGCCGTCGGTGTCCACCCAGAAAGTGCCGTCTAATGTCAGCTTTTCGGCGGGCAGATAAGTCTCGTCCGCCATGGGGCGGTAAGGGCCTTCCGCCTTGTCGGCCACGAGCACGTGGCTGGCCCGGCGCTCCAGCTTGTTTCCCCGATAAGTGCCGAGGAGGAGGTCGCGGTTGGTGAAGGTGGCGAAGTAGTAGTATTTGCCTTTATACCGATGCAGTTCGGCTGCCCATATCATGGGATTCGGGCCCATCCACGACTGCGGGTCGGTCTGCGCCACGTCGTACGGGCCATCCCAGTATTTCAAGTCTTTGCTTTTCCATAGTTTGCCTCCCGTTCCTGTCATGTAATAAGTCATGGTGGCCGAGTCCGGCAGGATGCAAGGGTCGCTCAGCACGATGGAGTCCAGAGGCACGTGGGTGCGGATGCGCTGTTGCGCGAATCCCGTCAGTCCTATGAGGCCGCAGAGCAAGGTTGTGAGTATCTTCTTCATGGTTGAAACTGTTAATGTATATCTAAGGGCAAAGATAGTGTTTTTTGAATCATTTGCGGCCTGCACCGGCGGATTTCTATTGGGATTGTCTCGAATTTCAATCCGGTGGACGTGAAATGGAGAAGAGCCATGGCGGCTTTTTGAGTGGCGGGATGGCTTTGGTCGAACACGAAGTTGCCCAAACTGTAGAAGACGGGAGCGGAACCGATGCTGTCCACGGGTTGCACCACGTGCGGGTGATGGCCCACTATGGCATCGGTTCCGGCTTCCACCAACAATCGTGCATCGTAGCGCTGTTGCATGTCGGGATGGGGTTGGAATTCCGTTCCCCAATGGAGGATGGCCACGACGAAGGTGCGGGGATGTGCGGCCTTATACTTTCGGATGACGGAGGCCAGCCGGCGGACGGACGCGCGGCAGACGTCCGGTTTGCCTTCCGCGTGCGGCCAGTTTTCTATCGGAAGGGGGATGGCGTTGAAAAGTGCCACTTCCACCTTTCCTTTCCGCACCACGATGGGAGCGGCTTGTTCTTCCATTGTCCGTCCGTAGCCGAGCGGCGTGATGCCGGCTTCCCGGAGTGCGTGGTAGGTGTCGGTCAGTCCCTGCCGGCCTTGGTCTATGGTGTGGTTGTTGGCCAGGGCGGCGTGGGTGATGCCCGCGCGGCATAGCTCTTCGGCCCACGACGGGTCGGCCCGGAATACGAACTTCTTGCCCACCGGCGTGTGGCGCGTAGTGAGCGGGCATTCCAAGTTGACGACCACGGCGTCGGCTTCGCGGAAGGCTGCGCTTACTCCTTCGAAGAGGCTTTCCGCACCCTTGCGCTCAATCCACGGCCGCACACCGCGGTCCAGCAACACGTCGCCCGTGAAGAGGATGTCCAGTGTGTCCTCCTTGGGTTGTTGCCGGCAGCAGGCGGAAAGCAGACCGAGAAAGGCGCAGAGCCAAAGCGCTGTCCTCAGCATCCCGAACTATAAAAGAGGGTTTCGTCCACGCTGGGCGGTTGTTGCAGGAAGTAGGGACGAATCCATTCCGGAAGGTCGGGCGCCTTGCCGTCCCGTAGCATTTGCTGCCATTCCTCGTCGGTCAGCCGTTCGCCCAAGGGCCGCACGAACTCATAGTAACCGAACGTGGCCCC
This sequence comes from uncultured Paraprevotella sp., assembly GCA_944321525.1. Taxonomy (GTDB): domain Bacteria; phylum Bacteroidota; class Bacteroidia; order Bacteroidales; family Bacteroidaceae; genus Paraprevotella. The sequence goes on from CALULQ010000001.1 coordinate 62,072, forward strand.
ACGGGTAAGGAACGTCTGTCCGCCGATGTCCACCAGCACATAGATGACATTGGCCGTACCCGTGGCTTCGTGCAGTACGCCGTTTTTGTCGCATCCGGGCACGTTGCGGGTGAACACGTCCGACACGAGGGCTATGGAGCGCGATGTCCCCTTCACCTCTTCCAGGCTATTGTAAGCCACTCCCGGTTCGATGACGCTGAGCGTGAACCATTCAATGGAGCTACCCATCTTCTGTATGTTCATGTATTCTTCTTGGGTGAGCGTGTCTCCGCGCAGTTCCTTTTCGGTCGCGTGCAGGCAGAAGTCTACTTGCTCTTCCAATATATTGGCTTTCGACACCAAGTCCTCGTCGGCAAATCCCGTTTCCGTCAAGAGCCGTCGGTGGTGGGCGATGAATTCCTTCAGCTTTCTCCAGAACGCCAGGTTGGGTTCCACGTAGCCCACGATGACGGGGATGGCCAGCTCGCCGCCGCCACCGCATTCGGCCAGCATGGGTTGTTCGCCATAGAGCACCACGTCGTGTTTCAGTTCGGTCCACGAAGCCAGCGCCGTGTTGAGGTTCTTGATTTGCCAGGCCGGAGTACGCAGGAGTCCGGGGTAGTCCTTGTCGGGGCGTTGCAGGGTGACGAGGGCTTCCAACCAGCGGTCGTACATCGTGCCTTCGCCTCCGGCCCGGCCTTGGAACTGCTGTTTCATCCGGCCGGCCGTGACGCTGTAGTCCTTCCAGCGCTTTTCCTCGTGGTAGCAGGTGTCAAGCAAGGCGGCCGAGCTTTCCACGCCGAAGGCGGCAAACACGTCCAGCGCCTTGGGGTAGGCTCGCTCGGCGTTGGGCGCGGGGTCGGCCATCGCTCCCAGAATCTCGTTATCCGCCATGTAGCGGGCGGGCATGAAGTTGATTTTGTCGGCACAGCTCAGCTGTATTTTCGGCTTGATGCGGTTGCGCGTCTTGAAGACGTCCTTGAGCATGCCGTCTGTTTGCCGGAGCACGTTTTCGTCGTGTGCCAAGGCTTGTTCCGTCAGTCCGTTTTTCTCCAGGAAGTCGGCTATTTCGAGGATGGAGGCGTTGTCCGGCGCACCCATCAGGAAGGTGAGGGTTTGGTCCAGCTTCAAGCATTTTTGCCGGGCATCGGCCGGGATGCGGTTCAGCGCGGCGGCCATGACGATGGTGCGCCAGAGGGCGGTCGTCTTTTCGCGGCAGAACGAGGCCGTCTGCAGCCACATCATGCACTGGAAGTAGCGTCGGCTGATTTCGTTGTGGGTGTAGTGCCCGCGCGGTTTGAACAAGCTGTAGGGAAAGAGCGTGTCGGTCTGGTCCAGAAAGGCCGAGGGAGCATCCCCGCAAGCCGCGATGCTCTGCAATTCGGTCTTGTAGGCGGATTGGAATGCGGCGGGAACGGGCAAATCTCTCCCACTCAGCAGATGGTAGGCCACGGCGAAGTAGGTGGCGGCATATCCGGCTTCCGCCCTGACGGCTTCTTGTTGCTCCAGTTTCGTGCACTCCGTGTAGAGGGCGTGGAGCACTTGCTCCAGAGCCAGGGCAAAATGGTGGCGTTCCAAGCTCTTGAGCGCGTAGCTGAAATACATGTGCAATGCCTGCAGGTAGACATCCGTGGTGATGAAACTGGGCATCTCGTGATAGTCGTTGGCTTCATAGACATGGAACAGCTGGTCGTATCCCATGGGGGCGATGGCGAAGTTGCAGTGGTCCAGCAGCGCGAGGAACTTCTTGTCCGACCGTTCCATCTGGAAAAGGTTGACGCAGAGGAAGGGGTTGAGCAGTTCGCACCCTTCCCGCGTGATGTTCCTGTGTCGGGCCATCTGGGCCATGCGGCGGTCTATTTTCTCCACGAAGGCTTTCTCGTCCGCCGTCAGCTTCACTTTCTCGTAGGTGTCGGCATAAGAATGGTTCTGTTCGTAGGATTCCATCAACACCTTGTAGCACAAGTCGTAGTACCAGTCCGTCTTCCGGCGGAAAAAAGTGTTCAGGTCGCCTTCGATGAACCAGTAGCCATGGATGGCGTAAGGGTAACTGCGCAGGATGCGCAGCTCTTGGTAGCTCAGGCCGCTGATGTCCTGCGTCAGGTCCACGCTTCGGGGCAAGAGGCTGTCCGTCAGCAGGCCGATGGCAGGGGAGGGGATTGTGGTTTGTTCCTGGGCGTTGGCCGTGGAATCTTGTGCGGGCTTTTTCTGCGACGAGCGGCAGGAGGTGTGCAGACATGCCGTGCCCACCAATGCACAAAGGACGAGGGAATGGAAGATGTGTTTCATGATGAAGAATGGATTTAGGAGTTTATCATTCAGTGAGGTCGTGCTCGAAGACAAGGCCGAAGCCCTGTTGGCGGTACATGGCCCGCACCAACGTGCCGTCGGGGCGGCGTTCTGTGGTGCAGATGCGCGCGGGGACGGAGTCGCGCACAAGGTGGAAATCCACAAGCGGACGGGCCAGCCGCGAACCTAGCCACAGTGGCCGGATGAATCGCCCCTTGTAGAGCTTGAAGAGGAAGAGGCGCCGCTCGGGACGGGGAAAGTAGCGGGTGGGCTTGACGACGCCCACGGCGATTTCCGGCACTCCGTCGCCCGTCAGGTCGCCGCATTCCATGCGGTAGACGGGGTAGGGGAGTTCCCATTCCGACACGTCCTTTCCGCCAATGGAGTGGTGCAGCACACAGAGGCTGTCGTTCACCCGTTCCAAGCGGATTTCTCCCCGTTGCCCGTCGTCGCGTCCATAGCGGAAGCGCGCGTCTTCCCCTGTGCACGATGCCGCCAACAGGCAGGTCGCGGTGCACGGAATGAGGAGCCGTATGAAAGATGCGTGCCGGGGCATATCTGATTCAGGTTACTATTCGAACGTCATTTTCGCGTCCGCATGGCAAACAAAAGGGTCGTTACGACCCTTCTCCCAGCTTGCGGCAGAGCTTTCCGCCCGCCATGCAGTAGACTCCGATGAGGATGAACGGGATGCTCAGAATCTGCCCCATGTTGAGCAACATGGAAGCCTCCCAGGCCTCCTGAACCTCCTTGGTGTATTCGATGAAGAAGCGGGCCGTGAAGATGCTCGCCAGACAGAAACCGAAGTAGAACCCAGTGCCCACCTTTTGCGGCCACTTGTGGTAGAGCACGTAGCCGACGATGAGGAACAGAAAGTAGCAGATGGCCTCGTAGAGTTGGCCCGGATGGCGCGGCAACATGTCCACCCGCTCGAAGATGAAAGCCCAAGGCACATCGGTGGGCTTGCCGATGATTTCCGAATTCATCAGGTTGCCCAAGCGGATGAACATGGCACTGGCGGGCGTGGCGATGGCCACATTGTCGAGCACGCGCATGATGTTCACCTTCGTCTTGCGCACGTAGAGCCACAGGGCCAGCATGAGCCCCAGCGTACCGCCGTGGCTGGCCAGTCCGGCATAGCCCGTGAACACCCAGCCGTTTGCCGTCTGCCGGAAGGGCAGGACCATCTCCAAGGGGTGGGCGAGGAAGTAGCCCGGTTCGTAGAACAGGCAATGGCCCAGGCGCGCCCCCACGAGGATGCCCACGAAGCAGTAGAAGAAGAGGGGGTCGAAGAGCTTGTCGGGGATGTGTTGCTGCTTGTAGAGCCGCCCCACGAGAAGGTAGGCGGCCAGCAGGGCGAAGCACCAGCACAGCGAGTACCAGCGCACGCCGAAACTGCCGATGTGGAAGGCGAACAGGTCGGGATTCCACAGAATGTATTGCAACTGGGTCAGCATGACTTACACGTTGAAGCGGAAGTGCATGATGTCGCCGTCCTGCACCACGTAGTCCTTGCCTTCCACGCCCATCTTTCCGGCCTCGCGCACGGCGGCTTCGGAACCATACTGGATGTAGTCGTCATACTTGATGACTTCGGCGCGGATGAATCCTTTCTCAAAGTCCGTGTGGATGACGCCGGCGCACTGCGGTGCCTTCCACCCCCGGCGGAACGTCCAAGCCTTCACCTCCATCTCGCCGGCCGTGATGAACGTCTGCAGGTTGAGCAGGTGGTAGATGGCCTTGATGAGGCGGTCGCAGCCCGATTCCTGAAGGCCCATGTCCTGCAGGAACATCTGCTTCTCCTCGTAGCTTTCCAGTTCGGCGATGTCGGCCTCCGTCTGGGCCGAGATGATGAGCAGTTCGGCGTTCTCATCCTTGATGGCCTCGCGCACGGCGTCGACGTAGCGGTTGCCGTTGGCGGCCGAAGCGTCGTCCACGTTGCAGACGTAGAGCACCGGTTTGGACGTCAGCAAGAACAGGTTTTTGGCCGCGTGCTGTTCCTCTTCGCCTTCAAACGTGACGGTGCGGGCCGATTTGCCCTGCTCCAGTGCGGCCTTGTATTGCATGAGCACGTCGTATTCCACCTTGGCCTGCTTGTCGCCGCCCACCTTGGCCACTTTCTCCACGCGCTTCAGGCGGCTTTCCACCGTCTCCAGGTCTTTCAGCTGAAGCTCCGTGTCGATGATTTCCTTGTCGCGCACGGGGTCAACGGAGCCGTCGACGTGTACGATGTTGTCGTTGTCGAAGCAGCGGAGCACGTGGATGATGGCGTCCGTCTCGCGTATGTTGCCCAGGAACTGGTTGCCCAGCCCTTCGCCCTTGCTGGCGCCTTTCACCAGTCCGGCAATGTCGACGATGTCGCACGTGGCGGGCACGATGCGGCCCGGGTGCACCAGTTCGGCCAGTTTGTTGAGCCGTTCGTCCGGCACGGTGATTTGTCCCATTTGCGCGTCGATGGTGCAGAACGGGAAGTTGGCTGCCTGTGCCTTGGCACTCGACAGACAGTTGAAAAGCGTAGATTTGCCCACGTTGGGCAGGCCTACGATACCTGCTTTTAGAGCCATAGTTTATTCCGTTTTTAGTCTGTTGTCTATATTAATTAGGTGCAAAATTAAGAATAAATCCGGTATGCAGGAAATAACGGGAGTATTGCTTTTGTCTTTTTGGATGTTTTACGTTTTTTCCCGCTTCCGGGAGGTGCTGTGAGGGGTGGGGCGGCCTTGCGCGCCGCAGGTTGGAGCCGGCCGGCGGAGGGGGCGGTGCGGAGAGCCGTGGGCCGGAGTTTCCCGCAGCGGCGTGCGGCATTCGGCAGCGTACTTTGCGGAGAGTACTCGAGTACTCTGCGGCAAGTACTTTTTCGTTCTCCGCATGTCGTCCGTCCGTTTTCCGCCCCGGTCCGCCCGGGAATGGGCACGGCGTTTCACCATTCCTCGGAATTTGCCCTTGCTTTGTATGGTTGACTTGGCGATTTCCACCTGTCGGGAGAATGATTTTGAAATTGTGATACAAAATGATGTTCAACGAAGGGTGGGTGAAAGTTAAGGGCGCTGAGTGGGATTCTATGGGAGAAATTTTGCGAGTCCGCACCATTATCAGTTGTTTCTTTGGCATTTTTTCTCTGTGGATTATAAAAATGAAATCGCCTGCCTCTGCGAAAAACCGCAAAGACAGGCGGAGTAATGGGTGTGGCCATGGAATTTTTCGCCTCTGGCAGGAAATCAGGCCTTTGGGAGCGAAATCCGCTCTGTTTTCTCAGCCTGTGGTGTTATGTGTCACGGTGAATCCCCTGAAGAAATCCTGATTCTTCAGCAGGCCGGACATTTTGCCTTTCACCAAAGGAGGAAAGTGTCGTTTGGCTGTCGGGCCATAGCCTGATGCATCATTCGTTTACTGTTTCCGTAAGCGTGTCAATCTGTGAGGCTGACAATTATTTTTTCATTGTACCACGCAAGAATGTGGGGCGGAATACCTGAAAATAGATTACCAGCGCACGGGTTCTTGCAGGATGTTGCCGTCTGCTGCGTCTTCAGGCGTGAACGTCTGGGCTTTGTATTGGACGCACAGCATTATCAGCGGTTCGTTTCCGTTGTTGCGTACGGACCGCTTGCCTTCGGGAGACACGCGTACGATGCTTCCTTCCTGCACGGGGAACGCTTGTCCGTCCACTTGGAACTCGCCATTCCCGCCGAGGAAGAAGTATAGTTCCTCATGCGTCTTGTGCGTATGCAGGAATCCTGTCTCCGTTCCCGGTTGAAACACTTGGAACGACAACTCGCTGCCGGTAGTGCCGAGGGTGGAGCCGCAGAACACCTTGCCCGGGATTTTGACGTTCGGACCCATTTCCAATACATACCCGCTCACTTCGTTGAGCTTGCCTACATTGATGGCCTTGAAATTCTTTGCCGTTGCGGTTTCTTCAATCTGTTTCATTGCTTTATTTCTGTTTAAGGGTTTTGTCTATTTCTTCAGAACCATTACCTTTGCAGGCGGAAAACCTAGTGGTCCTATGTTGCAAAGATATGAAACAAAAGCATGATATGCAATAAGTTACTTTGTTGTAACCAAATTACTAGGAGTTCACTTTTATTAGAAAACAGAAGATTGTAATGGGGAGAAAAGAAGAAAAAAATTCAATCATAGAAATTTGTCCGATACGGAATGTGGTGGCCCGCTTCGGAAATAAGTGGGCCCTGTTGGTCATTGTCTTTATCAATGAGAGTGGCAAGGTGCGTTTCAGCCAGTTGCGGAAACTGATTCCGGATATTTCTTCCAAGATGCTGGCCTCTACATTGGATGTGTTGGAAGCAGACGGGCTGGTGTTTCGGACCGTTTATCCTGAAGTTCCTGTGCGGGTGGAGTACGAGCTGACGGAGATGGGGCGTTCGCTTGTTCCACTGATTGACGCGTTAACGGACTGGGCTTTGAACCATCAAGAAGCCATTCTTGCCCACCGCCGCAGTTCTGATAAATCCAGATAATGTCCTATTTTCTTTAAAAAAAAGGCTGGAGGCTCAATGCGCCTCCAGCCAGTTCTTGCCCCAGCCGTAGTCGGCTTCGAGCGGCACCTGCATCGTGCAGGCGTGCTCCATGGTGTCGATGACGATTTGCTGCACGCGCTCCTTCTCTTCGGGGAAGACGCTGAAATTGAGTTCGTCGTGCACTTGCAGTATCATCTTCGAGCGCAGGCCCTCTTCCTGGAACCGCCGGTAGATGCGTATCATGGCGATTTTGATGATGTCCGCCGCGCTGCCCTGTATCGGGGCATTGATGGCGTTGCGCTCGGCATAGCCGCGCACCACGGCGTTGTGGCTGTTGATGTCGCGCAGGTAGCAGCGGCGGTGGTAGATGGTTTCGGCGAATCCTCTTTCGCGGGCCATGTCGATGCTCTTCTGCATGTATTCCTTCACCTTGGGGTAGGTTTCGAAGTAGCCGTCTATCAGTTCTTTGGCTTCCGCACGGCTGACGCCCATCCGTTCGGCCAGTCCGAAGACCGTGATGCCGTAGATGATGCCGAAGTTGGCTGTCTTGGCCTTGCTCCGCTCGTCGCGCGTCACCTCCTCGATGGGTTTCTTATAGATTTTCGCGGCCGTGGCGGCATGGATGTCGTGCCCCTCGCGGAAGGCTTCAATCATGTGCGGGTCGCCGCTCAGGTGGGCCATGATGCGGAGTTCTATCTGGGAGTAGTCGGCCGAGAAGAACTCGCAGCCGGGTTCGGGGATGAAGGCTTTCCTGATTTCTTTTCCCTCGGCCCCGCGCACGGGAATGTTCTGCAGGTTGGGGTTGCTGCTGCTGAGCCGTCCCGTGGTGGTGATGGTTTGGTTGAACGACGTGTGTATGTGTCCCGTCTGCGGGTGGATGAGCTTGGGGAGGGCGTCGATGTACGTGCCCAGCAGTTTTTTCAGTCCGCGGTGCTCCAGGATTTTCTCCACGATGGGGTGCTTCGAGCGTAAGGTTTCCAGCACGTCTTCCGACGTGACGTACTGTCCCTTTTTGGTTTTCTTGGCCTTGTCGCTGATTTTGAGCTTTTCGAAGAGCACTTCTCCCACTTGTTTGGGCGAGGCGATGTTGAACGGCTCTCCGGCCAGTGCGTGTATCTCCTCTTCCAGCTGGTTCATCTTCTGGGTGTAGAGCGCCGAGGTTTCCCGCAGTCCTTCGGTGTCGATGTACACTCCGTTGCGCTCCATCCAGGCCAGGACGGGCATGAGGGGCATCTCGATGTCGCGGAACAGTTCGTAGCATCCCTCCTCCTTCAGCTTGGGCTCGAAGATGTTTTTCAGTTTCAGTGTGACGTCGGCATCCTCGCAGGCATATTCGTAGACCCAGGCGGGCGGCAGGTCGGCCATGTTCTTCTGGTTCTTGCCTCTCGGCCCGATGAGTTCCTCGATGTGGATGGTCTGGTAGTTGAGGTAGACTTCCGCCAGATAGTCCATGCCGTGGCGCAATTCCGGTTGCAGGAGATAGTGGGCAATCATCGTGTCGAAGATTTCGCCGCGGAGCGTGATGCCGTAGTTTTGCAACACCATCAGGTCGTACTTGATGTTTTGCCCTATCTTGAGGATTTTCTCGTTCTCGTAGACGGGTTTAAATTCGTTAACTATATTTTGGGCTTCTTCACGGTTGCGCGGAATGGGGACGTAGAAGGCCTGATTTTCTTCCACACTGAAGCTCAAACCGACCAACTGGGCCTCGATGGGATCCGTTCCGGTGGTCTCCGTGTCCAGACTGAGAAAATCTTTTGTAACGAATAAGTCAATAATTCGCTGTCTACCTTCTTTGGTATCAATGAGTTGATAGTCGCATTTTTCCTTTTCGTACTTGCTGAGATTCGAATATTTGCTTTCTTCCGGGGATTCGTCCGCAAATTCTGCAAAGAGCGTGCCTTGGAAAAGCGACGGTTGCGGAGTCGGCTGCTGTTTGGCAAACTTGCGTTCCAGCAAGGTGCGGAACTCCAAGTCCTCGAACAAGCGTTGCAGTGCGTCCATGTCAGGCGCTTTGGACTTGAGGGCTTCCAAGTCGAGCGCGAGGGGGACATCGGTCTTGATGGTGGCCAGGAACTTGGAGAAGGTGATCAGGTCGCGGTTGTTCTCCACCTTTTGCCGCAAGCTGCCCTTCAGTTCGTCGGTATGCGCGAGCAGGTTCTCGATGCTGCCGAATTGGCGGATGAGCTTGGAGGCCGTTTTCTCGCCCACTCCCGGACAACCGGGGATGTTGTCGGACGAGTCGCCCATCAGGCCGAGCATGTCGATGACTTGGGCGGGGGAGGAGATGTCGTACTTCTCCGTGACTTCCTTCACGCCCATGACCTCGAAGTCCTTGTCCCCATACTTGGGCCGGTACATCCTGACGCGCTCGCCCACCAGTTGGCCGTAGTCTTTGTCGGGTGTCATCATGAAAGTCTCCACGTGGCCGAGGGCGGCTGCCTGCGTGGCGAGCGTGCCTATCACGTCGTCCGCTTCGTAGCCGGGGACTTCCAGTATGGGGATGCGGTAGGCGCGGATGATGTCTTTTATTATAGGTACGGCGGCGCGGATGGCTTCCGGCGTTTCTTCGCGCTGCGCCTTGTATTCGGGATAAGCCTCGTGCCGGAAAGTGGGCCCGGCGGGGTCGAAGGCTACGCCGATGTGCGAGGGCTGCTCCTTGTTGAGCACCTCCTCGAGCGTGTTGACGAAGCCCAGAATGGCCGAGGTGTTCAGCCCTTTGGAGTTGATTCTTGGGTTTTTGATGAACGCGTAGTAGGCCCGGTAGATGAGGGCGTACGCATCGAGTAAAAATAGTCTGTCCATGACGTTATGATGATTTTCTCCGTAAATTTACGTAAAAAATGTGAGTAGCTTTTTATTTTTATGTATTTTTGTACTCCGAAATCAGCTGATTGTATGGACGCACTAACTCGTATCAGGAAGCCGGTGGAGCAGGAGATGAAGAATTTTGAGTCGCTCTTCGGCATAACATTGCAGCATCAGAATCCTATTTTGACTACAGCCTTGCAGCACATCATGAGCCGTAAGGGCAAGCTGATGCGTCCCATCCTGATTTTGTTGGCGGCAAAGAAATACGGCCGAATCAACGACGCCGTGCTGCATGCGGCCGTGAGCCTCGAGATGTTGCACACGGCCAGCCTCGTGCACGATGATGTGGTGGACGAGAGCGGCGAACGGCGCGGACAGTCGTCACTGAACGCCCTTCTGGACAACAAGGCGGCCGTGCTGGTGGGCGACTATCTGCTGTCCACTTCCTTGCAGCATGCGGCCATGGCCGGCGACCTGAGGGTGGTGGAGCTGGTAGCACAGCTGGGACAGACATTGTCCGACGGCGAACTGCAGCAACTGTCCAACGTGCAGTCCGATGAAATCAGCGAAAATCAGTATTTCGAGGTCATACGGCGCAAGACGGCCTCTTTGTTTTCTGTTTGTGCAGAGGTGGGCGCATTGCTTTCCGGAGCTTCCGAAGAGGAAGTGCGCCGGTTGGGCGAGTTCGGCAAGCATGTGGGCATCTGTTTCCAAATACGCGACGACGTGTTCGACTACTACGACGCCGAAGTGGGGAAGCCCACGGGCAACGACATGAAGGAAGGAAAACTCACCTTGCCGGTGATACATGCCATCCTGCAGCCCGGTGCCGGGGAGTGGCGCGGGCTGGCCTTGAAAGTGCGTGCCGGAAAGGCCACGGAGGATGAAATCAAGGCGTTGGTAGACTTTACGAAGCGTTCGGGCGGTATCGAATACGCGCAGCAGAAGATGGAAGAGTTCCGCAACCGTGGCCTGGCTTTCATCGGAGATGACGGCAATGCCGAGGTGGGCGAGGCCCTGCGCATGTACATGGATTTCGTGCTGAAGCGGGTGTCGTGACAGATTTGGATCAGTATTTGATTCTGAAGTAGTCAAGCAAGCGTTTGTAATGATCCTGCGCCGTAAGGCATGTGTCTGTCAGGTAGCCTGGCACTTGCGGCCATTCGTGCAACCCACGGTAATAAAACATCTTCAGTTCCTCCGTGATGATAAAGGGGACGATATTGTTCTTCAGGCATTCCTTGAACATGATCAGCCTTCCGACACGTCCGTTGCCATCCTGAAACGGATGTATCAGTTCAAAGCGTTGGTGGAAGTCAAGGATATCCTCCAAGCCCACGGTCTTTTTTGCCCTGTATTCTTTCAGTAAGGCTCGGATTGCCGCCCCGACAGTCTCGGTGGCAACGGTTTCGAGACCTCCGACTTCATTGGGCAGACGCTTGTATCCGCCGACGGCGAACCATGACTTTGGCGCATCCGAAGTTCCTGACTTCAGCAGCCCGTGCAGTTGTTTGATCATGTTCTCGGAGAGGGCAGAGGTCGCATGGTCAATGATGTAGTCGATGCAACGGAAATGGTTGGTCGTTTCGATGATGTCATCAACCCTTATCCCTCCTTCGGTGGCTCCGATAGTGTTTGTTTCATAGATATAGCGGGTCTGTTCCTGGGTCAGCCGGCTGCCTTCGATATGGTTTGAGTTGTACGTAAAGTCGATTTGGGTCCTGTGGTAAATGCCTCCTTTGATTTTCGCTTCTTTCTCCCTGCGCAGGGCTTCAAGAAGAGGAGAGACCCCGTTGGAGGTTTTCTTCCGTTGCGGCAATGCCGCATCGGTCGGTATGCTCCAAGTCTTGCCGATAAGCTTGGCTCCACGGATTTTCCCTTGTACGCAATAGTTGCGTATTGTACGTTCTGCAAGCCCGTGAACGGCGGCATATTCTTTGACTGAGACAAAATCCATCGGCACAAACTTTTGATGTTTTCGGCAAAGATACGTATTTTCTTGCCGATAGCGGCACAGAAAAGGGATTTGGTATTGTTAATCGGTCTTTTTCCGTATTTCAGTGAAAAGATAATTGATGTAGAAGATAGAAGTATTCTTCCGAGTTTGAAGAATATACTGAAGGCCATTGACGGTGTTTCCATCGAAGCGGGTCGGACAAGGCGTTTGAAGATGTGGGGGAAGGACGGGTGAACCAGCATGACAATGATGAAGAGATGTTTAAGGCTTTTCTCAATATCGTTCCCATAAGGTAGTGGGGAAATATATGGGCGGTTGGGAATGTCATATTGAGCCGGATGGACTGTTTGTGTGGCGTCAGAATGATGCACAGCTTACCCTTTTGCTTCTTGATACTGGTTCGCACTCTGATTTGTTTTAGCTCGTTCCCGTTCAGGCATAACCATGCCCGCCATTAACGTCTTGGACAGGACGTTAATGGCGGGCATGTGTCTTTATCATGAAGTGGGGGCGTCAGAAGAACTTCACTTCCTGTCCCGTCACTTCGCTCAGCAGCAGGTTGGCCAGGCGGCTTGTGCCGAGGCGCAGCCATTGGTTGGTGAGCCATTTTTCGCCCAGCACCTCTTTCACGATGGTGTAGTAGACGATGGCATCGCGCACCGTGTGCATCCCTCCGGCGGGCTTGAAACCGATTTGGATGCCCGTCTCCTCGTAGTATTCCTTGATGGCCTGGCACATGACGTAGGCGGCTTCCGGCGTGGCGGCAGGCTCCAGTTTCCCGGTCGAGGTCTTGATGTAGTCCGCCCCGGCGTACATGGCCAGGATGGAGGCTTTCTTGATGTTCGAGGCCGTCTTCAGGCAGCCCGTCTCGAGGATGACCTTCATCTTGTGTTCGCCGCAGGCGGCCTTCAGTTCGGCGATTTCGTCGCACAGCGTCTCGTAGTCGCCGCTGAGGAACTTGCCGACGGACATCACGATGTCGATTTCCGTGGCGCCGTCCTTGACGGCCAGGGCCGTCTCGGCCATCTTGACTTCGATGAGGGCCTGCGAGGAGGGGAAGCTGCCGGAGACGCAGGCCACTTCCACGCCGTCCACCTCGAGCGACTGGCTGACGATTTGCGCGAAGCAGGGATAGACGCAGATGGTGGCCACGTGGGGCAGGTCGGGGTAGGCGGAGTCGAAATCGTTCACGCGCTCCGTCAGTCGCAGGATGCTTTCCTCGCTGTCGGTGGTGTTCAGCGATGTCAGTTCCACGCTGCCCATCAGGAAGCGTTTCACTTCCGGCGTGTCGTTTTCCGGCACTTTTTCCACGATGATTTCGGCCACGGCCTCTTTCACGGCCTCGTCGTCCAGGTCGAGGTTGTATTTCTTGAGTGCCTGGTCGTATTTGCTCAGTTCAGGCTCGTGTTGATGCGAATGTTCACTCATGATTCAATGTAGTTTTGGGTTGTTGATATGTCGTTCCTTGTCTCTCTTTGTCTTCTTCTCGATGCTTTTCCGTAGGGCTTCCGTCAGGTCCACGCCCGTCTGGTTGGCCAGGCAGATGAGCACCCACAGCACGTCGGCCATCTCCTCTTCCAGATTACAACTCTCGCCTTCCTTGAACGATTGGTCGCCGTATTTGCGGGCGATGACGCGGGCCAGTTCGCCCACCTCTTCCGTGAGGCAGGCCATGTTGGTCAGTTCGCTGAAGTAGCGCACGCCCACGGTGCGTATCCAGTGGTCCACTTGTTGCTGTGCTTCCTTGATGGTCATGTCCATTTCGTTCACTCCTTGTTTTTAGTGTCCATGCAGATGGTGACGGGCCCGTCGTTGAGCAGTTCCACTTTCATGTCCGCCCCGAATTCGCCCGTCTGCACGGGTCGGCCCAAGGCTTCGCCCATCTTGCGGCAAAAGCTTTCGTAGAGCGGCACGGCCGTGTCGTGTCCGGCGGCGCGGATGTAGGAGGGGCGGTTGCCCTTCTTGTACGAGGCCATCAGCGTGAACTGGCTCACCACGATGATGTCGCCCCCCGCGTCGACGATGCTGCGGTTCATCACGCCGTTTTCGTCGTCGAAGATGCGCAGGGCGGCCGTCTTCTTGCAGAGCCAGTCGATGTCTTCCTCCCCGTCGGCTTCCTCGATGCCGAGCAGGACGAGCATGCCCTGTCCGATGGAAGCCTTGCATGCCCCGTCGATGGTCACCGACGCATGGGCGACGCGCTGTATCACGATTCTCATTCTTCTTTTTTCTTCAATTATACGTAGGCAAAATTACGGAGTTTTTTTGTGTTTCGGGCGTGTCTCACGCTTTTTTTGCGCCCATCCACGTCAGGCGGTGCCAGATGGTCTCCAGCGGGCCGCGCTTGAAGTGGCGGAACCACCAGTGGGCGAAGAGCAGCTGGACGAGGAAGAAGGCCACGCCGACAAGCAGGCTGAACGTGGTGCCCAGGTGGCGGTGCAGCTCCAAGCCGTAGCCGAAATAGAGGAAACTGCCGATGACCGACTGCGTGACGTAGTCCGTCAGGCTCATCTTGCCGTAGGGGACGAGCAGGCCCAGCACCTTTCCCTGATAGCTCCAGTAGAGCAGGAGGAAGCCGCTGACGATGACGAGCATGAAGGCCAGGTTGTACCACGAGTTCCAGATGGTCTGCATCGTGGCGTCCAGGAAGGGGTTCTCGATTTGGGCGTAGATGAAATCTTTCAGGAAATAGAGCACGACGGCGCTGGGCAAGGCGTAGAGGCCCGTGCGGAGCCAGAAGCGCGTCACCCGCTCGTGGTTATCGTCCGTGGCGCGGAACAGGCCCTTGCGCCCCAGCAGCATGCCTATCATGAAGAGCGAGGCCGTCTGGAACACGCGGCCGTAGCACCAGGCCCAGTTCAGGCTGGCGAGCTGGCCCGTGACGAAGTTCACCTTGACCATTTCCCACCAGGAGCTGCCGCCCAATTGCGGGTAGACGTCGCCCAGCGAGTAAATCATCTGTTGCGGGTTGGCTTCGGGGTTCATCAGGGCGTAGACCACTTTGCACCATTCCAACGGTTGCAGCATCAGGAAGGCGGCTATCCACGCCACGGCCTTGTCCGAAAGATGGCGCACGGGCACCAACACGAACCCGAGCAGGGCATAGAGCACGAGGATTTCGCCGGGAAAGAAGCAGGCGTTGATGAAGCCGAACCCGAGGAGGAGCACGAGGCGCCACATGTAGCGGTTGCGGAAATCCTGTCCGCGCTTCTCGCAGTTATGGCTTTGCAGATAGAACGTGAAACCGAAGAGGAGGGCGAAGATGGCATACGCCTTTCCGGAGAAAAGGAAAAACAGAAGGTCCCACAGATGACGGTCCAGGTTGGCCAGCAGGGGAGAAGTGGTTTCGGGGAAAGAGTAGAAGTTGAAGTGCTCGATGTTGTGCAGCAACACGATGCCCATCACGGCGAAGCCGCGGAGCGCGTCGACGGACAATATACGTCCGTTTGCGGGTGAGATTTTGTTTTCCATTTAGGCTGATTTTGAAATGTTATGGATGAATAGATGATGCTGACGGGCGGTGCAGCCGTAAAGCCTGTCCTTTTTTCCGTCTCAGCTTAGTTGCTGCAAAGATAGTGCAAGTCGAGAGGAATGCAAAATAAGAGGACATGAAATGTGCTTTTATTTTCATGCCCGAGGCGCCGCCTATTTTATTTAAAGATAGTGCAAGTCGAGAGGAATGCAAAATAAGGGGACATGAAATGTGCTCTTATTTTCATACCCGAGGCGCCATCGTTTCCCCGTCCGTTCCATCGGATTTGGAATCCGAGGGTGCTAAATATGAGGATTTTCAATCCGGGAAAAAACTTCTTCCTATTTTATTCTCCGACAGCAGAGACAAGCCGTGGCAGAGGAACGTGGACTTGGTTGGGGAATGTACGGGAAGGCGGAATCATTGCTTTCCTTTCCTCTCCATTCCATCGTTCTTCGTTCCCTCCATTCCCTCGGATTTGCACCTGAATATGAGGTTTCTCAATCCGACAGAAGCAAATCCTGTTTATTGGCAAATAGCTGAGGTTTCGTTGCACAATCATCAAGGCACAGACCTTTATATCCAACTGCGGCGGATTACAAGCCCAAGGAACGAGGGCAGCAACGGGGCGGACGTCTATGGTTTACCCCATGGAAGAGTATGTCTTTTCGGGCTGAAAATCCTCATAGTCAGTACTTTTAGATGGTATGACCGAGATGGCGAGGCACGGAAATGCCCTTTTTCGGGTGTTTCTTCCGGAAAATATGTAAGGATCTTTGCGCAGTTCGCGTTTTTGTTTGCCGGAAAGGGTGACGGCGGTGTCCGCAGTAGCGCAGCGTACTTTGCGGAAAGTATTCGAGTACTCTGCGGCAAGTACTCAAGTACTCTCCGCAAAGTACTTTTCTGTTTTCCGCATGGGCTTTTCTGTCCTTCCGCTTGCCCCGTCCCGTTTCGTCTGCTTTTTTCTTGTGGCGTCCCGCCGGATGGGGTTGTGTCCTGTGTGGCCGGATTCGTTCTGCTCCTTATCGCGGCTCGCGGACGGACACCAAGACCCGTGGGGTGGTGTGGCGGCCGTGGGAGGTCAGTGCTCCTGGCCCAGGTTTTCGTGTATGATTTTGGCTTTGGCCGGCCCGATTTCGGCGGCGATTTCTTCCAGTGAGGCTTCGCGGATGCGCTTCACGCTCTTGAACTTTTTCAGGAGCTGCGTTTTGGTCTTTTCCCCTATGCCTTTGATGCTGTCCAGGGCCGATGCAGTCTGGTGTTTGCTGCGCTTGTCGCGGTGGAAGGTGATGGCGAAGCGGTGCACCTCGTCCTGTATCTGCGTCATGAGGCGGAACACGGCGCTGTCGGTCTTCATCCCAACGACGATGGGCGGGAAGCCGAAGAGCAGTTCGTTGGTGCGGTGGCGGTCGTCTTTGGCCAGTCCGGCGATGGGGATGCGCAGTCCGAGTTCGTCCTCTACCACCTCGCGCACCACCTCCATCTGCCCGCGTCCGCCGTCGGTGATGATGAGGTCGGGCAGTTCGCCACCTTCTTCCATGATGCGCGAATAGCGGCGGCGCACCACCTCCTTCATCGAAGCATAATCGTCCGGTCCCACCACGGTCTTGATGTTATATTTGCGGTAGTCCTGCTTGCTGGGCTTGCATTTCACGAACACCACGCAAGCCGCCACGGCGTCCGTCCCGGATATGTTCGAGTTGTCGAAGCATTCGATGCGCATGGGCATCTTTTCAATGTGCAAAGCCTCCTGGATTTCCTTCATCAGGCGCACGCTTTTCTGCTCCGGATTGAGCTTTTCGGCCTGTTTTAGCCGGTCGAGTTTGTACTGCTTCACGTTGAGGATGGAAAGCTCCAAGAGCTTCTTCTTGTCGCCGCGCTGGGGGACGGTGAAGGTGATGCCGTCCATCTCCACGTCGATGGGGAAAGGCACGATGATTTCCTTGGATTGGCTCTTGTAGCGTTCCCGCATCTCGGCGATGCCGAGGGCCAGCAGGTCTTCCCGGCTTTCGTTCATCCGCGTCTTGTATTCGAACGTGAAAGCCTGGTTGATGCTTCCGTTGGTGACGTGAAGGTAGTTGATGTAGGCCGAGTTTCCGTCGGTCTCGATGGCGAAAACGTCGATGTTGTGGAGCACGTTGCTGACCACCTCGCTCCGGCTGCGGTAGTTTTCCAGCAAATCGAACCTCCGCTTGATGGCCTGTGCCTCTTCGAAGCGCATTTCCGCGGCCAGCGCCTGCATTTCCCGTAGCATGTTGCGGCTGATTTCGGCCGTGTTTCCTTTCAGGATTTCCTTGGCCTCCTGGATGGATTGGAGGTAATCTTCGTGGCTTTGTGCGCCGATGCACGGGCCCTTGCAGTTCTTGATGTGGTATTCCAGGCAGACGTTGAACTTGCCCGCGGCGATGTTTTCGGGCGTGAGGGCCAGATGGCAGGTGCGGAGCGGGTAGAGGTTCTTGATGAGCTCGAGCAAGGCGTTCAGCGTGGGAACGTGGCTGTAGGGCCCGAAGTAGGTGGAACCGTTGCGCACGATGTTCCTCGTCTTGAAGATGCGGGGAAAGTATTCGTTCGTCACGCAGATGGAAGGATAGGTCTTGTCGTCCTTCAACAACACGTTGTAGTGGGGCTTGTAGCGCTTGATGAGGTTGTTCTCCAGCAGGAGCGCGTCTTCTTCCGTGTTCACCACGACATACTTGATGTCTCTGATCTTGCTCACCAGCATGGCGGTCTTCCGGCTTTGGTGGTCTTTGCTGAAATAGGAATAGACGCGGCGTTTCAGGTTCTTGGCCTTTCCTACGTAGATGATGGTTCCTTCGTCGTCCAGATACTGGTAGCATCCGGGACTGTCGGGCAGGTTGAGGACTATGCCTTTCAGATATGCGTCCAGCTTTTCCTTTTCTTCGGGTGTCATAGCGTGTGTTGTGGAATATAAGAAAGGGGACAACGCGCGATGCCGTTGTCCCCTCCGTTTTGTTTGTGCTTAAATGCGGATGAGCGTGCTGATTTCCGTGTCGTCGTCGAACACCTCGCGTCCGTTGAGTCCCTCTCCGGTCAGTTCGATGATGAAGTTGATGTAGACGTGGGCCGGATTGAACTTCTTCACCAGGTTGTAGGCCGCCTTCATCGAACCGCCCGTGGCGAGCAGGTCGTCGTGGATGAGCACCACGTCCTTCTCGTCGATGGCGTCTTTGTGAATCTCTATCGTGTCCTTGCCATACTCTTTCATGTAGCTTTCCTGCAGGGTCTCGGCGGGGAGCTTGCCGGGCTTGCGGCACATGACGAAGCCTGCGCCCAACTTGACGGCGAGGGCGGCCCCCACGACGAATCCGCGCGACTCTATGCCCACCACCTTGGTGATGCCTTTGTCCTTGTAGATGTCGTAGAGTTCGTTGACCATGATCTTCATGCACTTCGCACTCTTGAAGAGCGTCGTGACGTCCTTGAACTGGATTCCCGGGATGGGAAAGTCGGGAATGTTCCGCAGGTTTTTCAGCAATGTTGGATTGTTCATAACCAGTAGTTTATCTGTTCATAATTTAAGTTTTGTTTCACGTGAAACGTAGGCCCTCCGCTCACCGTCCCAGCAACACGAGGAGCACATTGATGTCGCTGGGCGAAACCCCGGGGATGCGGCCGGCTTGGGCCAGCGTTTCCGGGTTGATGCGTTCCAGCTTCTGGCGCGCTTCGGTGGAGAGCGAGTTCATGTTCTTGTAGTCGAACCTGCCCTTGATCTTGATGCTCTCCAAGCGTTGCATCTTGTCGGCAATCACTCTTTCGCGGGCGATGTAGCCGTCGTATTTCATCAACACTTCGGCTGCCTCGATGATTTCTTCCTTCCGGTCGGTGAGGGTGGAGAGCAATGCCTTCAGCGGTGCTATGTGCTCCGCGATGTTCTTCACCGTAACCTGCGGGCGGTTGATCAGGTCGAAGAGTTTGCATCCGTATTTCAGCGGCGTCGTGCCCAGCGCTTCGAGTCCGGGATTGATGAGCGCGGGCTTTAAGGAAAAGCCTTTGCAGAAATCCACGATGCGACCGATGGCTTCCTTCTTCGTGGTCCAATGCTCATAGCGTTCCCGCGTGGCCAATCCTAATTCGTAGGAACGGCTGGTGAGGCGCGCGTCTGCATCGTCCTGTCTCAAGAGAATGCGGTATTCGGCACGCGAGGTGAACATGCGGTAAGGTTCGTCCACGCCCTTCGTGACCAGGTCGTCGATGAGAACGCCGATATAGGATTCGTCGCGGTGCATGACGAACGGTTCGCTTCCCGCGCACTTCAAGGCGGCATTGATGCCGGCCACGATGCCTTGGCCGCCGGCTTCTTCGTATCCCGTCGTTCCGTTGACTTGGCCTGCCATGAAAAGGCCCGGCAAAATCTTCGATTCTAACGAGTGCTTCAGTTGCGTGGGGTCGAAGTAGTCGTACTCTATGGCATAGCCCGGCCGATAGATATACATGTCGCGGAAAGCGGGGATTTTTTTCAACGCCGCAATCTGGACGTGGAGGGGAAGGCTCGATGAAAAGCCGTTCAAATAAAACTCTTGGGTGTTTTCGCCTTCCGGTTCCAGGAAGAGCTGGTGTTGGTCGCGTTCGGGAAAGGTGACCAGCTTGGTTTCGATGCTGGGGCAGTAGCGCGGCCCTATGCTTCGGATTTGTCCGTTGTAGAGGGGAGAATCGGGCAATCCGCTCCGAAGCACTTCATGCACTTCCGGATTGGTGAAGCATGTCCAGCAGGGCAGTTGCTTCAGTTGCCGGTCGCGCCCCATGAAAGAAAACTTATGGTAGTCGTGTTCGCCTTCTTGTATTTCCAGTTCGTCGAAATGAATGCTTCTGCCGTCGATGCGCACCGGAGTTCCTGTTTTCATCCTCCCGTAGGTGATGCCATGCCGGGCGATGGATTCGGTGAGATGGTACGCTGCCGGTTCGGCCACCCGCCCGCCGGGCAGTTGTGTGCGTCCGATGTGCATCAGTCCATTCAGGAACGTCCCGGCGGTCAGTACGACGCAACGGGCTTTTATGTCGAGGTCGAAATAAGTGCGCACTCCGGCCACTTCCCCGCGCTCCACCAATATTTCCTTTACCTGGTCTTGCCAGATGTGGAGGTTGGGCGTGTTCTCCAGCACTTCGCGCCATGCCCAGATGAATTTCCCCCTGTCGCATTGGGCGCGGGGGCTCCACATGGCCGGCCCTTTCGAGCGGTTGAGCATGCGGAACTGGATGGCGGTGCGGTCGGTCACGATTCCCATGAATCCGCCCAGGGCGTCAATCTCTCTCACGATTTGTCCTTTGGCGATTCCGCCCACGGCCGGGTTGCAGCTCATTTGCCCGATCTTGTTCATGTCCATGGTGATGAGGCAGGTTTGTGCGCCCATGTTGGCCGCGGCCGCTGCCGCTTCGCAGCCGGCATGTCCTCCGCCGACGACAATCACATCATAATCAAACTTCATTTCAATCTCTGTTTTGCTGTTACAAAAGTAGTGATTTTTAGTAATATAATTTAAGTATTTCTTTGTGTTATTCAGGATTTAGCGTAAATTTGCAGAACCCATGAGGGTGGGAGAACAAAGGAATTCCTTTATATTATTTATTAAATATTTTAAATTCAATCATTTATGTGGTTATGTGATTCATCTATTGGTAGGAAAGTCGTGATGTCGGTCACCGGTATTGCGCTTGTCCTGTTCTTGACGTTCCATGCGTCGATGAACATTGTGGCCTTGTTCTCAGCAGAAGGCTACAACATGATTTGTGAATTCCTCGGCTCCAACTGGTATGCCGTAGCGGCTACGCTGGCGTTGGCCGCCTTGGTGGTCATTCACATCGTTTATGCCTTCTGGCTGACGATGCAGAACCGTAGGGCGCGCGGCAGCAACCGTTACGACGTGACGGCCCGGCCGGAGAAGGTAGAATGGGCTTCGCAGAACATGTTGGTGCTCGGCATCATCGTGGTGTTGGGTCTCTTGCTGCACTTGTTCAACTTCTGGTACAACATGATGTTCGCCGAGCTGGTGGGCAATCCCACAATGGGCGGTCTTGAAGCCACCGATGGCTTCGGCTACATCGTGCAGACGTTCAGCTGCCCGGTCTACACCGTGCTGTACGTCATCTGGCTGCTGGCTTTGTGGTTCCACCTTACGCACGGTTTCTGGAGCGCCATCCAGACGCTGGGTTGGAACGGCAAGGTGTGGTTTAACCGTTGGAGGGTCATCGGTAACATCTACGTCACCATCGTGATCTTGATGTTCCTCGTAGTGGCATTGGCCTTCTCCTTCTGCCCCGGATGCATGGGCGGCGAGAGCGGACAGTTGATGATGTCGCAGCCGGCTTGCATCGAAGGCGTATGCTTCTAATTACAAACAATGACTACTATTAAATAAGGATACGAATTATGGCAAAGATTATAGATTCCAGGATTCCGGAAGGGCCGGTGGCGGAGAAATGGACCAATTACAAGGCACACCAGAAGTTGGTGAACCCGGCCAACAAGCGTCGTTTGGACATCATCGTGGTAGGTACGGGCTTGGCCGGTGCGTCGGCCGCTGCCTCGTTGGGCGAGATGGGTTTCAAGGTGTTCAACTTCTGTATTCAGGACTCGCCGCGCCGTGCGCACTCCATCGCCGCGCAGGGAGGTATCAACGCAGCCAAGAACTACCAGAACGACGGTGACTCGGTGTACCGCTTGTTTTATGATACGGTGAAGGGTGGCGACTATCGCGCCCGTGAAGCCAACGTGTACCGCTTGGCTGAAGTTTCCAACAACATTATCGACCAGTGCGTGGCGCAGGGCGTGCCTTTCGCCCGCGAATACGGCGGCATGCTGGCCAACCGTTCGTTCGGTGGCGCGCAGGTGTCCCGTACGTTCTACGCCAAGGGACAGACCGGACAGCAGCTGCTGCTGGGCGCTTATTCGGCCCTGAGCTGCCAGGTGAACGCCGGCACGGTGAAGCTCTTCACCCGTTATGAGATGATGGACTTGGTCATCATCGACGGCCGCGCCCGCGGTATCATCGCCCGCAACTTGGTTACCGGTAAACTGGAGCGTTTTGCCGCCCATGCCGTGGTCATCGCCACGGGCGGATACGGCAACACGTATTTCCTTTCCACCAACGCCATGGGCTGTAACTGCTCGGCTGCCATGCAGTGCTACCGCAAGGGTGCTTACTTCGCCAACCCGGCATACGTGCAGATTCACCCGACCTGCATCCCCGTGCATGGCGACAAGCAGTCGAAGCTGACCTTGATGTCCGAGTCGTTGCGTAACGACGGCCGCATCTGGGTGCCGAAGAAGCTGGAAGACGCCAAGGCCCTGCAGGCCGGCACGAAGAAGGGCAGCGACATTCCGGAGGAAGACCGCGACTACTACTTGGAGCGCCGCTATCCGGCCTTCGGTAACCTCGTTCCCCGCGACGTGGCTTCCCGTGCTGCCAAGGAGCGTTGCGACAAAGGCTTCGGCGTGAACAATACCGGCCTGGCCGTGTTCCTCGACTTCTCGGAGAGCATCGAGCGCCTGGGCATCGACCAGGTGCTGCAACGCTACGGCAACCTCTTCGACATGTATGAGGAGATCACGGACGTGAACCCCGGCAAGCTGGCTAACGAAATCAATGGTGTGAAGTACTACAACCCGATGATGATCTATCCCGCCATCCACTACACGATGGGCGGCATCTGGGTGGACTACGAACTGCAGACTTCCATCAAGGGCCTGTTCGCCATCGGCGAGTGCAACTTCTCCGACCACGGAGCGAACCGCCTCGGCGCATCGGCCTTGATGCAGGGCTTGGCCGACGGTTACTTCGTGCTGCCTTATACGATTCAGAACTACCTGGCCGACCAGATCACCGTGCCGCGCTTCTCCACAGACCTGCCCGAATTCGAGCAAGCCGAGAAGGAAGTGCGCGACCGCATCAATCACCTGATGGGCATCAAGGGCAAGGAATCTGTAGACTCCATCCACAAGAAACTGGGCCACATCATGTGGGAATATGTAGGAATGGGCCGCACCGAGGAAGGACTGAAGAAGGCCCTGACGCTCTTGAAGGAAATCCGCAAGGAGTTCGAGACGAACCTCTTCATCCCGGGCACGACGGAAGGCGTGAACGTGGAGCTGGAGAAGGCTTGGCGACTGAACGACTTCATCACCATGGGCGAACTCATCGCTTACGACGCGCTCAACCGCAACGAGTCGTGCGGCGGCCACTTCCGCGAGGAGTACCAGACGGAAGAAGGCGAGGCCAAGCGCGACGACGAGAACTACTTCTACGTGTCGTGCTGGGAATACCAAGGATCCGACGACGTGCCGCCCGTGCTCTACAAGGAGCCGCTCGTGTACGAGGCTATCAAGGTGCAGACGCGTAACTACAAGAGCTAAAAAACGGTTTGTTCAACGATATTAAAGAAAACAACAATGGAGAAAAATATTTCATTCAAGCTTAGATTTTGGCGCCAGAACGGACCGAAAGACAAAGGCCATTTTGACGAGCGCGAGATGAAGGACATCCCGGGCGACACCTCTTTCCTGGAGATGTTGGACATATTGAACGAGCAGCTCATCGAGGAAGGCAAGGAGCCGTTCGTCTTCGACCACGACTGCCGCGAGGGCATCTGCGGCATGTGCTCGCTTTACATCAACGGTACGCCGCACGGCAAGACGGAGCGAGGGGCTACCACCTGCCAGCTCTACATGCGCCGTTTCAACGACGGCGACACCATCACGGTGGAACCGTGGCGTTCGGCCGGTTTCCCGGTCATCAAGGACTGCATGGTGGACCGCTCGGCCTTCGACAAGATCATCCAGGCCGGCGGCTACGTGACGGTGCGCACCGGACAGCCCCAGGATGCCAATGCCATCCTCATCCCGAAGGAGAAGGCCGACGAGGCCATGGACTGCGCCACCTGCATCGGTTGCGGCGCTTGCGTGGCAGCCTGCAAGAACGGTTCGGCCATGCTGTTCGTCTCTTCCAAGGTGAGCCAGCTGGCTCTCCTGCCGCAGGGCCGTCCCGAGGCCGCACGCCGCGCCAAGGCGATGATCGCCAAGATGGACGAGCTGGGCTTCGGTAACTGTACGAACACGCGTGCCTGCGAGGCCGTATGCCCGAAGAACGAGAGCATCGCCAACATCGCCCGCCTGAACCGCGAGTTCATCAAGGCCAAGTTGGACGACTGATTCCTCTCAGAGGATATTTGGAACAAAAAGAGCGCATCCCGCATTGGCGTGGGATGCGCTTTTTTTGTTCCTGCATGGGCGAGGGCCGTGGCACGTCTTGTGCCGCACAGTCCGGCCGGCAGTACCGTTCCTGTTGACTTGGGGCGAAAGGACGGTGCCGAAGCCCTTTTTCCTTGGCGTATTTACGTCCCCGTGGACGGACGTTCGTTTTTATTGGAATATTTCGCCTTCTTGTTCTGACATTTAGTAAGGCGTCGTGTTGCTTGGCAGGCTTGTTTGTGACATTTTTGGTCCTGTCTTGGGCTGAATGGTAATAAAATGTCGCTTTCTGACGTCTTTCCTGCGTTTTTCTTTTGTCTGTGATTTTAAGTCAACTGGAGAGAAGGCGGCATTTTTCATGCCTGAACATGGCGAGGAGAGGGGCAGAAGGGGGAGCGAGGCCTTTCAAGGCGATGGCGGAGGATGCCGCCCCTTCTCGTAGTCCCTTGGAACAGATACGAATGCCGTACTGTCTGCCTTCTCCTTGCATTCCATTTTCCGGCTGGCTAAAAATTTCACTACGGCGAGCCAAAAATTTCACGGGCGGTGCAAACTCTCTTTCCGCGCAGGCGTGCCTTCGATTTGCCTCATGGTCATTCTCCTTTCTCCGCTTGGTCGAATTGTACTCTGCGGCAAGTACTCGAGTACTTGCCGCAGAGTACTGCACGGCTTTCCGCATTTCCTTCGCCCCGGTTCCCGTATTTTTTCCGCGTTTCTGCTTCTTGTTTTCTTTCGTTGTCCGCGCCCGTGTGCTTCCATGTCTTGCCCATTTCCTTTTAATTTGTTTTAGGTTGTTGATTTACAAGGGCTTACTACACCCCATCCAAACGCTTCCCATTTGTTTTCCTACTTGCGAATTTTCCCCTTTTCATCTCTTTTCCATACTCCTTCTCCTATATATATGTACCCTTTTTTCTGTAAAATAATGAAAAAACAACTTGAAAATTTGGCCATGTTTTTTTTTTTTTATAGGTTTGCATCTGTAAAACAAACTTTAGTCGTGGGGGCGGCTTCGGACAACGTCCTGCCCCGCGATGTAAAAGGTGCTGTTCCGGTTCGGAGATGAGTCCGGAGGTAAGCATTTCTTTGCAGGCAAACAAGCGTTTTGTTCCCGATGGAATGGGCGTTTTTTGTGACTGTCATTTGTAGCGCTGGAATAGAGACAGACGACTATATAAAGTCTTAACTTGTACGATAAATATAAGTCTTAACTTGTACGAATGAGGTTGAATGCAAAGATGCTATGCCTTTTGGCATTAGTATTGGCAGGAGCTGTTTTTCTCATTACGGCTCCGTCCATGGCAGATTCCACCCGGGTGGCCGATTACGGCGGGGCAGAGTTGTCCCCTTTGACAGAGGCATACCAATTGTGGGGTTGGAATGTGCCACGCTACTATTATTATTTGTTCGTACATCTCTTCGCCGGCTATCCTTGGGTAGTGCGGGTGGCCTACATGGTCATCATTTTCTGCTGCATCGCTTTCTCTGTCCTTATGTGCGTCATGGTGGCCGATTTCTACCTGCGCAGGCGAAACAAGAAGAAACTGGAAGAAATCAGAAAGAAGTATTTGGAAAAGCTCAAGGGCGTGTGCTACGCCGAGGTGGAAAATCTTCCTACGGAAGAGATCAGCCGCCGCTTGGACTACAAGCACCGGAAGTGGAAAGACTGGGAGATGCGCCAATGGGCTGCCGTGTTTATCGAAGCCAGTACTTTCACCAACACACAGAACCCCAATCTGACGAACATCCAGCGCGCCATGCGCCTTGTGGGCTTCACCGACTACGTGGAGCGCCAGCTGCTGCACGGCAAGCAGTCGGTGAAGCTGCAGATGATACACACCGTGCGGCTGACCAACATGCAGTTGCCCAACGGACTGGTGACGCGCCTGGTGAACGACAAGGACGAGCAGTTGCGCAAGGCTTCCCGCCTCTATTATATGTGTACCAGTGTGGACGACCCCTACGTGTTCTTCGAGGAGGAGAACAAGCTGGGCGTGCTCTTTTCGCAGTGGGACATGATGGAGCTGCACGAGATCTTCCGCAAGGTGAACGAGGGCGGGCGTCCAGCGCCCCTCTTCGTGCCGATTCTCCAACGGGTGGAGAATCCCGGCATCGTGGCCTTCATGATGAAGGAGATAGCCTATTGGGGCACCGACCAGGAGATGCGCTACCTGATGGGCTTCTTCGAGTCGCCCAACTTCCAGCACCGCCATGCGGCCTTCGAGAGCATGGGCATCCGGCGCTTCGCCGAGTCGGAAAAGTCCATGATCCGGGTGTTCCACATGCAGACAGAAGTCATGCGCCGCACGATTCTCAACTCCATCCTGGCCATTCATTCCGGTCGCAGCGTGAATTTCTTCCGCGACACCTACCAAAGCGGCGTTTCGCAGTTCACCAAGCGTACCGCCCTGCGCTGCCTGTGGCTCTACGGCCCGCGCGGGCGCAGCATGTTCGAGGCGCTGAAGGCTTCGGCCCCCGCCGCCGACGAGATATTGTTCCGGCATGTGGAGAGTCCCATCATTAACTACGAGGAGGGCACGGTATGATAAAAGACCTGATATTCTACTTCTACGGCTATGTGGTGTTCTTCTACAGCATGGGGCTCATCATCTCGTATGTCATCCTCATGTGGCTGGCCGAAATCGGCATATTCCGCAAGAAGCGCGGACCGCTGAGCCTCTACACCAAGCAGATTATCGAAAAAAGCCCCTACACGCCCGGTGTGTCCATCATCGCGCCGGCCTACAATGAGGAGCGCACTGTCGTGAACAACGTCAACTCGCTGCTCGGGCAGGACTATCCCACTTTCGAAGTCGTCATCGTCAACGACGGCAGCACCGACAAGACGCTCGATCTGCTCATTGAGAAATTCGAGCTTGTGGAGGTGCCGTTCGCTTACGTGGAATACATCCGCACCAAGCCCTACCGTCGGCTCTTCAAGTCCACGAACCCGGAATACCGCCGCCTCGTCGTGGTGGACAAGGAGAACGGCGGCACGAAGGCCGATGCCGTCAATGCCGGGCTGAATGCCTCTTCTTATCCTTACTTCATCAACATTGACGTGGACGGCATCCTGACACGCGACGCCATTTCGCAGTGCATCATTCCCATTCTCCAGGACGACCATGTGATTGCCGTGAGCGGGATTATGGCCGTTTCCAACGGGTGTAAGGTGGAAAAAGGGCAAATCGTCGAGCAACGTCCGCCACACACACCCTGCGCTCTGTTCCAGACGTTGGAGTACATGCGCTCCTTCCTCGTGGGCAAGATGGGGTGGTCCACCATCAACGCCATGCCCAACGTGTCCGGTGGATACGGGCTTTTTGATAAGAAGATCGTCATGTCGGCCGGCGGCTACAGTGGCGATTCCTTTGCCGAAGACATGGACATGATTATCCGCATGGTGGGCTATTGCTGCGACTTCAAGCGCAAATACCGCATCGTGCAGGTGCCCGTCGTGGCCTGCTGGAATGAGGTGCCTCCCAATATCAAGGTGCTCTACAACCAGCGTGTGCGCTGGGGGCGTGGTCTGATAGAGACTTTCGTTCGCCACCGCCGTTTCCTTTTCAACCGCAAGTACCGCAGGTTGGGATTGGTCACGTTGCCCTACGTGTTCGTGTTCGAGCTGCTGGCACCCGTCATCGAGTTCGTGGGTTTCTTGGTATTCATCTACCAAGCCCTTACGGGAGCCGTCAACTGGATGTCGGCCTTGGTTATCTTCCTGGGGCTCTACACGTTCTGCTTCGTTCTTTCGCTCGTGGTGATGTTCAACGATTACACCTTGGGCGGCTCTTTCCGCAAGTTGCGTTCCTATCTGTGGATTATGGGGGCGGCCCTGCTTGAGCCCTTCCTTTACCATCCTTTCACCGTGATATTCTCCCTGAAGGGGTATTGGAACTACCTGCTTGGCAAACGGGCTGTTTGGGGAACCATGAGCCGCAAGGGCTTCTCCGATGAAAGCGAAGGGAAGGATGCGGGCAAGGTCGGCGTGGCGACGGCCGCTTCCGGCGGACCGGACAACATGAAAGGAGGTGCGTCATGAAGGGAAAAGGTTGCTTGCTCTCTTGGGTCATTCTCATCCTCTTTGTTTCCGGCGTGTACGCCTTCAACGGCCTGTTCGACGAAGACATCAAGAGTCCCGATTTCTACGCTTCCAACGTGCGCATGATGTTCAAGAACGGACAGTGGGAAGAAGGGAAGCGGCTGCTCGACGAAGGCTTGCGCTACTACACCGAAACCAACGACCTGAACGAACTCAACGGGCAGTATTATTACCATCACAAGGACTACGACAATGCCCGTTACTACCTCATAGTGGCCGTGCGCGACAACCCCGAGAACGTCACCGCCAAGCAGTTGCTCGTGAAGGTGGAAGAGGAAACCGAGAACTATTCCAGCGCCATCTGTTACGTGAACGAGCTGCTGGAGATCAATCCCTATTGGCAGGGAATGTGGCGCAAGAAGATAGGTCTCTTCCGCCTGCAGGGCAACCACGTGGAGGCCGACCGCCTGCTGAAGCGGCTGCACCAGATTTATCCCAACGACTCGCTCGTGCAGCGCGACTACCGGGGCAGCTTGGAGGAGCGCTTCCTGCGCGAGCGGGAGGCGGGCAACCGCGCGGCCGCCATCAGTTCGCTCTACGAGCTGACCGAAGCCGTGCCCGACAATGCGGAGTATTACCTGGTGTTGTCCAACCTGCTCCTGCAGGAAGGGAACACCGAGGAAGCCCTCGCCGTGGCCGGACGCGGAGTGTCGAACCTGCCGCGCAACTCGCTGCTGGTCATCAAGAAGGCCTCCATCTTGGCCGGTGAGGGGCGCTATCAGGAAGCCATGGCATTCGTGAAAGCGCGCATGCGCTACAACAGCAGCGCGTCGCTGTCGCGGTTCTATACTAGCCTGTTGGCCGAAGCCGCCAATGCCGCCCGCATGAACGACCCCTACGTGCTCCACGGGCAGCTCTATGCCACCACGGGCAACAGCGAGGCGCTCGACTATATGATCAACACCGCCGTGTCGCGCGGTTACGACGAAGATGCCCTCTACTACCTGGCCGAGGCCAAGCGGAGGCGGGGCGACCTTCCTTCGTTGCTTTATAAGGAATACTTGGTCTACAAGCGCATGGGGAACACCAACAAGGCCTATTCCCTGCTGACCACCTTGGCCGCCATTGACTCCACCGACACCGACATCGCCGATGAATTGGCGCTGAACAGGCTGCAACAGGCCGGAAACCTCATCTCCGACGGGCTTTATTCCGAAGCCTTGCCTTACCTCAAGGCTGCCAGCCGCCACAGCTACGACCCGGACATCACCGCCGCGGCCCTCAATCGCGAATATGCGTGCTACTATGAGATGCGCCGCTACGACGAGGCCCTTGCCGCGCTGGACAGCATGTATGCCATAGACCCTGATGAAATGGGCTATTTCGTGCGCAAGGCCGACATCCTGAACCGTCAGGGGCATGCGCCTGAGGCGCTCGACCTGCTCGATTCGGCCATGGTGGACTCCGCCGTGGAGCAGGAAATGCGTGCCGCCTACGTGTCGGCCTACGAGGAGATAGCCGTGCCCTACATCAAGAGTCTCATCGAAGACGGTGCGTCTTCACTGGCCTTCTCCCGGAGCGCCCGCCTCTTGGCCTACAATCCCTCCTGTGTCGAGGGCTTGCAATACGCCATCGGCATGTCCGACTTGCTGGGGCGCACCGACGCCTACGACTATTATGTCGACCTTGCCCGTTCCGTCTATCCCGAGCGCACCGATTTCATCGTGAAGAAGGCCGTTTCCTACAGCCGCGGCGGCGACTATGCCCGTGCTATGGAGATGCTGCATCCTTGGTTGGAGAGGTATCCCCACAACGAAGGCATAGTGGGCGCATATTCCGAGAACAGCGAGTTGCGGGCCTATGAGCTCATCAAGGCCCACCAGCCCGATTCCGCCATTGCCGTGGTGGACAGTGCGCTGCTCTTCGATGCCGACAACGAAGCGCTCTACATGGCCAAGGGCGTGGCCTACGAATCCATGCACGAGTATGACTCCGCATACCATTATCAGTTCAAGTACACACCCGGCTCGGCCGAGGCGGCCGCCTTCAAGCGCCATCTCGACGGACTGGAGAGCCGTTCCTACAAGAACGAGGTGGGTGTGGAATACTTGCAGGGACGTTATGGCGAGGACGACGTGATTACGTCCGTGGCCACAGCTTCCTATACCCGCACGGGCAAGAATGACATTGTCACCGGTCGGCTCAACTATGCCGGACGCGACGGCAGTGCCGCGGGCGACGACCCCGAGGACCAGGTGCCCGGTGGCGTGGGCGTGCAGTTGCAGGCTTCGTGGACGCACTCCTTCTCGCCCAAGTGGAGTTTCTCCATCACGGGCGGCGTGGCCTCCAAATACTTCCCGAAAATCATGGCCGAGGCCAAAGTGGAGCACTATTTCGACCGCGACGTGTCGCTCGACGTGCATGCCGGTTATCGCCGCATCAGTACTTATTCCAAGGGCTACCGCTGGGAGGTCACGGACCCGGAGACCGGCGATGGCGGCTGGGTATTCGACGGGTGGGACGAGTATAAGAGCAACATCTTCAGTCTTGGGGTCGGCTCCACGAAATACTGGGAGCGCATTGCCTTGGGGGGCAAGGTGGACGGCTATCTCAACTCGTCGAACCTCTACGTCAATGCGGCGGCGCAGTTCAAGTATTACCCGCTCGACGACGGGCGGACGAGCATCATCGTCACCGGCAGTGCGGGAACGGCGCCCGAAGCGAACATGATCGACAATGCCATGCCCGGTTCGTTCGACAAGCTCAACACTTCCGTGGGATTGGGCGGAATATACATGATCAACAAGCATCTCTCTGCCGGCCTCATGGGCGAGTGGCACACGTTCTACAGCCAGACCAACAACCGTTCGGGCGGAGCGTGGGACTATACGGAGACTATCACAACGAGATATAGGAACTTGTACAACATTCATTTGCAGCTGTATGTGCACTTCTGACAGACATAGACTGACCAAGGCCGTGTGGTGCTGCCTGGCCATAGTGCTGGGCGGCAGCTATTCCTGCACCGCCGTGCCGTCGGGCACGGCTTGCGGTTGCTATGTCGTGGCTCCGGCGGACGATGCCCGCCCCGACGATGCCCGTTGGACCGAATATCTGGTGGGGCAGATGCAGCGCCGTTCTTCCGGGGGCAGGACTGCCGACAGTTGCAGCGTGCACGGCGAACCGCTCAGTGTGCGTGTGCATGTCGACTCGTTGCTGGCCAACGACTACGTGGTGGAGCGCGGCCGTGACGGTTTGCTTCTTTCCGCCCGCGACTCGGAGAAGATGCTCTGGCTCGTCTACCAGTTCCTTTCCTCGTGTGCCGGTTGCGGCCTCGAGGTGTCCGACCTTCCGCCGGCTTTCGTTTCGATGGAGGGCGACCGTGGCGATTTCGCTTTTGAATACCGCGGCATTTACACGCCTTCCAACTCCGATCCCGAACTGATGCCCATTACGGCATCGCACAATGTGGACTACGACTGGGCCTTATGGGGGCACAACCTGAGGCGCGTCTTCGACGGCGAAGTGCCTCGTGAGGCCTGCGCTTTGGTCGACGGCGAGCGCACTGAAGAGCAGTTCTGCTTCTCGTCCGAGGAGTTGTTCGAGGCCGTGTCGCGCTTCGTCCGTCAGCATGATGCGTCCGATGAAACCGCTCGTTTCGTCGTGATGCCCAATGACAACGGTCTGGTTTGCCAGTGTCCTGCTTGCGTGGAGGCTGGCAACACGCCCGGTTCGGCCACGCCTGCGGTGAGCCGCTTGTTGCATCGTCTGGCCGTGCGCTATCCCGACCGGCTGTTTTTCACCTCCTCTTATATGACCACGGTGGAGCCGCCGTCGGAACCCCTTCCGTCCAACGTGGGCGTGTGGGTGAGCGCCATCAGCGTGCCCATGCGGGAGAAGTTCACGTCCCGTCCGGCCACCAAGAAGTTTGCCGCCCTTGTAAGCCGTTGGCATAAGGTGGTGGGGCGCGTTTACGTGTGGGACTACATGCGCAACTTTGATGACTATTTCACTCCCTATCCCTGCCTGCGTCTGTTGGGCGAGCGGCTGAAATTCTACCGTTCCATCGGTGTGAGCGGATTGTTCTTCAACGGCAGTTCGCCTTCCTATGCCTCGTTCGACGATGTGCAGACGGCTGCCGTGGCTGCCTTGTTGGTTCGTCCGGAACTTCCCGTGGCCGACTATGCCGGCCGTTGCTTTGAGCGCTATTATCCCGCGTCGGCCGACGTGCTGGCGTCTGCCTACAGCAGTTGGGAGGACGCCGTGGCGCGCAGCCGTGCCCTTTTGCCATTCTACGGTGGTATAGGCGACGCGGTGAAGGCTTGGCTCTCGCCCGATGAATTCGCCTTGTTTTGCGATTCGCTCGACCACAGGGCCAAGTTGGCGGGCGAGGCGGAGCGCAGCCGGCTCAACCCGCTGCTCACCGCGCTGTGGTTCACGCGGCTGGAGCTGCTGCGCCGTCCCGGCGGAGGCTACAGCGAGCCGGAGGCCCGCCGTTTTCTCGACGGCCTGAGCGGCTATGCGTCATTTCCCGCCATGGCGTCCTATCGCGAGGCGATGGGCCAGACGGCGGACTATATAAAGGAATGGGATGTGCTGATGCGGGAGAACCGCGAGGCGGCGCGCAACCGCCTTCGAGGCATGGAGGTGACGTCGGTAAGCCGCCCCGACGGCAGCTATTCCGACCTTTCGCCCCTCACCGACGGGCTTTGCGGCCTGCCCACCGACTATCATACCGGTTGGGTCATTGTCTCGCCCGCTGAGGTCGTGTGGAGCATTCCCGCCGGCCGGGTCCGCACGGGCGATGCCCTTTCGTTGTCGTTCCTCCATGCGCCGCGCTGGCGCATCTTCGTGCCGCGGTCGGTCGAGGTGTGGCAGTCGGGACGGTGCGTGGGGCGTGCGGCCATGCCGTCCGAAGCAGACGCTTTCGCCCGTCATAAGGTGGTCTGCAAGGTGGGCACCGTGTCGCTCGGCGAGCCTTTGGAGGTGCGCCTTCGTCAGGCCGAGGGCAAGCGCCCCACGTTGGCGTGCGATGAAATGGCCGTTTTTGGGCCAAAGAAATAGAACAACAGGAGAGATACGAAGGATATGAAGCAGAATGGGAAAAGAGCGATAAGGACAATGGCCGTGGCGGCCGCCTGCCTGTGTGCGGCGGTTTGCATGGCCACGCTGTCGGCTTGCCGGAAGAACATCGGCATGACCACGGTTCACGTGCCCGACTCCGTGCGCCATTACTATCCCATCCTGACGGGCGAAGTGCTGAAACTGTCGTTCCTGTTGGAGAACACGGGCGACCAGCCGCTCATCATCCGCGACATTCAGACCTCGTGCGGCTGCATCGTGCCCGAACTGGACACGCACATGCTGCTGCCGGGCAAGCAGGTGAGGCTGCTCTTCAAGTACGAGAGCGCCAAGAACGTCGGCTACGTGGACCACACCATCCGCATTTACGGCAACATCAGGCCCACGGGCATCTGCAAGCTGAAGTTCGACATCAACGTGGTGACCCACGCCGACTACACGCGCGACTACGAGGAACTCTACAAGGAGGCCGTGGAGCGCAGCAACATCATCCGCGGGCTGGTGGACGGCGACGAATCGGAGAAAGGCTACTGGACCGACGACATCAGCCACGACAGCCGGGCGCAGAAGAAATACTTCTGGCGCGATGAATAGTGGAGGAAACTCATGAGTATGTGCAAACAATAAAAAAGAGAAAAGGCGAAAAAGAGAGCGGGGTGAGTCCTTGCTCTTTGATTGTCTGTTTATGTTTAACCATTTAAAAAGCAAAACAATGAAGAAAAAAAAGATTTTTCTGATTGCGGGCGCGGCGCTGGTATTGGCGGCGTGCTCCAATGACGAAATCGTCGGCCCTTCGGGCGGAGGCGGTTCCGTCAATGCCGGCGGGACAACGACGGTTGTTTCCGACGTTCCATCGGTTCCGGTGGACAACTATGTGAAGGCAGCAGTTCGAGTGACCTCATCGGCCACCACTCCGGTGTCGGTGTATTACGAGACTGCAGACGAGGGTCGCACCCCGTTGGTAACCAACTACCTCGTGGCTAAGGGCGACAACATGATCGAGTTCTCGGCACCGTCGCATGTGCGCAGTGTCGTTGTGGCCTACACGGCCGGCGGCGCAGAGGCACAGCAGATGGTGGCGCTGAATGCAGCAAACTATGAGTATGGACAACTTGCCGTATATGTAGATTCCAAAGGCGAAGAGCAGAAAGATGTGTGGTACTACAAGTATGAGAATGGCGGGTTGTGGCATGAGCATTGGAGAGTCTACACGGAGCCCCAAGTAGAGTATTTGGATCATATCTGCAACCAAGCGGATTGCGTGGCTGGTGAGAATGAAAAGATTGTGGAATGCAACCCGCAGCCTGTCATCCCCGGCGACGAGGAAGAAGAAATCGTTTATGGCGAATGCGACCTTGGAATGGACGTGACGGACTACACGGGCAACCTCGAGACTGCTCCGGGCGTGAACCAAGGAACGACGTACCACACCGCCGGCGTGGTGATGTTCGACAGCTACTGGCCCACCTCTGACATCTTCGATGCCGACTTCATGTATCCGCACGACATGAACGACGTGGTCATCGACTACGACCTCGAGTCCGTAGTCATCGACTACAAGCCGGGCGTGAACGACGAATTCTTTGCTCAGAACGACTGGAAGGAAGGCCTCACCGTGACGATGCACGTGCGCGCCGTGGGCAGCTACTATCCCCAGAAGGTGGGCTTGAAGCTCGAAGGCCTGAGCATGGACTACGTCAAGACGCACTACGAGGAAATCTACCTGGCCGCCGAAGACGGCGAGCAGTTCCCCGTGCCCAATGGCAGCCTGAGCGTGAATGTGACCGAGGACGGCGGTTGCCCCGTCATCTGGATCAACAACCTGCAGTATCTCAACTCCGAAGCTTGGAGGACCTCCGAGTATGTGAACGACGACATCAAGGGCATGAACGTGCGCTACAACACGGAGCGCAAGAGCAAGCTCTACTGGTTGGCCACGGGTGAAGACTTCGTCAACCGCACCGGTCCGCTCTTCACCGTGAAAGTGAAGTTCGAAGGCGAGCCGCGTGCAGCCCTCGTGGGCTGGGGCAGCGAGGAGACGCTCGCACAGGCCGAGGCCCAAGTGAATGCTTACAAGAACGCTGCCGCAAATCCCGGCGCGCAGAACTTCTTCATCACCACGGGCAACGACGATGGCAACATCTACGAGATCCACGTGGGCGGCTTCGCTCCGCTGGAGAGCTACAAGGCTGACTACAGCAGCATTGCCAACGGCAACGCTTTGCTTCAGAATGCCGAGAATGCCTACTACGTGTCCAGCAACAACGGCGTATGGGGAGTGAAGGCTCCGATGCTCGTGAAGCACATCTACCAGGGTGAAAGCTTCGTGGACACTTACCAGGACCTCGAAAGCTTCCTGAAGTCTTGGGGCGAGCAGAACAAAAACTGGTACAACACGTCCGAGGCCAAGTGTGACGACACGAACCTCGTGAAGTACTGGTAAATACCTTAACGAAGAGTATATCGACAGAGCGGGAGGCGCGGTGTGTTGGGACCGTCGCCTCCCGCGTTTTTTGTGCTTTCGCGTGAGCGGAGAGTGGCCGGGGGAGCGGAATGTCTGTTGTCTTTGTTCCGTTTGCATCTTCCGCTTCTGTATTCCGCTCCTTGTCTCATCTGGCGGTTGAATGAGCTTTTTCCGGATTAAAAATACTTGTATTTTGCATTCTCGAATTGCAAATCCGCGGGAACGGAGGAGGAGAACGGCGGGAACGGGATCCGTGGGAACGGGGAGGATGGAGGAAACGGGTGGTTGGCAATGGGACGCTTGGTGGCGTCCGTCCATGCCCGGGACTTCGTGGCGTCGTGCGGAGTGCGTCAGCGTACTTTGCGGAAAGTACTCGAGTACTTGCCGCAGAGTACAATTCGGAACTTCGCAAGGCGTTTGGCCGCTTGCAGGATGATAATCGTTCACTTTACGTTGGGAATGATTTCAAAAGCCTGAGGGCCACGTATGCGATTGGGCATGTTCTTGCTCCGGAACGCAGGCATCCCCTCTTCCGCAACCTTCCGGTGAGGAGGCCGTGGAAGAGGGGATGC
This sequence comes from uncultured Paraprevotella sp., assembly GCA_944321525.1. Lineage (GTDB taxonomy): Bacteria > Bacteroidota > Bacteroidia > Bacteroidales > Bacteroidaceae > Paraprevotella. Next base: position 98,420 of record CALULQ010000001.1, read on the forward strand.
TTCTCTGCGCCGGGGAGGCGTCGGACGGGTTTTGTGTCCCTGTCCTCCTCCTTCCCTTTGCGGGTTATTTCTTTATGAGCTTATACGTGTGCCGTTGTTTGCCGCAGGTGAGTTCCAGCAGATAAAGTCCGGCAGGCCGGTTGCCAAGGTCCAAGTCGCATTGCCGGCTGCCGTCCGGAAGCTGCACGGTCAGCAATGTCTTGCCTTGCAGGTCTTGGAGGCGCAGGCTGGCTTCTTCGGGCAGCGGTCGGCCAAAGGAGATGCGGCATGTGCCCTCTGTCGGATTCGGCGTCAGCCATGCAAAGCCGGTGTCGTCTGCCGTGCTCCTGATTCCGGTGGCGTCCACTACGCGCACAGTGGCGTCCGTGGCAAAGGTGGAAAGGTCCCAAGCCAGTCCTTCGGCCGGTTGTTCGGGGCGGATGGTGACGTTGCCATCCACCTCCAGTGCAGTGAATCCCTCGAAAACCTGCAATGCCTCGCCTTCCTCGTAGTCGCCCCTCGTGAGTTCAAACTCAATGGTGGGCGAGGAGAGCGTGACGCGTCCCTTCACGTGGAATTGGTCGTGGCGCGTGCCGGCTTTTTTGACATGCAGCCTGCTGCCTTCCATCATGCGCAGCGTGCCGTCCACATGTCCGGTGCCGGGCGTGCGTTTGCCGGGTTTGGAGCAGAGGGTTCCGCCGGACAGGATGGTCAGGTTCTGCACGGTGCCCGAGAGGTCCAAAGCGGCCTGGTCGCGCACGCTGGTCAGTCCGCCCAGCCGTGCCTCTTCGGTGAGCAGCAGGGTGCCGCCCTCCACGTCGACGCCCACGGAGTTTTGGCTGTGGGTGAGCGTCCAGGTGCCCGTGCCCACTTTGGAGACGGTGGAGGTGGAAGAGAACTGTCCGGCGTAGGTTACCGATGTGTTGTCGTAACCGATGTCGAAGGTGCCCATGCCGAGCCGTGCGTCGGGGCTGTCTCCGGCGAGCGACCCCATCCGTGTGTGGAGGTTCACTTCCGTGCCCCGTCCGCCTTCCGTATGTGTGAGGTAGGCATCATCTTCCAAGACGACGGCCGCTTGTCGCAGGTCGGTGGGGTTGATGAGGCGGAACTGTCCGGAGGTGACGTCCAGCGTGCCTTTGAATCCGCTCATGTCGGTCCGCACGTCGCCGCGCACGTAGGGGAAGGAAATCCTGAGCGTGCCTTCGCCCGTGAGCCGTCCCTCGATGCTGCAGCGGCTTCCCCCTTGCAAGGTCACGGTTTTCCCTTGCGGAATGTGCAGTGTGTGCCTGAAGGTGGGCACGGCCGATTGCGTGTTGTTTTCGAAAATGCGGATGGTGCCGCTGTTGGCCGTGATGGTGGATGTCGGCGTGCCGAAGGTGGCGTTCCATGCGCCCATCGACAGCGTGCCTCCGTTGAGCACCGTGCCCCCGCTATAAGAGTCCGTGCCGTTATAGGAGAGGTTGAGTATGCCGGAGCCCGACTTGACGAGCGTGCCCGTTCCCTTGATGGCGCCGGAGAACGACGCGGTGCCTCCGCCCACGTGCAGGGTGGCGGTGTCGGTCAGCGTGATGCCCCGGTTGGTAGCCGTGTTGGCATTGTCAATGTCCAGTGTGGCGCGGCCGATCTGCAGGTTGCCCGCGTCGGCTGTGGCAGCCCCGATGGAGCTGGGGCGTCCCCCGTCGGCCAGTGCCTTCACCCTCAGTGTGCCTCCGCGTAGGATAGTGGCACCGGTATAGTCGTTTTGCGTCAGGTCGAGGTTGAGCGTGCCTTCGCCGTCCTTCGTGAGCGCGCCTTCGCCCCCAATCCGTCCTTCGCCCCGGAAGGTGTATTCCGTCTGTGAGTTGGCGACGGTTATGCCGCCCGCAGGCATGGTTTCGTCCACCGAGATGACAGTGTGCCCCGCCTTGTCGCTAAAGGTGAGTGTGTCGAGCGCCACGAAGGCCGTGGCCGTGCCGTCCTTCAGTTGGAAATTCAGTGCGGAATAGTCCCATGTGCCGCTTTCCTCCCCGGTCCAAGCCACTCCGTCGGCTGGCTGGCGCTGTTCGTGTACGATGAGGCAGACGCTTCCGTCCTCCACGGCAATCTCACGCGCGAGCCCGTCCAGTCCACTGATGGAGAGAGAGTCGGCACTGCCGCTGAACGTGCCGGTGTATTCGATGAGCTTGTACCGGCCCGGTTGCGGTTTTGTTCCGTTGTCCACGATGGTGAAGACCACAGGTGCGGAGACGGCAAGGTCGCCCTCCACGCGGAGCAGGTCGGCTTGCGTTTTGCCGTCCGTAAGGTCCATTTCCACGTACACTTTGCGGTCCATGTGGAGTCCCTTCTTGAACGTCAGTGTGCCATCGGGGGCTATGCGTCCGCCTTCGTGGTTCAGTGCCCCTTCGAAGCAAATGTCGTTCACCGCGCCGTGGCCGGCCAACGTGCCCCGTGCGCGGAGGTCAATCTTTCCGCTCACCTCCGAGTTCACTGCGAGTGTGCCTTCCGAGATGTGGGTCGTTCCGCTGTGGCGGAGCGGGATGTCGGCCACGAGCGTGCCCGCCTGGCTCTTCCAAAGTTCCATGTCGCCCGCGAGCGAGCCGTTGCCGTCGAATGTCACGGTTTGCCCCTTGACCGGCATGGCATAGAGCACGGAAGGGCTCATTTTCCGTGACACGTCGATTTGCGTGGCCGTGTTCAGGTCGATGAGCACGCTCTTGCCGTCGGCGTAGCCGGCCGTGGCGGAGCGGTCGTAGTTGGTGAAGGTGTCGGTCGATTGCCACACCAAGTCTGTTGTCATGACCGGCGGCAGTGGCGGGCGCGGCATGTCGAAGCCCAGGTAGAATCCCGGGTTCGGGCTTTGGTAGTATCCTTTCGTGGTGCACTGCATGCGGTAGGCCGGGTCCTCCAGCAGGCAGTAGATGTTGTCGATGTCCGTGGCGTAGTCCGTGCTGAAGCCGGCGATGCCCACGCACACGCCGTCCTCCATGTGGAGCAGGACCAGTTCCTCGCGCCAGTCGCCGATGATGTCTCCCCAGAAGGCTGCGCGTTTGGCATAAACGGTGACGTAGCGGTATCCGCTGATTTTGGCGATTTCGATGAGCCGTCCTTTGAAAAAGTCTTGTATGTAGACGTTGTGGTGGCTGTCGCTGGTCTGCACGATTTCGCGGTCGGGCTCGCTGTCCCACCAGATGCCTTCCGTGGGGTAGGGGGCGGTGAGGTCGGGGATCAGTTCGCCCTTGGCGTCGTACACTCCTCCCATGGTGGACCACATTTCCCAGCCCATGTGGTCGGGGTCGATGTCCATGCACTCGCCGCGTCCCACGTCGCCCGGCGCGGCCAGATACCATTCCTTGATGTGTTCTCCCGTGGCGGCGTCGTAGAGCACCTGCCCGAGCAGTGCGTCCTGCTGTATGGCGAAGGTTTCCAGCCCCGGCCGTTCGGGGTCGATGTCGCTGGTGCGGAACCGGTCGCCGTGGGCGATGCCTGCGGCGTAGAGCGTTTCTCCGTCGTGGTCCATGGCATAGCCGCCCGCGAGCATCTCGTCGCGCCCGTCGCCGTCCACGTCGGCTATCCTTATCTGGTGGAAGGCAGGGCCGTGTGCAGGCTTGCAGAACAGTTCTTTCCATTCCTCGGCCCTTCCGGAGGAGAAGTCGAAGGCAAACGCACTGTTATAATAAGCATGTCCGCCGTCGCTGCTTCGCCGCGTGTGCCACTCCATGATCATGGCAGGGTGTATGCCGTCGGGATAGAACACGCCCACGTGTCCCACATGTTTGTTGTATTCGTCGCCCATGAGCGCTGCCCTGTTGTCGCGGTTATAGGCTTCGTTGTAGGTTTGTTCCACGGAGCACAGCTCTTCGCCCGTCATGCCGTCCACGACGGTCATGTAACGGGGTGCGTTGCGTGTGCCCTGCGTCTCGTAGTCGATGATGCCGTCCAGGTCGGTGTCGCCCGTTGCGCTGCCGTTCACGTAGCTGCCGAAGGTGCGTGCCTGCGGGTCCCAGAACTGCGTCCCGTCGCTGGTTTGCACCACCACCTCGCTTTTCCCGTCGCAGTCCATGTCGTAGGCCAGTATCATGTCGTCCTGTCCGGCACAGCTGAGTTCGTTCGGTCCGAGCCTGACTGTCCATAAGTGTTCGCCCGTGCGCAGGTAGCCTTCCACGTAGCAGTCGAGCGCGTTCGAGGTGCTCAGGCGGTTCACGACGTAGTCCATTTCCCCGTCGCCGTCCAAGTCGGCCGGCCACACGTAGCTCGTGTTGAAGTTGCGGGCATCCAGCGGCGATTCGTCGAAACTGATGCTCATGAACATGTTGCGGCAGTCGTGCGCCTCCAGTGTGAATGGCAGGGACGGAGCCGATTCCTGCCCGTCGGCGACGAGCGTCACGCACACTTGGCTGCCGGTGGGGACAACGCCCGTGTCGGTTGTGAGGTTGGTGTTCGTGAGCGGTTCGGCGTTCACTTTCCGTCCGTCAACGTAGAGGTTGTAGGCGGCCGTCTCCGGTTCTTGTGCCAACCGTCTCCACGTCACCGTGACGTTGCTGCCGTTTTGCACGGCCACCACTCCTCGTCCGAGGGGTTGTTGGATACGTTGTGCCCAAGTGCCTTCCAAGCCAAGTGCAGCCAGGGATAAAAGAGTGAATATCTGTCTTTTCATGTCGTTCTGATAGGGTTTAAGGGTTAGGATTCCGGGTAGGTTTTTCTCACGCCGTCATCGTCGAGCGGCACGAGATGGTGCAGGAATTCGGCTTCCACGATGCGCAGTTCGTGCCGTTTTTCCGTTGTTTGTTCCTCTGTGGGTTCGTTGTTGGCCACGTCCAGTTCGCTGATTTGCCCGAAGGCTTCCGCCTCTTCGATGCTTCCCCGCAGGCGGATGGTGACGCTCGAGGCTTTCACGGGTCGGAGGCGCAGGTGCACGTAGCCCAGGCTGTTGGGTGTGTCGCCGCTCCACACGAGGATGGAGTCGGCATAGATTTCAATAGGATAGCTGCGGTTGCGCCATCCGGCGAGCTTCAGGCAAGCTTCGTCCACCACGGCCGCGGTGTCCAGCCGGAAGGTGATCCATGCCTTGGAGAGCCGTCCGTCGCCGGCCCATTCCGTGCGCTCGTTGTCGTCGATGCTGGCGGCGGCCTGTTCCTGGTTCGAGCCGGCCCGGACGGAAGCCACGGGTAGTGACACTTTTGTGTCGGTGTACGACGGGGTGGCGGGCGTCTCGCCCCGAGTGAGCCGGCCTTTCAGGGCGTCCTGCGCGAAGTAGGTGCACAGTCCGTCCGGGTTGTCCACGGCGATGCTTTCCCAGGTAGCGGTGGCTTCGGGCAGCCCTTCGGCCTTCACGGCGAGGCGCACTTGTCCGGCCTGCCGGGTGCTGCGCACGAGCACGCGGTTGACGCCGCACTCCAGCGGCAGCCGTCGCGAGAGGATGTAGTTGCGCGGCGTTCCCTCCGGGTCGTCCTTGCGGTTGCCCGCGATGCCGCCCAGGTATTCGGCCGGTCCCGTCACGTCGAACTCCAGCATGCGGTAGTCCGTGGGGCAGCGGCGGCCTTTGTTGTCTACGGCTTCCACCTCCACGAGGGCCATGTCCGCTCCGTCGGCATGGAAGCCGTCCGGCGCGTGCATGAGTTTCAGTCGCAGGGCCACGGCCTCGCCCGCGGTGTGGAGCGTGTCCGCGGAGAGGAAGCGCCCTTCGTTGTCAGTGCCCGTGGCAATAAGCGTTCCCGGGGCGCAGGCCACGGAGTCGAACGTGTGGAGGAAGGCATATTCCCGCCGTCCGCGTCCCAGCGACGTGCCGTTGAGCCGCAGTTCCACCACGGGAGCGGTGGACACCACGTAAACGGGTTTCACGGTGCCCGGGGCATAGTTCCAGTGACCGATGATGTGCGTGGCTTCCTGTTCGGCGTCCACCCATCCGTTCCACATCACCCGGTGGGCGAAGAACGACTCTTTGGGGATGCGCATGGCGTCCGTCACGCCGCTGGTACGGTAGTTCGACTCGCCGCGCGAATGCGTGTTCGTGTCGGAGAACACGATTTTCACGCCGCCCGAGCTGACCCTCCGGCCCGTGCCGGGCCGTTCGCGCCAGTAGTCGAACCAGCGGCGCACGTGTTCCACGGCCAGCATGTCCTGGTTCAGGTTGTAGGCCGATGCGTCGGCGTTCTTGTAGAGCGGCCCGTCGCCATTGCGGTGGAAGGGCCAGGTCCAGTTGTCCTGATAGCGGCGCATGCCCTCGTCGCGGCTGTACTCCATGGCCCAGAATGGCCGGTGGGCGCTCTTGTTCACGTAGAGCATCTCGCCGCCGTATTCCGCGCTCTCCACGTCCAGCATCTCCCGGCTGCCGATGGCGCGCCCCCCGTGCGGGTCGTAGCGGTCGCGCAGCCGTTTCATTTCCTCCATGTGTTCGGGACTGATGCCCTTGTTGCCGCATTCGTAGAACACGATGCTCGGGTTGTTGCGGTTATAGATGATGGCATCGCGCATCAGCATCACGCGCTGTTCCCAGCGTCGGTCGTTCACGTCGCGTTCGGCGTCGCCCGCGGGCATGGCCTGCAGGAGCCCCACGCGGTCGCACGACTCCACGTCCTGTTTCCAAGGTGTGACGTGCATCCATCGTACCAGGTTGGCGCCGCTTTCCGTCATGAGCGCGTTGCTGTAGTCGCTCAGCCAGGGCGGCACGCTCATGCCCGTGGCGGGCCATTCGTTGCTGGTGCGCTGGGCGTAGCCTTTCATCTGCATGACGCGGCCGTTGAGCCACACCCGTCCTTCGTCGAAGCGCGTCTGTCGGAATCCCGTGCGCGTCACGGCCTCGTCCATCACCCGCCCGTCGGCTTTCAGGCGGGTCTTCACGGTGTAGAGGTAGCCGTAGCCCCAGCTCCAGAAGTGCAGCCCTTCGGCCACGGCGCGGGCGCGGAAGGTGCGGGTTTCCCCGGGCCGGAGCGTGAAGCTGTCGCCCCGGAAAGTGCCGTCCGCGCCTTGCTCCTCGGCGAGGCGCACGGGCCGGCCTTCGGCGTCGAGCACCTGCACTTCATACTCCAGTGCGACGGGCGCCGCGCTCTCGTTCTTCACCTCGCTTTCGGCGTGTATCGCGGCCCGGCGTGCGGCGATGTCGAAGTCCGAGGCGTAGACGTAGACACCCGTGGTGCCCAGGTTGCTATATAAGGGAAGCGTCTGGTAGACGGCGGGCAGGAGGTGGAGCCTGACGTGCTTGGGGATGCCGCCGTAGTTGGCGTTGAAATTGCGGTCGTTCCACTGGTAGCGGGCGTATTTGCGTCCGCGTTCGCGATAGGTCCAGCTGTTGTCCACGCGCACGGCTATCAGGTTTTGCCCCTTCCGGACGTGCGGTGTGAGGTCCATGCCGAAGGCCATGACGCCGTTCTCGTGCAGTCCTACGTGTTGTCCGTTGAGGTAGACGTCCGTTCCCTGCCGTGTGCCTTCGAATTCGATGAACACCTTGCCTTCCAGGTCCTCCTTTGAGAGCCGGAAAGTCTTGTAGTACCACACGACGGTGTCGGTCAGTTCATAGATGGAGCGGGCGAAGGCCTCCTCGCCGTTGAAGGCGCGCGGCAGCGACACGGTGCGCCCTTTTGCCGCCTTTCCGGCCCTCTTGTGGCTGTCGAAGGTTTCGGCCGGCAGGTCGCCGACGTGCAGTTGCCAGTCGAGGTCGAAGTTCAGGGTCTGGCGGGGTTGCCCTTGTGCCAGGCTGCAGCATGCGGCCAGCAAGGCCAGGCATGCGAGGCGGAGCGTCCGCCGGAGCAATGGTGCGTTTCTTTTCATGACTGAATGGTTTTGAGTTGACGGGCAAAGATAAGGCGGCCGCGCGTCACTTTGCTTGTAATATCGTACAAAGATTGTGATAATCGTACACGGCGTTGCAAAACAGTGCTTTTATGAGGGCGGGGAATATGGTGCGGGCAAGGAAACTTTCCGAATCATTCCGCGGCCTGTGGTGCGACTACTGTTTGGGGCATGGACTTGCCCGATGCACTGCGGCGTCGTGCGGAAGCCGTCAGCGTACTTTGCGGCAAGTACTCGAGTACTCTCCGCAGAGTACAATTCGGAACTCCGCAAGGCGTTTGTGCGTTTTCCTCGTCGGAACGACCGGAAATGCGGTTGGCGTTCCGTTGTTCGAGGCTCTGTCTGCGATTTGCTTTTGTTTGATAATAGTTGGCTGGACGGCGTCTCGGGTATGCAAATACGAACACATTTCATGCGTTCTTATTTTGCATTCCGCTCAACTTGCACTATCTTTTGATAAGATAGACGGCGTCTCGGGTATGCAAATACGAACACATTTCATGTGCTCTTATTTTGCATTCCGCTCAACTTGCACTATCTTTGACTTTGTTATCAAAGTCTGTGAAAAATATGTGGCGCATCATTCTTTTTTGGGTGTCGGTTTTGTGCGTTGTCAGTGCGGGAGCCGACGGACTGGTCTTGAAGTCATGGCAGATGACCACGGCGCATGGCTTGCCGAACAACACGGTGCGGTCGGTGTTTCAGGACCATAGCGGACGCATCTGGATGGGGACGCAAAACGGGTTGGCGAGCTACGACGGCAACCGCGTGGTGGTGCATGCCTTGAACGATGCCGTGGGACGGGAGCGGATTCCCGCCCCCAGGATACGTCAGATTGCCGAAGACGGCCGCCATCGCATCTGGCTCGTGCTGGGCGACGGGCGGGCCGCCTGTTTCGACCCCGTCGGCGGTTGCCTGTCGGACGTGCGGGGCGATGGCAGCTGCGTGCTTGAGGCCAACCGTATATGGATTGCTGCGTCGGGCGAGGCGTGGCTGTGGCATAGCAGCCGCCCGGCGCTGTGGCACATGCCGGTCGGGGGGCGGCTGTCCCGCCTGGCGTTGCAGGAAGGGGAGAGCGTGCGGCAAATGGCGGAAGACAAGGATGGCAACCTGTATGTCGGTACGACCCGCAGGCTGTTGTTCCGCCCCGCCGGACGGAGCGTTTTTGCCTGCATAGGCCGGGGGCACGACTACCTGCAGGCCGTGGACGCAGGGCCGGAGGGCGGCGTCTGTTGGGCGTCGCGCGACGGGAAACTGTGGCGCACCGACGGCAAAGGCGGCCGGGCGGAGCTGATGGCATCCCTGCCCGCCGGGAGCCGCGTCACCGGTGCGGCATGGTGGCGGGGGAGCATCGTGGTGTTCACGCAGGCCGACACGTGGACCTGCCGTCCGTCCGACGGGACGCTGGAGCGCTGCGTGGAGTTGCAAGTGCCGGGTGGGGCGGTCTTCCACGACAATCGGGGCGGCGCATGGGTGTGCAACGGTACGGGCGTGCTCCACGGATTGCCGGAGTCGTCGGCCCGTCCGTGGGTCCTTCGCTTGCTCGATGCCCGCCAGCTTTCTTCCGTCGACCGCGAGCGCTACACCGTCTGTCGTTTGCGCGGCGGGCAGACGTGCATATCGGCCTACGGGGCCGGGCTGTTCGTCCATGATGCTTCGTCGGGCGAATTGTGCCGCCACAGCGCTTCGGACCGCCTGCCGCTGACGGGGTCCGACTTCCTGTATGAAATGATTGAAGACCGCTCGGGCGACATCTGGGTGGGGCAGCGCAACGCGGGACTGGCCCACCTGTTCGTGGTGCCGGGCGGCGTGCGCCGGGTGAACGGCGTGTGGGCCGACGGGCGGACGGATGAGGCTGAAATCAAGGCCGTGGCCTGCGCCCCGGATGGGACGGTGTGGGTGGCCGACCGCGCCGGTCGTTTGGGCCTGCTCGACGACAGCCTGCGCAAGGTCGTCGTGTGGAAGGGGATGTTGCCTTCTCCGGCCTATGCGCTGGGCTTCGAGGCCGACGGAAACTTGCTGGCCGGCACGCGCAAACACGGCGTGTGGAGCATGAAGACGAAGCAAGCGGAAGGCGCAGGAGGCGTTTTCGCTTTCTGCACGGACCGTAAGGGGCGCGTGTGGGCCGGATATTTCGGCAACGGACTCCGCGTGTGCACCGGGGAAGGGTGGAGCGACCCCTTCGGAGGGGCCGGACCGGCAAGGAGAATACGCCGGATGGCGGTGGACAGCGCCGGGTGCATCTGGGCGGCGACCGAAGCCGGACTGCTGGTTTTCGACCCGGACAGTCTTTGTGTCGACCCGTCGGCCTACCGGCTCTACACGGCACAGAACAGCGGCCTTTGCGGCAGTGAGTTGAACACCGTTTTTGCCGACTCCAGCGGCTGGATCTGGGTCGGCACGCTGGGGCATGGGGCATACCGTTGCCGGAGGTTGCCCGACGGACGCCTGGAGACGGAATGCTACGACACGGGCCGCGGCTTGGCGGCCAACGAAGTGCAGTCGATATTGGAAGACCGCGGCGGCAGGATATGGGTGGCCACGCAGTATGGGCTGAGCTGCATGGAGCGCGGGGCAGGCTTTTTCTCCTCGTTCTACTTGTCGTCCACCCTTCAGGGCGACATGTATGGCGCGAACGCGGCGGCCCTGGCGCCGGACGGCTCCCTGCTGCTCGGCACTTCCGACGGCCTGGCTGTGGTCGACCCGGAGAAGATGGACGTGGAGCGCGTTTCTCCTTTGCCGCATTTCACAGAGTTCTATGCGGGCGGACAGCCCCTGGCCTTGGAGGAGGACGACAGGGGCGAGTTGAAGAAGGTGAAACTGGGGTGGGACCGGAATTCCGTGACGGTGCGTTTCTCCAACCTGGATTATTCCCGTTTCCGCTCGTCGCGCTACAGTTACCGATTAGAGGGGTACGACACGTGCTGGAGCGTGCCCTCTGAATCGGGAGAAGCGGTGTTCCGCGACCTGCCGGCAGGCGATTACACGCTGCTGGTGCGCTCGTCCAACAGTTCGGGCGTGTGGTGCTCGGGCGCGGCGGCGTTGGCGTTTTCGGTGGCTCCGCCTTTCTACAGGACGCCGTGGGCCTATTCCGTATATGCAGGCTTGTTCGTGTTGTTGGCGGGAGTGTCGTGGTCTGTGACGGCCCGCATGATGCGGTTGCGCCGCATGGTGGAGATGGAGCGCGAGATGTCGGGCTTCAAACTTCGTTTTTTCCTTCGTGTGATTCAAGGGGTCTGCGAACCGCTCGAACGCTTGCAGGAGCGCTTGTCGGCAGAAAGGCCGAATGGAAAGGCCGGAGCCGAACTCGGCAGGCTGCGGCAGGTGTTGCAACAGTCGCTGACGTTTAAGGACAGTTTGCCCGATGAGGCCCAAGCCGCTTTGTTGATGGAACCGGAGGGGCCGGGGCAGGGGCGGGAAGAGGAAAGGCTTGCGGAGACAGAAAAGGATGGGTTCGGGGAACGGCTGGAGGCGGTGGTGGCCGCCCATCTGCGCGACGCGGGATTCACGGCGGACGCCTGGGCCGGGGAAATGGGCATGCGCCGCACCGCGTTCTATCGGCAAATCAAGGAGCAGACGGGCATGACGCCGAACGAGTTCTTGCGCACGGCCCGCCTGAAGCGTGCGGCGGAACTGTTGCTCGAAGGACGGCTGAACGTGTCGGAGGTGGCCTACGAAGTGGGTTTTGAAGACCTGTCTTATTTCAGCAAGTCGTTCAAGTCGTATTTCGGCATGTCGCCTTCCGTGTTCCAGAAAGGGAAGCGGGCGGTCAGGCCAGGCGGTACATCCCCCCGCCCGACATCCTCACCACGCCCTTCATCTCCAGATTGAACAGGAAAACGCTCAGCTTGTGCACCGGCAGGTCGGTGGCCACGGCCAGCGCGTTGACCTGCAGGCCTTCCGATTGTCGCAGGCAATCCACGATGCGTTGCTCCTCGTCGCACAAGTCGGGGAAGAGTTCCAGTTGCGTGTCGCGGCTGCCGCCTGTTGCCGCGGGAGCCGTGTGCCAGTCCATGGCCTCCACGAAGTCCTGCGCGGTCTGTATCAGGGCAGCCTTGCTGTCGCGTATCAGCCGGTTGCAACCTTGCGAATAAGGGTCGCCGGTGCGGCCGGGGAAGGCGAACACGTCACGGTGGTAGCTCGTGGCGAGGTCGGCCGTGATGAGGGCGCCGCCGCGCTCGGCCGACTCCACCACGATGGTGGCGTCCGACATGCCGGCCACGATGCGGTTGCGGCGCACGAAGTTCACCTTGTCGGCATTCGTGCGGCTCATGAATTCCGTGAGCAGTCCGCCGTGCGACACCATCTGCACGGCCGTGTCGCGGTGCATGCGCGGATAAATCTGGTCCAGCCCGTGGGCCAGCACGCCCACCGTGTCCAGCCTGTTGTCCAGTGCGGCGCGGTGGCTGTGGATGTCCACGCCGTAGGCCAGTCCGCTCACGATGAGCACGTCGGGGCACAGTCGCGCCAGTTCGGCCACGAAGTGTCGGCAGATGTCCTTGCCGTATTCCGTGCAGTGGCGCGTGCCCACCATGTTGATGACGTGCGCCCGGTTGAGGTCGGCGTTGCCCTTGTAGAAAAGCATCAGCGGCGCGTCGTCGCATTCCCGCAGGCGCGAGGGATAGCCGGTGTCGGCGTGGCAAAGGCATTGGATTTTGTTCTTCCGCGCGAATTCCAGTTCCTCTTCTGCCCGTGGCATCAGGCGCTCCATCTCGGCCAGTGCGGCGGAGAGCTTGTCCGACGCTTCGGGGAAGAAGTCGCGGATGTGGCGGCGGTGCTCGAACACCGCCGTGGCACTGCCCAGTTCCTCCACCAGCCGGTGCTGTGTGGCGGTGTTGACGCGCGGCAGGCGCGTCAGTGCCATGGTGCAGATGATTTCTTCTTCGGTCATAGGCGTGTGTTTGACGGATGCGGGGCGCGGGGTGTTCATTCTCCGGTTGGGAGCACCAGTTCGTCCAGTTCCCGGCAGGTGCCCAGCCGGCCTTCTATGAGGCACACGGTGTCCACCTGGCTCTTCAGGCAGCACTTCATGTCGGGCAGTCGGAAAATGTCTTGGTAGAACACATACTTGATGCCCTCTTTCTCCACGCGCAGCTTCGAGACGAATCGGTCGCCGCTCTTCAGTGGCGTCTTGAACGCCATGTTCAGGCGGGCCACCACCGCGTCGATGCCTTGGGCGTGCAGGGCGGCGAAACTGATGCCGCGCGAGAGGAGGAACTCGTGGCGCGTGTGCTCGGTGTAGTGTTGGTAATTGGCGTTGTTCACGATGCCTTGCAGGTCGCATTCGTAGTCGCGCACTTTCATTTCCAGTTCGAAGGTGTAGTTTGTTTTCATTTTATGCAGGATTTCGTTTTTGTTTCATGAATTCATAGCCGAAGCGGCAGTGCAGGCAGTAGCGCCGGTCGCAGTATTCCTTTTTCAGCTGGATGAGTGCCTGCGAGTCGGCCGCGCTGTCCACCTTGATGCCGCATTCGGACCATTGCCGTGTGATGTAGTTGTTTTCCGCCTTGATGGGTTCGAGCAGCTGCAAGGCCCGTTGGCAGAAGGCGTCCAGGCCGTGCGTCTGTCCGTAGGCGTAGAGCAGGGGGACGACGGTGTTGATGACGATGAGGTTCATCGAGCCGGCCGTCAGCTGCTTGGCATTCTTGTGGCTGGGGCATCCGAAGGTGTAGTGCGACTGCCAGTAGTCCGTGGCATGGGTGGAGAGCATGGTGTGCAAGGCCTCCAGTGTCGTGGCTTCCAGCAGGCGGGAGAAACCGGCCGTCTGTGCGTAGTAGAGCTGCGCGAGCTGGGCGATGCGCACGTGGGGGAAGTTTTGCGGTCTGAGGCGCAGGAACTTCCATGCCGCGGGGTCCATGGGCGCGAGGCCGAACTTGTGGGCCAGGTAGTCGTATTCCCGTTTCAGGCGGGGATAATATCCGTCGTCGATGGCCTCGTCGCGGTATTTTTTCGGAACGGTGTCCAGGTCGAGCAGTCCGGCTTGCCCCAGGAACACGGCCTCGATTTGGAACAAGTCGTCTCGGTGGTGCGCCACGGCCTGCAAGGGGATGTGGCGCGCCCATTCCTCGAAGGCGTCCCCGTTGATGCCGAAACCGAAATTGCGCGAGAGCGTGATGAAATAAGCCCTTTCCCAGTCGCCCTGCAGTTGGCGGACGCGCTCTGCCACTTGTCCGGCCCGCTGCTCCAGCCGCTCGTAGAGCAAGGCGTTCAGCCAACTGTGCGCCGTGAAAGGGTCTATCTGCGGGATGACGCGGTGGCAACGCGGGTAGTCGGTGGTGCGGCACAGCTCTTCGTAGTTTTCGCGCATGTAGCCGGGGATTTCCAGTTCCAGTTGCGGCAGCGTTTTCCCGTCTTGTGTTTCCACTGTGCGGTCGACCTTTTCCGCCACGTGCAGGACCACGTTGTTGTAGTGTGCGTCCTCATGGTGCCCGTGGGCATACCAGTCCGCGGAACGCCGGTGTATTTCCACGTTGCCCACCCACAGCGTGTCGTCCAGCTTGATTTTCGCGTTGAAAAAGTCCGGTCCGGCGTCGCGGTTGAGGATGCCGGGGTCTATCACCTCCAAGGTTTGCCCGTCCGTGGTTTGCAGTTTGCGGAGCGGGAAGAGTTTGTATTTCCAAACGTAATGCAGCAACTTTTCCATGGCGTGTGCGGGTAAAAGGTTTATTTTTACTAACAAAAGTAATGAAATTCATGGCAATTCCCTATCTTTGCGAGAGAAAAAACAGCATAGCGTTTGAAAAATATGAGAATAGCATTGATTGGATATGGCAAGATGGGGCACATGATTGAGCAAATCGCGCTCCGGCGGGGCCATGAGATAGTAAGCGTCATCGACGTGGACAACCAGGCGGACTTCGAGAGCGAAGCTTTCCGCAGCGCGGACGTGGCCATAGAGTTCACCACGCCGCAGGCGGCCTACGGTAATTTCCTCAAGGCGTTTGCCGCAGGAGTGAAAGTGGTGTCGGGCAGCACGGGATGGATTCCCGCGCATGGCGAGGAAGTGCGCCGCCTGTGCCGCGAAGAGGGGAAGACGCTCTTCTGGAGCAGCAACTTCAGTCTGGGCGTGGCCGTGTTCAGCGCGGTGAACAAGTATCTGGCCCGGATCATGGCGCGATTCCCCGAATATGACGTGCACATGGAGGAAACGCACCACGTGCACAAGCTCGACGCGCCGAGCGGAACGGCCATCACGCTGGCCGAAGACATCATTGCCGGCGTGGGCCGGAAGGACAAGTGGGTGCGCGGCACGTTCACTGCGCCCGACGGCACCGTGACGGGGAGCGAGGACTGTGCGCCCGACGAGTTGCGCATAGACAGCATACGCCGCGGTGAAGTGCCGGGCATACATTCCATCGTTTACGACAGCGAGGCAGACCAAATCACCATCACCCACGACGCGCACAGCCGGAAGGGATTCGCCTTGGGGGCAGTGCTGGCGGCCGAATACACGGCAGAGCACAGCGGACTGCTCACGATGGACGACTTGTTCCAATTCTAAAAAACGAGGTGCCGCCGCGCGGCGGCGCAAAATGCACACACAGAAATCACAGACATGAAGAAACTCAAACAGAAGCCCTCGAGGGCACAATGGATCAAAATGGGTTGCGTCATGGCGCTCTACCTGGCTTTCCTGGTGTGGATCAAGAGCTGGTGGGGATTGCTGGTCGTGCCCTTCATCTTCGACGCTTATATTACGAAACGCATCCCGTGGACGTGGTGGAAGGAGGCCGAAAGCCCGGTGACGCGCACGGTGATGAGTTGGGTGGACGCCATTGTGTTTGCCCTCGTGGCGGTGTATTTCGTCAACATCTACTTTTTCCAGAACTACACCATCCCCTCTTCGTCGCTCGAGAAATCGCTGCTCACGGGAGACTACCTTTTCGTTAGCAAGATGAGCTACGGGCCGCGGAAGCCGCAGACGCCCCTTTCCATGCCACTGACGCAGCACACGATGCCCGTCGTGGGGTGCAAATCGTATTTGGAGTGGCCGCAATGGGACTATGAGCGCGTGGGCGGCGGACGCGTGCAGTTGAACGACATTGTGGTGTTCAACTATCCGGCCGGCGACACCGTGACGGTGAACCCGGCTTACCAGAACATGGATTTCTATGCCATCGCTTACGGCATTGGAGGACAGCAATACGTGCAGACCTACGGGGGATATCCCGTGATGGACTCGCTCACGCTGCAGCAACAGCGCGACTTCTTTGCCGGGCTGTATGCCATGGGGCGGGCGTACATCGACCGGAACCCGCAGGTGTTCGGCGGAGTGATGTGGCGTCCGGTGGACCGGCGGGAAAACTACGTGAAGCGCTGCGTGGGATTGCCGGGACAGACATTGCAGATCAAGGACCATGTGGTCTATCTGGACGGAAAGCCGAACAAGGAGCCGGACAATGTGCAATATGATTACTTCGTGCGGCTGAAGCAGGATATTCCCGATGCGCTGGTGCGCGAACTGGGAATCAGTGGCGAGGACCTGGCTTCGCTGGCCGAGACAGGCACGATGCCTCTCACGCGGCAGGCCTGCGAGCGGCTGAAAGCCTGCACGGACATTGTGGAAAGTGTGGTGTACGACAGCGTGAACTCCGTGCCCGACGGGTTGTATCCGCTCAATGCCTGGACCGGCTGGACGCGCGACAATTACGGGCCGGTATGGATTCCGGCCAAGGGAAAGAGCATCCGCCTGACGATGGACAATATCGCCGTCTACGAGCGGCCCATCCGCGTCTACGAACACAACGACCTGCGCGTGGAGGACGGCCGCATCTTCATCAACGGGAAGGAGGCGGACAGCTATACGTTCAAGATGGACTACTACTGGATGCAGGGCGACAACCGCCACAACTCGGCCGACTCGCGCTACTGGGGATTCGTGCCCGAGGACCACATCGTGGGCAAGCCCATCCTCATCTGGCTGTCGCTCGACAAAGACCGGGCCTGGGGCGACGGGCATGTGCGTTGGGAGCGCATGTTCCGGCTGGTGGACAATATCAAATAGGAAAAAGGTGTAACGCGTGAAGAAAACCCTGAAATGGATGGCCGTGGCCGCGGCCGCCCTCTTGCTGGCGGCGGGCGTGAGGCTGTGCTGGATTTCCTTGGTGGAGATTCCCGGGCACGGCGGACAGCCTGTGTTCCTGCCGGGCGACCGCGTGGCCGTGAACAAGACGGCCTACGGGCTGCGCCTTTGGCCCATGAGCCGGTTGGGCTACGTGCGCTGGGGCGAGTGCCGGCCCGGGAGGGGCGAATGGATGGCCTTCAACAACCCGGCAGCGGACAGCGACAGCGCATGCGCGGACCAAGGGCCGGTGTTCGTGGGCTTCTGCTATGCCGTGCCGGGCGACAGCCTGTGGGTGGACACGGCGGGCGGGGTGCACCGCCGACGGCCGGCCGACGGGCGGCGCTGCCGCGTGGTGGAGCTGCCGCGGAAGGACGCCTACGTGACCATCACGCCGGACAACATTCAGTGGTATGCCCGGATGATCAACCTGCACGAAGGGGCGCACGCGACGGTCATTGCCGACTCGCTCTGCGTGTCGGGGCACTTCATGCCGAGTTTCCGCTTCACGCACGACTACTATTGGGTGTCGGCGGCCTCGCCCCGCGGGGGAGCCGACTCGCGGACGTTCGGTTTCGTGCCGGACACGCACATCATCGGACGCCTGACGCGCGTGCTTTATTCTTGGGACACCGAGGCGCCGTGGCATTCCCGTCTGCGACTGCGCCGCACGATGATGAAGGTGGGGCGCGAAGACGTGGGGCAATGAAAGGATAGTGAAACAACGATGGAAAAGAACTGCTTGCTTTCTTCCGCCTATTGGGCGCCCGTGCAATACTACGCGAAGCTCTACGCCTACCCCGGGGTGTGGGTCGAGGCGTGGGAACATTATGTGAAGCAGACCTACCGCAACCGTTGCCTGATAGCCTCGCCCGCGGGCGTGCAGGCCCTGACGGTGCCCGTGGTGAAGCCGGATACGGACAAATGCCCGATGAAGGACATCCGCATTTCCGACCATGGGAACTGGCGCCACCTGCACTGGAACGCGTTGGAGGCGGCCTACGGGAACAGCCCGTTTTTTGAATACTACGCCGACGACTTCCTTCCTTTTTATACGCGGAAGTGGGACTTCCTTCTCGATTTCAACGAAGCAATATGCCGCAAGGTGTGCGAGTTGTTGGACCTGCACCCCTCGGTGAGCCGCACGTCAGCCTACGGCCTTGTGCCGAGCGGCGCGGACGATTTCCGCTCGTCCATTAGTCCGAAAGTGGACTGGCGGAGCGACGCGGCTTTCATGGCGCGCCCTTATTACCAGGTATTCGCCGGGCGCTACGGCTTCCTGCCCAACCTGAGCGTGGCCGACCTTTTGTTCAACATGGGGCCGGAAGCCCTGCTTGTGTTGCGCGACAGCGTGGCGGGCTGACCGGACGTTCAGCCCCGGACCTGCCCGTCAAATCCATAGTCAATAGCAACAATCTGTTCGTCATTTCATTTCAGAACCGCTTGGTTATGGTTGCCGACCTGATTCTCATGTATTCATTTTCGCTCGTCTTCATTTACTTTTCTTGACGGCCACCGGCCGAAAGGCGGAGGCTGGGGTGCGCCCGGGACGGCGCGGTGCTTCGCGCAGGCGTGCGGAGGGCGCCAGCGTACTCTGCGGAAGACACTCGAGTACTTGCCGCAGAGTACTCGAATACTTTGCGGAGAGTACGACTCCGCACTCCGCAGGGTGTTTGTCCGATTGCCGGCCGACGGGGCATCTTTTTCCTCCTTTTTGCGGAAAAAATAAAGCGCAAGGCGGGACGTCCGCCTTGCGCTTTATTTTTACGTGTGTGGGCTGTCGCCCGTGGATTACTGCACTACCAGTTTGCGCGTGGCATCGCCGGCCTTCACGATGTAGATGCCCTTGGGCATGCCGGAGAGGTCCATGCGGTCGGTGTGCGCGGCATTCATCAAGACGCCTTCGGCGTTGTACACTTCCAGGCGGGCAGGCTCGTTGAGCACCACGCGGTTGCCTTCGAAGAAGATGCGGTTCTGCTGTACCGCGCCGGCGTCGCGCACGGAGAGCGTGCTGTTGGTGGGCGTGGTCACGCGGATGCCGTGGATGTAGACTTCCTGGTTACGGTTGTTCTGGAAGTAGGCGTAGACGGGCTGGTCGCCTTTGAGCCTCAATGCCCCTTCGTTGCCGTTGTCGAGGGTTTCAATGCCCGTCCAGGTGTAGATGCCGGCGCCGCAGAGGGAGTTGAACATGGAATAGGCCGAGATGTTCGTGTAGTTGGTGAAGGACGTGTTCACGTCGGTGGTGCCCATGATGCGGCAATACACCTGGAAGCCCGTGGAGAGGCAGATGCTGTAGGTCGTGCAAGATGGCATGCAGACCACGAACCCGCCGCCGTTCGTCGCCGTGAGGCTGGCGCTGGGGGCGATGACCAATGCTCCCGTGCGGTAGCCCGGGGTGCCGAAGTCTTCCCCGTCTTCTCCCACGCCGATCCAGAACGGGTCGGCCGTGCTCTGCGGATAGTCGGGCATGATGTCGGCGTAGACCAACTGGATGGGCTTGCCGTTGGGGTCTACCTTGTAGTTCTCCTCGTCGCAGAGTCCCACGTATTTGTCGATTTTCTCTTGTGAGTCGAACCAGAGCCATCCGTCGGCGTCGACGTCGGCAAAGAGGTTATACTCCTGTGCCTGCATGCCCATGGCGCAGGCCAGTCCTAAAAACAGTGTCGTGATACCTTTCTTCATAATTTTCCTTTTTTTAATTAGACAATTGTTTTGTTATTCTTGTTCCAAGTCAGGATTCCAGCCAGTCGGGGTTCTGTTCCACGCCGTGGTAGCGGATTTCGTCCCAAGGGATGGGCAGGTAGTACTGCATGGGCGTGAATACCCTCACGCGGGCCGGGAAGCGGTCCATGTTGCTGACGGCGTAGGTGGTGTCGCGCTGCGGCGTCTCGCGGATGGTGACCTTCATCATCTTGATGGGGTTGCTGCTGCCGTTGAGCTTTTCCTCGGCCGTGCCCCAGCGCATGATGTCCCAGTAGGTGGTCTCTTCGAAGGCCAGTTCCACGCGGCGTTCGTTCACAAGCTGTTCCCATGTGAGCGAGGGCAACGGGTCCATGTGCGCGCGCTGGCGTATGTCGTTCACTTTTGTCAGCGCGGTTCCGGTGTCGCCCAGGCGGAACATCACTTCGGCATAGTCGAGGAGGGCTTCGGCGTAGCGCCAGATGATGTAGTTCTGGCTGCTGGCGTAGGCCTCGTCGTTGTTGATTTCCTGCGTTTCGTCGACGAACTTGCCCATGTAGTATCCGGTGCGGGTCACTGCGGCGGTTTCCGACGTGCCGTAGGGCGTCAGGTCCTCGCCGGCCACCTCCTCGTTGCCTTGGCGGGTGTAGTGGATGTCCATCTGGTGGCCGTCATACACGGAGCCGTCGTAGAGGATGTTGGCATAGAAGCGCAGGTCGCGCCCCGTGTAGGGATGCTCCGAGTCGTAGGTGTAGCCCGGGCGCATGCCGTATTCGTCCACGTGGTTCTGCGTGGGCGTGTAGGCCGCCGTGGTGCCGGTGAAGTGGGGTGCGGCGGCGTCGCGGTCCAGCTTGTGGCCGAAGCCCGTGTCGTAGTTGCCGTCGTCGGAGTGCTGCACTTCGAGGATGGATTCGCGGCTGTTCTTGGTGAGGAAGATGTTGCGGTATTCCTTTTTGAAATCCTCTTCCGTCGTGCCGGAAATCTGTATCAGTTCATATTGTTCCAGCCCCATGAGCCTTTCATAGGCCACGCGGGCGGAGTCGAGCATTTCGTGGGAGCGGTCGTCGGTGAAGCCCAGATAGGGTTTCGCCTGGTTCTGGAAGCGTTCGGCCGCAGCCCACAGGTAGGTCTTGGCGATGAGCATCTGGGCGGCCCCTTTCGTCACCCGTCCCGCGTCGCTGGCGTCGTATTCCTTGGGCAGGATGGCGGCAGCCCGGCTGGCGTCGCTCACGATGGCCTCCACCATTTCTGGATAGGAGGCTCGGGGGAACTTCTTCTGGTCGTTGAGCGGGTCGAAGGGCTCCTTGATGACCATCACGCCGCCGAACTGGCGCCAGAGGATATAATAGTAGTAGGCGCGGAAGAAGTAGCCTTCGCCCTCCACGCGCTCTTTCTGGCTGCCGTCGGCGATTTCGCCTTCGTTGGCGAACATGCGGTTGATGGACTGGATTTGGGCATAGTAGTTGCTCCAGTTCACCCGCGCCCAGTTGGTGATTTCCTGCTGGTTGCCTTTCAGCAGGTCGCCGTATCCCGCGTTGTAGTAGTCCGTCTTTGAGGGCACTATCTGGTCGCCGAACCATGGCATGAAGTAGCGCGAGGCGCTCTTGACGAGCGCGATGGTGGTGGGCACGTAGGTGGAGAAGCCGTTGTTCATGTTGCGGTACCATGGCAGGACGTATTCGTCCAGGAGCATGGGGTTGCGCCAGATGTCGGTTTCCGACATCTTGTCCGCGGGCGTGTCGCGGAACAGGTCGTCGCAGGCCGTGAAGGCCGCCGTGCCTGTGGCGGCGAGCAGTCCGCAAAGGATGTATTTCTTGAGTTTCATGTCTTCTGTTGATCTGTGTAAGGGGTTAAACGATGTGTCAGAATCCCAAGTTGAGCGTGATGCCGTAGGAACGCTGGATGGGGTAGCCGCGCAGCGACTCGGGGTCCATGCCGAGGTCGCTGAGGCTGGACCACGTGACGAGGTTGCTGCCCTGCAGCGCGATGCTGGCCGAGGTGAGCTTGAGCTTCTTGAGCACCTTGGGTTGCAAGGCGTAGCCCACGGAGAGCGACTTGAGTCGCAGGAAGTCGCAGTCGCGCACCCAGAAGGTGGACTCGCGGCGGTTGTTGTCGTTGGCCGTGGCGAACTTGATGCGCGGCAGCGAGGCGTTCGGGTTGTCCGGCGTCCACGTGTCGGTCAGGTGGTAGTCCTGGAAGCGTTGCAGGGAGCCGCTGTTGGTGGTGTAGAGCTCCTTGATGTTCTGCTGGTAGCCTGTGGCCCCCTGGAACATGGCGTTCACGAAGAATCCCTTGTAGCTGGCGCCGAGGCGCAGGCTGAAGTTGAAGTCCGGGTTGGACGAGTTCTTCACGTAGATGAGGTCTTCCGTGGTGAGCACATGGTCGTCGTTCTGGTCCTTGTATTTGATGTCGCCGGGCGCCAGCGTGGCGTTTCCCTGCCCGTCCTGGTCGAGCGGCCAGTTGTCGATTTCCTCTTGCGACTGGAAGATGCCCGCAGCCTCATACATGGACCAGAGCATGCTGCTCCGCCCCACGCGCCGCAGGTTGGGGGCGAGCGACGATTCGTCGCCGTAGTCCAGCCATTTGTCGTCGCTCTTGGCCATCGTCAGGTCGATGTTGTACTTCACCTTGCCCACGGTGTTGCGGTGGGTGAGCGTCAGGTCCCAGCCCCACGCCTTGAGCTCGCTGAAGTTCATGTTGGGCACGTTGCCGTCCACGCCCGTGGTGGGCGGGTAGAGGTAGGTGGGCGCCGATGTGATTTTGTCGGTCTCGAAGCGCCAGTAGTATTCGAAGGTGAGGCCGAAGCGGTTGTCCCAGAATCCCAGGTCGGCAGCCACGTTGTAGTCGTGCGACTTGCCCCAGGTGAGTTCCGGGTTGGGATAGTTGCCGGTGTTCATGATGATGCCGGGGCGGAAGTTGCCGCCGATGTTGTATCCCCCGCGGGTGGACTCGATGTAGGTCATCAGGTAGGAGTATTCACCCACGAGGCCGTCGTCGCCGAGCAAGCCGGTGGAGGCGCGGAACTTCACGTTGGAAAGCACGGGCTGGTTCCACCGCTTGAAGAATTCCTCGTTGGAGAGCACCCACGAGGCCGACACGGAGGGGAAGAAGCCCCAGCGGTTGTCGGGGTGGAAGTAGGTGGAGCCGTCCACGCGGAAGCTGCCTTCCACGAAGTAGCGGTTGGCGTAGCCGTAGGTGAGGCGCCCCACGAGCGAGGCGCGCTGGTTGTACGACTCGCTGCCGATGAGCCGCGACGTGATGGCCGTGCCGATGATTTCGGGATAGATGCTGGCGTTCTGGTTCTCGCCCGTCATGTATTGGTTGTGCGTCTGCTGGTAGTTGGCCACGAGCATGGCGCTCACGTCGTGCCGGGCGTTGAAGGTCTGCGCATAGTTCACCCCTGCCTCATAGAGCTGGTTGTTCACGAAGCGGTCGGTCTGCTCGTTGGTCACCTTGGCCGTGGGATAGACCGTGTTGGGGTCGGTTTCATACTCGCCCGTCTGCTCGTCGTAGGTGTAGAGGGTGACGGGCTTGCTGAATGTCTTTTCGATGCGCGAGTTGTTGTCGAACGTGGCGCGGGCGTAGACGGAAAGGCCTTCCACCCACGGCAGTTCCCAGCGCAGGTTGGCCGTCACGGTGTTCATCTTGCCCGTGTCCTTGATGTAGCCTCCCATGCCGTAGACGTTCACCAACGGGTTGCTGCCGTCCAGGCTGGCCAGTTCGCCGTTCTGGAAGCGGAGCACCTCGAGGGGCGAGAAGTTGTAGGCGGCGTCCACGGTGGTGTAGCTCGAGTTCTTGCTCTTGCTGTTGGCGCCCGTGATGTCGAGCGAGAGGGTGAGCCCCTTGGTGAGCGTGGCGTCGAGCTTGGCCGAGTAGTTGAAGCGGTCGCGGCCCACTCCGCTGTAGAGTCCCTTGGAGTGGGTGTAGCCGCCTGAGATGTAGTAGCGCACATACTGGTTGCCGCCGTTGGCCGAGACGCTGTGCGTGGTGGTGTAGCCCACGTTGTCGAGATAGTCCAACAGGTTTTCGTCGCCGTACACGTTGGGGTTGGAGTGCGTGCGTATCATCTCCAGTTGTTCGGGCGTGTAGGCCGTGTTGGTCGTTCCCGGAGTGTTCTCCACGGCGCGGTTGTAGAGCTGCGCGTATTGGTAGGCGTCGAGGAAGTCAGGCAGCTGCGCGGCCTGCTGTATGTTCATCTGTCCGCGGTAGTTGACCGACACCTTCTGGTTGCCCGAGGCGCGCTTCGTCTGCACGAGGATGACGCCGTTGGCGGCCCGTGAGCCGTAGACGGCGGCCGCCGCCGCGTCCTTCAGGATGGAGATGCTCTCAATGTCGTCCGGGTTAAGGTCGGAGAGGCGCATCTCGCCGTCGCTGGTGTTGCTGCCGAAGCGCGGCACGCCGTCGATGACGAGCAGCGGCGCGTTGTTGATGCCGCGTATGTGCAGGTCGGTTTCCTTGGCACTGCTCGGGTCGCCGGTGGTCTGCATCACTTGCAGTCCGGCCACCTGCCCGTAGAGTGCCTCGTCGAGGTTGGCCGTGGGCATGGAGAGCAGGTCTTCCCTTTTAATGGTCTCGATGGAACTGGTGAGCGATGCCTTTTTCTGCGTGCCGTAGCCCACGATGACGATTTCGTCCAAGTCCTGCGCGTCGTCCTCGAGGGTGATCACGAGGTTCTGCTGTCCCGGTTTGATTTTCAGCGTTTGCGTCTTGTAGCCCAGGAACGAAATGACGAGTTCCGAGCCCGTTTCGGGGATGGAGAAGTTGCCGTCCAGGTCGGTCACGGCGCCCAGCTTGTCTCCCTTCCACTTTACGTGCGCCCCGATGACGGTTTCCCCGCCCTGGTCCACCACCTTGCCTTTCAGCATGGGGTGCGGCGTTCCCGTTTGTGCCGCCAGCCCTCCACAGCAGAGGAGGGTGCAGGCGAGCCATGTTGATATCCTTTGTTTCATAATCTGTGTCTTGTTTTAGTTGGCGAATAAGCGTTCGATGAGCAGAATCTGATAGTCATAGAAGTCCCGTGTGGAACCGGTGGCGGAACCGCGTCGTGCCTTGTAGAGGCGCAGCACCTCGCGCAGTCGGCCCGTCATGAGCGCGCCCATGCGGTCTTTCGTCAGCGTGGGCAGGCCGAAGTTGATGCGGGCGAAAGACGTGCCGTCGGGGCCCAGCGCGCAGCATCCGGGCCATGCGTCGGTTTCCGTGTCCTCCCATGCGCTCATGGCGTCCTCCTCCGTGAGGGCGGACGACGAAGCCTTGGTTGCGGTGGCCAGCCCCGAGTTGTTCATCATGAGCGTGATGGCCGTGCCTTGCAGTTTCTGTTCGACGTCCGTGAGCCGTCCGGCCGTGGGCGCCTTGAAGAGGGCCTCGGTCAGGTCGTCCATGTAGTCGTCCAGCACGTAGTTTTGCTGCGGGTCCACTTGTCCGCCCTCTTGTATGCGGTAGAGCACGGCCGCGTTCATCAGTCCGCTTGTTATGGTGGACAGCAGTTTGTCGTTTGCGTTCAGGTTGATTTCCAGTTTCCCGATGAGGTCTTTGTCGGTGAGCCAGTCGCCGTAGGTGCGGGCCTGTTCGAGCAGCCAGAGCATGGCCTCACGCTGTTTCTCGCGGCTGATGTAGTGCTTCGAAGTGGCCTTGCCGTCGCCTTGCCGCACTTCCTCGTAGCGGATGCCTCCGATGTAAGGGAGCACGTGGCGCAGGTAGCGCGTGTATTGGTTCACGATTTCCATGTACATGTTCTCCATTCCGTCGTAGCGTTCTCCGCGGTCCATGTTCCATTCCTCAAGGTTCTGCATCAGGATTTTCAGGTTGCTGATGCCGTAGTCTCCGGCTTTGATGTGGTCGTCGCCCAAATCTTCCGTCTGGTCCGTGGGGTCCACGGTGCCCAGGAGCTGCTGTGCGCCGAACTCATACTTCGGGTCGCCTTCGTGTTCGTTAATCCATGCGTCCAGCGTGGGCTTCTCGTCCAGCGGCGTCGTGGCGCCGGGGATGAGCCGGTAACCCCAGTTGATGGCATAGATGTCGTACACGCCCAGCACGGGCGGGGTGAGCTTCACTCCGCGCTCCACGTCGCCCGGTTGTGCCACGAAGTTGTTGCGGGCATAGTCCATGATGCTGGGCGTGGTGCCATAGTGCTGTGTGAATGCTGGGTCGCGCAGCGAGTCGACAGGGAAGGCGTAGCTGGCCCCCATGTTGTGCATCAGGCCGAGGGTGTGTCCTATCTCGTGGGCGGCGGCATAGCGGATGGATTCACGCATCACGTCGTCGTCGAACACTTGTTTGCGTACCCGCGGGTCGACAGCCCCCGTCTGAACGAAGCGCCAGTTGTGGAGCAGTGAGAGGATGTTGTGGTACCAGATGACGTCGCCCGTGAGGATTTCTCCCGTCCGCGGGTCCACATGGCTCGGTCCCATGGCGTTGGCTGTGGGCGAGGCGGCATATTTGAAGCAGCTGAAGCGCATGTCGTCGGGGTCGAAGGTGGAGTCGTTCTCCGGATAGTCCTCGGCGCGTATGGCGTTTTTGAAGCCTGCGGCCTCAAAGGCGGTGTTCCAGTCCTCGATGCCCTGTTTGATGGCCGTGCGCCACTTCTCGGGGAAGGCGGAGTCCACGTAGAACACGATGGGCTTCTGCGGCTCCACCAGTTCGCCGCGGAAGTATCGTTCGCGGTCTTCTTCCCGCGGTTCCAGCCGCCAGCGGTGAATGAACGTGCGGAGCTTCACGCCGTCGTGTTCGGAAGAGTAGATGCTCTTGTCGCCGTAGAAGTAACCTACTCGGTTGTCCTGCAAGCGCATGGGCATGGGGTCTTCGGGCAGGACGAAGAGCGAGCGGTGCATCACGAGCGAGTAGGGCTGGTTCAGCGGCGAGAGGCTGAACGAGAGCCGGCTTTTTATCTCGATGTTCCCGGGGAAGGCCTTGGCCGACATGATGCCCGAGGCGTCGGCCACGAACGTGCCCTTCAGCCCGCTGCCTCCGCCCAGCAGTTTGGCCACCGGGTTGTCGGGCTTGATGGGGCTGATGCACTTTTCATTGGCTCCGAAGAAGGCCGTGACGTCGATCACCACGTTCTTCCCGTTGTGAGCCGCGATTTTGAATCCTTTCAAGATGGGGTCATAGAAGTTCCGCTCGAACGAGGAGCGGATGGGGTCGGTGCCCGCCACGTAGTCGGCGCTCTGCACCTGATGGATATACACGTTGCGCTCGTCCTTGCTCAGTCGGATAAGCAGCGGTGTGGTGGCCATTTCTCCTGCCACGTAGTCGCGTGTGTTGCTTGTTGCGGCCACGCGGTTGGCCAATATGTAGCTTCGGCTGAAGGCCGAGTCGGGGATTTCAAAGTAGAGTTTGCCTTCCTTGGCATTGTAGTGGGTGGTGAAGAGTCCCTTTTGCGTTGTCGCGTCTTTCGTCACCTTTTTGTAGTCGGCATTCACGGAGTCTTTTGCGAGCGCCGCGATGGCCGGAGCCTTTTTTTTGTTTCTCCTTTTGGCATCTGCCTGCGGGCAGGCCATCATGGCCGCCAGCGCGAAGAGCAACAGTCCTGTAGTTTTTCTCATGATGTGTGAATTGTTTGTTTCGTTGTGGTTCTTGTTTCAGAAGGAACGGGCGGGGAAGCCGTCGGGCTGTGCCTGCGTGCTTCCCCGCCCGGATACGAGCAGTCTTTAGGATCAGAAGGCGTTCACCTTGCGCGCTGTCCCATTCACGGAAACGATGTACAGGCCCGGCTTCACGCTGAAGGTTGCACGGCCTTCAGCCGAATCCTGTCCGGCCACCTTGCGTCCGCTCAGGTCGTAGACTTCCACCCGGCTTCCGGCGGGCAGGTTGTCCGTCGTGATGGTGCCCTTTCCGCCGCGAATGGCGATGGTTGCCGTAGCGGTGCTTTCCACTCCGTCGCCGCCCTTCACGCTGATGGTCGTCGTGCGGAAGGCGTTCGCGCCGCTGAAGCTCGGGAACGCGGCCGTCTCCATGGTGCAGTAGACGGGCTGGCTTTGTGCTTTCAGGAATGTGAACTTCCCGCCGTCTTCGGTGTAATCCGTGCCGGCCACGAGGGTGGTTCCGTCTTCAGCATACCAAGTGTAGGTCGTGGCTTGCGGGCCGTCGGCCAGTCCGGTGAGGTTGTCCTGCGCCGAGAGGTCCAAGGTCTTGCCTGTTTCTATTTCCTCGTCCAGCTGCATGGCGGCCTGCGGGGCGTAGATGTAGTTGGTGGCGGTGGCAGCCGGCAAGTCGGCCGGTGTGAGGCGGTTGCCGCTGATGTTCACGGTGCGCGTCACGTTGCCGAACTTCACCTCTTCCAGTTGGTTGTTGTTGCAGAAGAAGAAGTCCAAGGCTTCGCATGCCGTCACGTCAATCTGCGTGAGCTGGTTGCCGGTGAGGCTGATGTATTCCAGTGCGGTGTTCCCCGTCAGGTCGATGTCAGAGAGCTGTCCGTTTTGCAGGTACAGGTCGGTCAACGCCGTGTTGGCCGAGAGGTCGATGCTGGTGATGGGGTTGTTGCTCAGTGCCAGGTAGGTCAGCGCCGTGTTGGCCGAGAGGTCGATGCCGTCGAGCGCCATGTTCTTGGCGTCGAGCCGTTCCAATGCCGTATTGGCCGAAAGGTCGAGTTCCGCGATGTCGTTGTTGTAGCATCCCAGTTTCTTCAGTGCCGCGTTCTGGCTGAGGTCCAAGGTGGACAAAGCGTTGGAGTACACGTTCAGTTCCAGCAAGTCCTTGGCGCCTGTCACGTCGATGGCCGTCACCTTGGCTTCATTCTGGGCAGGCGAGCAGTCGAAGTAGGCGATGCCTTCGCCATACACCTTGATGATGCCTTCGCCCGCGGGCACTCCCGTTGCGGTCGTGTTCGTTCCATACTCGTCGAGTTGGGCTATCTCTTCCGTCTCCACGAGGTTGCCGTCGCCCCAGTCGATTTGGAGCGTGTGTCCGGCCTCCGTCATGGCGAACACCAGGTTGCGCGTGTTGCCGTCGGGTGTCACGGTCAGCGTGATGGCCGGGGTGTCCACGGTGGCTCCTTCGGCGATGGCGATGGCCGTGGTCTTGAATGCCTTGTCGCCTTCAAAGGCCGGGAATGCAGCGGTTGTCATGCTGCAATATACGGAGTCGGCCTGTGCTTTGAGGAAGGTGAACCGTCCGCCGTCGGCCGTATAGTCGGTGCCAGCTTCGAGCGTGTCACCCTTTAAGGTTATCCATGCGTAAGTCGTGGCTTGCGGAGCGTCGGCCAGTCCGGTGAGGTTGTCCTGTGCGGAGAGGTCGATGGTTTCGCCCACCTTGGCGGATTTCGCAATGGGCATGGCCGCCTGCGGGGCGTAGGTGTAGCGGCCGGAGACCACGGGCAGCGTGGCGGGCGTGAGAAGGTTTTGGCTGACGTTCACCGTGCCCGTCAGGTCGTTGACCTTCAGTTCCGTGATTTGGTTGCCCATGCAGAGCAGGCTCTTGAGGGCATCGCAGCCCGTGACGTCCACGGTCGTGAGCTGGTTGTTGTTCAGGCTGGCGTAGGTCAGTTTGTCGTTGTTCGACAGGTCGATTTGCGTCAGCAGGTTGCCCAGGATGTAGATCTGCGTCAGTTCCGTGTTCTTGCTCAGGTCAATCTGTGTGAGCTTGCTGTTGTTCAGCTTGAGCGACGTGAGCGCCGTGTTGGCCGTCAGGTCGATGCTTTCCAGCTGCAGGTCGTTGGCTTCGAGCGTCTCGAGGGCTGTGTTGGCCTTGAGGTCGAGCTGCGTGAGCGGGTTGGTGCTGCAGATGAGGTCGGTGAGCTTGGTGTTCTTGCTCAGGTCGAGCTGCGTGAGGCTGTTGGTGTTGATGGTGAGTTCCGTCAGGTCGGGTGCGTTGGTCACGTCGAGCGCGGAGACTTGTGCGCCGTCCACGCGCGAGCTGCAGTCGAAGTAGTCGATGCCCTCGCCGTAGATTTTGATGTTTCCTTCGCCCACAGGGGTTCCCTTGACCTCGGTCCAGGTCCAGCCGTCCGTGTTGACGAGGATTTCTTCAGTTTCCACGAGGTTGCCGTCGCCCCAGTCGATTTGGAATTTGTGTCCGGCTTCGGTGGCTGCGAAAATCAGGGCGCGTTCATTGCCGTCCACTTCCACCGTCAGTGTGATGGCCGGCGTGCTTACGGTCGTTCCGTCCGTGATAGTGGCGGAAGTTGTCTTGAAAGCGTTGGCCCCGGTGAATTTGGGGAATGCGTCGGTGGTCATCACGCAGTATACGGGTGCGCTTTGCGCCTTGAGGAAGGTAAACCGTCCGCCTTCTTCCTCCGTGTAGTCTGTTCCGGCTTCGAGCGTGTTGCCGTCGGTCGTGATCCAAGTGTAAGTGGTCTTCTGTGCGGCGTCGGCCAGTCCGGTGATGTTGTCTTGTGCGGAGAGGTCCACGGTTTCACCCACCTTGATGGTCTCGGCGATGGGCATGTCGTTTTGCGGAGCGTAGGTGAAGGTCTTGCAGGGCAGTGCGGGGAGCGTGGCCAGCGTGAAGTTGTTCTTGGAGCAGTTCACGCTGGTTATCACGTTGTCGGCCTTCAGTTCCGTGAGCTGGTTGCCCATGCAGAACAGGCTCTTGAGGGCGTCGCAGCCCGTGACGTCCAGCGACGTGAGCTGGTTGTTGTTCAGACTGACGTAGGTCAGTTTGTCGTTGTTCGACAGGTCGATTTGTGTCAGCAGGTTGCCCAGGATGTAGATCTGCGTCAGCTCCGTGTTCTTGCTCAGGTCAATCTGCGTGAGCTTGCTGTTGTTCAGCTTGAGCGACGTGAGCGCCGTGTTGGCCGTCAGGTCAATGCTTTCCAGCTGCAGGTCGTTGGCCTCGAGCGTCTCAAGGGCGGTGTTGGCCTTGAGGTCGAGCTGCTTGAGCGGGTTGGTGCTGCAGATGAGGTCGGTGAGCTTGGTGTTCTTGCTCAGGTCGAGCTGCGTGAGGCTGTTGGTGTTGATGGTGAGTTCCGTCAGGTCGGGTGCGTTGGTCACGTCGAGCGCGGAGACTTGTGCGCCGTCCACGCGCGAGCTGCAGTCGAAGTAGTCGATGCCCTCGCCGTAGATTTTGATGTTTCCTTCGCCCACAGGGGTTCCCTTGACCTCGGTCCAGGTCCAGCCGTCCGTGTTGACAAGGATTTCTTCAGTTTCCACGAGGTTGCCGTCGCCCCAGTCGATTTGGAACTTGTGCCCGGCTTCGGTGGCTGCGAAAATCAGGGTACGTTCATTGCCGTCCACCCCAACCGTCAGCGTGATGCTCGGGGCGGTTTGTGCTTGGGCTGCAAGGCCCAGCAAGGCAAACAGAAATAGGGATAGATACTTTTTCATAAGCCTTTGTTTTTAATTAGAACTATATTCTTTTCTCTCATTTTGTCCTTATTTGTCTGAGCGGACAATATTCGTTCTCCGTACAAGAGGGCGATTATGCGGCTTTGAAGTTATATAAAACCCTCAAAGGTAAGTAAAAGGGGAGTATTTGCAAAGCAAATCAGGCTTTTTCTACCGACATTTTTTGCATTTCCGTCGATGGAATGCCTATTTTGCTTTGCAAAATGCTTGTTCATGCATCTTTTTCCGTGTCGGGTTGCTTTCGGTGCTGTCAAACCTTTGGGCATGCCGTCCGTCGGGAGCGCCGTCCGGAATGTAAAAGTGTATGGAACGTGCGGCTTGTTTCCGCGCCGGGCGGGCTGTGTAGGTTTTGGAACCGGGCCCTGCAAAAAGGTGGGGAAAGCTGCAACGCCCTGTGGAAAAATGAACTATCTTTGCCTTGACGAACATTTTAAAAACAGCATTTTATGGCAAGACTTTACTCCTGTAGGTTCTTCTTCGTGCTCTTGTGCCTTTGCAGCCTGACGGCAGCACGGGCGGAGCAGTCAAAGGGCGAGCTGGACAACTTGGTTTGTTTCGTGCGCTTCTTGGGGGAGAACGATGATTCGGAAAGCTTCGAGATGACTTTTTCCGACTATGAACAGCTTTTCAACGACCCCGCGCCGGGGGCGAATTCTGTGTACAACTACTTCCGCGAGGCTTCCTACGGGCAACTCACCTGGAGGAGCAGTTTTTTTCCCGCCCCCGTGGACGGCAAAGTGGTGTCTTACCGTGCCCGCAACGAACGCGGCTACTATAAAGTGAAAGGCGAGATCAACACCATCGGCTATGAGGACGAGACGGACAAGGCGGCCCGCGAACAGGCGCTGGTCCGCGAGATTGCGGAATACCTGTCCGGCGCATTGCCCGACGACGTGCGGCTCGATGCGGACGGCAACGGCATCATCGACAACCTCTGCATCGTGCTGAGCGGCCGTTCCGAACTGGGCAACAGCCATTTGTTGTGGCCCCATCGCTCCGACCTGGCACTGCCCGACGAGAAGGCCATATTTATAAAAGGAAAGAAACTCGTGGGCTACCTCATGGTGTTCGACGATGCCAACGGTTGGGCCTCGCTCGACCCTATTCCGCTCAACACCGGCGTGATTTGCCACGAGATGGCGCATTCGCTCGGCACGTATGACCTTTATCACGTGAACGACGACCTGAATCCCGTGGGCGTCTGGGACTTGATGTCCGACAACCTCACCACGCCGCAACACATGTCGGCCTACACCAAGTGGAAGTATTGCGGCTGGCTGGACGAGATTCCCGAGATTTCGGAGCCGGGCACGTATACGCTGAACCCCGTGGGAGGCGCCACGCCCGAAAACATCGCCTATAAAATCAAACCCGTGGGGCGCGATGAATACTTCGTGGTGGAATACCGGAAAAAGGAGGGGACGTTCGACAGCGGACTGCCGGAGTCGGGACTGATTGTCTACCGTGTCAATCCCGCTTACACGGGTGGCAATGTGAACTATAACGGGACGACCCGTCTGGACGAGATGTACATATTCCGCCCGGGCGGAACGACGAAGGCCGACGGCGACATCTCGAAAGCCGCTTTCAGCCAGGAGAGCGGGCGCACGGCTTTCGGCGGAGAGGCCGACGTGAAGCCGTTTTATAGCGACGGCACGACGGCACAGTTCGCCCTGACGAACATCTCGGCGTGCGGGGAGACGCTGTCGTTCGACCTGGTCAACCTCGGACACACGATTTCCCTCTCCGCCACGGAGGACGTGGTGATGGGCGGGGCCGCCGGCGAGAAACTGGAACTCACCGTGGAGGCCGACGTGGACTGGACCGTTGCGGGAGTGCCCGACTGGTTGGCGTTGACGCCTTCGGCCGGAGAAGCCGGGGCGACCACCGTCACGCTGGAAGTCGTGGCCGAAAACGAGTCGGCGCAGGAGCGCGAGGCCGAACTGGTCTTCACCTCGCCTTCCGACGCGGCGGTGAAGGCCGTGCTGAAGGTGCGCCAGCAGTCCAACCTCATCTTGCCCCCGTCGGGACTGTCGGCCGAGGCGGACGCCGAGGGCCGCGTGGTGCTCCGCTGGGCTGCCCCGCAGGAGGGAGTTCCCGTGCTGGCCGACGGCTTCGAGGATACGGCCAACCCGAACGGGTGGACCATCGAGAACGCGCCGGGCGGACGGGGCTGGACGTGGCAGGAAGATGCCCGCAACTATGAGGCCTACGACGGCAATTACTCCATGTACATGAAGAGTGCGTGGGAAGACTTGCACCAGGACGAGCATCTGGTGTCGCCCGTCTTTGCCGGCGGCCGCACACTGACGTTCTACAGCCGCTCCATTGCCCCGCAAAAGACGGTGAAGAACCAATACTATTATGTGGAAGTGAGCCGCAACGGCGGACAGACGTGGGACGTGGCCTACGACCTGATGAAGGATTGCGACGCGGTCAACGAATGGACGAAGGTCACCATCGACCTTTCCGAATGGCAGTCGGATCAGATGCGCGTGGCCTTCCATGCCTACGACGAGACGAACGTGGGGCTGTCCTATTGGTGGCAAATAGACGACGTTTCCGTCTATCCGGCCGTGGAAGAGTCGCTGGTGAAGGGGTACGCCGTCTACCGCAACGGGGTGAAGATCGGCACGGCCACGGACTGCACGTTCACCGACGAAGCGCCGCAAGCGGGTGAGAACGTCTACACCGTGCGGGCCACGGGCGAGTTCGGCGAGACGGCCGATGCCGACCCCGTCATGTTCATCTACGATCCGTCGGGCGTGGAGGCGGCAAAGGCCGGGATCGGCACGGAGGTGGCAGTCAGTGTGCACGGAGGCCGGCTCTATGTGCGTTCCGATGCGCCCTTGCGGCAGGTGCGCCTGGTGGCGATGGACGGCACGACGGCCGCCCTGTTCCGTCCGTCCGGCAATGCCTCCGCGTGCGATGTTTCGGCCTTGGGCCGCGGCGTGTATGCGGTAGTGTGCCAGACGGAAGAAGGCCGGGCCCTTCAGGTGAAGAAGTTAGTGTTAAAATAAAGCACTGTCAGAGACGCGGTGCGGAAGCCCCCGTCCGGAAAGCGGAGTTGCCCGTTGGGCGCCTGGCTTTCCGGATGGGGGCTTTGGTTTTTATTTTTGATTGATTATCAGCGCAATGCAGGAACCGTGTTTCCGCCTTCGAGACGAAGACGGAAAACATGCCCGTCTTTTGAAGTCCGATGTGCGGAGTTTCGCGCAGTACTTTCCGCAAAGCACTCGAGTACTCTGCGGAGAGTACTCTCCCGTCGTGCGGACAATTTTTTCGGAAAGTCCGCGCGGAGATTATTTGTAGATTAGAGTTGTCAGGTTTTCTTCGCGGAAAAGGTCTTGTGCCACGGCGTGCAGGTCGTCGGCGGTGAGGGCGTCGATCTTTTCGTACAGGGTCTGGATGTCCTGCGTGTGGTTGTAGTGGAGGAAGCGTTTGCCCATGGCCAGGGCCACGTTTTCAAAACTGTCGTGCGAGATGCCTATCTGTCCCTTGATTTGCCGTTTGGCTGCCTCGAGAGCCCTGGCGTCCAGTGGCGCGTCGGCCAGTCGGCGCAGCTCCTTCATCACCAGTCGGCGGCAGCGGGCCACGTCGTGCGGGTCGCAACCGAAATAGATGCTCCAGATGCCCGTGTCGGTGTAGCTCGTCATGCAGCTCTCCACGGTGTAGACCAGTCCGTTCCGCTCGCGCAGGCTCAGGTTGAGCCGCGAGTTCATGCCCGGTCCGCCCAGTATGTTGTTGAGCAGGTAGAGGCTCAGCTGGCGCGGGTCGCGGGCGCTGTAGGCCCGTGCGCCGATCATGACGTGCGATTGGTGGGTGTCTTTCTGCACCACCATTTCCTTGGGGCAGTATTCCGGTACGGCGGTGCGCCCGGTGCCCGCGTTGTCGGGCCATGCGTGTCCGGCGGCCGTGGCCGTCAGTCCGTGGCGCAGCGGGTGGCCTTCGGGCAGCGACGCGGCGGCCTTGCGGATGGCCTTCTCCAGTTCCCGCCTCACGGTGACGGGGTCGATGCGCCCGTACACGAAGAACACCATCTGGTCCGGGCGGTAGAGCCGGGTGGCGAAGCGCTGCACGTCCTCGCTCCGGAATTGGCGCAGGCGTCCGGCCTCGCCCAGGATGTTGCGCCCGAGCGGGTGGCCGTGGAAGACCAGGTTTTCGAAGTCGTCGAAAATCAGCTCCGCCGGCGAGTCGTTGTAGCTCTCGATTTCGTCGATGACCACTTCCACCTCCTTGTTCATCTCCGCCTGCGGGTAGGTGCTGCACAGTACGATGTCGGCCAGCAGGTCGGTGGCGCGGGCGAAGTGTTCCTTCAGGAAGGCGGTGTAGTAGATGGTTTCCTCCTTGCCCGTGTAGGCATTCAGGTCGCCGCCCACGGTCTCCATGCGGTTCAGGATGTGCCACGAGCGTCGGCGGCGCGTTCCCTTGAAGGTCAGGTGCTCGCAGAAGTGCGCCAGCCCGTTTTCGTTGGGGAGTTCGTCCCGCGTGCCCGCGTCGACGGCGATGCCGCAGTAGGCCACGTCGGTGGCCGAGGGCGCGCAGACGATGCGCATCCCGCAAGGGAGCATTTCGGTGTGGAAATGCGCGGAGGGTATGTCGGTTTGTGCCATGTCGGTTTATATGTTGCGTTTCGCCCGCAAAGTTAGCGCTATTTTCCGGGAAAACGTCCGGTGCGGCCGCTTTTTCGTCAGTTCCCGAATTCCACCACGGCGCGGAGCTGTGCGGCCACGATGGCATGGCCGTTGGTGCGGATGTGGTGCAGGGCGGGCTGGAAGGTGAGCCAGTCGCACACGGGGAAACTTCCGGTGAGCTCCACGTCCGTTTCCCGGTCTGTGGCGTAAACCGCGCGGTTCACCACGATGCCCGCCCGTATGCCTTTGCCCTGCAGGCAGGTCAGGATGAGGCCCGCGCCCCAGTAGTAGCGGCATTCGCTCCGGCCGGCCGGCGAGGTGCCGCCTTGCAACAGCGCGCCCAAATGGTTTTCGCCGATGTGGAGGAAAGGCTGCTCCACCAGTCCCCAAAGGGCATAGTTGAAGGTCTTGCCCTCCGCGCCCTCCTCTGCCGGGCTGGAGCCGCAGGCATATCCGAGGGTGTAGAAGCCATGGTGCTCCTCTTCCGGTCCCACGTGGTAGTTGAGGCTGGCGATGTTGAACACGCCGTCGCTGCCCGGGCAGAAACGGAACTGCCGGTCCAGGCGGTCGGAGGCCACGCCGTTGTAGACGCTTTCGCGCAGCGTCAGGTTCTCCGTGGGGTGGAACTCCAGGTGCAGGCACAAGGCGGCCAGGGGGTAGGTGGCCAGCGGGAAGTTGGACGAGAGGATGGGGAAGTTGCCGTGCGAGGCGTTGGTGAACAGGCCGGTGAAGGGCGTGGTGAAGTGGTCCATGTCGATGTTGCGCAGTCCGGCATAGGCCGTCAGCCACCCGCCGGCCTCCTGGCTGATGCCCGCCTGGATGAGGCGGAACGCCTTGTCGGGTCCGGCGTCGAGGCTGCTGAAGGCCTGCAGGTCGTCGGCCACGGGCAGGTTGAGGTTGTACGTCGAGATGGCGCCCGTCTCCAGCCGCGCCCCTTTCCACAGGCGGGTGCCCACGGCGGCTTCGAGCAGGTTGCACCAGCCGGTTTTTCCGCCGGAGATGTTCCAAAGGCCTTCGGTGGTGCCGGCGATGTTCCACGTCACGCGCGGTTCCGAGGCGTGTACGGCAAGGCTGCACAGGGAGCATCCCGTGCAGAGGGCGAGGCGCAGCAGTGCGCCCCGCAGGGAGAAATGTTGTGTCATAAAATGTAGTGTTTCGTTTTCAAGTCAGGTCCGCCTGCCGGCACGCATGCCGGAAGGCGGGTCAGAAGAGCAGGGCGACGCGGTAGACCGCGAACGCCATCGCGTAGGCCAGCAGTGTGGTGTAGGTGGCCGTGAAGATGGCCCATTTCCAACTGCCGCTTTCCCCCTTGACCGCCGCGATGGTGGCCAGGCAGGGGAAGTAGAGCAGGGCAAACACCATGTAGCCCAAGGCCGCCTCGGGCGTGGTGTGCCGGGTCAGTGCCTGTGCCAGGCGGGTTTGCGCGGCGTCTTCCGTGGTTTCCACCTCGGCATCTTCCGCCTCGCAGTTGTAGAGCACTCCGAGAGTGCTGACCATCAGTTCCTTTGCCCCAACGCCCGCGACGATGCCCACGCCCATGCGCCAGTCGTATCCCAAGGGGCGGAGCACCGGTTCCATGGCGTGGCCGATTTGTCCCATGTACGACTGTTCCTGCCGTTCGGCTTCCGTCAGTTCGTCGCTCGTGGTGGGGAAGTAGCCCAAGGCCCAGATGACGATGCTGGCCACCAGGATGATGCCCCCCATCTTGCGCAGGTACTGGCGCCCTTTCTCCCAGGTGTGGTGGCACACGCCGCGCGAGCTGGGCAGGCGGTAGGGCGGGAGCTCCATCACGAAGTGGCTGTCGTATTTCCGCATGAAGGCCTTGCTGAACACCCAGGCCACGAACAAGGCCATGCCCGTGCCGAAGGCGTAGAGGCAAAGCATGACGGTGGAAGCGTTCTGGGGGAAGAAGGCGCCCGCGAAGACCACATAGACCGGGATGCGCGCGCTGCACGACACCATCGGCGTGACGAGCATCGTGAGCATCCGGCTCTTGGGATTCTCTATCGTCCGCGTGGCCATCACCGCCGGCACGTTGCATCCGAAGCCCATCAGCATCGGGATGAACGACTTGCCGTGCAGTCCCAGCCGGTCGAACAGCGGGTCGGCCAGCATGGCGGCACGGGCCAGGTAGCCCGAATCTTCCAGAATGGAGATGAAGAAATAAAGGATCAGGATGTTGGGCAGGAAGACGATGACGCTGCCCACGCCGCCCAGGACGCCGTCGCACAGCAGGGCCTGCAGCGTGCCTTCGGGGATGTGGGCCTCGCAGGCGGCCGTGAGCCAGGCCACTCCGGCGTCTATCCAGTCCATCGGATACTGTCCGATGGTGAATGTCATCCAGAAAATGAACCACAGGATGGCCACGAACGCGGGATAGGCCAGCCAGCGGCGGGCCAGCAGCCGGTCGAGCGCGGTCGTGATGTCGTATTTCCGTCCTTTTTTCCGTCCGTAGATGCCGTCGAGTATTTGTCCGATGTGGGCGTAGCGTTCCGCGTCTTCCTGCTCGCGTTCGGGGCAGGGGCAGGCTTCCGCGCTTCCTGGTGTCGGTCCGGCATGTCCAGCGTGCGCCTTTTCTTCCGTGCAGTGGGTGCAGTGTTCCGGGTCGTGGCAGCAGGCGGCTTCGTGGTTATGCCCCTCCACGCCGGAGCGGTGCAGGGCGATGTGGCGGTCGGCCACCTTCACGGCCTCGCGCAGCAGGTCGGCAATGCCCACCCGGTTGCGCGCCACGGTGGGGAAGAGCGGCATGTCCAGCCGTCGGCTGAGCGCTTCGATGTCGAGCGTGCTGCGGCTCTCCTCGAACTCGTCGAACATGTTCAGCGCGCCCACGAGGGGCACGTTGCGCTCCTTCAGTTGGAGCGTGAGCAAGAGGTTGCGCTCCAGGTTGGTGGTGTCGAGCACGTTGATGACGGCGTCGATGCGCCCGCTCTCCAGTTCGTGGGCCACGTAGGCTTCTTCGGGACTGAAAGCGCGCAGGGAGTAAGTGCCGGGCAGGTCGACCAGCCGGATTCTGCGCCCTTCGAAGACCATCTCGCCCACCACGCTGCTCACCGTCACGCCGCTGTAGTTGCCCGTGCGTTCGTGCCCGCCGGACGCGGCGTTGAAGAGCGAGGTCTTGCCGCAGTTGGGATTGCCCACCAGCGCGATGGTGATGGTGCCGTCGGCTTTCGGGCTGTCGGTGGTGAGGTGCTGGCCGTGCGTGCCGCAATGCGGACATCCGCCGGCATGCGGGGGCCGCGGGGCGGAAGGGGCGTCGGCCGGCTGCGCCGGGCGGGAGTGTGGTTGCCCGGTTGGCGGTTCAGGCGTGCTGCCTTGTTCGTCCGGCAACCGCACCTGTATCTTCTCCGCTTCGCTTTTCCGCAGTGCGATTTGTCCGCCCATCAGTTCAAACACGATGGGATTTCCCACGGGGGAGCTGAAGACTTTCCTGACGCTTTTTCCCGTGACAAATCCCATTTCACTCAGTCGGGCGCGGAACGCCCCGCTACCTTCTATATGTGATATCACAACCTCCTGTCCGGCGTTGACATCCGATAAATTCATCATTTGCTGCTTCACTATAATCGTTCAGGCTGCAAAATTACGGGCATTCACCGGCCTGCACAATACCTGAAAGTAGTGATTTCACGAGGGGTTGGCGTAGCTGTGCATCCCTCCGAGCAGGTAGTTGACCCCGAAATACGTCATGAGCACCACGAGGAAAGCCGCCACCATGTAGAGGTGGAACGCCAGCGGGCGGCGCAGCCAGGGCAGGGTGCGGCGGTGGAAAGCGGCTCCGTAGACCATGAAGGCCACGAGGGCCCACACTTCTTTCGGGTCCCACGACCAATAACTGCCCCACGACACGTTGGCCCACACCGAACCGAGCAGGATGCCGATGCCCAAAAGAAAGGTGGAAGGATAGAGCAGCAGGCGGCTCAACAGCGTGAGCTGTTCCACCCGTTCCCGGACCAGCGCGTCGTGCCGGTGTTGGGGTCGTGCCATCAGTCCCGCGGCCAGCAACCCGTTCAGGCAGATGAAGGCGAACAGGGCATAGGAAATCATGATGAGCGACACGTGCCAGCTGAGCCACGGCGAGGCGAGCACGGGCATCAGGGGCGTGATTTGCGGGTTCATCTCGCCCAGATGGGCCACCAGCAGCGTGAAGCCGGAAAGGAGGAAACCAAAGGGGCGGACGAAGGGGAAGCGCCGCTCGAGCAGGCAGGCCGTGAGCAAGACCACCAAAGCCACGAACTGCATCGTCTCGTAGCCGTTATTCAGGGGAAGGCGTCCCGAGACGTATCCCCGCAGCATATATCCGGCAGCATGGAAAAGGGTGGACAGCCAGAGGGCCGCCGTCCACAGCCGTCGTGACGTGCGGTTTTCGCCGCGCCGCTTCAGCATGCGGTACAGGAAAAGTCCGATGGCCACGAAACCCAAGGTCAGGTTGGCCATGAAGAGGATTTTATTAAAGGGAATGCGGTTGTAGAGCAGCTCCGCACGGACTTGCTGTTCGCTGAGGCGCGGGGTGCCGGGAGGGAGCGGGCGGACGAGCGTGCCCTGCGTGAGCATCAGGGCGAGTCCCGCCTTCTCGTCGGTCTCTTGTATGGCGCGTCCCAGTTGGCTGTGCTTGCCCATTTCCTGTTGCCACAGCGGTTGCAGTTTATAGGTTGTCCCGTCGAAGAGTCCGGCCAGCGTGGCATATTCTCCCCGGATGCCGAGCCGTTCGCGCAACTCACGGTTCTTGATCCGGATGATGGGCACGCGATTCCATTCTTCGGGGTAAAGCATCCAGCTCGCGACGACCTGCTCGGGCGACAGTCCGCGGAAGACGGGCCGGCCGTAGACTTTCTGTACAAAGTCGCGGCACAGGGTGTGCAGCGGGGCCACGCGGTCGTTGTACACTACTTGGCGGGCGGCGAGGCTGTCGGCTTGTGCCCGCCGCACCACGGGCAAGGGCTCTGCCGCCTGCCCGTCGACAGCCAGGAGGCAGAGCAGGGCGAACAGACCGCCCTTGCGGAGCAGGGGATGGCGCAACAGGCGGCGGAATCCGCCGCGCGGGTCGAGCAGGAGGCCGAGGCTGCCGATGCAGATGAGCAGGAAGCCCGTGTAGGCGACGGCCGTGCCGTAAGGGTCGTGGTTCACCGTGAGCCAGCTGCCTTTCAGGTCCTCGTCGAAGGACGATTGGTAGAAGCGGTAACCTTCGGCCGAAAAAATGCGGTTCATGGAGATGCGCGGGCGGGCAATCAGCGTGCCGTCGGCATCGTGGCAAGCCACTTGGCTGACGTAGTCCGACGGGGCGGAGGTTCCGGTGTAATATTCCACGCGGAAGCTGTCCAGCGTCAGGACGAAAGGCAGGTGCGCCACCCGTTTCTTCTCGTCGACGTAGGATGACGCGGGTTCGCCTTGGCGCAGGTGCAACAGGCCTTTGTGCCCCGTGAAGGCGGTCAGCAAGGCACCGGCGAACACCACGAGTAGTCCCGCGTGGAGGACGAAGGCCGCAGGGCGCCGCCACATTCTGCGGCGGACCAGGACGACGGCGGCCGATGCGGCCAGCAGCATCCAAAGCGCCTTGAACCACCATGTGGCGTAGGCGTATTCCCGGACGAAAGCCGTGCCCCGGGCGTCTTCCACGAAGGTGGCGGCGCCCAGGATGGCGGCGGTCACGAAAAGCAGTGTGAAAGGGATGGATTTCATCGGCGTGCGTTCGGCTTGCGCGGGGTCAGAAGTCGCGGAAGCCCGCGTTGCGGCGTTCCGTCACGGCGATGCACTCCATCTCGATGAGCCACGTGGGGCGGCACACCGGGGCCAAGGTGATGACATGCGGCGTGTCGGGGAACTTGCGGTCGAACATGGCCTTCACGACGGGGTAGTCGCAGATGTCGCGCAGGTAGACGATGATTTGCATCACGTCGTCGAATGCCGCGCCGCCCTCTTCGAGCAGCGTGCTCACGTTTTCCCACATCCGTTCCGTCTGTTTCACGATGTCGCCCACGTGCACCACCTCGCCCTTGTTGTTGATGCTGGCCGTCCCGCTGATGAAGACGTGCGCCCGGTCGCCGTATTCCATCACGGTGCCGCGCTCGAAGGTCACGCCGTATTCATACGTGGGGTTCAGGTGAGTGGGGGCGTACAGGTAGCGTTGCTGTGCGGGGACGAAGCCGGTGAGGGCATACGTGCCCATTTGCACCAATGCCCGCGTGTCGGCCGGCGAACCGCCGATGCCCGTGCTGCTGATGAAGTGGGTCTGTTCCGTCAGTCCCTGTTCCCTGAAGTTCTCCTTGCGGGCTTTCACCATGCCGGCGTATTGCGTGTCGACGTCGCGCACGAAAAACCACGTGCGGATGCAGTTGCCGGCCAGTGTGGCACCGAAGTTTTCCAGTATCTCCTCATAGTTGATGAGCAGCGATTCCGTTTGCCAGGCCGAGTCGCCCTTGTGTTCGTGCATTCCCATTTTCCAGAGGTGGCGGTATCCGTTGTGTTCCGCCACGATCATCCCTCCAGTGTTGGCCACCTTGCTGCCTTTCTGCAGGTAAATCCACACGGCGATTTTGCTGCCGTCGAGCGGCGGTTGCTGGATGACGGAGACGGCGCAGTCGGTTTCTTGCCGCATGAGCGGTTGCTGGTTGGTGGAATCGCTCAGGAAATAGCGCTTCAGGATGGGAGCCGAACCGGCAATCCGTGGCAGGTCGGCCAGCCGCCGCTCGCCTTCGTAGATGCGGGCGAGCTGTCCTTCGAAGAGTTCGCAGCGCGGTTCCACGTGCAGGATGGCGTGGAATTCCCCGATTTTTCCTTGTGGGGCGAAGGCGGCGATTTCCGCCCTCACGCCCAAGTCTTCCCAATATACTTTGTTATATTCCATAGTTTTCAGTAGTTCTTAGTTTTTTGCCCCGGCGTTGATCCATTCGTCGATGAGCCGGAGTTCGTCGGTCGATGTGAGCATGCCTTCGTGGCTGAAGCCCAGGCCAGCCTCGTTGCCCGGGTTGACGACCTGGTGCAGCACGCTTCCTTCCGCGTCGCCCGGGACTACGCGCGTGCCTTCCGCAGCAGTGGCGGGCCGGTCCACCAGGCTGGTATGGCTTTGCCCTTCGGTCAGGTAGAGTCCGGCGGCGGCCGTGGTGCTCAGGCCGTGGCACTGCGCACAGGTCGGGTTGAATATCTCATGCTGTATGGCCGCATACATGCCCGCATCCAGTTGCCCCGCGTCGAGGTAGATGGTGTCGCCCACGGCAGTGCCCACGTCCGCGCTTTTGTAGGTCAGGATGCGGCGTCGCAGGCGGTTGGTCACGCACAGCTCCACCTTGTCCACGTCGTTCCCGATGTCGGTCAGGGTCAGGCAGACGTTGCCTTGCGCGTCGGGGCTGACCAGCACCTGCGTCACGGCATATTCGCTGTCGCCGAATCCGGCCAGCACGAGTTGGTAGTAGTCCGGCCAGCTGTCCGCCCCGTCGATGTGCCCTGTCAGTTTGGCCGTGTAGCCGCTGTGCGTGGCGGTGAACTCTTCCCGCGGCACGTAGCCGTCGTCGCATGCGGCGAGCGCGGCGGCGGCAAACAGCAAGGCAAATATACCATAGTTTTTTTTCATCATGGATGGTTTAGGAAATTGATTAACGAAAATTAGAAAGAATACTGCAGTTGTATCGTGCCCGAGTGCTTGGCCACCCCGAGGTCGTCGTTGTCGCGGTCGAGTTGCGTGTCGTGTCCGGTGCGTCCGATGAACTGGTACATGGCCTGCAGTTTCAGGTTACACTTCTTGAAGAAGTAGTTGCAGCCGACGGCCGGCATGTTGAGGAACCCGTTCGTGTCCATCCCGTTGCGGTTGAAGAAGTCGTAGCGTGCGGCCACCTGCACGCGGGGCGCCACGAAGTAGCCGCCCTGGATGTAGCCGCCCAGGTAGTCGTAGGTCTCGTCAATCTTCTGCCGTTCGGTGAATCCCACGTGCATGTAATAGGCTTCCGCCCCGATGTAGAGCTTGTTTTTCAGCATGGCGAACTCCAGCCCGACGCGGGTGTCGTTGGTGCTTTCGCTTTCGCTCTCCACGTTCAGGTTGGCGCTGGCCCCCACCATCCATTTGTCCTCGTCGAGGCGGTCGGGGTTGCCTTGCGTAGCCGGCATGATGCCCTTGGGCATGAAGGTGAAGCGTCCGGCGTAGAGCAGCGAGGGGATGTGCCAGTCGTCGCTGATGGTTTTCGTGGCCGTGTTGACGGAGGCTCCCGTGCCGTTGAAGATGCCTATCTCATAACCGAACTTGTTTGCGGCGAAGCCATGGATTTCCACGCCGAGGTCGAAGCCCGTCCCGATGTTCGGCGTCACGGCATTCAGGGAGTAGGGCATGATGACGGCGGCCGTGAGCGACGTTGGCAATGTGGGCATCAGCGTTTCGCCCAGCGTGGTCAGGTAGCCGTGCGAGAAGGGCGTCTTGAACTTTCCGATGCGCACGGCGAACTCGTCCCTGGTGGACACGTCGATCCACGCCTGCTGCAGGATGGCCCCGCCGCTGGCCGCCGCGTTGACGGAGAGGTTGAAGGAGACGCGGCCCCATGCCTTCCCGGTGAAGCCGAGCACGGCGTAGGGCACGGAGAAGCCCGAGTTGGCCAGGTTGTCCTGGTTGTAGGCCTTGTCCAACCCCTCGTCGTCGTACCAGTTGATGTTGGCTGCTGTCTGCACCAGCAGATAAGGTTTGAACACGAAGTCTCCCCGTTTCGACTGGATGGAGAATCCTTCGCGTCCGGCGAGCGACACCACGCCGTTCTCGCTGCCCTCTTCGTAT
The DNA here is from genome assembly GCA_944321525.1 of uncultured Paraprevotella sp. Taxonomy (GTDB): domain Bacteria; phylum Bacteroidota; class Bacteroidia; order Bacteroidales; family Bacteroidaceae; genus Paraprevotella. The sequence goes on from CALULQ010000001.1 coordinate 142,565, forward strand.
TGTGCCATGGCGGAGAGGGGGAGAGCCGCCAGCATGGCCATCAGGAATATCTTTTTCATTGTTTCCGTTGTCTTCATTGTTTTGGGATTAAAGTGATTTCAGGAACTCGATGAGCGCGTCGCGGTCTTCCTTCTTCATGTTCCGGAACAGGTTTTTCGAGGCTTCGCCCTCGCCGCCGTGCCACAGGATGGCCTCGGTCAGGTTGCGGGCGCGCCCGTCATGCAGGAAATACGTGTGTCCGTTCACTTTTTCCTGCAACCCGATGCCCCAGAGCGGGGTGGTGCGCCACTCGTTTCCGCGTGCCAGTCCGCTCACGTAGTTGTCGTTCAGTCCCACGCCCATGATTTCGCTGCCCATGTCGTGGAGCAGGAAGTCGGAGTAGGGATGGATGGTCTGGCTGCCCAGCCACGTCAGTTGAGTGCCCAGCAGGAGGGTGGACCCGCGCGGCTGCGTGTGCAGGGTGACGGTGTGGCAGAGGTGGCATTTGGCCTGGTAGAACATCTGTTCGCCGTGTTGCACGGTGGGGTCGTCCACTTTGCGCCGGGCCGGCACGCCCAGCCCCTGCATGTAGAGGTCCACGTCCTCCATCTCTTCCGCGCTGATGTCCAGCTGGTCGTAGGTGAGCCCCATCATGCTGCCTTCCTGCATCTGCAGCTGTCCTTCGCAGATTTCCTCGGGGTAGCGGCTGTTGGTCACGCCCATGTCGCTGCTGAATCCCAGCTCCACGGTCAGGTCGGCATGCTGTGCCTTGTTGCCGCTCAGTCCCAGTTGCAGTTTTCCTTTTTCCGTGATGTAGTTGGCGCGCCCGCTGATGCCGTATTCCGGGTAGTTGCTTTTGGCCGCGAGCTGTTCAATCTCGTGGCGGTCGATGGCCATCATCGGGCCCATGCCGACGTGGCGGAGCGGGATGCGCACGGTGCAGAAGAGGTCTTCGGGCGCGATGCTGTCGGCATACCACTCCGTGATGGAGTATTCCGGGTAGCACAGCTCGTAGGGTTCCCCGTCGGGGAAGGCCCCTTGCTCGTAGTGCCACTTCACGTTGAGCTTGCCTTCGGGTTCCACGCCATAGATGGCCTGGTCGTGGAGCACTCGGCCATAGTTCTGGAAGAAGGCGCCGTTTTTCCGGCTCACGTAGACCAGCATGGCGGAGAAGCCGTAGGAGCCGCTGCCGCCTTCGCCGTAGTTGCCTCCCCCGTTCCACAGTTCGGGTTTGGTGCGCCCCGCGTTGCGGTGGCAGCTGCCGCAGGAGTAGCCGGCATAGACGGGGCCGAGGCCGCCGGAGATGGTGCGGGTGTCGTCGTAGAGCCCGTCGCCGTCGCGGAAGCGCATGGCGTAGTCGGGGTCGGCGTCGATCCAGTCGGCCTGTGTGTCGTAGGCCACGGGACTGTCGAGGAAGATGGTGGAGATGCCGGCCGACAGGGCATAGCCTTGCGGCACTTCCACGTCGCGTATGTCCAGCCCCTCGTCGTCGCAGGCGGCGACGGCAAGTCCCGCGCAGAGCAGGGCGCAATATTTGGTTGTATGCTTCATCGTGATGTTTTCTTAAATTGGGGTTTTAGTGTTTCATGTCCCGCGGCAGGGAGTGTCGGGGGTTCGGAATCCGTCAGCGCCGCCTTCGTGCCCCGATGCCCTTATGGCGCCGTGCGGAGCGCGTCGCCGTACTCTGCGGCAAGTACTCGAGTACTTTGCGGAAAGTACAATCCGGCATTCCGCACGCCGTCCGCCCGTTTTCCGCGACGGGATGCCCGGAGAAGGGCACGGCGTTTCATCGTGCGGGGCATGTTTGTCAACCATTCTTATTTTTGCAAGGCAGTGAAGACAGCCTCCGGTGGAGGCCGCCTTCACTTGTGTGCCGCCGGGCAGTGCCCCGGCCGTTTCTTATTCCGCGGGCACGGTGCGCGGGTTGCCGTTCTTGAAGAGCAGGAACTCCAGCGTGTGGAAACCGCGGATTTCCTGTGTCGACGTGATTTGGTCCTCAGAGTCGCCCTCGTTCCATTCCAGGTTGCTGAAGTCGCCCGAGTTGAGGATGTTCACGATGGCCACCTGGTCGAGCGGCCAGCTGTCCATGTTGGGGTCGAGTCCCATCGCGTCCACGGGGCCGAAGAGGAAGGCTTCGCTCTGTTCCCACGGCTGGCGGGCCACAATCCACGCGTCGCAGGCGCTTTCGAAGGCGTCGTTGCTTGGCGTGCCGGCCAAGGCCTGCACGGCCTGCCGCAGCAGCGCGTTCTTCTCTTTCAGGTCCTTGTAGGTGGGGAGCACCACGTTGTCCACGTAGGCTTCCACCACGGCTTGCAGGTCGGCTTCGCCCACCGTCCCGTTCTGGTAGGCCGTGGTTATGGCGTTGCGCAGGCTGGTGTTGAAGAGGTTGCCCAATGCCGTGCAGGCATCCTGTGCCGGGGGCACCATGTCGTCGCCGATGTGGTTGCGGAAGGGCTGCGGTATGGCCAGGATGGCGTTCTTCGTGTCTTCGATGGCTTGTGCAATCTGCGTGTTCAGAGCCGGGTCGACGCGCTCCATCAGCCGGTAGAGCGAGTGGTCGCAGATGGAGCTGTCCATGCTGTTGAAGTAAGAGTTGCGGATGGAGCGGATGTTGTTGGCATAGTCATCGCGCGAGTGGAAGCTGTACCACGACTCCACGGCGTAGAGGGCCTCGGTGTGTTGCCCGGCCATCCACTTGCGGTAGGGGTCGCCGATTTTCTCGTTGCCCACCTCGTCAGTGATTTCCTGGCATTTGTCGATGATGGTGGTGATGCAGTCCATCACGTTGGAATAGCTTTGCCGCCCGTCGTGCGCCTTGAAGATTTCCTTGAAGGGAGCGCCGCCGTCGTAGCTGGTTTCCCAAGCGTCGTAGAGCGAAGTGGCATCCTGCTCGAGCAGGTTGGCCACGCGAACGGAGTAGGCCAGCCAGTTGGCACTGTTCTCGGCGGTGTAGTCCAGATTGGCGGCCTGGTCGAAGTCCGTGTCTCCGTTTCCGCCGTTGTTGTCGTCATCGCTGCAGGCTGCAGCCATGAATCCGGTGCATGCCAGCCCCAGCATGAGGGCGGCAGCGTGGAAGAAGTTTTTTGTTCTCATAATGATTATTTGTTGATTGATGGATGAATTACTTGCTCCAGAACCAGCCCACGTAGGCCACGCCGATGGCAAACTCGTTCTCGTCGTTGAGGTTCCCGCCGTCGATTTTCCGCGTGGTGTAGTCGGCCTTGACCACCAGGTTGGGCAGGGCCTTCCAGTTGAGGCCGGCTGTCCAGGCGCTGACCTTCTCGCGCGGGAAGGCCACGTTGGGCTTCACCACCTCTTCCTGCGGGTTGTAGTATTCATACCGCGCGAAGGGATAGATGACCGGGCACTTGGGCGTGCCGAAGATGCCCTGCAGGTTCAGGCCCAGTTCCGCCCCGTAGCTCACCGCGCGCTTGGCCACCGGCACGGTGCGGCTGTAGGGGCTGGTGCCCTTGTAGTTTTGGTTTTCGCGGGTGAGCCTGGCCGAGTTGCCCAGGTTGCCGAAGATGCAGTTCCCGCGGAAGGTCAGGTAGCGGTCGCTGTATTGCGCGTCGACGGTGTAGATGCGCACGGGCGTTTTCCCGATGGACTTGTTGTATTCCGGGATGTCGGAATTGGCGCCCACGTCGTTGCAGAAATACCACGAGGCTCCCACGCGCAAGCCCGGCACGCCGCGGTAGTCCACGCGGGCCACGTAGGCGGGCGAGGTGAAGTTGTCCTCTTCGAAGATGCTCGCCTTGGCTTCTCCGGCCCAGTGGGTGCGGTTGAAGGCGTTGCCGTTGAGCCCGGCCACCACCATGGCCTGGTAGTCGAAGGTGGCCAGGCCCTTGCCCAGCGTGCCGAAGAGTTCCAGTCCCGTTTCGTGCCAGGTGGAGGGGATGATTCTCGTCTCGCCCTCGGGGCGGCTCGTGCCGAAGAAGTTGACCGGCTCGTGGTGGGCGTTGGTCAGTCCCACGGGCAGCACGACGTGTCCCACGCGCACGTTGATTTCCGGCAGTATGAGGCGGGTGATGTGGAATTGCTCGAGCGCCACCTCTCCGCCCTTTTCCACCTCCATCTCGTATTCCCCGTTCTCGCTGTTCTCCAGCTCGTAGGCCGTGCCCGTCCCGCCGCTCTCGAATTCGATTTCAGCGCCGAGTATCCACTTGGGCGTGAACTTGTAGTCGAAGGCCAGCACGAAGCGGGGGATGGAGATGGTGTTGCGCCGGGTCTGCGAGTTGCCTTCCGCCGCGCCATAGTAGCGGTTGATGCCGTAGTTCTTGAAGTTGGCCACCATCTCTCCGTATCCGCCCACGCGGAATTTTTCGTAAGAGCTGCCGTCGCCCTGGCTTTCCTGTGCCGAAACACTACTAAAGGCAGTAAGGGCGGCCAAGGCGACGGTCAGCAGTTTCTTCGTTTCTCTCATCTTTTTATATGTCTTTATGATCTTTTTGCGATTCTTCGTTCCGACGGTGCAAAGTTACCCCGGTTGTTAAAAAAGCGCAATACACAAAAATGGGCAAAATCGGAAAACGGGTGATTAGGGACAGGCGGACGGAATTTGCTGATTTTACCCACTTTTCCGCGACAATACCCAATAGTGGGGATTGCGCGGGTCAGATATTTTTCCGTTCTTTGCACTGTGTTTAACGATTTAAGGTATCATGTCTGAAAAATACAAGGAAACCGACCGGATGGGGGACATCATCTGCGACGACTACCGCATCTTGCAGGTAATAAGCCGGTTCGGGCTTAGTTTGGGCTTCGGAGACCATTCCGTGGCCGAGACGTGCATGGCGGCGGGCGTGGACGCGCCCACCTTCGTGGCGGTGGTCAACTTCATCCGCTCCAACGGGCGGCCTGCGAACATGTCCGACGTGGTCGACACGATTTCGCTCCCGGCCCTGATGAACTATTTGAGGCGCTCGCACGACTACTTCGTGAAGTTCCGCCTGCCGGCCATCCGCCGCAAGCTCATCGAAGCCATCGACTGCTCGGCGCGCAACCAGATTGCTTTCCTTATCCTCAAGTTCTACGACGAGTTTGCCGCCGAGGTGGGGCGTCACATGGACTACGAGGACAAGCACATCCACACCTACGTGAACGACCTGATGGCCGGGGTGAAGACCAGTCCGGACATCAATATCCACAAACTGTCGCATCAGCACCACGACAACCACGCGCAGTTGGAGAAAAGCCTGTCGGAACTGAAAAGCATCATCATCAAGTATTATCCGAACGACAGCAACGCGCAGTTGCTCAACGACGTGCTCATAGACCTCTTCATGACGGAAGAGGACTTGTTCAACCATTGCCACATGGAAGACACGCTCTTCCTGGAAGCCGTAGTGCGCCTGGAAGACGAGCGGCGGGAGCAGACGGGAGAGGAAGGCGCGCAGCAGGAAGAGCCGGAACCGGACAACACGACGACCGACACCCTGAGCGAACGCGAAAAGGAGGTCATCGTGTGTGTGGTGAAAGGAATGGCGAACAAGGAAATCGCCGACCAGCTCTACATCTCGGTGAATACCGTGATGACGCACCGGCGCAACATCAGCCGCAAACTGCAGATTCATTCGCCGGCCGGACTGACCATTTATGCCATCGTGAACGGGTTGATCAAACTGGAAGACGTGAAAATCTAACGATATATACCTATATAAAGAAACACTACTTATGGAAATCAAAAACGTGGGTGTATTTTGTGCGGCATCGGACAGGCTCGATGCCGCTTACTATGCCTTGGCCGCCGACTTCGGGCGATGGCTGGGCGGGCACGGGCTGACCTTGGTGTACGGAGGGGCGGACTCGGGCCTGATGGAGAGCGTGGCGGAGGGCGTGAAGGCTGCCGGCGGGCACACGGTGGGCGTGGTGCCGCGCTTGCTCGAGAGCAAGCGGCGGGTGAGCCGCCATGTGGACGAACTGGTGAAATGCAACGACCTGAACGACCGCAAGGCCATCATGCTGGAACGCAGCGACGTGATGGTGGCCCTGCCCGGCGGCATCGGCACGCTGGACGAGGTGTTCACCACGATGGCCGCACACAGCATTGGCTACCACCGCAAGCGCGTGGTGCTGTTTGCCCTTGACGGCTTCTGGGACGGATTGGCCGCCGTGTTGGAGGAGATGGACCGCCGCGGGTTCATCAACGTCCCTTTGGACCGCTATTTGTCCGTCGCCCGTTCGTGGGACGAGCTGGAGGCCGCCTTGGGATGATGCTTGCAAGCGGGGAGCATGGCCTGCGTGCTGGAAAGTTCGTGCGTGGGACTATAAAGCCATTCTTGTGCTGATTGTTTATTCCAGTTCTTCCGCCATCTGCCGGCCGAACTCCTCGTCGATGGAGTTGTGGATGCTGGTGCAGACGTTGGCGGCAAAGCGCCGGCCGCAGTCGATGAGCTGTTCCCAGCGGGTGGCGGGAAGCGACGGCAGGTCGGCGCGGCGCACGTCGTGGCGCACGAGGCCGTAGATGAAGCCCGCGTTGAAATTGTCGCCCGCCCCGATGGTGCTCACCGTGCTCACTTGCGGCACGTTGAAGCGGTAGGTGGATTGCGGAGTGCACAGCGCGATGCCCTCGCCGCCCTGCGTGCAGATAAACAGCGGGCAGTGGGCGGCGATGTGCCGGCGGTAGATGGTCTCAGGGTCGCGCTCGCCGTACATCACTTCGAAATCGTCCGCCGACCCGCGCACTACGTCCGACAGGCGGAAGTTGTCGAGGATGGTGGGATAGAGGCGTTCCAGCTCGGCCGCGTGGGGGCGGCGGAAGTTCACGTCGTAGAACAGGATGGCGCCTTGCTCGCGGGCGTGCTGCAGGAAGGCCTCCACTTGCGGGCGGATGTGCGGGTTCAGTGCATAATAAGAGCCAAACTGCACCACGTCGTCCGCTTCCACGTCCGGATACGTGAAGTCGGGCAGTGTGCGTGGCGGTTGTTTGTAGAACATGTAGTGGGCATCGTGCTGTTCGTCGAGGAAGGCCAGCGACACGGCCGATTGTATGTCGTCCCTCATCCGAAGGAATCGGGCGTCCACGTGGTTCGCCTGAAGGAAGCGCGCGATGCGCCGCCCCACCTCGTCGTGCCCCGTTTCGCCGAGGAACACGGCGGGGATGCCCGCCCGGCCCAGCGAGATGATGCTGTTGAACGAAGAGCCTCCGGGGACGGCGGCCGTGGGCTGCTCCCCGTGGAAGATGATGTCCATGATGGTCTCACCCATCGCGATGACTTTGCGCATGTCCGGTTCGTGGTTTGGTTTCATGGGTGCAAACTTACAACAAAAAAGCGGTATGGCAGGCATAAAAGGGTGGGAAACAAGCGTAGAGGATGCTTATTTGTGAATATTCCATAAAAGATGATGGGCGGAAAGCGGGCGGCACGAAGTTTTGCATTAACTTTGCGCCCTGATATTCGTGGGTGGTTTTCAGGCGTCTTAATTACCAATAGGGATTTTTTATTTGTTCGTGGTGTGCGCCGTGTACTGCCCTTTGGTGTTTTATTCTTTAAAATTTAACGTATTGAAAACATTTGAAGAGCTTGGGGTTTCTGCTGAAATCCGCCAAGCGATTGAAGAGTTGGGGTACGAGCATCCTATGCCCGTACAAGAAGAAGTCATCCCTTATTTGTTGGGAGAAAACAACGACGTGATTGCGCTCGCGCAGACCGGCACCGGAAAGACGGCTGCCTACGGACTGCCCGTACTGCAGAAAATCGATGCCGGGCGGAACGAGACGCAGGCGCTCATCTTGAGTCCCACGCGCGAGCTTTGCCTGCAAATCGCCGACGACCTGGAGAGCTATTCCAAGTATTTGCCCGGAGTGCGCGTGTTGCCCGTGTATGGCGGTGCGAACATCGAACCGCAAATCCGCACGCTGAAGAAAGGCGTGCAGGTCATCGTGGCCACTCCCGGTCGCTTGATCGACCTGATGGAGCGCGGCGTGGCGTCTCTGGAGCAGGTGGAGAACGTCGTGCTGGACGAGGCCGACGAGATGCTTTCCATGGGCTTTTCGGAGAGCATCGACAAGATTCTGGCCGGAGTGCCCGAAAACCACAACACGCTGCTCTTTTCGGCCACGATGAGCCGCGAGATTGAGCGCATCGCGAAGAAATACCTGCGTGACGCGAAGGAAATCGTGGTGGGGTCGCGCAACGAAGGCGCCGAGACCGTCAACCACGTGTACTACATGGTGCATGCCAAGGACAAATATCTGGCCTTGAAGCGCGTGGTGGACTATTATCCGAAAATCTACGCCATCATCTTCTGCCGTACCCGCATGGAGACGCAGGAAGTGGCCGACAAGCTGATTCAGGACGGCTACAATGCCGACTCGCTCCACGGTGACCTTTCGCAGCAGCAGCGCGACCTGACGATGCAGAAGTTCCGCCAGCACCGCATACAGTTCCTCGTGGCCACTGACGTGGCGGCCCGCGGTTTGGACGTGGACGACCTGACGCATGTCATCAACTACGGTATGCCCGACGACATCGAGAGTTACACTCATCGCAGCGGCCGCACGGGGCGTGCCGGAAAGAAGGGAACGAGCATCTGCATCATCCACACCAAGGAACGCTCCAAGATACGGGCCGTGGAGAAGGTCATCGGCAAGGAGTTCGTCAAGGGCGAACTGCCCAGCGGCAAGGAGATTTGCGAGAAACAGCTTTATAAGGTCATCGACGACATCGAACGCGTGGAGGTGGACGAGGAGGAAATCGCACAGTTCCTGCCCGAGGTGTACCGCAAACTGGAATGGCTCGACAAGGAAGACCTCATCAAGCGAGTGGTGAGCCGCGAGTTCGGGCGCTTCCTGGAATACTACGCCAATGCGCCCGAAATCAGTGAGCCCACGGGGCGCGAGAGGGGCGAGAAGCGCGGCAAGCGGAATGCCCATGGCGCCGAGGAAGGCTACACGCGCCTGTTCCTCAATGTGGGCAAGGTGGACGGCTTCTATGCCAAGGAGGTCATGAAGCTCATCAACGACAACGTCCGCGGGAAAGTGGAGATTGGGCGCATCGACCTGATGAAGAGCTTCTCCTTCTTCGAAGTGCCCGAGGCCGAGGCCGAGCGCGTGCTGCAAGGACTGGCGAAGGCGCAGGTGAAAGGCCGGAGGATTACGGTGGAGATTGCCACCGGCGAGGCGCACGAGCCCGGCGACGGCAAGAAGGCGCGCCGCGCAGGACGCGACGGGCGAAAGGGCCGCGACGAAAGGGGCGCACGCGACCGCAGGAAGCACGACAACGGATATGCTTACGAAGAGGCCGCATACGGCAAGCCCAAAGGTACGAAGGGCAAGGAGGCTGCCGGCAAGAAGCGCGCGGAAAGGGCCGAGAAGCCTTCGCGCGAGGAGCGCGGATACACCGCCGCGCGCGGCAAGAAATACACGAAAGACGACTGGAAGCAGTTCTTCGAGCCGAAAGGCGCGGACGGACTGGTGGGTGAGGAGCCGGACTTCTCAGAAGAAGGCTGGGCACGCCGCATTCCCAAGAAGTGAGCGTAGCCTTTCGGAAGGGGCATAAAAAGGAATCTCCCGGCACTGCAGTGTTTACCGCAGTGCCGGGAGATTCCTTTTTTTATATAGGCGTCAGTTTCGGTTTAGCGCACCAGGATTTTCTTTCCCTTGACGATGTAGATGCCCTTGGGCAGTCCGTCGGTCGAGGTCGCCTGATGCCGCACGAGTACGCCTTGGAGGCTGTACACGTCGGCCGGCGTGCTGAAGAGTCCTTCCCCGTCGGTCTTGTCGGCGAGCGTGGACTGTATGCCGGTCACCTCGTCTTCCGTCATCGAACCGTAGTAGTAGAGGCGGAAGTTGTCGAAGATGCACCAGTAGCTGCTGCCCATGTCGTCGCTCTTCACGCCCACTTTCAGGTTGTCGCCGTCCTCCTTGAGCTCGGTGACGACGCTGTTGTCGTAGAGCCCGGTGTTGAAGTAGATGCTGGCGGCCTGCATGTCATTAGGAATGTACATGGTGGGGTTCGAGCCCACGGAAGATTCGTTTCCGCCCAGCTTGTGGCTCTGCGCCTCGGCGGCGATGTGGGAGAGCGTTTCTTCCTTCTCGCCGGCGTAGATGACGGCGTTCACGTTGTTTGTTCCGTTGACGAAGGCATTATAGACGTCGGCTGCCACTCCGGGGCGTTGGAAGCCCTGGCCGCAGAACTGGTAGGTTCCGGCAGGCAGTCCGTCGACGGTCTGATACATGTCGAATGTCCGCTGGAAGAACTCTCCGGCAGAGAAAGAGATAGTCGGCTTGGTGGACCATCCCTCGCCGTCGCTGATGCCGGCGTCCTCCATCATGAAGGTGAGGTCGAAGGGCTGTTCCTTGCTTTCCGGTGTGGCTTCGGCCAGGAAGTCCATGCCGGCGTCGAGCGCCTCGGCGGTGAGGTTTTCGAGCTTGTCATAGGTGAGCCCTTCTTCCGCCATGCTGGCTTCGATGGCTGCTATCCGTTCGCTGAAGGCCGCGTCGGTGCCCGGTGTGTCCTCGGTGTGCGGCGTTTCGGCGAGCGCCTTGATTTGTGCGAGCATGTCGTCGAGTTCAGCCTTGCGGTCGGCCACCACGGCGTCGTCAAAGGCCTGCACTTCGCTGGCGTTGAGGAAGATCCAGCGCTGGGTCACCTCCGAGTCCTTCGGGTTATAGGTGTCCGTACTGGTGCGTCCGCCCAGCGAGACGGTCATGCAGTGGGGGGTGGTGTTGTTTTCAGGGCGCATGATCCAGTATCCCCTTGTCGTGATGCCGTTGGTGCCGTTGCCGATGACCACGTCCACGCGGCCGCGCATCAGGTGGAAGTCCTCCGTGGTGGAGGGGAGTTCTTTCTGCGTGCTGAGGAACTTGTTGCGGGACGAGTTATAGGTGAGGAACTTGCCCGTGCCCACGTTCTGGAACTGGTAGTAGCAGGTTTTGGGGTCGAAGGTGATGTACCATGCGGCCGTGTCGTTGGCCAGGGCCTCGGCGGCGGTCATTTCTTCGCACTTGATGGTGGTGGTTTGGTTGGCCACGAGGTAGGAGTCGTAGAGCCCGCCTGTTTCCGATTCGCTCTTGATGTAGTATTTCACCCGGTCGTCCTGCTCGAACACGTAGGCCGGCGTGGCGCCTCCGCCACTGGGGGGCAGTCCGTCCTCGCCGAGGCCCTGCGTGATAAGCCCGTTGGCGAAGTAGAGCGCTTCGGTGCCGTTGTCCTCATGCGCCCCGTTGATGCCGTAGGGCCACATGTGGGTGTTGTCGCCCGTCATGACCGCGTCGGGGTTGTTGTCCCAGAATTTCAGCACGGCATTGGCGCGTTCGCCGAGCCAGTCGCCCCTGTCGCCGTCTTTCCGGAAGTCGGAGCTCCACCAGATGCCATGCTGTCCTACGCCGATGGCATGCCCCATTTCGTGCATGATGGTACCCGTGCGCTGGTAGCTGGCGTTGGGACCCACGCGCATCCAGCCGCCGTAGCTGCAGTCGGCCGTAGGCGTTCCGGAACCATAGTTGACGGTCAGGTTCAGGCCTTTGATGCTGGTCAGGTTGTTCCAGTAGTCCACGGCAGAGCCCACGGCCGCATTGATGCGCGCGTTGGCGTCGGCCGGGCCGCCGTTGTTGTAGGTCCATGTGATTTGCCCTTTCGGGATGGTGATGATCTTGATGGGGTCGCCGTAGCCCACGGCGTTGCCTTGTGTCATGGCGTAGGCCCGGACGTAGTAAATCGTCGACGGCTCCAGGTTGCGCATGACGTAGATGTAGCCGTTATTGTTGATGAACTCAGTGGTGCGGTTGTCCAGGATGGTGGGCTCGGGGTCCGTGCTCCAGCAGAAGCCGTGCTCCTTCAGTTGGCCGATGGCCACTCCCGTGATGGTGCTTCGTCCGAAGGCAAGCGTCGAGCCGCGCGCATAGCGGGTGTCGGTCACCACCTCGGGCGCTTCGTCGGTGGGGTTGGAGATGCTGAAGAGCAGCATGGCGTCCTGCAGCGCCTCGCCCGCTGCCGCGAGTTCTTCGGTCGTGGCTTCGAGGTTGTCGGCTGCGGCCTGTGCCGTCTTGATGGCCTCGTTGAAGTCGGCCGCGCCGGTCAGGCTTTCGTCGGCGTCCACGGCGAGCGCCTCGTCGATGACGGCCTGCAGGTCCTTATAGCTTTGGATGGAGGTTTCGGCAGCGGCCACGGCCTCTTTCAGCCGTGCGGCCACGGTCGCCACGTTTTCATCCGTTGCGGCGCCTGTTTCCTGCTGTGCGGCCTCGATGGCGGCGTTGAGTTCAGTGGCCACGTCCTTCTGCATTTTTTCCGACACCAGTTCGCGTGCCGCGTCGATGCGGCGTTGCAGTTCCTTCTGCACGTCGGCCAGTTCGTTGCTGACGGCATAGAGGCGGAAGTTGTCGCAGGCAATCCAGTTGCCCGTGGCGCCTTCGGCACGGAAGCCCAAGGTGGTCTGCCCTTCGATGACCGTGAAGGTCAGGGTGTAGGTGTCCCGGGCGCTTACCTCGGCCTGCGCCTCGCCGGCGAAGATGCAGGCGCCGCTCTGCGTGGCCGAACTGTTCTCCTGGATGTTTTGTGCGGCGGCCGTCACCTGGTAGACGCCGTTGGGCAGCGGGCTGATGGTCTGGCTTACGGAAGCGTTCCCGACGTATCCTCCCACGCCGGTCCATTTCTCGACGTAGGTGTTGCCGTCCTTCAGGGTGAACGACGTGTTGGTCTGGGCTTGCATTTCCGCCATATCCCAATCCGTGAATTGGTTTTCAAAACTTGGATTCTTCAGATAAGTATCCGTGACGTCCGTTTGTGCGCGCAACGCATAGGGACTTCCAAAGGCCAGGGTTCCGGCCAAAAGCATGTAGTACAGTTTGTTTTTCATGCGCGTTCGTTACTTAAATAGGTCGTGTAAAGTGGTAAAATTAGGTTCTATATCCCTGCAAATGTACGGTTTGTCCGACTGAAATGCAATAATGCGAGGTGAAATCTTGTTAAATGTCAGCCAAAAAGGGGGAGGGGGCGGGCGCGACGGCGGTTCTCCCAAGACGCAGGGCGCGGCGCTCCCTTCCGCATGCCGCCGGCGTACTTTGCGGAGAGTACTCGAGTACTTGCCGCAGAGTACGGCGCGGAACTCCGCGCGCCCATTCCGCTCGAAACGGAAAAAGCCGTTCCCGCAGCAGGGGAACGGCTTTGCATGATGGGGCGGAGGGGGACCGCTTATTTGAGCCCCACTTCTTGGATGAGCCGGTCGGCATGGCCCCAGCGGTCGATGACGTAGAGCACGTAGCGGATGTCCACGCCGATGCAGCGCGTCAGGTCTTGCGTGAAGCTGATGTCGCTGCTCATGGCATCCCAGTTGCCGTCGAAGGCCAGGCCGATGAGTTCGCCCTTCCCGTTGAACATCGGGCTGCCGGAGTTGCCGCCCGTGATGTCGTTGTTGGTCAGGAAGCAAAGCTGCATCTCGCCGCTCTTGGCGTCCTTGTACGGGCCGAAGTCGGCTTCCTCGAACAGCGCCTTGACTTCGGGTTCCACCTTGTAGTCGGCGATTTCACCGCTTTGCGCCACCTTGTCGAGCAGGCTGGGCATGGTGGTGAAGTAGTCCTGATGGCCCGACGCGCCGGTGTAGTCGTTCACGAAACCATAGCTGAGGCGCATGGTGGAGTTGGCGTCCGAGTAGTGCGGCTGGTCCATCTCCATTTCGAGGATGGCCTCGCAGAGCAACCGTTCGTTCCCGGTGACGACGAAGCTGTAGTCTTTGATGTCTTTCGACACCTTGGCGCCCAGTTCCATCACGCTCTTCAGGCAGCCCAGCGCCATGTCGCCGTCTTTCTGCTCTTGTGTCGGCGAGAGGTCGATGCAGCTCGTGTCGGCCAGCAGGGTCTGTTTGAACATGGCGTCCACGTAAGCGCGGGTGTTGTTGCCATATTCCTTTTCAATCGTCTGGTAGAAGCTGGGCAGGAAGTCTTTTCCCACCTGCTTGGCATAGTTGTCTATCAGTGCGGTCATGGTTTCCTTGTCCACTTCCTGGTTCCAGTCCTTGTATTGCTGGCGCAGCCGGTTCTTGTAGGCTTCCTTGGCTTCCTCGTCCTTGGCCTTCTGCAGGTTGGTGTAGTAGAGCGCGATGCGCAGCAGGTCGGGGCCCCCGATGAACGACTCGTTCAGGAAGGCGAGCGCGTGGTTGCCGTCCTTGCGTCCGGCATACGCCTTTTCCAGGTTCTCCAACAGGTTGCCGAAGCTCTCCTGCCGCTTGCTGTCCTTTTGAATCCAGGCGCTGATGAGCTGTTCCTGTTTCTGTTTGTCTTCCACCACGTTCAGTTCCTTCAGGGCCTTGTTCATGCCGATGCTGTTTTTCCAGTAGTTGGAGCTGCTGGCATATTTCGAGGCATATTGCAGGCGTATGGCGGGGTCGCTGTCCATCCACTTCTTCCACACGTCCTGCTTCACTCCGCGCACGTTGATGCGCGCCGCGTTCGTGTTCTCCATCCGTTCGATGATGCCGTAGGAAGAGAGGTAGCGGTTCGTGCTGCCGGGATAGCCGATGGTCATGCAGTAGTCGCCTTTCTGGTAGCCGTCGGTGGAGACGTGGGCATAGCGCAGGGGCTTCATCGGCTGGTTGGAGGGGCTGTATTCGGCCGGCTCGTTGTTGGCGTCGGTGTAGATGCGGAACACGCTGAAGTCGCACGTCTGTCGCGGCCACATCCAGTTGTCGGTTTCGCCGCCGAACTTGCCGAGGCTTTGGGGCGGTGCGAAGACGAGGCGGATGTCGTCGTATTGCTTGTAGAGGTTGGCGTAGAAGGCGTTTCCGGTGTAGTAGGGGCTGACTTCACAGATGAGTTCCGGGTATTTCTCGGCATACTCGTTCTCGATGGCCAGGCAGATGGAGTCCACGGCGAAGTAGCGTGCCTTCTCCTCGGCGTTCTCGCCAAGGGTGTCCAGTTGCGCCGTGTGGGTCTTGTAGTATTCCTTCAGGTCCTTTTCCACCCGGCGGGTCACGTCGTCGGTGCGCTGCAGGATGCGCACGTAGAGGCCCGCGGCCGGCAGCTCTTCCGCTTGTGTGCGGGCCACGAAGCCGTTTTTCAGGATGTCGTTCTCCGGAGTGGCCAGGGCCTGGATGTTGCCGAAGCCGCAGTGGTGATTGGTGAACACCAGTCCGTCGGGCGACACGATGACACCGGAGCAGAAGCCTCCGAAGCTCACCACGGCGTCTTTCAGCGACGTGCCTTTCGTGTTGTACAATTCCTTCTTGCTCATCTCCAGTCCCAGTTCCTTCATGATTTTCATGCTCTTGGGCGACACGTGGCTGAGCATCCACATGCCTTCGTCGGCTTTGGCGCCGCCGACGCAACAGGCAAAGGCCAGCAAGGCCAAAAACTTCTTTCTCATATTCATTGTTTATTTAACGGGTTATTGTTTCGTTTTTTGCATTTCGGTCACGAGCTCCAGGTCCTGTGTCTGGAGCCTTGCTTCGAGCCATTTCAACATCTTTTGCCGTGTGGCCTCGTCGGCCTTCCTCTTCAGCGAGAGGCAGACGAGCGTCACGGAGTCGGCCTTCAGGCTGTCGGCCACGGCGAACGACACGGTGCGCGAGATGCTGACCCGCGCGGCTTCGGGGAAGAGCGCGGCCATCTCCCGGCCCACGGCCTCTGCCGTCTGTTCCGTTTGCCGGTAGGCGGCGAGTTCCTGTGCCAGCTGGTCGGCGCGCAGTTTCTCGTTGGCCAGCAGCTGCGCGTTCTTGTCCGCCTGCCGCGCGTTGGTTCCGTCGAGCATGGTCTTCAGTTGTCCGGCCGTCAGGTTCTTTGTGCCCTGCACGACAGACAGCTTGGTGCCTTCCAGTCCGAAGTCCGCCAGCCGGCTTTGCATCCGGGAGAGTTCCTGGTCCGGGATTTCGTCGCCGATGGTCACGAGGCGTATTTCTTTCTTGCGGTAGTCCACGTCCTTGGAGATGACTTGGGTATGGTCGGAGCTGACGACGTCGGCGATGAAGTTGTTGGCCTTGTTGACGAACATGTCTTCGCGCACCAGCATGTAGGTCAGCAAGGCCGACGGCAGCATGGTGAGCACGGCGATGGTGATGATGATGTGCTTCACCCGCTTCTCCCGTTGCTTGTCCACGAACACCTTCTTCTTGAAATGGAAGATGTTCACGCCGATGAACGTGGCCAGGCTGATGAAGATGGAGTTGATGAGATACAGGTAGAAGGCGCCGGCGGAGTAGAGCCAGTTGCCCGTGGCGATGCCGAAGCCGGTGGTGCAGAGCGGCGGCATGATGGCCGTGGCGATGGCCACGCCGGGAATGACGTTGCCGCCGCGCTGCCCCGTGCTGGAGAGGGCCACGATGCCAGCCAGTCCGCCGAACAGGGCGATGAGCACGTCGTAGATGGTGGGCGAGGTGCGGGCCAGCAGTTCCGACTGCGCCTCGTCGATGGGCGTGATGGCGAAGTAGAGCGTGGCGGTGAGCACACTGAAGATGGTGGCCACGGCAAAGCTCCGGAACGACCGCTTGAGCAGTTCGAAGTCGTTGATGCCCACGCCCAGCCCCATTCCCATGATGGGCCCCATGAGCGGGGAGATGAGCATGGCGCCGATGATGACGGCGGCAGAGTTGGTGTTCAGGCCCAGCGAGGCGATGAAGATGGCGAAGATGAGGATCCAGAGGCGGGCGCCACGGAACTCTACGCCGGCCTTGATGGAGGCCACGGTTTCGTCCTCCGGCGCTTTGTCGTCGCGGAGGCTCAACAGCCTGCGGATGAACAGGCCGAGGTAGTTGCGGTTGTTGTCAGATTCTTCCATTTGTCGTTACGGTTAAGGTTTACGGAAATATTTCCCCACCACGGGCAGGTTCTGCACCGGCAGGTCATGATATAGGATGTGTGCGATGAACAGGAGTATCAGCACGGTGTTGGCGCCCAGCCGTACCCACACGGGCCATGTGTCGGGAAGGAAAGCCATGATGGCGTAGAACAGCGCGGCGATGCAGACATAGGCGGCGATGCTCTTCAGCGGGTAGCGGATGGGATTCTTGCGCTGCCCCACGACGTAGGAGAGAATCATGGCAGTGGCATATCCGGCAAAGCCGCCCCAGGCGCAGGCCATGTAGCTGTATTTCGGGATGAAAGCGATGTTGACCACGAAGAGCACCAGACAGCCCGCGGCCGAGAACCAGGCGCCCCAGATGGTCTTGTCGATGAGTTTGTACCAGAAAGATAGATTGAAGTAGATGCCCATCATGATTTCGGCCGCCATGACGATGGGCACCACCCGCAGGCCCGGCCAATAGTCGGGGGCGATGATGTGCTTCAGGATGTCCATGTAGCCCACCACGCAGAGGAAGGCCAATAGCGTGAAGATGATGAAGAACTTCATGGCCTGGGCATACGTCTCGCCGCTGTTGCGGTCCTTGGCTTTGCCGAACACGAAGGGTTCGTAGGCGTAGCGGAACGCTTGGGTGATCATGGCCATGATCATGGCTATCTTGACGCAGGCGCCATAGACGGCCAGTTCCGACTTTCCCTCGGGGCCGCCGTACACGAGCGGGAAGATGATTTTGTCCGCCGTCTGGTTCAGGATGCCCGCGATGCCGAGGATGAGGATGGGCCAACTGTATTGCCACATGCGCCGCATCAGTCCGGCATCGAAGCGATACTTGAATCCTGTCAGTTCGGGGATGAAGAAGAAGGTGACCAACCCCGTGCTCACCAGATTGAGGATGAAGGCATAGCCCGGCCCGACGGAGGGATCGTAGATGAGGCCCACCGCGTCGGGATGGCGGGCATAGAGCGGGGGAAGGACGACGAAATAGAGGATGTTGAGCGCGATGTTGAGCACGATGAACAGCATCTTCAGCGCGAAGAACTTGATGGGGCGGTGCTGGTAGCGCAGCCAGGCGAAGGGGATGGCCTGGAAGGCGTCGAGGGCCACGCAGGCCGCCATGACGCCCACATACTCCGGATGGTCGGCATAGCCCATGGCCGAGGCGATGGGAGAGAGGAACGTCAGCACGGCGGCCACGAAGAGCAGGGCCACGCCGCCCACCATCATGAGCGTGGTGCTGTAGACCGTCTGCGGATTCTCCCCGTCCTTGTTGGCAAAGCGGAACAGCGTGGTCTCCATGCCGAAGGTGAGGATCACCATGGCCAGCGCCACGTAGGCGTAGATATTGGTCACGATGCCGTATCCTCCGCTTTCCACCGTCATCTTGGCGGTGTAGAGCGGCACGAGCAAATAGTTCAGGAAGCGTCCGATGATGCTGCTCAGTCCGTAGATGGCGGTGTCCTTTGCCACCGATTTCAGTCCAGCCATATTCTTATGCGTTTATTGGTTCATGCTCCGAAGAAAAGATAGGCCACGGCGATGGCCGCCAGGATGCCGCCCAGGTCGGCCAGCAGGCCGCAGGTCACGGCGTGGCGCGTGTGCTTCACGCCCACGCTGCCGAAATAGACGGCCAATATATAAAAGGTGGTGTCCGTCGCGCCTTGGAAGATGCAGCTGAGCCGCCCCACGAAGGAGTCGGCCCCGTAGGTGGCCATGGCGTCCACCATCATGCCCCGCGCCCCGCTGCCGCTCAGCGGCTTCATCAGGGCCGTGGGCAGTGCGCCCACGAAGTCGCTGTTCCCCCCGCAGGCTTCCACCAGCCAGCCGATGCCCCCGATGAGCAGGTCCATGGCGCCCGACGCGCGGAACACGCCGATGGCCACCAGTATGGCCACCAGATAGGGGATGATGCGCACGGCGGTGGTGAAACCGTCCTTGGCGCCCTCGATGAAGGCGTCGTAGACGTTGACACGCTTTCGCACGCCCGCCGCGATGAAGGCCATGATGATGGAGAAGAGCAGCACGTTGGCGATGGTGGTGCTCCATGCGTTCATTTCGTCCTTGTCCAGCTGGCTGAAGCCCCACACGATGGCCGCCACGGCCACGCAGGCTCCGCCGAGCGCCAAGAGGACAACGCGGTTGAGCAGGTTGATGCGTTGGTAAAGGCTGGTGACGATGATGCCCACCAGCGTGGACACGAACGTGGCCAGCAGTATGGGGATGAACACGTCCGTGGGCTGTGCCGCTCCCATCTGGGCGCGGTAGACGAGGATGCTCACCGGTATGATGGTCAGGCCCGACGTGTTGAGCACGAGGAACATGATCATCGGGTTGGTGGCCCGGTCTTTCTGGGGATTCAGTTCCTGCAGTCCCTCCATGGCTTTCAGGCCGAGCGGCGTGGCGGCATTGTCCAGCCCCAGCATGTTGGCCGAGATGTTCATGAAGATGTTGCCGATGACGGGATGGTTCTTGGGGATGTCGGGGAAGAGCTTGCAGAACAGCGGGCTGAGCCCCCGCGCCAGCCAGTCGACCAGTCCGCCGCGCTCGCCGATTTTCATGATGCCCATCCACAGCGACAGCACGCCCGTCAGTCCGAGGGAAATCTCGAAGGCCGTCTTGGCCGAGTCGAAGGTGGAGTCCATGATGGCCGGGAAAGCGCTGGCGTCGCCCGCGAAGAGCAGCTTGCCTGCCGCTATGAGGAAGGCGATGGCGAAGAAGGCCACCCAGATGTAATTCAGTACCATAAGAATGCCGTTCTATAATTAAACGGCAAATTTAGCTAAAAAACATGATTATTACGCTTGTGTTACAGGAAAAAGTCCTGCCTGCCCCCTATCTTTGTGGCTTTTCAGGGGGGAGCGGCGGGAGTGCCTCAAGGCATGGCCTGCACGGAATGGCTGCGAACGGTTTCCGCGGCGCTGCCACCTCCGGCCGTCTCCGCCGTGGAAAACGGGACACGTGGAGCGCAATGCCGCAGCGTACTTTCCGCAAAGTACTCGAGTACTCTCCGCAGAGTACGGTTCTGGCCTCCGCACGCCGCCGCGCCGCATTGGGTAAGGCCGTGTCCTTTCAGGCGCCTGTTCGCCGGGCGCATTGCCGCGGAAACGCCGCCGGCGTCATGGGCATTTCTTGGGGAAGGCCGCATAAAAAGTGACGCGCATGCCCGTTTTGTGCCGAAAAGATAGTATCTTTGCCGCGATGGAAGAAGATTTTGACATACACCGCCCGCAACCGTCGCCCACCGAGCGCGAGTTCGAGAACGCCCTGCGCCCCCTGCAGTTCGGCGACTTCAGCGGGCAGAAGAAGGTGGTGGAAAACCTGAAAGTGTTCGTCGAGGCGGCCAAGTACCGCGGCGAGCCGCTCGACCACACCCTGCTCCATGGCCCTCCCGGACTGGGGAAGACCACGCTGAGCAACATCATTGCCAACGAACTGGGCGTGGGCTTCAAGGTCACCTCCGGTCCCGTGCTCGACAAGCCCGGCGACCTGGCAGGCATCTTGACTTCGCTGGAGCCGAACGACGTGCTTTTCATCGACGAAATCCACCGCCTGAGTCCCGTGGTGGAGGAATACCTCTATTCGGCCATGGAGGACTACCGCATAGATATCATGATCGACAAGGGACCTTCGGCCCGCAGCATACAGCTGGACCTGAACCCCTTCACGCTGGTGGGGGCCACCACGCGCAGCGGACTGCTCACCGCTCCGCTCCGCGCCCGCTTCGGCATCAACCTCCATCTGGAGTACTACGACGCCGAGGTGCTTTCGCGCATCGTGGAGCGTTCGGCCCGCATCCTGGCCGTTCCCGTCGAGCACGACGCTGCCATGGAGATTGCCGGGCGCAGCCGCGGCACGCCGCGCATCGCCAACGCCCTGCTGCGGCGGGTGCGCGACTTTGCACAGGTGCGCGGTTCGGGACGGGTGGACATGCCCATCGCCCGCTATGCCCTCGAGGCGCTCAACATCGACCGCTACGGACTGGACGAGATTGACAACAAAATCCTGCTCACCATCATCGACAAGTTCAAGGGCGGCCCCGTGGGCATCACCACCATCGCCACGGCCATCGGCGAGGATGCCGGGACGGTGGAGGAGGTCTACGAGCCCTTCCTCATCAAGGAGGGCTTCATCAAGCGCACGCCCCGCGGGCGCGAGGTGACGGACCTGGCCTACAAACACCTGGGGCGGAGCCGCTTCGGCGCGGAGCTGCAAGGAACATTGTTTGATGATTAAGAAACGAAAGGAAACGATATGATTACGTACAATACCGACGGCGTGAAAATGCCGAAAATCAAAAAGCGCGAGAACACGGCGTGGGTGAAGGCCGTGGCGGCGGGGTATGGCAAAAAGGTGGGCGAGATTGCCTACATCTTCGTCGACGACGAGAAAATCCTCGAGGTGAACCGCCAATACCTGCAGCACGACTATTACACGGACATCATCACCTTCGACTACACCGAGGGCGACGTGATTTCCGGCGACCTCTTCATCAGCCTGGACACGGTGAGGACGAACGCCGAACAGGTGGGGGCGGCTTACGAGCAGGAGCTGGACCGCGTCATCATCCACGGCATCCTGCATTTGTGCGGCATCAACGACAAGGGGCCCGGCGAACGGGCTGTCATGGAGGCGGCCGAGAACCGGGCGCTGGCCCTCCGGCCCTCTTTCGCGCAGGGACAGAAACAAGACTAACTCTCAAACGGACAAAAAACAGAAGAACACCATGCAAGAACGTCATTCCAACCGCGAGCGCTATTTCGACGAGCAGGCCCGCACGACCGAGAAATACTACATACCTTACATCCGCCAGTACTTGAAGGAGCTGCCCCACGAGGTGTTGGAGGTGGGCTGCGGCGAAGGCGGCAACCTGTTGCCCTTCGCCCGCCTGGGCTGCGAGGTGACGGGCGTGGACATCACGGCCGGACGCATCGACGAGGCGCGCCGCTTCTTCGCCGAGCGCGGCGCGCAAGGCACCTTCATCGCTTCCGACATTTTCAAGCTGAAGGAACTGGAGTGCAAGTTCTCTCTCATACTGGTGCACGACGTGATTGAGCACATTGACGACAAGCGTGGTTTCCTGGAAGGCCTGAAGCGCTTCCTGGCGCCCGGCGGCGTGGTGTTCATCGCTTTCCCGGCCTGGCAGATGCCTTTCGGCGGCCACCAGCAAATCGCCCACAGCAAGGTGGTGTCCCACTTCCCCTTCCTCCACCTGCTGCCCGCATCGCTCTACAAGGGCGTGCTGAAAGCTTGTGGCGAGAACGACCTCACGGTACGTGAGTTGCTGAACATCAAGCAGACGCGCTGCCCCATCGAGAAGTTCCAGAGCGCCCTCTATGCCACCGGCTACCGCGTCGTCGACCGCCAGCTCTATTTCATCAATCCCCACTACGAAACCAAGTTCGGCCTCACGCCGCGCCGCCTCGCCGGTCCGCTCTCTTCCGTCCCCTACGTCCGCAATTTCTTCTGCACCAGCTGCTTCTATCTCGTGCAGCCGGAGCGCGGGTGACGCCTTTCCCTTGGCCGTGGATATGGGTGCTCCCGGAGGGGGCTGTTTGCGATGTTTTCCGGATTTCATGTGGCGGAGTCCGGTGGTTTGCTTTCCTTTGAGCGCCTGCGGTTTGTGGTGGAAGCCAGTTTTCGTCGCGGCGGCGAAAAGCGCGGTGTGGCCTGCATTTCGGAAAAGATGGTGAATTTCCCGGCGGAATGTTGGGAAGGTGGGAGGAATATGTTTACCTTTGAAGGAACTTAACCATTTATCTGACAGCGTATGAAAAAGTTCCTTCTTCTGATGTTTTTGTGCTGTGGCGCGTCGGGGTATGCGCAGCAGACGGAGATTCCCTTTGAGAGTACTATTTTGGTGGAGGCGACCGACAGCGACGAGGAGGTCATCGCGAAGGCGGCTCATGTGGTGCCCACGGCCAACCAACTGGCGGCACTGAAAAACGAGTTCATCGCGTTCGTGCATTTCGGCCCTAATACCTTCACCCGTATGGAGTGGGGCAACGGCAAGGAGGATCCCCGGATTTTCGACCTGAAGGAACTGCACACCGACCAGTGGTGCGAGGCCATGCGGGACGCCGGCATGAAGATGGTGGTGTTCACCGTGAAGCACCACGACGGCTTCGTGTTGTGGCAGAGCCGCTACACTGACCACGGCATCATGTCGACCGGCTACAAGGACGGGAAGGGCGACGTGCTGGGGGAACTGGCGGCTTCGTGCCGGAAATACGGGCTGAAGCTGGGCATCTACCTGTCCCCGGCGGACTTGTACCAGATAGAAAGCCCCGGCGGGCTCTACGGCAACGGGAGCGCCTACACGCTGCGCACCATTCCCCGCGAAGTGCCTGGGCGGCCTTTTGCCGACGGTCCCCGCTTCCAGTTCGTGGTGGACGACTACAACGAATATTTCCTGAACCAACTTTATGAACTGCTCACCGAATACGGGCCCATCCACGAGGTGTGGTTCGACGGCGCCCATCCCAAACGGCGCGGCGGACAAACCTACAACTACAAGGCGTGGCGCGAGCTGATACGGACGCTGGCACCGCAGGCCACTATCTTTGGCCGCGAAGACGTGCGCTGGTGTGGCAACGAGGGCGGGCACACCCGCGAGAGCGAGTGGAACGTGATTGCCGCCTACACCGAAGACCCGCGGACGAGCGACCAATTCCGCGACCTGTATGGCGACCTTGGCACGCGCGAGGTGTTGCTCAAGAAAGAGCGGCCCTACTACCTGCATTATGAGCCGGCCGAGACCAACACGTCCATACGCGCGGGCTGGTTTTACCGCGACGACACTTACCAGGGCGTGAGGAATGCCGACGATGTTTTCGACATTTACGAGCGTGCCACGGGCGGGAACTCCATCTTCCTGCTCAACATACCGCCCAACCGTGAGGGGCGCTTCTCGCCGGCGGACGTGGCGGTGCTGAGGGAGACGGGCGAGCGCATCCGCGAAACCTACGGCACGGACTTGCTGGAGGGAGCCGAGGGGCCGGAATCCGTGCTGGACGGCGATGACGCCACGCATGTCGTGCTGGACGGCGGGACGAAGGAATTGGTCTTCGCCTTGCCTGAACCGCGCACCGTGAACCGCCTGTTGCTGCAAGAGGCCGTGGCCACCCACAGCGAGCGGGTGGAACGGCACGCCGTGGACGCCTGGGTGGACGGGCAGTGGAAAGAGGTGGCGCAGGCCACGAACATCGGTTTCAAGCGCATCCTGCGCTTCCCGGACGTGACCACCGACAGGCTGCGCGTCCGCATTCTCGACTCGCGCCTCGCGCCGGCCATCAGCCGCGTGTCGGCCCACTACTACCGTCGGCGTCCGCCACGCGTGTCGGCGGTGCGCGACGCGGAAGGCCGGGTGACCCTCCTGCCGGTGCAGGACACGTTCAGTTGGGCCAACTGGACCGCGCCACTCGACCAACGGCCGGAAGTAGGTTTCCCCGAAGGTTGCGCTGTATATTATACCACGGACGGGAGCGAACCCGACGAGCAGTCCGCGCGCTACGAGGCCCCCTTCGCCATGGAAAGCGGCGAACTGAAGGCCGTGGCCTTCCTCCACGGGGCGAAAGGGTCGGTCAGCACGGAACGGTTCGGTTTCGCCAAGCAGGGATGGAGCGTGTCGGCCGCAGGCGGGGAGCAGGAAGGGCATCCGGCCACGGCTGCCGTGGACGAGAATCCCGACACCTTCTGGCAGTCGGCCGATGGTGTGGAGCAGCCTTCGTTCACCATCGACCTGGGCCGCGTGGCCACGGTGAAAGGTTTTGCCTATCGGCCTCCGCTCCAACCGGGCGTGGGCATGGCGGCCGCGGGCTACGTGGAGACGAGTCCCGACGGGCAGCAGTGGACGAAGGCGGAAGACTTCGTGTTCGGCAATCTGGTGAACGACCCCACGAAGCGTTATCTGCATTTCAACCGTCCGGTGGAAGGCGTGCGGCATGTCCGTCTGGTGGTGACGGAAATCACCGGTGGCGGCCGGTCGGTGGGCGCGGCCGAGTGGGACGTGTTCTGACGCGGGCAGGGAGGCCCCGCCGGCAGGGGGCCGGTCCAAGGGCTTTTGGGGAAAAACTGCGGCAGGTGAGGCGGCCGATGTCCCTTTGTCCTCTTTTCTGCCGGTTCCCTTGCTGAATCCGGGCGGATGCCCTGCCGAGTGCCGGATTGTACTCTGCGGAGAGTACTCGAGTACTTGCCGCAGAGTACTCGCTTACCTTCCGCAAAGTACGCCGATGGCGCCCGCAAGGTGTCGTGCGGCATTGCGCACGGGTGGTGTGCCGATGGCGGTGCAGGAGAGCTTTTCTTCAGGATTTTTCATGAAGCCCTGTCGTCAGGCGGCGAGTGCGAAACGCGGCCTGAAGGCAGGGCTTCCGTGTGCCGTGACTTGGAAATGCGGGTGCGGCGCTATTTCCTGACCGGGAGGGGGAGAGCAAATATTATGTGGATGGTTTCCGCCCGGCCGCATTTCGGCAAAACTTCTCCGGCCGTTTGAGCCGTCGTGCGCCCGATTTTCACTAATTTTGCGACATGGACACGGAACGGAAAATCATACACATCGACATGGACGCGTTCTATGCGGCCGTGGAGCAGCGCGACCGTCCGGAGCTTCGGGGCAAGCCCATAGCCGTGGGGCGCCCCGAGGAGCGGAGCGTGGTGGCCACGGCCAGCTACGAGGCGCGCCGCTTCGGGGTGCGCTCGGCCATGCCCTCGCAGCGCGCCTTGCGGCTCTGTCCCGACCTGATTTTCGTGCCCGGCCGGATGGAGGTCTATAAGGCCGTGTCGCGGCAAATCCATGAGATATTCCATCTGTACACCGACGTGGTGGAACCGATTTCGCTGGATGAGGCCTTTCTGGACGTGACGGAAAACAAACCGGGCATGGAACTGGCCGTGGACATCGCCCGCGAAATCAAGCAGCGCATCCGCGAGGAACTGCGCCTGGTGGCCTCGGCCGGCGTTTCCTATAATAAGTTTCTGGCCAAGGTGGCCTCGGACTACCGCAAGCCGGACGGGCTTTGCACCATCCATCCCTCGCAGGCGCTGGACTTCATCGCGCGGCTCAAGGTGGAGCAGTTCTGGGGAGTGGGGCCCGTCACGGCCAAGAAGATGCACGAGATGGGAGTGCACACCGGGCGGCAGCTGCAGCAATGCAGCCTGGAGACGCTGGTGCGATGGTTTGGCAAGGCGGGGAGGCTGTATTATGGCTTTGCCCATGGCGACGACCCGCGCCCGGTGGAGCCCGTCAGGATACGCAAGTCGGTGGGCTGCGAGCGGACGCTGGAGAAAGACGTGTCGCTCCGTTCGTCGGCCATCATCGAGCTGCACCACGTGGCGAAGGAACTGGAAGGGCGGCTGAAGCGGACAGGATTCCGCGGCAACACGCTGACCCTGAAAATCAAGTTCCACGACTTCGTGCAAATCACCCGCAGCGTGACGCTGCCGGAGGACATCACCACCTTTGAGCGCCTTTATCCGCACGCCAAGGCCCTGCTCAAGGAGGTGGACTACGAGCACCATCCCATCCGGCTCATCGGACTGTCGGTGTCCCATCCCCGGGAGGAATACGGGCAGGACAGCCATTGGCGCCAGCTGGAGCTGGATTTCAAGGGCTTCATGTAGCTTTTCTGATGGAGCGGGATGGAGGCACGGCGGGGAAGGCAGGCCGGAGGGCTTCATAAAGGTTGGGCCCAGCCTGCTTCGATGAGGATTTCATTGCCCGAACTGTTCGCGTCGAACCTGTTGAAGCGGGCTGCATAAATCCGTTTTCCATACTTCCGGGCGAACCTTACCGTGTGCATCGTTCCGCTTCGCACGGGGCATTGTGCCACTACGACCTCCTGTGACAATGCGGCTTGCAGCCGGTTGCGGGCGATCAGGCGCGTGGGGTTGGCCTTTACGCCTATCGGCTGTTCCGAAAGCAGCAGTCCTCCGCGGTCAAGGATGCGTTCTTGCAGTAGCCGGTTTTCTTTTGGGTGGGTGAGGTCGAGCCCGGTGGCCACTATGGCGAGGGTTTCCCCTTGAGCCGCGAGGCAGCCTTGATGGGCGGCTGTGTCGCACCCCAAGGCCAGTCCGCTGATGACGATTTTGCCTTGGCGTGCAAACGAGGCTCCCTATTTGTATGCCGCTTCCCGCCCTCTTTTGTCGGCCGCCCTTGCTCCGACGATGGCCACTGCTTCGCGTTCCAATAAGGCTTTGTTGCCCAACAGATGGATGAGCGGAGGGCAATCGTCTCCGGTCTGTTTAAGGCCGTCGGGAAAATCCGTATGGTGGAAGGCATACGTATGTATGCCGAGCAGTTCCTGCTTTTCCAGCAATGATGTGGCCTTGTCCAGGAAGTCTTTCGTGCGGTGTCCAGATATTCGGGCCGTTTCTTCGAAAAAAGTATTGTCTGCATTGAGGATGTCATGTGCAGTGCATCCCCACCATTGCAGGCATAAGATTTGTTCCGGGGTCAGTCTTTTGTCCATGGTTTGCGGGTCTTTTGTGGGTTAGAAAAATTTTCCTTTATAGAGAGACGGCAGTTCTGTCTTGTTTTCGATGCAACACAAACTCGTTTCGTCCCAGTCGCTTTCCAAGGTAAAGAACCCCCATTTGTCCGGTCCGTTCGTGACGGTTCCATATCTGATGCGCTGGTCCGGGAATAAGTATGGGCTGATTGAGGGGTGTGACTGAATGCTCACTTTGCAGTCATATTCTTCCTCTATCGCGTCTTTGTTTCTTCTGATTTTCCCTTCATCGGCTTGTCCTGTTGTCCCCATCAGCCAATCTTCTACGGTCTCGCCGGGAGATAAGCGTGCCTTGATGTGTTCTTCTACTTCCCGGTGGAAATGGATGTCCAGCTCCTCGAAGCAGATAATCCTGACCTTGAATTTCGCTTTGGGAATGTTCATCATGGGGGTGGAGGGCACTTCGCCCATGATGTTGCATTCGTCGATGATGGCTTTCAGTATGTCGATGGTGGAAATCTCAAGCGTGTCTATCAGTTTCAGAATGCCGTTTTTCAGGGACATGTCTGTGAGGTTGTCCTCGATAATCTCGTTGATGGCTTTGCCCGACAGGTTGGTGAATTCCTTGATGTAGCGGATGCGCCCGGGGCGTCCCAAAAGATTCTCGTCGACGGTCAGTTTGTTGGTCGTGAGGATGTATAATTTCCGCTGGTTGTTATATACACCGTCAATCATCTTGAGCAAGACGTCCCTATCTTCGTTGAAGGTCTTTTCGGCTTCGTCGATGAGGATGATGCTCTCGAAACACAAAGACTGGATGAACTCCAACATGCCTTCCAACGGTTTGGAAATCACAATGACCGGCAGGCCTATGCGGTTGCAAAGCAGTTTGGCCGCAATGGTCTTGCCCGTGCCTTTCAGACCATTGAAAATGACGCCGAGGTTTTTGTTGCTGGCAGCAAAGAGTTCCGATGTCCATGTTCTGATGACCCGTGCCATGATGTCCTCACAATCGAGGTCGTAGATTTTGAATTTGAACGTGAAGGTATCGTCTATTTTTTCCAGTCCGAGCCTTTTTGTGCGTGGTTCTTCATAAATGCGGAATATTCCGTTGCCCGGGCAGGGCAGCAATGTGGCGTATCCCGGTATGGGATAGAGGACTCCCCCTTCGTTGACCCACTTTTGCCGCTCCACGATGCGCACCTCTTCACTATCGGTTGTTGCGCCGGGGTTCAAAAAGCCTTCCTTGTCCAGCGTGTAGTATTCCAGGTCCACCAGTTCGTCATGGTATATCAGTCCGCATTGCCTGTCAAGTCCTTTGTAGTGGAATCCGTTCTTGAGTGCCACTCTTCGTGAGGCATCGTTTCGCGGCAGGACAGCAATGGTCAGCGAGTCTGCCTTTCGTGTGTTGAAGAGATAGGCTTTCATGGTGTCCACCACCTCGGTCATGTAGCCTTTCTTGCGCGCGTTCCGGTGCAGGAAATAGCAAATCTCGAAGTCGCATTTTTCGCCCGATGTGGTTGTCACTTTGTGTGGGGCTACTTCAAACACGCCGATGGCGTGAGCAGGTTCGCTCTTTTCCGCGATGACAAACAAATCCAAGTTGTTCATCCCCCTGCGTATTTTCCCTTCCGCTTCACTGGGAGTGTCCATAGGGCGGAAACCAGTGTCTTGTGCGATTTCCGTGTCGCTCATCAGGCTAAATACGTCCTGCACATCCTGTTCGTCCGGTGTCCTGACGAGGAGTCTCGCCGTAGTAAGTTCAATTTTCTGCTTCATACCTGTTGTTTTTTGCAAATGTAATTCCGGCTTGTGCCCAAGTGTGGCACAGCTTCTTCTTTAAATAAAGAACCGGCCGTCGGAATCTGGATGAAGATTTCCGACGGCCGGTTTTGTGGGCTGGTTCTTGACGGAATTATACTTGTATGTGAAGCGGAAATTGCATTTCTCGACTTAATATATGTTAATGGGCGATGTCTTGCAGTACTTTGCGCATCGCTTCAATGTCTTGGCTGGCGGATTGGGCAATCTGTGCCACGGTGGCTGACATGTCCACCAGTCGTTCCAATGTTTCCGGTGGGAGGGCCTTGAAAAACAGTTCGGGGACAAGATTCTTTACGCCCAGGTAGTAACCGACCTTGTCGGGGCGGTAGTTGTTGCCTATTCCGGCAACAAGCGTTTGCAGATGAGCATATTTATTGGATATTTTCCTCTCAGTCCCTTTCCCTCCTGTGGCAAAGAACCCACATATCAAGGGCTCGTCCATTCGTATGGCATATACCGTATCTCCACGTTGCAGCAAGTGCCGACGGGAAATTCAAGGCCGTATCGTCTGTTGTCTGCCATGCCTTTGTAATAGCCTTCTATCCGATTCTTCTTGTCGTCCAAGGCATAGCGGTAAGTTTCATCCCGGATGACAGGATGCCCCGCGGCTTCCATCGCCTTTTCGAGGCCCGTCCAAAAGCTCCTTTGCAGTGTGACTTCGCTCGACAGTATTGCCCGTTTCAGGTTTCCGATGTTCCGGATATAATCGGGGTTGTCCAAGATGAGCCCTTGCATTTCTTTCTCCATTTCTTTGCTCAATGTTTGGTGCGTGAGATATTTAATCAGATTCAAATAGTGGCCAATGCCTTCCCTGACCAATGGCTTGTCTGCTGCTTTTTCACGGCATTGCTCCAGCCATTTCAGAATATAGGTTTCGTAGGAAATCGTACGGTAATGTTCGTTTCGGCGCAGTGCTTTTGCGGTTTTCTTTTCGTCTTGCACCTCTCCGTTCAGCGACAGGTAAAGCAACTCATAATCTCCCTTCAGGCTTTCCGCAAAGTTGTGGTAGCGTTCCATTTGGTTCTCTTGGTCGGAGGCGTGAATCTTGTTTTCTATGATGATGGCTTTGCCTGTGCCGTCGGTTATGAACAGGTCCAGCCGTCCGCCCGTGTGCTCTGTCGTGGGGCCGATGTATTTTTCCCTTTCGACCTTGGCCGTGCCCGTGTCCAGGCCTATCTCCGAGTGGATTTGTTTGAGGAAGAGCCGCAGGAAGGCGTCGCCCGCATGGTGCAAGCCTTGTGGGTTGAGCAGGTCGGCAAGGAAAGCGGAATGGACACTTGTTTCGTTGGACGTCATGTCTATGACTCGGAAGAGGTTGTAGTTCTCTCCCCGGGCGTCTTCCATTTCTTTGTAAGTCCTGGATAGCAGGCTGATGCCGTCCAGCAGGTATCGCATGCGGTTCATTGTCTTAGGATCTTCTTTATCAGGGGGACGACGATGGCTTTTGTCACGTCGGGATTCAGCCTGTGCTCGCCTTCAAACCAAGTGGCGTGTTGGTAGTGTTCCGTGTATTCTTCGAAGCCTTGGACCAGAGTGTCATTTGTGCCGAACAGGGCATACGTGTTTTCCCGGTCGAAGTCCGAAATGCCGGCGAATTGGTTTTCCTCCATCCGTTGGTAGGCGTCGCACAAATCCGGAGTGATTTCATAGTGGGTGGCACCGTCTTGTCGGGGATTCAGGAACTCGCGGATGCCCAGTTGAGTGCGCATGAATGCGGAGACGTGGAATGCGGGATTGACCAGAATCTTCCGGTAGCCCCTGACCTGCTGTGCGAACATTCCGCCCATGGACGTGCCGATGAGGAGCCGGGGTTGCTCCTCGTTGCACAACCTGCATAGCATGTCGTAAGCCTTGTCGGGCGCTATCGGCAAGTCCGGCGACAGCACCTCGCATTCGGGAAGGAGGGCGCGCAGGTTCGTGGCTGTAGACGACATCCCGGAAGAAGACAGTCCGTGTATGTATATTATCTTGTCCATTTGAGCATTGTGTGGTTCGGGTCTTGCTGGGTTTGCATGGCTTGGCGTTTGTGTTGTCCGACGGATGGCGATGCTGGCTTTTAGAGCCAGAGGAAGGCATGGTAGACGCCGCAGGCCACGAGCCAGGCCACGCAGACGGTGTAGGCGGCCGAGAAGCAGGCCCATCCCCAACTGCCGCTTTCCTGCTTGATGGCCGCGAAGGTGGCGATGCAGGGGAAATAGAGCAGGACGAAGACCATGTAGGCCAAGGCTGCGGCGGGCGAGACGTCTTTTTCCAAGGCTTTCTGCAGCCGGGTGTTCCCGCCGGATGCGTCTTCGGCGTCGGTTTCTGAACTGTACATCACGCCGAGCGTGCTCACGACCAGCTCCTTGGCCCCGATGCCGGAGAGGATGCCGGTGCTCATCTTCCAGTCGAAGCCCAAGGGGCGGAAGGCGGGCTCCAGCGTTTTCCCCACGGCGGCGATGTAGGAGTTTTCCTGTTGTTCGGCCGCGGTGGCATACTGGTCGTAGCGGGGGAAGTAGCCCAGGAACCAGACGACGACGGAGCAGACCAGAATGATGCCGCTCATTTTCCGCAGGTATTGCTTACCCTTCTCCCACGTGTGGAGCAGCACCGACTTGGCGGTAGGGATGCGGTAGGGGGGCAGTTCCATGACGAAAGGCAGGTCTTCTTCCTTGACGAAAAGGCCGATGACATGGGCCGAGGCCACGGCCGCGGCGATACCCAGCACGTAGATGCCGAGCAGCACAAGGCTGGCGCAGCCGGGGAAGAAGATGCCGGCGAAGAGGATGTAGAGGGGAAGCCGCCCCGTGCACGACATGAAGGGGATGATGAGCATCGTGATGAGCCTGCTCCTGCGGCTTTCGATGGTGCGGGTGGCCATGACGGCCGGCACGTTGCAACCGAAGCCCATAATCATGGGAATGAACGACTTGCCGTGCAGTCCGATGCGGTGCATGATTTTGTCCATGATGAAGGCGGCGCGGGCCATGTAGCCCGAGTCTTCGAGCAGGGAGATGAAGAGGTAGAGAATCATGATGTTGGGCAGGAAGACCAGGACGCTCCCCACGCCGGCGATGATGCCGTCGGCCACCAAGTCCTTCAGTATGCCGTCGGGCATGTAGGCGGAAATCCAGCCGCCGAACTGGCCCACGAGCCATTCAATCCACTCCATGGGATATTCGCCAAGGGTGAACGTGCCTTGGAAGATGAGGTAGAGAAGGAAAAAGAACAGGGGGAAAGCCAGCCAGCGGTTGGTGACGAAGCGGTCGATCCTGTCGGTAGCGCTCCGTTGGCGCGGGTCTTCGGCTGTGGCCGGCTCGTAGGTTTCCTTCAGTGCGCCTTGGATGAAGGCATATTTGGCGTCCACGATGGCGGAATCCGGCTGGGTGTCCAGCAGCCGGCCGATGCGCTTTTGCTCTTCGAAGCGCGTGGCGATGACCTCCTCGCGGCAGGGGAGGGCTTCCACGATGCGCTCGATGTCCTTGTCCCGCTCCAGATATTTGATGGCCAGGAAGCGGGTGGAGTATTTGTGGCGGATGGCTTCGTCCTGCCGGATGATGCGCTGGATGCGCCGGATGCTCCGCTCCAGTTCCTCGCCGTGGTTGATGTGTATGTGGCGGCACAGCGAGGGTTGCTTCCTCTCGTAGACATGGATGAGGACGTCGAACAATTGGTCGATGCCTTCGCCCGTCTTGCTCACGGTGGGGACGATGGGGATGCCCAGCAGTCGTCCCAGCTGCTCTTTGTCGAGTTTGTCGCCTCGCTTGCGGAACTCGTCATACATGTTCAGGGCCATCACCACCCGCAGGTCCATGTCGATGACTTGCGTGGTGAGGTAGAGGTTGCGCGCCAGGTTGGAACTGTCCACCACGTTGAGCACGATGTCGGGCATTTCCTCCACGAGACTCTTGCGCACGTAAAGCTCTTCGGGGCTGTAGGCCGATATGGAATAAGTCCCGGGCAGGTCCACCAGCGTGAACGTGTAGCCCTTGTATTCGAAGGTGCCCTCCTTGGCGTCCACCGTGACGCCGCTGTAGTTGCCCACGTGTTCGTGCGCCCCGGAGGCGATGTTGAACAGCGACGTCTTCCCGCAGTTGGGATTCCCGATGAGGGCCACGCGTATGATGTGGTTCCGTTCGGCCGCCGCGCGCGCCATCTCCTGCTCGATGAACTCCACGTCGTCGCTGTGCGAAGCGTCGATGGAGAGCTCGCCGTGCTGCCGGAGCACGACGTCCTTGGCCTCATCCTCGCCCACCACCTCGATGTTGTCGGCCTCTTCGCGGCGGAGCGAAATCTTGTAGCCGATGATTTCATATTCTATGGGGTCTTGCAAGGGAGCGTTCAGGACGACCTTGATCTTGTTCCCGAAGACGAAGCCCATTTCCGTTATCCTCCTTTGGAAACTGCCGTGGCCGTGTATCTTGACGATGATGCCGCTTTCCCCTGTCCGTAAATCCGATAATTTCATCGTTTGTGTAGATTTTGTGCAAAGATACTCACAAATCCGTGCAGTCGGGTGGCAAAGTCGGTTGTTTTTATCTTTTTCATCGGGAAAAAGTGGGAAAAGTCGGCGGCGGCCGCTCCATGAAATGCCGGCAGCACGCCGGTAGCGGTGGCCACGGGGCGTGCTGCCGGTGTGGGATGGAGCCTTCCGCGGAGAGGCAGGTCAGTCGCCCATGCGGAAGTCCGACACGGAAGTCTGTTGCAGGCTGATGCTCTCGAACAAGCTGTTGCACGTGCCGCTCTTGGGGCATTGGCTGGCGATGCCGACCCATATCCGGGCGGGATAATAGTTCTTGTAGAGCCGCACCATGTGCCATTCTTTCTGGTCGAGCGAGTAGTAGCTGGCCAGCGTGCGGGTGTCGGACGACAGTTTGAGGTAGACGGCCGGGGCTGCGACCTGCTCGTGGTTGTTGTCGTCCGAAGTGCCTTGCGTGCGGACCGACACGATGCGGTGGTTGCCCCGCTCGTCCTCTTCGAAGCAGAGTTTCTGCCAGAGGCTGTCGTTGGCATAGACCAGGAGGTCGGCGGCATTGTACAGTCCTTCGGCCGTGAATTCGGGCGTCACCTTGGCCGTGAGCGTGAACGGCCGGGTGTTGTCCACTTCGGTGAACAAGGCGGGAAGGGTGTGGTTCGAGAGTTTCCCGTCGTTGGGGTCGCGGAAGAAGTCGCGGCCTTCCGTGCAGCGGAACAGGAGCGTGCTGTCGTTCACGACGCTGACGCACGTGTCACCGCCGTTGAGGGCGTGGCTGAAGGTGAGTCCGCCGATGTCCACCCGGCATTCGCTGAGGCTCGTGGCCTGCGTTGCATTGTCGGTCGTGGCGGTTTGCTCCGTGGCTGTTTCCGCGGTCTTTTCATTGTTTCTCGGCCCGCAACCTTGCAGGGCGAGACCGACGCCGGCAAGAGCCAGCAAAATCATGTCTTTTCTCATTGTCTTATAGCTTGATGAATCATGTTTTTGTCGAATATTTCTTTGAGGAATGAGCGGCAGATGCTTATCTTTGCAGGACCGTCCGCACTTGGGCCGGCCGGAACGGTGCAAAGTTAGCAAAGGCTGGCCGGGCGTGCAATAGTCAAAATTAACCAATTTGTCATGATGGACACTCAGGAACGAAAGCTGAAAGCACTGCTCACGGGGCAGGATTTCGATGCGCCGCCGGGCTATCCCGAGAAGCTGGAGCGGTGGAAGCTGCTGGCGCAGTCGTATGTGAGGATTGAGAACGGCATCGCCGTGTTGTCCGACTTCCAGGAGAACCGCCGTTTCATCTATGCCGGGAATTTCGGCGGGAGTATCGGGCTGGCAGACGCTTGCCTGCAGGCGGATTCCGCCTTCGAGGAAGAGGTGTTCGGCTGCATCCCGGCGGAGGATTTGCTGGACAGGCATGTGCTGGAACTGCGCTTCTTCCACTTCCAGAAATCGGTACCCGTCGAGGAACGCACCGGCTACAACATGGTGAGCCTCGTGCACTTCCGGCGGGAGGGGCATGGCGACATACCCGTGCTCCACCGCACTTATTACCTGGAAAGCTTCCCCAACGGGAGCATCTGGCTGGCCCTTT
The DNA here is from genome assembly GCA_944321525.1 of uncultured Paraprevotella sp. Classification (GTDB taxonomy): domain Bacteria; phylum Bacteroidota; class Bacteroidia; order Bacteroidales; family Bacteroidaceae; genus Paraprevotella. The sequence goes on from CALULQ010000001.1 coordinate 177,575, forward strand.
GCCTTTACACTCCGTTTGTCGAGACGGGCGGGGGATTCACGGGGCAAATCGTCGACAACCGGACGGGCCTGCCCGTGTTGCCGGAAACCTACGAACGGATAGACCGCCAATTGCTTTCTGCACGCGAAACCGACGTGCTGGCCCTCTTGGCGGAAGGGATGGGCAGCAAGCAGATTGCCGACACGCTGTGCATCTCCGTCAACACCGTCCACCGCCACCGGCAAAACATCCTTGCGGCCTTGCAGGTGAACAACACGGCGGCGGCCGTGCAAATCGGCCTCCGGCTGCGGCTTATTCTCCGGTAGCAGGGGGAATAGGCCCGGTTTGTCCTGGAAAAAAGTCCTGCGGCATGCTGCGCTTTTGTGGCCGTGACCGTGATGCCGTCGGTTGTTGCCGTGCGGTGCGTCCCTTGCCCGATGCCGTGCGCTGCCGTGCGGAAGGCGGGTGGACATTTTCCTGAGTCCGTCGTTGTACTCTGCGGCAAGTACTCGAGTACTCTCCGCAAAGTACAACGACGGCTTCCGCACGACGTCGCGACATATTCCTCATGAATTTCATAATGCTTGCCTGCATCGTCTGTCAGGTTTGTGGACGTGAACAATGTCCGATGACAATGGCCATGCTGCAGGATGCGGCATCTTGAGGTGCAGAAACTCCACCTCAAGCCGTAGAAATATCTTTCAGCAAGCCAAGGAATCGCGAGGGGATAAAAAAAGAAAAAGGAGAAAGATTTCCGTCTTTCTCCAACTCAGTACCCAGACCCGGTACAGCCCATAGAAACCATAGGAAAATAAAAGAATTTATCTTCCTTATTATCAATGACTTGCGTGTTTCTTATTTTCTCCATTTTTGCCATATTTTGCCCATTTTCTGTTATTCAGTACACTTTTAGTACGCTTTGAAATTCCGATTTCTTTTGTACCTTTGCAACATCGGAAAACAAAAGGAAATCAATTATTTAGTGTAATCTCCCGGTTATGGTATCTGAATCGGGATAAAACCTCTAAGCAATGGCAAAGTTAGAAAATAAAACGAAAGAAAACCCCAAATTGGAGCAAAATAAACTTTCGGATGGCAGAATCAGCCTGTATCTGGAGTATTATTTGGGTAGGGAGGAAAAGCCTG
>CALULQ010000002.1 GCA_944321525.1 uncultured Paraprevotella sp.
AGAGGCTTTGCCGGTACACCTTGAAAACAGCACGCAATTAGCACTGTTTTAACTGGAAATTATCCCGAACTCGCGTACATATTATATCGTTAGGCTAATACATTTTGGGACATCAAGCCCGTTAGAAGTTTTGTGAAAGAACAAGTCTTGATGAAAAGGTGAATGTGAATGTGTATGTATAATATAAGGAGTCGGATTATAGGGAAAGTCTTTGCAATCTTGTCTGTGAGCGGAATGCTGGGTTGTTCTGCAGTGATAAACACCTCGTGTAGGCAAACTCATGGGAACATGCCCCAGTCTGAAGAGAAGACAGACTTAACGCGTGTGCAACGAGAGGCCCGTCTGAATGCTTTGCTTTGTGAAAGAGATTTTGGACAAGCACTTCTCCTGATAGATACGTTGCGTGCGCAATATCCTCGTGTCCCGCAATTCTACTTTTGTGAAGGATGGGTCTATGACATGAAAGGCGACAGCGTAAGGGCGCGGTCTTGTTACACTCAGGCGGTGTCTATCTATGATTCGTTGATTGCGGTGAAAAAAGATTTCGGCGACCAAGTGAACCGTGCTATACTCATACAGTTTTTATACGGACAAAAGGCTTACGATAATGCCCTGAATAAAATTCTCCGTACGGTGGATAATTCACACGATTCTGTGATGGTGGAGGATTTATACAGAAAATGTGCTTTCAAAAAAGAGGATTTGTTTAGACCGAAGTCTCTCGGCACATATCAGGCTAGTTACCGCTGTGTGGTTGCGCCGGGTGATGTGGATTCCGAGGGCGAAGAGTCTTTCGTTGATTTGTTCTTTTATGACGGCCAATTGGCATCCGGACATTTTTGGGGAACTACCCGTGATTTGGGAGACGTGCAGACGAAAGGGAGGAATGGATATTTCGTGTTGCCTTTAAGGCACATAAGGCAAGAAGGGAACGATTGCTTTTTTGAGTTGAGGCTTGAGAAAAATTGCTTTTTTAAAGCACCTGTATCTCATCATTTGTCTTCTGCGCAAGAAGCTTTGGCACAAGGCTGTGAACCGTATGACGAGCCATCGTTTACGATAAAGGATAGCGTCATCCCGTTCCGTATGACAGTGAAAGGGGATACTTTGTTTATGGTTAATCAACATTCAAAAAGCCAGAAGGTGCCAAAGAAATATATCAGAGAGTGCGTCGAAATGTCTTCCGAAAGTTGAACAAATAGGTAACTTATATATGAAACACGCCATATTAGTGCTGGCCCACAAAAACGTGAGGCAGCTGTGCCGCTTGATAGGGTACTTTTCGAGGGATTGCGATGTCTTTGTTCATATAGACAAGAAGCAGCCGTTCTCCCGCGAGGATGAAGAAATGCTTCGAAGTTACCGGCAAGTGAAACTCGTGTCCCGTGAATATGATGTGAACTGGGGCGGCACAAGCGTGCTGGAGAGCGAGTTGCATTTGTTGCGCATGGCCGTACGGCAAAGTGATGCCGACTATTTCCATCTTATCAGCGGGCAAGATTATCCGGTGCGCCCTTTGGATCATTTTCTTGCTTTCTTTGAGCGGAATGCGGGAAAGGAATACATCAGTTATCTTCACCTCCCCCATCCGAACTGGGAAAACAACACCTTCCGCAGGCTTCAGTATTATTATCCGTTTGACGATGCCTCGGGACAGAGGAATCCCCGCGGCTGGGTGTGGGAGCAGGTACGGCGTCAGCAGGAGAGGGGTTTGAAGCGTCCGATTCCGGACGAGTTCGACCATCTGTATGGCGGTTCGCAATGGTTCTCCATCAGCCGCCATGCAGCCACGACGTTGCTGGACTATACCGACCGTTCCCCTTCTTTCTATGGACGGATGTGGATGACGTTCGCCCCGGAAGAGTGTTATGTGGCCACCGTGCTGGTCAATCTGTTGGACAAGGATTCCATCGAGCCATGGAATCACCGTTTTATCCGTTGGAAGTATGAGAATGGCAACCGTCCGGCCAATCTGGGGTGCGAACATTTCCGCTTTCTGTTGGACTAAGATTATCTTTTTGCCCGTAAGATAGAACTGCCTTGCAGCATGTCGCTGTTGGACCGTATAGACCGGTATATGTGGCAGGACGGAGCGATCTGTCCGATGCCGACGGGCGGTTGGCAGTACGACGGCTTCCTGCAATACGTCTACGAGGCGGCTTTCGAAGAGTTCGTAGTGTGGATGTGGTGGAGCGTGGGTGCGCAGACAGGCATAGACATGGGATGCGGTTCCGGTCTCTACGTGTCTCAGTGGAGGAAACGGGGGCTTGCATTTGCGGGATATGACGCCAACCCTCATACTCCCGTCCTTTCTGGCTTGCTTCTGCCGGAGGGAGACGAGGCGTGCGACGTGGCGGATCTTACGGAGGAACTGGATGTGGAGACCCCGTCCGACATGGTGGTATGCAAGGACGTATTCCCTTACATACCCGTGGCGTTGTGGCCGGCTGCTGTGCGTAACCTCGCGCGTCTTTCATCTCATTTCATTTTGCTGAGTTGGCACATACCGGAGAGCCAGTCCGCCCTTCCTCACAGGGAACTGACGGAGGAGGAGATTCTTCCCGATTTTGCCAATGAAGGTTATGTGTTGGAACGGTATCTGACAGCCTGTCTGCATATCCGACTGAAGAGGAAAGACTGTTGCGTGTTGACGCGGAAGAATATGCAACTTATAAATGAGTAACTATAAAATATATTAGTGTCCACTTTAGGATCGTAGATGAGAGTAATCCATGGCGTATTCCGTCGTGGTTTACTCCCTTTACATTGCGATCCTACCCCTCTATGTGAAAAGTTCCAACTGTGTCGGTCCTTCCGATGCGGCTTTCAGTATGGCCTCCCAATCCCTTTCCGGATGGTTGAACAGGCTGTAAAAATCCACATAGCACATTAACATTATCCGGACCATTGTCGCCAGTCCGGAGAAGATCCATGAGTGTGTCAGCAGGAGATTTGCGATGAATCTGTATTTTGATGGCATTCGCGCTTTCCCCAAGTAACCACATGAGGCTGAATCTACCAAATAGGAACAGTACCATCTTTTATTTTACCGGACACCAATAATCCGGTAGGCTGTTTCCTCTTTTATTTTCTGCAGCCAATACCCTTCTATCCCTGCCTGCCGTGCATAGTCTTCATAGCGGGAGACAACACCGACGGCTTTTTCTATGAGGGTGTCGGCTCCCTTGATGTTGTAGCGTTTGGCCAGTTCGAGCAGGTCGCTGCGCCCGATGTCGCAGTTCCTGTTGCAGACGGTCATGCTGTGCCGGTTTACATAGCCCGGAGCGGACGGATCCACAGAGAAGGTGAAATCGTAGGCCGGGGCGATATGCCACACGCCGTCGTCATCCATCAGGAAACTGAAGTTCTTGTTATGGTCGTCCACATTTCCTCCTATTATGTTCATTACAGTCAGGAGAAACAGCTGCTTGAACTCGGCCGGCAGGATGCCGATCCGGCACGCCGTGTCGAACAGGCTTTCGTAACTGTCCGCGTCAGGGTTCATGGCGGCCAGGGTCTGCACATGCAACTTTTTCCCTCCCCTGCGGTCGAACCGCTCTGTCAGGAAATGTGCGTCCGGTCCTCCTTCCACGAGGCGCGACGGCATCATGTTCAGCCCGACATCTTTCGCCATGAGGTAGTAACTGTACTCGATGCGTGTGGTGGGAATATCCGAATGTTCGTCGAACTTGATAATCATGGGAACATATCCGGGTGCGGGCGCAGCGACTTGGCCGGAATAGCATTCGCCTGTCTCCGGGTTCAGGTTGATGATGGCCTTGGGCCTGCGTCCTCCGGCGGATGTGCCCACTTTGAACAGGCTCTCAATCAGGAAGTCGGGCTGTATCTCGGCCCTGAAGCCCTTAGCCTCATCCAACGCGGACTGTGCCAGCCTGTAAAGTTCGGCTATCTCCACTTTGAAGGGCTCCTCCATATCCTCTGCTGCCGGAGGAAGGAACTCCAGCGCCCCCATGCCTCTTCTGCCGATATAGGCCAGGCGGTCGAGGACGGACAGGTTCCTTGCGCTGATACCGCGCGTCTTCGCCCATTCGTTGAACACCTTGTTGCCCCAGTGATCCGGCAGTGAATCCGCGATGAACGACGGAAGCCCGCCGAAAAGTTTACCGTCCTCACCGTACACGGGCAAACCGTTCCTCACGGAAACGCTGTGGATGGAGGCCCGTAAGGGGGCGATGTCATATCCGCTGCCGAGAAAGTCGCGGTCAAAATAGAAACAGTGCTTTTCCGTGTACCTCTCCTTGTAGGCAACCAGCGAACCCACTTTCCGGTCCCAAAGGAAAACGTCAAGATTCCGTATCATGGCTGCTTCTCCTTACTCGTTTGGGGATGTACTTGTTCATCTGTTTCAATGCCATCGGGGGCACGGGCAATTCGGGCAGCAGGTCGGACAAACGCTGTTCCAGCCCCAGCACGCGCAGGAGCGAGATGAAATTGTTGAGCGTGATGTTCCGGCTCATCCCCTGTTCGAGATGGCTGATGGTGGTCAGGCTTACCCCGGACTTCTCCGCCATTTCCCTTTGACTTATACGGGCGGCAAGACGGTACTCCTTCAGGCGCTGGCAAAGGAGGGCGATGATGTCCTGGTTGGTGGTGTATGAAAGATTGTCCATATAGTCATATATTGCCATTCACACGCAAATATACAAATAAATGGCAATATAATACGACTGCAATCGAGTTTTTTTGGAGCAGTAGAAATCCAATGGGGACAGCCGTATATTTCAGCGAGTCCGGGAAGGAAAGAAAGATGGCCCTCGGGCACTCCCTTGCATGTTTCGATGGCGCCGGCCGTCTCCTGTCGCGAAGGCGCCAAAAGGCCAGCGGACAGCAACAAGTCCCCAAATGACACTTTGTCAAAACGTCAAGACAACCCCTGCGAGAACCGCGCAAACGGGCACGGGACGGGAACAGAATGGAAATGCGCGAACCTCGTGTGTCCAAGGAAATGCAGGATGAAAGCCGAAAGCCGGTTTCCGCGACATTTTGCCGTCCGCCACGGAACGCCGTGCGGCCGGAACCCGCCCCCCGCGTCAGCCCCGCAAGGGGAATGGCTTGCAAAAGGACAAACGGGGTTTGCAGACGAGCGGACTCCATCCGGGACGGGAAAAGCCTTCCAAAGCTCTGTTTTTCCCCTCTTTCAGCACCCGCAGGGAGTGCCTTGCGGCAAAAAAGTTCCGTCTTTGCGGAAGGCAGTTCGTTTCTTTACGGAAAGCGATTCTGTTTTTTCCGCGGAAAAACGACCGCAGGGACGGAGAAATGCTCCATACAAACAATTTCTCCACCCGGTTTTTAACAGTCGGCGCCTTGTTTGCGGCGGTCCGTTCTGTCATTGAAACACGAAAGCGAAAGGAAAGCCTTCCTTTCTAGCAGGAAATTTCGTGCTTGGGTGACAATCCGGCACGGGCGTTGTTACAGGCCCCCACTGAATTTCTACTGATTCCTTCCGCCCATTAGACAACGCTCATGTCGGGCATACAAATCGAGTAGGTCGGGAAACGAAAGTTTTCTGACCTACTTTCGTTTCCTCCCCTCTCACACCACCGTACATGCCGTTCGGCATACGGCGGTTTAATTTGTTTTCAAAGAATGCCTAATCGTGTAGTAATCCAAGCAACTGACAAGACCTCTGCGGGTCAGGACTTCTTTGGATATGGCCCGTGCGACGCACGTCCGCCGAACTACCCACTCATAGCGGTCACCACAATAGGAAGTCAGCTTGGCCAAATCGTTGTTTATTCCAAGTTTCCGTAGTCCCCACGCCCGTTTCTTTGGAGTTTTCCATTGCTTCCATATCACTTTGCGCAACATCGTCCGAAGGTGTTCATCTGTTTCCGTCATCTTGCCTTTCATGGATGCGATGGCGAAGTAGTTAACCCACCCCAGGATGGTGTAATTAAGAAGCTGGATACGGTCGGTCATTGATATGCTCCATGAGCGTTTGCAGAGCTTCTTCAATTTGCCCTTGAACCTGTCCACCGAACTTTCGTGGGGGCGGGCTGCCCATTGCCCCGTCTGACTTGATTTGTAAAAGCCAAAACCGAGGTATTTGAGTTTGCCCGGCCGGCAAACGTGGGTCTTGGTCGCATTGACTTTGAGACCGAGTACCCGCTCTATCCATCGGGTGATTGTGTGCATCACACGTTGGGCACTCGCTTCACTCCCCACTGCTATCACGCAGTCATCGGCATAGCGGACATAGCGCAGACCTCCACGCACAAGCTCCTTGTCAAGCTTATTCAGCATGATGTTGCTCAGTAGAGGAGACAGGTTGCCTCCTTGTGGCGTACCGAGTTCCGTGGCTGAGTAGATACCATTCTCCATAACTCCCGACTTGAGGTACTTGCGTATCAGACTTTCGGTGCCGGGGTCATGGATTACCCGGCCGACATAGCTCATCAGCTTATCCTGAGGAACATTGTCGAAGAACTTCTCCAAGTCTATGTCCACTATCCATTCCGCTCCCTCATTGAGGTATTCCATAAGTTTCAGCACGGCTTGCCCGCAGCTCCTGCCGGGACGGAAGCCATAGCTGTTTTTTTGAAATTCCTCCTCAAAGATGGGCGTTAGGATTTGGACTATGCTCTGTTGGATAGTCCGGTCAACTACCGTGGGGATGCCAAGCTTGCGTACACCGCCGTTTGGTTTGGGGATTTCCACGCGCCTGACTGGAGCGGGTTTGTAGCCCCGTTCAAGGATTGACTGCTTGATACCCGGCCAATTCTCATTCATATAGCCGCGCAAATCTTCGACTTTCATTCCATCTATGCCTGCCGCACCCTTGTTGGACACGACACGGTTGAGGGCTTCACGCACATTCTCCTTGGCTAGTATCTGTTCGATTAGTTTCATCTCCCGTCTTTCTTAATTTCCGCTCCCGATGGATTATACTTACCTCTTTGTGGATGCCTTCATTTACGTTTCTGACAGTGCCACTCGTCAGTAACTCACATCGGAACATACATTCTTGATTAACGTTACAAATTATTCGGCCCTTCGCCTTGTCCTGCACGAGGACGGCTACTACGACCTCTGCTGACTCCTCGGCATTCGTTGTTACTATCCCCTCAGGACTGCCGAGACCTCACGGGATAAGTCATACATCTTTCATCGTTTACCTGCCTGATTTACGCATCAAGGTTACGGTTGCCTTTAGGAACTTCGCTGTCTCTGGCCAGCTTGTCCGCTTGATACGCCTTGGTATCAGGTTTCTGTCCGTCAGGCCACGAGTTCGCTATTGCTTCTTCTCTCCCGAGCGTCACCACTCGAAACTTGCAAGTCGCTATGGGGTTCGGCGGCAACTACGCCCCGCGTGGACTTTCACCACAGATGTATGACATGCCCGTCATACAAAACAAGCCGGGCAGGGGGCTTATATGCCCCGGCTGCCCGGCCTGTTGGTGTATAGGGAGGCCCGTATGACTCGCCTGATAGTGTTTATTCCGTCACGGCCACCTTCTTGCCGCGCACGATGTAGAGGCCGGGCCGCAGGTGCGAGGCCCAATCCTCGCCCGAGGCAAACGTGCCCACGAAGCGGCCGTCCACGGTGTAGACCGTCACGGGGGCTTCGCCGTCAGCGGACAGCACGCCTTGTATGCCGTCCGGCTTGCCGTCGTAGACGATGTTGAAGTCGCCCCAGCGGCTGTCGCCCTCGAACACCTCATGGCACGTGGCGTCCACCCGGAGCGTCACCAGCGCGGGGTCGTCCAGCCCGGCAAAGGTGTTGCCCTTGCAGGCGGGGGCCGCCGTGGCATCCTTCCAGGCCGTGAAGTCGATGGAATCCAAAGCCACGCAGTCGGCAAACGTGTTGTTGTCCGCCACGAAGCAGGCCGGCAGCGTCACCTCTTCCAGCGCCGCGCAACCCTCGAAAGCGCTCACCGTGCTGCCCAAGGCCGTGCAGCCGCTCAGGTCGGCCTTCGTGATGGCCGTACCGCTGAAGGCGTAGTCGATGTCCGTGGCGCCCGTCAACAGGCTCAGGTCGATGTCCGTCAGCGCCGTGCAGCCCTCGAAGGCTTTGGTCAGCTTCGTTAGCTTGGCAGCCTCTTCCGCCGCCGGGAGGATAACCTCCTTCAAGGCCGTGCAGTTGTTGAAGATGCCGTATTCCTTGATGCCCATGCGATAGAGTTCCGTGCCTTCGGCGATGGTGGCCGCGCTCATGTCGAGCCGTTCGAGCGTGGTGTTCGCCGTGGCGAAGAGGCCGCCATTGTTGCCCAGGGCCAGCGAAAGCAGGTTGAGCGCGTCGCCATCCCATTCGCCCGTGAGCGTCAGGGTCACGGCGCGCTTCAGGCTGCCAAGGGAGGACGCCTCGGAGGCGTCGACCGTGAAGTCGGTCACCTTGTCCGGTTCCGTGTTCAGGAGCGTCAGTTCGCTCCAGTCCTCGTCGGCCGAGAACAGCCGCCAGGCGTCATACTTCAGGGAGAGCGTCACCGCCGACAGGTCGTCGATGCCCATGAAGAACCTTTTCCCCAATGCCGGGACTTCGGTCCCCTCGAACGCCGTCCAGTCGACAGAGGTCAACGCCGTGCAATAGGCGAAAGTGTTGTCGCCCATGGGGAACCGTGCCGGGAGCACCACAGAAGCCAGCGCCTCGCAGTCGCGGAAGGCATCGTCCACGTTCTCCAGAGCGCCCATGGCCGACAAGTCGGCCGACGGCAAAGCCACACAGCCTTGGAAAGCCTTCTCCAGCGAAACGAGGCCTGAACAACCGCTCAGGTCGATGGCACGCAGCGACGAGCAGTTCTGGAAGGCCAGGGCGAAACTGGCGAACTTGGCCGCCTCGCCGGCAGCCGGCATCACCACTTCGGCCAATGCCTTGAAGTTGCGGAAGATGCCGTATTGCGTCAGCCCGTTGCGGCAGAGCGACGTGCCCTCGGCAATCGTGGCCGCGCTCATGTCGACCTTTTGCAGCACGTTGTTCTCGCTCATGCCAAAAGCGGGATTGTCGATCATGGCCATGCAAAGCAGGTTGAAGGCATCGCTGTCCCACTCGCCCGTCAGATGGACGACGGTGGCGTCCTTCAACGAAGAGGGGATGTCCGAAGCGTCCACCGTGTATTCCGTGGAAGGCGCGGGCGTCTGGTCCTCCAGCTGCAGCTGGCTCCAGCCTTCGTCGGCGGCGAAAATAACATATTGCTCGTGGTTCAGCTTGAGCGTCACGCCCGAAAGCTCAACGCCCTCGAACATGCTGGCATAGAACACGGGAACTTCCGTGGCCGCGCAGGACGTCCAGTCGACGGACTGCAACGACGTGCAGCCGGCAAACACCTTCTCCGTGGGCACGAAGCACGCGGGAAGGACTGCCTCCGACAACGCGGCGCAACCCTCGAAGGCCGAAGTCCACGAGCCGGCCGACGTGGCCGCCGTGTTGCCCGAAAGGTCGGCCTTCACAAGGTTCTCGCAGCCATAGAACGCGTTGTTGAAACTCTTCACGTTCACCAGGCCGCTCAGGTCCACCGTCGTCAGGGCCGTGCAACCGGAAAAAGCTTTCTCGAAGGAGGTGAACTTGGCCGCCTCTTCGGCCACCGGCATCACCACCTCGGACAAGGCCTTGCAGTTGAAGAAAAGGCCGTTGGAAACCAGACCGCTGCTGATGAGCCACGACGTGCCCTCAGCTATCCGCGCACCGCTCAGGTCCACCTTCGCCAACGTGTTGTTGGGAGAAGAAATGAAACCGGCCGTGCCCAAAGCGGTCTTCAACTGGCTGAACTCGGCATTGCCCCACTCGCCCGTCAGATGGATGACGGTGGCATCCTTCAACGAAGAGGGGATGTCCGAAGCGTCCACCGTGTATTCCGTGGAAGGCGCGGGCGTCTGGTCCTCCAACTGCAGTTGGCTCCAGCCTTCGTCGGCGGCAAAAAGGACATATTGTTCGTGGTTCAGCTTGAGCGTCACGCCCGAAAGCTCAACGCCCTCGAACATGCTGGCATAGAACACGGGGACTTCCGTGGCCGCGCAGGACGTCCAGTCGACGGACTGCAACGACGTGCAGCCGGCAAACACCTTCTCCGTGGGCACGAAGCACGCGGGAAGGACTGCCTCCGACAACGCGGCGCAACCCTCGAAGGCCGAAGTCCACGAGCCGGCCGACGTGGCCGCCGTGTTGCCCGAAAGGTCGGCCTTCACAAGGTTCTCGCAGCCATAGAACGCGTTGTTGAAACTCTTCACGTTCACCAGGCCGCTCAGGTCCACCGTCGTCAGGGCCGTGCAACCGGAAAAAGCTTTCTCGAAGGAGGTGAACTTGGCCGCCTCTTCGGCCACCGGCATCACCACCTCGGACAAGGCCTTGCAGTTGAAGAAAAGGCCGTTGGAAACCAGACCGCTGCTGATGAGCCACGACGTGCCCTCAGCTATCCGCGCACCGCTCAGGTCCACCTTCGCCAACGTGTTGTTGGGAGAAGAAATGAAACCGGCCGTGCCCAAAGCGGTCTTCAACTGGCTGAACTCGGCATTGCCCCACTCGCCCGTCAGCACGATTTCCGTGGCACTTTTCAAGGAAGACGGGATGTCGTCCGCCGCCACGGAAACAGGCTCCTGCGCACTGGAAACCAGCGCGCAAGATGCCATTATAACGAAGGAGAAAACTCCCCTAAACACATTTCCCATAATCGTTTGTTTTGAAGTCTGAACTTTATTCCGCCGCGAACTTGCAGGTCACGGCCGCGCCATCGACCACGAAACGGGCCACATAGACGCCTGCGGACAGGGCCGACACGTCCCACGACGAAGCCGACACCGGCAGGATCATCACGGCCTGGCCGTCCATGCCGTAGACCACCGCTGAAGTCAGGCGGCCGTCGGCCTGAATGGACAGCGCTTGCCCGTCGAAGGCCACCGCAGCAGCGGCCTTACCCTTCACATCGGCCACGGACAACCCTACCTCGTCCTGCGGACAGTTGATCAGCGTGGGCTTCACCTCGTATGCCACTTGCAGCTGGTCGGAACGGGTCTCGTCGCCCAGCTGTCCGCCGCGGTTGCAGCCCCAGCCCCAGATGTCGCCGTCCGTGGTGAGCATCATCGTGTAGTTCTGTCCGCTGGACATGCCGGCGAACTGCAAGCTTGACCGCAAAGAAGGATGCACCGGAACGGTCGCAAAGGGGATGTCCTTGCTGCCGTTGCCCAGGCCGTTGCCGTCGCCCAGAGCGCCGTCGGTGTTGGAGCCCAGCATCCACACCTGGTCGATGATGCCGTCCTTGCCCGTGCCCACGCTCAACGTGTTCTCACAACCTGACACCACGAGGACATTGCCTTCGATGGCCGTCACCTGGCGCGGTTCGGCCACCTTGCCTTCGGTCACGACCTCCACCGGATTGCCTTCCGAAGTCGTCTCGCCCTGCGTGCCGGAATTGAAGCCCAACAGGTTCTTGCTGTTGTCGGCCCAGGCCCAAAGCGTGCCGTCCGTCTTCACGGCATACACGCGGTAGTCGATGACCGTCACGCTGGCCCAGTCTGTGGCGTCGCCCAGACGGACGGGGGAAAGCTGCTTCCCTTCATGGCCGAACACCTCTCCGTTCATGTTGAGGCCCCAGCCCCACAAGGAGCCGTCCGTCTTCACGCCCAGCACCGAAGCGGCGCCGGCAGCCACCTGCTTCCAATCGGTGTCGGTGCCGACCTGCACGGGCAGAATCTTCGACTGCATGTTGCCGATGCCCAACTGGCCGGCAGTGTTCTCGCCCCAGGCCCAAAGCGTGCCGTTCGTCTTGATGGCGAATCCGCAATAGCCCCAGAAGCGACTGCAAGCCACGTCGGCCCAATCGTTGTCCGTGCCGATGCGGGTGAGCACCTTGTGCGCCAGACCGTCGCCCGTTCCCTGCACGCCGTTTTCACCTGTCCCGGAAGCCCACAACGAACCGTCGTCGGCCAGGGCAAAGCTATATGCCTTCCCGCTCACGGCCTTCTTCCACGTCCGACTGGCATCCGCCAGCGTCGGGATGGCCGAGCGCTCGCTCACGCCGTTGGCAGCCTGGCCCTTTTCGTTCCAACCCCACGACCACAGCGAGCCGTCGCTGCGGATGGCCAGCGTGGTGGCGTCGCCGGCCGTCACATATTTCCAAACATAATCCTCGGCCTGCACCGTCCCGGCGAACAAAGCGCACAGGGCGGCAGCCCACATTTTCGTAAACTTTCTCATCTTCTTTTCTCCTTTTTTATAGATTCAACATTTATCTTCATTCATTGCACAACAGTTTGGCCGCCCCGGACACCTTGCCGCCCTTCATGAAGCGCACCAGATAAACGCCCTTGGCCAAACGTGCCTGCACTTCGGCCTGTCCGCCGTCCAGTGACGTCTCCACGACGCGCTCGCCGCCCACGTTGTAGACCACGGCACGCTCCGCGCCCTCGGAACTGAGCGACAGCACGCCGCCCTCATAAGCGGCACGCCCGGGCTTCAGGGCTTGCACGCTGCCCACGCCGCTGCCCTCGGGAGTATGGGTGTCCAGCACAGGACAAATCATGAACGACTCGCCCAACTGGGCACCGAAATAGTTGATGGGCTGGAGGTAATCGTCGAAGCCCTCGCGGCGGCAGAAGGAATTATGCGCCAAAAGGTTGCCGGCCGTGGCCTCGTCCATCTGCACCGGCTTGATGTCGATGAGCAAACGGGCGTTCTGCTTGGAAGGGTCGTGGCCAAAGCCTTCGATGGTCACGAAGAAGAAGGGCTTGTCGGCAATCTTCAGCGGCGTCGTCAGGTTGAACTCCGCCACGGCCACATTCTTCAGCCTGGTATCCGTCGTGGGCTTGATCTCGTCCATGGGCAATATGACGGCTTCCAGCGGAAGTCCCATCAGCTGGATGCTCGACTCGCCCGTCAGAGGATACCATATCTGCATGATCAGCGTGTCGCCCGGCTCGTGCATCGGCACCTCCGGCAAGTAGGCCCGCACGCCCGTGATGGAAGCGTCGGGATGGGCTATCATGAACAGGTTGCCATAGCCCACCAGGTCCAAGGCATTGGTGCCACCCAGCCAGCCGCTTCCTTCCATACCGAAAGGACGCTGGGCCACGACGGCCGTGGTGGCCGGGTCGTTGATGTCCGTGCCCAGGTTCAACATGTTGGACGTACAGATCTCGCCCTTTCCGCCCACCTTGATTTTGCCGGGCGCGGTGTATTCATAAGACTTCCCGGCCCCGTCCTTCACCGTCATCGTGGGGAAAGGATAGACGCCCGGCGTGTTGTACACCGCGTCGGCATCCTGCGTTTCCAGTTCCGTGGCATCGGCACCGGGGATGAACCAATGGTAATCCGTGGCAGCCACCGTGGAATAATCAATATAGGTCACCGTTTCGCCCATCGGCGCCCACATGTAGGCGTCGGCATTGGTCACCGTATTAAAGGACAAGAAGTTGCAGCAGGCGTTGTCATCCTGGCTGATCATTCCCAAGTTGCGCAAGCCCACGGGGTAGACATACTCGGCGCCGTCGGCCTGTGCCGCTGCCGCGCCACGCATGGCGGCCGGCGAGGTTTTCAGGTCCGACACGACCGCGCGGGTTTCATATTCCGTCTGTGCATGGGCCGGAATGGCGGCCATGCCGGCCAAGGCCCACAAAAGAAAAGTTTGTTTCTTCATTTTTTCTCTGTTATGTTATGCTAAGTTAAACTTTTATTGTACGATTAAGGTCGGTATCACCATGGCCGGCTGCGGGAGCGGCTGCGGCTCAAGAATCAGCCACCGCTTTGGCTCGGACGAGGAAACGACATAGAACTTCCCCTTGCGGGCCACCACCGTCACTCCGCGGGAGTCGAAGAGCACGCCTTTGATGTTCTTGAGGAAAAGGTTGCGGTTGAGCGTGTTGGCCGGCGCTCCGTTGCGGATGCCCTCCACGAAGACCACCTCGTCGGCATCCACCTGTTCGGTGCGCTTCACCGTGAAGTTGCCCCATTCCGGCAGTCCGTAAGTGTTATCCACCACGAAACTCATGGAGTTGAGCACGGCCTTGCCCTGCGCATGTCCCAGTTCCGTCACCTGCTCTTGGGTGTCTACCTTATATTTCAGCGTGTCTACCACGGCGTCGGCATTGAAGAAGAACTCCGTGCGCTGCCATCCTGGGAAAGCATTGGCAAACTCCACCAGCTGCAACGTGATGGCCGCGCTCGCCCCGTTCATCTTATAATAAGGAGAGGCCAAAAGGAGCTCCACGGTTTCGCCCAAATCGAAGGGACTGTTGGAAGCCTCGGCCACCCGCACGTTCCCGTCCGGCGTGACGAAAGTCTTCAGCGAATTGTCCCACTTCATCTCCGTCACCGACGCGCCGGACACGGCCACCGGTGCCGTGAAGCGGAAGCCGTCGGCCGTGAACTCCACCGGGACGTTCCGGCTCTGCCCGTCGGCCGTCGTCACGTCCAGGCTACGCTTGTCGTCCCCCAAGAAAAGCGTCGCCGCATCCTGTCCGCCGGCCTGGAGCGTGTGGAAGAAAGCGATGTCGCGCCCGCCGTCCACATCCATCTGCGCCTCGAGCCGCACGTGGTGTATCTCGCCCAGTGGCGCGCGGGAGAGCTTGAAGGCGTTGCCCGACTTGCGGCCGCGCACGTAAATGGTGTCTTCCGTCACTTGGGCCACGATGAACTCGAACTCGCCGCCCTTGCCCGTCCCGTAGGGCTGCTCCGACGGGTCGGCCAGCTCGTGCAGGATGGAATAGGTGTCGAACGAAAGCACGGGGCCTTCGGCATTGACCAGCTTGTAGGTGGACTCGGAGGTCTCGCCCTCGGCGTTCTCCATCGAGACGCGCCCGTCGTGGAAGCGCATCACGTAGTTCACCATCGCGCTGTTGGAAGGCGTGTAGTCGAAACGCCAGCCATGCTCGGCATCCTGCAGCATGGCGTCGCACTCGGCCAGCGCCGCCTCGATGCGCTGCGTGGCGCTGCGGTCGAACACGTCGTCCACTTCGTTGTCGCATCCCACGCACATCCCCGCCGCCAACACGGCCGGCAGGGCCATTTTCCATATTTTTGTATACATCATTTCCTCCTTTTACGTTTAGTTTTGCGCGGCGGCCTCTATGGCAGCCACCACCTTGGCTTGGAACGTCGCCATGTCCACGCCCCAATTGTTCTTCATGTAGGCCACCACGATGGCTTCCTTGGCCCTCAGGTCGGCCACGGCCTCGACGTTGCCCGCCCCTTCTATCAGGGCGTTCCATTCCTCGGCCGTATGGGTCAGCATCTGCGACACCATCTCGGCGAAGTCCTCGTTGGCATTGGACGAGGCATAGGCCGTGATGAAGCCTTTGGAGCGGGCCGTCTGGTCATTCATCTGCATCCATGAGGAGGAATAGGCCGGAGTGATGTTCTCAAACTCCGGGTCGTACTCCACCGTCTGGTGCAGGATATGGGCGAACTCGTGGTGCATCACGTGGGCATAGGACATGATCTGGTCCAGCTGGAAGTTGAAGTCGTTCACCGAATAAAGCACAATCTGGCGTCCGCCCTCGGCCGTGCCCTCGGTGGTACTGCCGTCGTCGTTGTAACTGGCGCTTCCCGTCAACAGGAGCACCTTGGGAACGTAGGCGCGAAGCGTCTGCGCCCCCACTTCAGAAGCGTAGGTGTCCACCCACACGGTCTTGATCATCTGCAGGAAAGGCTCCACCTGTTCCTCGCGGGGCGGCACGAGGTTGCGCCGCATGTCGTCGGACGACATGTCGCCTTGGTTCCAGCGGTACACCACGTCGATGTTGTAAGGCACGGTGTAGTTGTCATAGATGTATTTGTCGGTCTGGCTCAGCGCGTCGTAGTCGAAGGCCGGCACGCGGATGTCCGACGCGCCCAGGTCCTCCTTGTCGCAGGCCGCCAGCAGGGGCAGGCAGAGCGCGGCCATCAGGAATATCTTTTTCATGTTCATTCTTCTGTTCTTTTTTTTAAATGGACAAAACACGGCCGCGCGTCAACGGGGGTTGGGCGCGATGCCATAGGATATCACTTCCTGGGGAATCTGCACGGCGCGGCGCAGGTCGCGGCGCACGAGCACGTCAGCGGCCCCCGTCTGGTAGGCCTCGTGCGTCACCTCGATGTCGAAGCGCTTGATGTCGAACCACCGCCCGCCCTGCATCAGCAGCTCGCGGCGGCGGAAGTCGGCGGCGCACTGCACGAAGGCCATCTGCCGCGCGTCCATCCGGCTCTCATACCAGGGATGGAGCGGCGCCTTGTCCTTGTAGTAGGCCTCCACCATCTCCGGCGTGACGGGCTGCTTCGCGGCATCGTAGTCACGGATCTTGTTGGTGAGGAAAAGCTCTATGTCGCGGCAGGCCTCCGTGTAGCGCCCCTGCATGGCCAAGGCCTCGATGCGGTCGCACACGGCCTCGTCGGTGGTGAAGAGCGGCACCATCACGTAATAGTATCCACTGTTGGAGTTCACCCCGTCGGTCTTCTTGTAAGCCTTCCATTTCATCAGGGTCAACGCCTCGCTCGAGAGGTTGTAGGCTTCGGCGCGGTAGGCCCAGGTGCCCCCCACGAGGTTGTCGTTCTGCCCGAAAAGCGAGTTGTTCACCGCCGTGGAATAGCCGTAGCGGTAGAAGGGCTGGTCCACGGCGAACATGGACAACGTGGAAGCCAGCAACAGGTTGGCGCTCTCCTGCACGGAAGTGTAGTTCTTCTCCCGGTTGGCCGTGGACATCTGGATGTAGGCGTTCCAGTCGCGCAGCGTGGGATTGTCGCCCAGCGCCTCGCCGGCAGCCTGCGCGGCCTTCTCCCACTCTCCGACGTAGAGATAAAAGCGGGCAGCGAAGGCCTGGGCCGCCTCGCGGGTGAAGTGGTACTTGGGCGTCTCGCCGTAGGCCTTGTTGGAGATGAGCGGAAGGCCCTGCTCCAGGTCGGCGCGGATCATGTCGTAAGTCTCCTTCACCGAGAGGCGCTCATAATGGCCGAATACCTCCTTCTCCGGCGCCGTCACGTAGGGCACGCCCAAGTCGTCGTCCGCGTAGGCCGGGTCGTAATGCTGCGAAAAGACGTTTACCAGCATGAAGTGGTTGTAAGCGCGGCACACCAGCGCCTCGCCCTTCTGCACGCTGCAGTCCGTGCCCTTGGCCTCCAGCTCCGCGATGGCCTCGAGGGCGTGGTTGGCGGCGGAGATGGCCTGGTAGCACACCATCCAGAAATAGCTCGGGCTGTCCTGATAAGTCATGTCAATGTCCTCCCAGTAGAAAGCCTGGCGGTTGGCACGGTCCCACTCGGCCTGCACGTAGGGGTCGAGGGTGTTGCCGCGGTCGGTCACATTGTCCGACATGCACTCGGTGAAGAACACGCAGTTGCCGTCGGGATAGGCGGACACCAGCAGCTCGGACACGGCCTCGGGCGTGTCGATGACCGTGCGGTTGTCCGGCACCTCGTCGAGGAAGTCGTTGCAGGCCGTCGCCGCCAGTGTGGCAAGCGCCACGGCCGCATAATTCAATATATGTCGTTTGGTCTTCATTCTTCTTTTCATGTTGTGTGTCTGGTTAGAAACTGGTCCGCAGTGACAGGGTCAGCTGCCGCGGCAAGGGCATCGACACGCCGCCGCTGCGGAAGAACTCGGGGTCTTGTCCGTTGAGCTTCTTGTCGGCATAGATGAGCCACAGGTTGGAGGCCACCAGCCGGAGCTGGAGGCGGTTCATGCCGATGGTCTTCATCCAGTCGCCCTTGAAGTCGTAGGCCAGCGTCAGCTCCTTCAGCCGGAGGAATCCGCCGTTTGCCACGCGGATGTCGGAGTAGTTGTAAGCGTTGTAGGCAATGTCCAGGTTCTCGATGGTGGCGTACTGGTAGGACGAGGGGATGACGGGCACGTCGGTGCGGTGCTCGTCGCCCGGCTTCATCCAGCGGTTCTTCAGGTCCTTCGGCATCGAGGAGTAGTCGCCGTAGGAGGCGGAGAACTCCGGGTCGAGCCGGATTTTGTTGCCGGCCTGGAAGGTGAAGTAGAGGCCCAGCGTCCACTCCCGCCACTTGAACTGGTTGTCGAAACCGCCCGTCACCGTCGGATCCACCGAACCTTCGTATTTCAGGTAAGTGGGGTCCGTGCTCTGGAAGTTGATGCCCGTGGAGGTCAGCTCGCCCTTCTCGTTGATGAACGTGGGGATGCCCTCGTCCGTCAGGCCCTTGTACTGCAGCGAGAAGAGGCCGCGCACGGGATAGCCTTCCAGCGGTGCGCCCTCGGCCGTCATCAGGTCGAAGATGCTGGAGATGGACTGCAGGTTGGTCACTTCGTTGTGGTTGTAGGCGAACGTCAGGTTCGAGGTCCACGAGAAGTCCTTGCGCTCGATGTTCTTCGTGTTGAGCGTGAACTCCACGCCCCACGACTTCATGTCGGCGTAGTTGGCGTATTTCCACTTCTGCCCGCCCATGCCGCTGGTGCGCACCATGCCGATGAGGTCGAAGCCCCGGCGGCTGTAGATGTCCGAACTGAGGCTGACGCGGTTGCGCAACACGCCCACGTCGAAACCAAAGTTGAACTCATACTGCTTCTCCCACGTCAGGTCCTTGTTCTGGAGCGACTCGATGTAGATCTGCGACTCCTTATAGCCGTCGTCGCCGCGGTAGGTCGTGGTGTTGCGGAACACGGCCAGAGCGTTGTCCGCCGGACCCATGGTGGCCGTCAGACCGTAGGTGGCGCGGAGCGAGAGGGTGGACACCACGTTCTGGCTCTTCATCCACTCTTCCTCCAGCACGTTCCACGCCCCGGACACATTCCACGTGGGCAGCCAGCGCGCGTCGCGTGAGCGCCCCAGGCGGTTGGAACCATCCATGCGGCCGGTGAGGTTGAAGGTGTAGCGTCCCTTGTAGGAGAAGCTGCCCGTGGCGAAGAAGGCCACGAAGCGGTCGTAATACTGCGAAAGCCCGTAGTAGTTGTCGCCGCCCAGCAGGAGCTGCTGGATGATGCGGTAGTCCACGAAGGGCGTGCCGCCGCGGTCCCACTGGAAGCCGTAGCCGTTGTTGAAGCCGCTCTGACGGTCGGCGCTCTTCACTTCCATACCAGCCAGTATGTTGAACGGATGGGTCTGCGCGATCAGGCGGTTATAGTTCGCCGAGGCGCGGAAGTAGTAGCTCTTCAGGATGTTGTCCGTCGTGTTGTAGAAACCGCCCTTAGGCATCACCACCTCCGGCACGGCATCCGGATTGTCCGGGTCGCGGTAGAGAAACTTGTTCTTCTCGCGTATGGTGGCGTCGCCGGCGGCGCGGTAGGCCTGCGCCAGGTTCGACTCGCCCATCACCTTGTTCTCCTGCGTCGACTTCACGTAGCGGAAGGCGCCGATGGCGCTCAGGTCGAGCCCCTTGACAGGCTTGTAGGTCAGCTCCAGCTGGAACTTCATGTCCGTCATGTCCAGGTCGATGTAGTTGTTCCGCGCCTCGTTCAGGATATTGAAGGGCGCGTAGTTCATGATGTAAGTCTCGTCCGGGCTCATCGTGCGGCTCGTGTTCAGGGCGTAGCTGAAGGGGTTGATGTCGAAGTCGCGCGAGTATTCGCCGCTCACGGGGTCCGCCGTGCGGTCCAACGTGCCGGGCGCGCGCTGGTTGCGCACCGAGCCGTTCACGCCCACGCCCAGCGTGAGCCACTTGCTGATGTCGTACGACGCGTTCACGTTGGCCGTGTAGCGGCGTACCTTATCGGACACGCTCCATCCCGGGTCGTCCAGAAAGCTCATCGAAGCGTAGAAGCTGCTGCGGTCGGTACCCGACGAGATGCTCACGGAGTTGTTGCTCTGTATCGTGGGGCGGAACAGCTCCTTGAACCAGTTGGTGTTCCGCATCTCGGCCTTCTGCAGGTAAGCCAGGCGGGCGGGCTCGGTGTTCATCAGCTCGCCCCGGTATATCAGGTCGTTCATCAGGTAGAACACGCCGCCGTTCTCCGTGCGGGCCATCTGGGCGTGGTTGAACCAGCCCTTGTCCTCCAGCTCCATGAGCACGGACATCTGGTCCTTGGAGTTCATGATGTTGTACTGGCGGTAGGAAGGCCGCGTACGCACGGTGAACTCGCCCGTGTAGCTGATACTGGCGTGCCCCTTGCGCCCGCGCTTGGTGTTCACCACGATCACGCCGTTCATGGCCCTGGCGCCGTAGAGGGCCGTGGCCGATGCGTCCTTCAGGATTTGGAAGTTGTCAATGTCGTCGGGGTTCAGGCCCGCCACGGCGGAGCTGATCAGCGTGGCCGCGTTGCCCGAAGAGAGGTCGTCGGCCGAAACCTCCACCACGTCCTCCAGCACCACGCCGTCCACCACCCACAACGGGGTCTGGTTGCCATATATCGACGAGGCTCCGCGCACACGAATCTTCGGCGCCGCACCAAACGTGCCGCTGACGGACTGCACGCCCACGCCGGCCGCCTTTCCCTGCAGCATCTGGCTCACGTCGCCCACGCCGTCCACCTTGGCCTCTTCGCCCGAGATGCGGGCCGCCGCGCCGGTAAACAGCTTGCGGTCAATTTTCTGGTAACCGGTCACCACGACCTCTTCCAGTTCCTTTTCCTTGTCGCTCATGACCACCTTCATCGGTCCGTCCGTCACGGCCAGTTCCTGCGGCGCCATGCCGATGAAAGTGAATTGCAGGGTCTTGCCGTCCGCCGGCAGGTTGAGCGTGAACCGGCCATCCATGTCGGTGGCGCACATCACGTCCGCATGCTCCTTGCAGCGCACCGCCACGCCCAGGAGCGGTTCTCCCAAGTCGTCCAGCACCACGCCTTCCACTTTCCTTTCCGTCGTGTTCCCGTCCTTCTTTTGCGGGAAGATGCTGATGGTGTTGTTCTTCACTTCGTAAGCCAAGGGTTGTCCGGCCAGGATTTTCTTCAGCACCTCGCCCACGCTCCCGTTCTTCACCTGCAGGCTCACCCGCCGCGACAAATCCACGTCGCCCACGTTCAGCCACAAGGAATAAGAGGTCTGGGCATTGAGCTGTTCCAAAGCCTCCTTGACGGTCACGTTGTCCAGCGTCAGGGTCACATTCCCATGTTGGGCCCAAACCGTGCCCGGAGTGCAGAGCAGCCCCAAGGCCAACAAACCGTCCAGCAGTTTCTTGTGTTTTGTGTTAAACATCTTTCTTTTTACCGTATGATTATTACTAAATGATTATTCGTCTATGCAGATGGTGTCGCCCTTGATTTGATAGGACACCGCTTCTCCGCGCAGCATCACGTCCAGGATGTCGAAGATGTCGTCCTTCCCCCGGAAGTCGCCGTAATAGCGCTCCTGCAACAGGGCCGGGACATTCACCACGATGCGCACATGGAACACCGACTCCAGCCGGCGGACGATTTCCGCCATGGACATTTCGTCGAACACCAACGCCTGCGTCGCGTCTTCTTCCTCGCGGGCGACCGGACGCCCGGCCTTGCCCTTGTCCAGATGGCCCACGGCGGTCCACGCCACGTCGCCAGAGGCTTCCACGGACTTTTTCTCCATCACGTCCTCCATGCGGTCCACCACCACCTGTTCCCGCGGCGCCATCCTGACGGTGCGCGTGCCGCCGGCCTGCGCGTCGGACACATCCAGGCTGCCTTGCAGCAAGGTGACCTTGGCAAAGCGTTCCTCGGGATAAGCCTTGAAGTTGAAGATGGTGCCCGTCACGCGGACGCGGATGTCACCGGAACGGATGATAAAGGGCAGCCGCTCGTCCTTGGCCACCTCGAACATTCCTTCCCCGTCCAGTTCCAATGTCCGGTGCTCCTGCCCGAATCCGGCTTCCAGCCTCAGTTTGCTGCCCGAGTTCAGCCACACCTTCGTACCGTCGGCCAGCACCACGCGCCGCTTCACGCCAGACGGCACTTCCACCGTCTGCGCGACGTTCTCCGCCTGCCTGCTTCCGGCCTGCTGCCACCACACGGTCCCTGTCCCCAAGGCCAGCACCAGCATGGCGGCACATGCCATCCGCTTCCACACCGCCGGCGACCAACCAAAGGGCAAACGCCGGCGACGGGCTTCCATTTGTGCGAGGAAGCGCCGGTAGGCCTTGCCTTTTTCTTTCTCAAAGCGGGGGATACGGCTTTGTATCCTCAACCACCTGTACAGGAACACCCGGCGGTCGTAATAGTCACGATGCGCCTTGTCGGCCTGCACCCAACGGCGCAGGCGCTCTTCCTCTTCGGGAGGCAACCCCTCCGCGAACTGTTTCTCTATCCAATCATCTATATTCTCCTGAGCTTCCACTTTGGCGTTTTTTTCTATTATGACGGAACAAAAGGACAGTTGGGGTAGTGGAAAAACAGAAATATTTCATTTTTAACTCAAAATCGGCAGAAAAAGAATAAAGAACATCGTCCGGCACGGGGCGCAGCTTACAATCCGAAACTTCATTTTGCCAACGAGGGGCCATAAATCCGCCTATTTCGCTCCAGCGAGCCAATCAAGAAGCAACAAATAGGGCAAAATCTGTATCAGAATGTAACCTTTCAGCTTCTCCTGCAATTCCGCATGCGCCTTTTTCATGTGATACTTCACAGTGTTCACCGAAATGCCCAGCGCATCGGCCGCTTCCTGATAGGTGCGGTTCTCCATGCGCACCATCAGGAACACCCGACGCCGCTCCTCGGGCAGTTCGTCGATGGCCTGTTCCAACAAGGCTTCCAGCTCGTCGGACACCAACTGCTCAAACAAATCCCGCTCGTCGGCGAAGGTATAGCCGAAGGTGCCTTCCATGGAGTCGTAGTATCCCACGCTGTCCGATGCCTGGCGGTTGGCCCGCAGGTGGTCGATGCACTTGTTGCGCACGGCGCGTAGCAGATAGGCCCGCAGCGAAGTATTGATTTCCAATCCCTCGCGCTTCTCCCACAAGTTCAGCAGCACGTCCTCCGTCAGCGTCTGGCACAAGGCGGAATCGCTCACGTAATCCATGGCCACACTGCACATCAAGGCATAGTGCTCCTTAAAGACCTGCTCGAAAGCCTTCAAGTTTCCCGCCTTAATATGCCTGATTAAACTCTGATCCCCTGCATCCATGGAACAACGTGAATGATAAGCCAATCACAAAGATAGTGCAAGTCGAGAGAAATGCAAAATAAAAACCGGCGAAGCATGCTTTTATTTTCATTGCCGAGACGCAGCCTATCTTATCTAAAGATAGTGCAAGTCGAGAGAAATGCAAAATAAAAACCGGCGAAGCACGCTTTTATTTTCATTGCCGAGACGCAACCGTCCCCGACGAACCTGCGACCCGTCCCCCGTTTTGCCTGCCATTTCATGGAACGGGCCGCCCGCTTCCCGGAAGAGCGCCAGGAGGAGAAAGCAGGAACATGCCGAAGAACATGTTTTCACGAAGAAAAAGAGTCGGTTCCCTTCATGGAATAATCACAAAAAAGCCCTACTTTTGTAAGAACTAACAGCCTCAGCCTTGCGCCTGAAGGCTTTCATTAGAAACTAAAAGACGCACCATGACGAAGAAGATGAGCCTCAAGGTTACATTATTCCCCCGGGTATTAAGCCTTAGCAAAGCGGGCTATATTCCCGACTACGTGAATGCCATCAACCAAAGCGGGAACATGGAAGTGGTCAATCCGCCCCACAAGAATCCGCTCCTCAACATCTTGTCCCCCAAATATTGGGGCGACGTGTTCATCTTCAATTGGCCCGAAAACATTCCCGACGCTAGGTTCGGGAAAATCCAGACGCTGCTGTTCTTCGGGCTCATCGGCATCTTAAAACTTCGGAAAAAGAAAATCATCTGGATGTTCCACAACAAGATGTCGCACAACAAAAGCCACCCCTTCACCAAAAGCCTCATCATGAAAGCCATGGCGCGGGCGTCGACGCTCATCGTCACCCATGCCCAGGAAGGCGCGGCGCTCGTCAAGGCGTCCTATCCCCACGCCGGGAAGAAAACGCATTTCCTCGACCACCCCACCAAAAGCCGGTTGGAATACATGCCGGCCCATATTAATAAGGTATACGACCTGCTCATCTGGGGCGGCATCTCGGAATACAAGGGCGTGCTCCAGTTCGTGCAATACATCAGGGAGAAGCAAACCACGAACCTCAAAGTGTGCATCATCGGGAAATGCTCGCCGCCGTCGCTCCGGGAGAGGTTGCGCGAGGCCCTGCCCCAAAACGTGACCTACATCGACGAGCGCCCCTCGTTCGAGGAACTGGCATCCTATATGGCCCGGTCCCGCTTCGTACTATGCACCTACCAGTCGGAAAGCGTACTGAGTTCGATGATGCTGATGGACAGCCTGTCCTATGGCTGCAAAATCATCGGGCCGGACACGGGGTCGTTCAAAGACTACTCGCACGAGCCCCGGCTGAAGGTCTACACCTTCGACGGCTTCCCGGACATTGAAGGCATCGTGGAGCGGCACAAGGACGACACTGCCGTGAAGGAGGACTACAAGGATTTCCTGACGGAAAAAGACTGGCCCCACTTTATCCGACGGTTGAGCCGGCTCATCGCGTCGCCCTCCGCTTCAAAATAAGGTCAGAAGTACTTATACACCCGCTTTGAAACGAACAAGGCCAGCCGCTTATAGGCATCGACGAAAACGTCCAGCGGCGGAAGCGCCCGACAGGCCCAAGGATGGCGGAGCTTGAACCGCCTGAGCCACTCTTTGTATCTTTTCAGTTCAAAATCGGGATTCACCACCTCGCTCTTGTCATGCAGGTCCCGCCCGCTCTCCAGGCACTCCAGGAACAGCTGTTCCCACTGCCGGACGACGACTTGCTGCGAGAAATTCCCTTCAATGAAATCCAAGGTCCCACCGTCGTGCACGCTTGGTTTCCGGAGCTCGTCCACCACGCAACGGGCCAAATCGCGGGCATGCCTGAACAACACCCCGTTCCTCACCGTGTCCAAATAGCCCGCACAGCGCTTCGACACGACCCGGGCCCCCATCATCTGCATCTCCACGGCACTGATGCAAAATGTTTCCGTGTGACCGGAAGGATTGGGGACGCCCACTTTCGTCTGGGCCAGCACGGCATATTTCTCCCCGCCTAGCGTCCCAAGCAGGTGCACGCCGGGCAACAGGCTCTCCCCCCGGGTCAAGTACTTCATGAACGTGGATTCATAGCGCTCGTCTGCCAGCCCCCATTTCCCCAGCTTGGACTTCTTGTCATAAAGCTTGCCGCTGCCTATCACGAAAAGTTCGGCGTCCGGCACCTCTTCCAATATCTTGGGCCACGCCTTGGCCAAGAGGTGGAACCCCTTGCCGGGGATAATGGCGCCGACGTAAGCCACCACGTTCCGCCTCGGGCCTCCTGCGCCACGGGCCAGCCCCTTGATGTCGGGCGTGTCAACACAATTATAGATGTAGTCCGACTTGCCGAAAGCCTCGTCATCCCGGTAAAGGTCCAGCTGCTCCCGCCCGACGGTAATGATGCGCGCCACGCTATTGCTCCTGCTGTAAAGCTTCAGTTCCTCACGCGACGCAAAGTTGTGGCACCACACCACCAGCCGCGTCTTATGCGGGGAAAGGAACAAGCCGCCGTCGGCACCGCAATAATAGATGCTCCGGATGACCAGATACTCATACCCCTCGCGGTCGCAAGTCGCCCAGGCCGCCCTCCAGTCGGGAACCACCCGCACCGCCATGCCCTCGGGAAAAATTCCCTCATGGCTCACGAACAAGGTGACATCCAGCCCGTTCTCCCTGACGGAGAGCAGATAGGAGATGATAAAAAACATATAGGAAGTCCCCCCGCACCCCGGATTGCATTCCATGATGCGCCGGCAGTCCAACCGTGCAGTTCCTTCATTATTGACAAAAAAGGCTATCTTCATTGTTCCAATTCCATTTAATACCCTCCGGCATGCCGGCATCCGTGCGACACGACCTACAAATATATACATTTATAGGCCACGGCAAAAGCAAAATCCGAAGAAACTTAGCCCGGACGGAAAAACGGGAGAAACGAAGACACCCTGCGGAGTCCGGAATTGTACTTTGCGGCAAGTACTCGAGTACTCTGCGGCAAGTACTCAAGTGCTCTCCGCAGAGTACGCTGGCCGCCCCTGCAAGGCACTGCGTCGCATCGGACAGGGGCAAACAGCATTGTGGGCATGCCCCAGCCCCGACAGGCTTAACACCCCGGCACAATCAAATGTAAGGGTTCTCACCTCAGCAAAAGATTCCACTTTGCCGGCCGCAACGGGCCCAAAGCGTCTGGGCTACGGACCAAACAGAACAGACTGGAAAAACCATCCGGACAACGGAAAGGAAGTAGATAAAATTTGTTAAGCGGAAGGACAAACACGCGAAGCGGCAACGAGAATCAGATTATTTTATCTAATTTTGTCCGATAAACTATGGGAACGGTTCCCTACACAGTCTGACATACATGGAAATAGCCCCTATCCTCTTATTCACCTACAACAGGCCCGCACACACCCGCAGAGCCTTGGCCTCGCTGCAAGACAACACGCTGGCCGGGGAAAGCGAGCTGTTCATCTACTCCGACGCACCACGCAACGAAGCCGACCGCGACGCCGTGGACGAGGTGAGGCGGATTATCCGCAACACGCAAGGATTCAAGGCCATGCACATCGTGGAACGGAATGAGAACTACGGGCTGGCGCGCAACATCATCGACGGCGTGACCCGCACGACCGACACCCATGGGCGCGTCATCGTGCTGGAGGACGACTTGGTGGTGGCGCCGCATTTCCTTCAGTTCATGAACGACGCGCTGGAGGCCTACAAGGACGAGCCGCGGGTGGGGCACATACAGGCCCACAACTTCACGAACGACCCGTCGCTGCCCCCCACGTTCCTCATCAAATGGACTGGCAGCTGGGGATGGGCCACATGGCAACGGGCCTGGAAGCACTTCAACCCCGACGGAAAGGCGCTGCTGGCCGAACTGGAGCGGCGCGGACTGACCCGCGAGTTCGACTTCGACGGGAAATACGGCTACACGCGCATGCTGCGCCGACAGACGGAGGGGAAAAACAACTCATGGGCCATCCGGTGGAACGCCAGCCTGTTCCTGGACGACATCTTGTCGCTGAACACCGGACGGTCGCTCGTGCAAAACACCGGGTTCGACGGCAGCGGCACCAACTGCGGAGGGGGAAACCTCTATCAAACACCGCTCTGCATGGAACCGGTCCCGGTGGAGAAAATATCACCCGTGATCGAAAACCGCGAGGCCCGCGCTGTCTTTTCACGCTATTACGCCCGCACCAACTCCTTCATGGCCAAAGCCGTCAGGCGGCTGAAACGGACGCTGAGAGGGGACTTCGGCGCATAGGACGCCATCACCATAAAAACCACGACAGAGACATGGCATCATTCAGATTGTTGCTCGAGAAAATAAAACTGGCCGTACAAAAGAGGACGCGCCCCGGACAGGGACAACAAAAGTCCTACGAAAGCTGGGCGGCCAAGGGATATGACAACGCGCCCGAAGTGAGCGTCGTCATCCAGTCGCACAACAAAAGCGTGCAGGTGGAGCATATCGTCAAGAAACTGCGCAAAGGGCGTTCGTTGGAAATCATCGTCATCGACGACGGTTCCGACCTCCGCCACACGGCATCGCTGGCAAGGCTGTTGACCGGCGCCAACGAGTTCCTGCTCCGCTCGAACGACCTCTACGAGAACATCACCTACGATCGCACCCTGCGGATGGCCAACGGGAGATACGTCGCCCTGCTGCAGGACGACGACGATTTCGACAGCCTGGAATGGATAGACGAGGCCATCGGCCTGTTCCGCCAGCATCCCTCGCTGGCCATACTGGGCGGGAAAGACGGCATGAGCCTGGCTTTCGGAAACGGGAGAATGACGTCATCGGCCCTCGAGGAAAGGGGACGTTTCGCCTTTGTCCCCGCCGTGAACCGCGCCCCGATGTGGATCAGGAAGGACCTCTACGACCAGAAGCTGCGCCACATCGCCTTCGACTTCGCGCCTTTCCAGTACGACGACTACGAACTGTGCCTGCGGGCTTGGTGCAACGGACTGCAAGTGGGATGGTATCATGCGCGCTTCAAGTCTCTGAGCGCAGGCGGAATGAGGCTGTGGAACAGGTTCTTCACCCGGCAGCAATGCGAACGGAACGGGAAACGCCTCTATGAACTGTACCACGCCGAAGCCGGCCGCATCGCGCGGCTTGTGGAGGAAGCCAACGAAAAAACACATGCCTGTCCCTGGCCGGGCAAGGCACAATAAGGAAACTACGCAACACATATATGAGAGTACTCATCGTCAACACGTCCGAGAACATAGGCGGGGCTGCCATTGCCGCCAACCGGCTGATGGAGGCACTGAAGAACAACGGCGTCAAAGCCAAGATGCTGGTGCGCGACAAGCGCACGGAACAAATCACCGTGGCCACCCTGCCGCCGTCGCCCATGCTGAAAGCCAAATTCGTGTGGGAGCGCGTCTGCATCTGGAAAGCCAACCGCTTCAAGCGGCACAACCTTTTCCAAGTAGACTTGGCCAACACCGGCACCGACATCACGACGCTGCCGGAATTCAAGGAAGCGGACGTCATCCACTTGCATTGGGTGAACCAGGGCTTCCTCTCGCTGAAGGACATTCGCCGCATCATCGACAGCGGGAAACCCATAGTGTGGACCATGCACGACCAATGGCCTTTTACCGGCATCTGCCATTACAGCGGCGAGTGTACCAAATACAAGGCGGAATGCCACCATTGCCCGCTGCTGCTCCACGGCGGAAGCGGAAACGACTTGTCAGCCAAGGCCTTCCGCCGCAAGCAGCAAATGTTGCGGGGCGCACACATCGTGTTCGTGGCCTGCAGCCACTGGCTGGAGGGGCTGGCGCGGGAAAGCGCCCTCCTCACGAGACAAGAAATCACGTCCATCCCCAACACGCTCAACACCAACATCTTCCGACCGGAAGAGCAGACAAGGGCACGGCTGAAGTGCAACCTGCCCATCGACCGCAACCTGCTGCTCTTCGGTTCGCTCAAGGCCACCGACCCGCGCAAGGGCATCAAATACCTGGTGGAAGCCTGCCGCAAGTTGCAGGAAAAGGATGCCGGCTTGGCGGCGCATACCGGCATCGTGGTCGTGGGCAACCGCGCGGAAGACATCCGCGGCCTGTTCCCCTTCCCCGTCTACGCCATAGACTACGTGAGCAGCGAGAAGCAAATGGCACAATTATACAATGCCGTGGACGCCTACGTCACCCCCTCGCTGGAGGACAACCTGCCCAACACCATCATGGAAGCGCTCTTCTGCGGCGTGCCCTGCGTGGGATTCCGCGTGGGCGGCATCCCCGAAATGATAGACCATCTCCGGAACGGCTACCTGGCCGAAGCGCGCAACGCCGACGACCTGGCGGAAGGCATACGCTTCTGCCTCGACCCCGAACGCCGGGAGGCGCTCTCCGGACACGCCGTGCACACCGCCCTGAGCCGCTACGGGGAAACCCACGTGGCCTCCAAATACATCGCCATCTACCAACGCATATCCGGAAAGAGATAACAACGAAACCCGAACCACATGGACCAACCCCGCCTTCCCCTGATTACCGTCGCCACCGTCACCTACAACGCGGAAAGCACGCTGCCCTGCACGCTGGAGAGCGTGGCCTCGCAGACTTATCCCCACATAGAGCATCTCATCGTGGACGGATGCTCCAAGGACCAGACCATGGAACAAATCCACCGCTACGTGGACGCCAACACGGGAAAGGCGCAACCGCACGACATCCACGTGGTGCGCGAACCGGACAAGGGGCTGTACGACGCCATGAACAAGGCGCTGGAACAAGCCGCGGGCGACTACATCGTGTTCCTCAACGCCGGCGACCGGCTGCACAGCCCCGACACGCTGCAAAAGGCCTTCGCCCCGCTGGCCGGACTGTCGCCCCTGCCTGCCATCGTGTATGGCGAAACCGACTTGGTGGACGCGGAGGGGCGGTTCGTCCGCCATCGTCGGCTGCAGGCTCCCGAACGCCTGACGTGGAAAGACTTCCGCTGGGGCATGCTGGTGTGCCACCAGTCGTTCTACGTGCGCACCGATCTGGCCCGCCAGACCCCCTACGACCTCGCTTACCGCTTCTCGGCCGACTACGACTGGTGCCTCCGCCTGCTGGAACAGGCCGACAGGAAAGGCCTGCCGGTCCGGAACAGTCACCTGGTGCTCACCGACTACCTGTGCGAGGGGCTCACCACGCAAAACCACAAGGCATCGCTGGGAGAGCGCTTCCGCATCATGGCCCGCCACTTCGGTTGGGCGGCCACGGTGGGCCGGCACCTCTGGTTCGTCCTCCGCGCCGTGCTGAAGAAATAGAAACAGGCACGAACGGCGCAAGGCTTGCACTTTCTGGCGCATTTGTAAGCCCGGACGCCGCCTCTTCCCCGTATATTTGCATGACGAACCAATTTAATTCATGCAAGTATATGAAAAATACCATCGCATTTACCTTTCTGTGCTGCAGTCTGTCGTTCGCACCTTTGGCGGCGCAGCAGACGACGACCTTCGAAAAAGTAGGCTCGGGCGCGGAGTCCGTGCAGGAATTCTTCCCCGGCGAGCACCGGGCACGCCCCGTTCTGGGCGACTACACCAACAGCGGACGCATGGGGCTGTTCTCCGGCGGACAGGACCTCGGCGGCTCCATCGGCTGGTACACGGACACCCGATGGGGCGACTTGGGGGACGGGACGTTCGCCAACCCCGTCCTGAACGGAGACTATTCCGACCCTGACGTCATCCGCGTGGGGACCAAGTACTACATGACCTGCTCGGAGTTCCACTTCATGGGCATGAACATCCTGGAGTCCGACGACATGGTAAACTGGAGAATCATCGGACGCATCTTCGACCGCATCGACCTGCCGGGCTACTCCGGCATGGACAAGTACGGCAACGGCAGCTGGGCGCCGGCCCTCCGCTACCACGACGGGAAATTCTGGATGTACGTCTGCACGCCCAATGAAAGACTGTTCATGACCACCGCCACCGACCCCGCCGGCCCGTGGGCGCCGCTCCACCAGGTGAAGAACGTGTCGGGATGGGAAGACCCTTGCCGGCTGTGGGACGACGACGGGCAGGCATTCCTCGGCCGAAGCCAGCTGGGCGGCGGCCCCATCATCATCCACAAGATGAGCGCGGACGGCCGGACGCTGCTCGACGACGGGCGGAAAGTGTACGAAGGCCCCACGGCCGAAGGCACGAAGCTCTTCAAGAAGGACGGCTGGTATTACCTCAGCATTCCCGAAGGCGGAGTCGGCACCGGTTGGCAGACCGTCATGCGGAGCAAGAGCATCTACGGCCCTTATGAACAGAAACGGGTGCTCGAAATGGGGAGCACGCGGGTGAACGGGCCGCACCAGGGCGCGTTGGTCGACACGCCGGAAGGCAAATGGTGGTTCTACCACTTCCAGTCCACCGAGCCGCAAGGACGAGTGGTGCACCTGCAGCCCGTGACGTGGAAAGACGGCTTCCCCCAAATCGGGACGGACTATGACCGGAACGGCATCGGGGAGCCGATGAAGATATGCGAAAAGCCCGCCACGGGAGTCAGCCGGAAGCCTTCCGCCCCGCAGGCCGGCGACGACTTCGAGTCGCAGACGCTCGGGCTGCAATGGCAGTTCAACCACAACCCGCACGACGAATACTGGTCGCTGACGGCCCGCCCCGGATCGCTGGAGCTCAAGCCCATGCAGGCGGAGAAGCTCCGAACGGCCTTCAACCAGCTCACCCAAAAGACCATGGGCTACAAAGGCGTGGCCACCGTCTGGATTGATTTCGCCGCGCTGACGGCAGGCGGCCGCGCGGGCCTCGAATGCATCGGCAACAAACACGTGGGCGGCGGCATCGTCGTAACGGAACAGGACGGACAGCCAAAGGCCAACCTCTACATCGAGACCGACGGCTCGGTGAAGACATTCATGAACATCTCATCCGTCATGCAGAAAGGCATCTACATCCGTCTGGAAATCGACGCGGTGCAGAACCGGCACCAGTTCTGCTACAGCGTGAACGGCGAGACGTTCTTCCCCTTCGGCGACACCTTCCCGTCGGGTTCGGGCGACTGGAAAGGCAGCCGCATCGGGCTGTACGCCTACAACACGCAGGAAACCGCCGGCAGCGTGTATTTCGACAACTTCACCTATCTGTTCGACGGCCCCGGCGGGCTGGAGAGCGAACCCACCAAATAAGCGACAAACATGAAAAGACTAATCATAGCCGGGCTGACGGCACTGGCGGCAGGAACGCCCGCCGCAGCCCACGTGTGGGACGAGCTGGCCATCCTGGCCCGTCCGAACAGCGAGGGCACGTTCACGCTGGAGCAATACAGCTTCATCCAGCCCAGCACCTACACCAACGCCGTGTTCTTCGACTTCGACAACGACGGGAACCTGGACCTGCTCCTCATGGGGCAGGGAGGCGACTGGAACTTCAGCGGCGACCTCAAGTACGTCCTGCTCTACCGGAACCTGGGACCGGACGATGACTTCCGCTTCGAACGGGTGACGGACACCGGTTTCCTGCAGTTCCGCGACGAGGGCTTCTACAACCCCGTCTCCACCGGCGACTACAACCACGACGGCTACACGGACGTGGTGATGATGAGCCACCACGACGGACGGCACATCGACCTCTACCTCAACGACCAAGGCACGGGACGCTTCGTCCGGCAGGACATCACGTTCGAGGCGGCCACCAACGGCTCGGTCATGTTCGGCGACCTGAACAACGACGGATGGCTCGACATCGAGTTCTCGGGCTACAGCGACCGCACGCCCACCGCCCTGAAGACCTACATCAACCGGAAAGACGGCACCTTCGCCGACCTCACGCCCGGCAACCTCTCCGGCGCATACCAAGGACAGTCTGCCCTGGCCGACCTGAACGGCGACGGCACGCTGGACATCATCAGCACCGGCAACGGTGACAACTGGGCCTGCCTGGCCTCCGTATTCCTTAACACCATCGGTGCCGACGGGACACCCTCCTACCGCTACGTGGCGGAGACGGAAAGCGGCATCCTCGGCGTGAGCCGCGCCAACCCCCTGGCGGCCGACTTCAACGCCGACGGGCGGACGGACCTCGTCGTGAACGGCGAGCCGAGTGACGGCAGCGGGTTCCGCAACCGCATCTATTACCAAAGGGAGGACGGCACCTTCGCGATGGACACCTCCTACCCCGTCGTGCCGGTGAACCAGGACGGCGGCATCAACATGGGCGACTGGAACGGCGACGGCAACATGGACCTCATCGTGGGCGGCTACGTGGGGACGCTCGACGACGGCACACCCTCCACCTACTCCTCGCCGCTCCGCGTGTATGAAAACAAGCCCGAACAGGCCGGACTGAAGGGCAACACCTTCCCCGAAGCCCCCGCAGAGGTGAGCGCCGAGACGGACGGCGACGAGCTGGTCATCACCTGGAGCGACGGCACGGACGCGGAATCGCCCACGGCCGCCCTGCGCTACAACCTCTTCCTGCGGAACGAGACCACCGGGGAGACCTACACGATGATTCCGGCCGACCTGCAGACCGGACGGCTGAAAGTGGGCACGGACCTGCAGACCTCGCTCTCGTCCGCCGTGAAGACCTACCGCATCAAGCCTTTCGGCGCGGGAGACTACACCGTGGGCGTGCAGACGCTGGACCAGTCCTACGCCGGCAGCCCCTTCAAGACTTGCCAGACGACGGTCGCCACCGGCATCGGCGCTCCCTTGGCCGAAGGCTTCAAGACCATCCGCCACACGGCGGGCATCGAAGTGAAGGCGCAAGGCCATGCCGCCGTCCGCGTATTCTCCCCGGACGGGCGGACCGTGGCGCAAGGCACCACCAACGAAACCATCCTGCTGCCCCGGAGAGGCATCTACATCGTCTCCTCCGGTCCCTTCACGACGAAAGTGCTATATAGCCCGGCCCAACCGGAATAAGGCGTGGCGGACGCCCGCCATTCCCGAGGGCGCCTTGCGGAAAGCCGAATCGTACTCTGCGGAGAGCACTCGAGTACTTGCCGCAGAGTACGCTGGCAAACTCCGCAAGGCGCCGCGCTTTTTCGGGCAAGTCCACCCCTTCCATGCCCCCGGCCGTCCGGCCTCCGAACGCCCGGCCAAAGGAGGCGGAACGGGCTCATGCCAAGGCACGCCCTTTCGCCCGTCGAACCATTCTTGCCACGACGTCGTTGCCCGCGTTTTCAACAGCTGTCTTGGGGCTCATTTCCCCCCATGACGGAAGAGTTCCGGACAGCCACGCCTGGCTTGCCCGGAACTCTTCTTTCTCCTTCTCCAAAGGAGACCATGATGGTGAAAACACTCTTTTACCTTAGGAACCGATACCTATAAAACTAAACATTAACCTAATTTCTGTATTAACTAACTGTGCTGCAAAGAAACTAAAGATAACAGCAAAACAGTAAGAACGGCGGCGCAAAAAATGGGAATTTCACGCAATCTGACGCAAAACTACAAGAAACAGCGCCCTGCCTGCAAGCGTTGCCTTGCGGAAAGCAGCGCTCCTCTTTGCCCCTTCTCCCCAAGCCACGCCGTCCGTCACTTCTTCCGGAAGCGGAATATCTTGGCATCCTTGCCCGGCACGGTGTAGGACAGGCCGCCCGCGCCGACCTCCACCTCGCTGCCGCTCCACAGTTCCTTGACCGCGTCGAAGCCGGAGGCCGCAAGCCCCAGGCGCTCCAGCGTCACCGTACCGGAAATGGGCGTGTCCTTGTAGTTGAGCACAGCCAGGTAGAGA
Source organism: uncultured Paraprevotella sp. (assembly GCA_944321525.1). Taxonomy (GTDB): domain Bacteria; phylum Bacteroidota; class Bacteroidia; order Bacteroidales; family Bacteroidaceae; genus Paraprevotella. Next base: position 34,577 of record CALULQ010000002.1, read on the forward strand.
TACCTCTCGCTCTCCAGCACGAAGCAGGACTCCGCCCCGTCGGCCTTGCCGTTGTGCTCGCGGTAGCCGTAGACCGGACGGCCCGAACGGCCCAGGTCCGCCATCTCGTTCACGTCCGCGTTCGTCAGAATCTTCCCGGCCCGCTCGCGGGACAGCTTCGCGTCGCCCCGCCCGGAACGGTCCTCCAGACTGTAGTTGTCCGACACCAGCACCATGCCCGAAACGGCCCCGTTAGTGAAGCGGGCGCGGTTCTCGCCCTCGGTCTCCTTCTCCTGGTCGTTGCCCACCAGCACCAAATGGTCCGGGTCGTTGTACTGGTAGAACTCCTTCGTCCACCAGCCGCCGGCCACGGCGTTCATGCTGTACTCCGACTGGCCTATCTTGCCCCACGTGTCGCAGGCGATGCGGCGCGAGTTGCCATACTGGTAAGGAAAGATAGGCGCGATGGAAAGGGCGATGAACATCGGCTCGCCCTTGTCCACCTCCGCGATGAAATGGGAGAAGCCTTCGTTATAGGCCTCCACGGCCGTCGTCACATTCTTATTATAATAGGAGTCGGCCTGCACCATGCCGTTGCTGGTGAAGTCCACCTTCAGGTATTCAAAGCCCTCCTTCTTCTTGTTCCGCACCTCGCGGCTGATGAATTCCTTCGTGCCGGGATGCGTGGGGTCCAGGCAGTAGGCGCCTCCAGCTTGGCCGGCTTGCCGTTCACCTTCAGCACGCACTCGTAGCCCGTGTATTGGCTGCCCTCGAAGATTTTCCGGTAGAGCATGTCCTCGTTCCACCACAGGCAGAACGGCGTGACATACGAACCGGGAATCTGGCCGTTCTCCTTCACCACCTTGCAGAAGGCCGTGCGCTGCTCGCTGCTCATCCCGTCCCAGGCATCGATGCTCATGACGTTCAGGCCCTGGCTGTTGCGGAATCCGGCGGGATTCAGCCTCCGCTCGACGCATACCAGGTGGCTTCCACCATGGGCGGATGGCAGGAATGCTCTCCGGCCACCGTTCCGGAATTCTCAGCCGTGGCCTATCTCTATGCCCGTGAGCTGCATCAGAAACTGGGTGTCCCCGTAGGCGTCATCGACTGCACCTGGGGCGGCACACCTGCCGAGGCCTGGACCTCTGCCCAATCGCTCAAACAAGTGATGGGCTATCAGGAACAGGTGGCACAACTGGAAGCCATGGGATTCGACAACGACCGGGTGTGGCAGGACTACCAGGCGAAAATGGATGCCTGGAAAGCCGGCATGACCCGCATCGACAAAGGCTACCGCGACGGCAAGGAATGCTGGACGGCCGGCGACATGGACGACAGCGGATGGGCCAGCATGGAACTGCCCGGATACTGGGAAGGCAAAGGGCTGCCCGGCTTCGACGGCATCGTGTGGTTCCGCAAAGCGGTGGAGATTCCGTCCGGATGGGCCGGCAAGGATCTGCAACTGAACCCCGGCATCATCGATGACGAAGACATCATCTACTGGAACGGCGAACAAATCGCCAGCGGCGCGGGCTACAACGTGCAACGGCACTACACCATCCCCGCCCGCCTGGTCAAGGCCGGACACAACACGCTCGCCATCAAGGTGACCGACACCGGCGGTGAAGACGGCATCGCCGGGAAAGCCGAGGACATGAATATCCGGAACGGCAAGACGGATGCCCCCGTGTCCCTCGCCGGAAAGTGGAAATACAACGTAGGCTGCTCTATGGCCGACATGCCTCCGGCTCCGCTCTCCCCCGGCTCATCCTCCTTCCCGTCCGTGCTGTTCAACGCCATGGTACATCCTTGCCTGTCCTACCCCATCAAGGGCGTCATCTGGTATCAAGGCTGTGCCAATGTGGGGCGCGCCGAACAATACGAGCCCCTTTTCCAGGCCCTCATCACGGACTGGCGCGGACAGTTCGCCCGCCCGGACATGCCTTTCTACTTCGTGCAGCTGGCCAACTATCTGGAGCGCAAGGACGTGCAGCCCGACTCTCCATGGGCCGCCTTGCGTAAGGCGCAATCCAAGGCCCAGCATCTGGCACACACCCGCATGGCCGGCAACATCGACATCGGCGAGGCGGGCGACATCCATCCGAAGAACAAGCAGGAGGTGGCACGCCGCCTGGCTGTCATCGCGCTGGCCGACACCTACGGCCAGGACATCCCGGCGCAAGCCCCCGTTTACGACAACTATACGGTGGCGGCCGACGGAAAGGTGAGCGTCAGCTTCCGCCTTCCGGACATCGGCGAGCCATTCACAGCCAACCGCGACATCAAGGGCTTCACCATCGCCGGACCGGACCGCAAGTTCCATACGGCGAAAGCCTATACCGAAGGAGACCGGGTCATCGTCTACTCCCCGGAGGTGAAAGTCCCCGTAGCCGTCCGCTACGGCTGGGCCGACAATCCGGAATGCACCCTGCAGACGCCCTCGGGCCTGCCCGTGGCTCCGTTCCGGACTGATAATTGGTAATCAACAACAAAAACAGATATGCCTTATGAAAATAAAAGCTCTATTATCCTTATGCCTGCTCGCGCTGGCATCCACGGCATCCGCCGATGAGTTCATCCAAATCAATACGGACCGCATCGGGCTCGTACTCCGGGCCGAAGACGGCGGACGGCTCTATCAGTCTTACCTGGGCAAACGGCTCGCCCACGAAAGCGACCTGCAGAACCTGCCCAAAGGCACGGAGGCCTACCTGACCCACGGCATGGAAGACTATTTCGAACCGGCCATCGAGGTGCGCCACAACGACGCCAACCCCTCGCTGTTGCTCAAATACGTGTCGCACACGTCCAAAAGCGTACAGCCGGGAGTGGACGAGACCGTCATCACCCTGCAGGACGACAAGTATCCCGTGACGGTGAAGCTGCACTACGTGGCCTACACGCAGGAAAACATCATCAAGACTTTCACCGAAATAAGCCATCAGGAGAAAAAGCCGCTCAAACTGGAACGCTATGCTTCCGCCATGCTCCACTTCAGCCGTCCGGCCTACTACCTCACCGAGTTCTCCGGCGACTGGATCTATGAGGCGACCATGAGCACCACGCCGCTCAACTTCGGCAAGAAGGTGCTCGACACCAAACTGGGGGCGCGCGCCAACATGTTCACCCCGCCCATGTTCATCCTCTCGCTCGACAAAGAGTCTACGGAGAACGAAGGGGAAGTCATCCTCGGCACGTTGGGCTGGACCGGCAACTTCCGTTTCACCTTCGAGGTGGACAACAAGAAAGACCTGCGCGTCATCGCCGGCATCAACCCGTATTTCTCGGAATACGAACTGCCCAAAGGCGAGACGTTCCGCACGCCGGACTTCTTCTTCACCTACAGCGACTGCGGACGCGGACAGGCCAGCCGCGACTTCCACGACTGGGCCCGCAAATATCAGCTCAAGGACGGACAAGGCGACCGCATGACCCTGCTGAACAACTGGGAAGCCACGGCTTTCGACTTCAACGAGGACAAACTGGTCGGCCTGATGGACGATGCCGTGAAACTGGGCGTGGACATGTTCCTGCTCGACGACGGATGGTTCGGCAACAAATACGAACGCCACAGCGACACCCAAGGGTTGGGCGACTGGCAGGAGACGGAACACAAGCTGCCAAACGGCATCCGGAAACTGGTGGACGAGGCGGCCAAACGCCACATCAAGTTCGGCATCTGGATTGAACCGGAAATGGTCAATCCCAAAAGCGAACTGTACGAGAAGCACAAGGACTGGGTCATCCACCTGCCCAACCGCGACGAATACTACTTCCGCAATCAGATGGTGCTCGACCTGAGCAATCCGGAGGTGCAGGACTTCGTGTTCGGCGTAGTGGACGGCCTGATGACCAAGTACCCGGGCATCGCCTATTTCAAATGGGACTGCAACAGCCCCATCACCAACATCTACTCGCCCTACCTGAAGGACAAGCAGACCCACCTCTACGTGGACTACGTGCGCGGCCTCTACAAGGTGCTCGACCGCATCAAGGCCAAATACCCCGACTTGCCGATGATGCTCTGCTCCGGCGGAAGCGGCCGTATCGACTATGAGGCGTTGAAGTACTTCACCGAGTTCTGGGCCAGCGACAACACCAACCCCTTGCAGCGGCTGTTCATCCAATACGGCTACTCGTTCTTCTATCCCGCCAAGTCGATGAGCGCGCACGTCACCTCGTGGAACAAGAATACCAGCGTCAAGTTCCGCACCGATGTGGCCATGATGGGCAAGCTCGGCTTCGACATCAAGCTCAGCGACATGAGCGGCGACGACCTGACCTACTGTCAGGAAGCCGTGAAGAACTACAAACGGTTGCGCCCGGCCATCATGGAAGGTGACCTCTACCGCCTCGTGTCGCCCTACGAGGGCAACCGCACCCACGCCGCGGCCCAGTTCGTCTGCAAGGACAAGCAGAAAGCCGTGGTCTTCGCTTTCGACACTTATCCCGGCTACGGGGAGAAATACCTGCCCGTCCGCTTGGAAGGCTTGGACGCGGGCAAGCAATACCGCGTGAAGGAAATCAACCTGATGCCCGGCCAAGGCTCCTGGCTCTCCGAGAACGACCGCGTGCTTTCGGGCGACTATCTGATGACCGTGGGCCTGAACCTTTTCTCCGGCAACAAGCTCACCAGCCACGTGGTGGAAATTACGGCGGAATAAAAACAGCAAGAATTCTTGCCATTATGGAAAGAATATCTTACTTTTACCAGAAAAAAGGACGAGAATGAAGAACTACATGATGGGCGCGGCAGTGGCTTTCTGCAGCCTGCTGCCCGCCTCCCACAGCTTCGCATGGAGCGGCAGCGTGTTGGTGTCCACACCGAACACCTCGCTCCTCCTCCATGCCAATGAAGGAGAGGACTTGCGCTTCGCCTACTTCGGCGACCGCATTGAAGAGAACCAGATTCACCAAATCCATGACGCCTGGGACGGACTGAACCGCACGGCGTATCCCACCTTCGGCAGTCCCGCCAACCAGCTGTTCGCCCTGCAGGCCGTCCATGCCGACGGCAACTGGACCACAGACCTCACGGTGGATCAGGTGGAAACGACAGACACCGGCAACGCCCGGCAGACCGTCATCACGCTGAAAGACCGCGTGTATCCGTTCACCGTCAAGCTCTACTATAAGGCTTACAATGACATCGACATGATTGAGACGTGGAGCGAGATTTCCCACACGGAAAAAAAGACTGTAGTGCTGAAGCGGTTCGATTCCGGGCACTTCATGATCCGCCGGGGCGACGTGTGGATTTCGCACCTGCACGGCTCTTGGGGCGACGAGGCGGGCGTGACCACCGAACCGCTCACACCGGGCATCAAGTTGATTGAGAATGTGGACGGCGCACGCAACGCGCACGCCGACCACGCCGAAGTGATGTTCTCCCTCGACGGCAAGCCGCAGGAGAACGAAGGGCGCGTCATCGGGGCCGCCCTCTGCTGGAGCGGCAACTACGCCATCCGCATAGCGACGGACAACAACTTCGTGCACCGTATCTTCGCCGGCATCGACAGCGAGACCGCCGAGTACAACCTGGCTCCCAAGGAAGTGTTCGCCACTCCCAAGCTGGCCCTCACTTATTCCCAGGAAGGCCTGAGCGGCGCCAGCCGCAACTTCCATCGCTGGGCGCGACATGCCGGCATGCTCTGCCACGGCGACCGCGTGCGCGACATTCTGCTCAACAGTTGGGAAGGTGTCTACTTGGACGTGGACGAAGAGAAGATGTCGCAGATGATGGAAGACATCGCCGCCATGGGCGGAGAGCTATTCGTCATGGACGACGGCTGGTTCGGCGACAAGTACCGCCGCGTGCAGGACAACTCCTCGCTCGGCGACTGGGTGGTGGACAAGAAGAAACTGCCCAACGGACTGGAGAACCTCGTCCAGACCGCACAGAAGAACGGCATCAAGTTCGGCATCTGGATTGAGCCGGAAGCCGTGAACAGCAAGAGCGAATTGTTCGAGAAGCATCCCGAATGGGCGTTGCAAGCTCCGGACCGTCCGCTCATCTACGGACGCGGAGGCACACAGCTCCTGTTAGACGTCTGCAACCCCGAGGTGCAGGACTTCATCTTCGGCATCGTAGACAACCTGCTGACCCAACATCCGCAAATCGCCTATATCAAGTGGGACGCCAATGTGGAATTGAGAAACTACGGTTCCACCTATCTGCCTCGCGACAAGCAGTCGCACATTTACATCGACTACCACCGCGGACTGGAGAAAATCATGCAGCGCATCCGTGCCAAATATCCCGATGTGGTGATCCAGGCCTGCGCCAGCGGAGGCGGACGCGCCAATTATGGCGTGATGCCCTATTTCGACGAGTTCTGGGTGAGCGACAACACGGACGCCTTGCAGCGCATCTACATGCAGTGGGGCAGTTCCTACTTCTATCCGTCCAACGCCATGGCGCAGCACATCAGTGCCGCCCCCAACCACCAGACGGGACGCATCATTCCCATCAAGTTCCGTTGCGACGTGGCCATGAGCGGCCGCCTCGGACTGGAGCTGCAACCTTCCAAGATGACGGAAGAGGAACGCGCCCAGAGTACTCAGGCCATCAAGGATTACAAGACCGTGCGCGAGGTCATCCAGCTGGGCAACCTCTACCGCCTCGTGTCGCCTTACGACCACAAGGGTATCACCTCGCTGATGTACACGGATGACGCGAAGGGCAAAGCGGTGTTCTTCGCCTACAAGATGGACAACTTCGTGAACCAAGTGGTGCCACGGGTATGCCTGCGCGGCCTCGACCCGTCGAAGAACTACCGCGTGAAGGAACTGAACGTCAGGACGGGCGCCCGTCCCTGCTTCCTGGACGGCAAGACGTTCTCCGGTCGCCTGCTGATGAACACGGGCATCGAACTGCCTCTCGGCGGCGATTATGCCAGCTGCGTGCTGGAACTGACGGCTGAGTAAACCTACCGCACAAACACCTCGCGGGCATCGCGCCATCACGGCCCGGTGCCCGCGCTGCTTTTCAGCAGTCACCGCCACGCGCCCCGACAAGCCGTCCGACGGATGAAACCGGAAACATCAAGGGATGCGCCCCGCAAACGAGGGTGCATCCCTTGATGTTTTCTTATGAGGAGAAAACCTAACGGACGGTTTTCTTTAGTCGCGGTTGGCGCGCTTGCGCTCCGTGTGGTCGAGAATGATTTTGCGCATACGCATGCTCTTGGGCGTCACCTCCACGTATTCATCTTCGCGGATATACTCCAAGGCCTCCTCCAACGAAAGCTTGACGGCGGGAACGATGCGGGCTTTCTCGTCGGAACCCGAGGCACGCATGTTGGTGAGCTGCTTGCTCTTGGTGACGTTCACCACAAGGTCGTTCTCATGGATATGTTCCCCCACAATCTGTCCGGCATAGACCTGCTCCTGCGGCTCGATGAAGAACTTGCCGCGGTCCTGCAGGTTATTGATGGCGTAGGCAAAGGCCGTTCCGCTCTCAAGGGCTATCATCACGCCGTTGCTGCGCCGGCTGATGTCGCCCTTGTAGGGCTGGTATTCCTTGAAGCGGTGGGCCATGATGGCTTCTCCCTGGCTGGCGGTGAGCACGTTGGTGCGCAGGCCGATGATGCCGCGCGAGGGAATGTTGAATTCAATGTCCACGCGGTCGCCGCGCGTCTCCATGGATGTCATCTCGCCCTTGCGGCGGGTCACCATGTCTATCATCTTGCTGGCGAACTCTTCCGGCACATTGATGGTCAGTTCCTCGATAGGCTCACAGCGCTGGCCGTCGATTTCCTTGAAGATGACCTGCGGCTGCCCCACTTGCAACTCGTACCCCTCGCGGCGCATGGTCTCGATGAGCACGGAGAGATGGAGCACGCCCCGTCCGGCCACGATCCATCGGTCGGTATACCCTTCGGGCAGTGTGACGCGCAAGGCCAGATTCTTTTCCAGCTCCTTCTCCAACCGCTCGTTGATGTGGCGGCTGGTACAGAACTTCCCTTCTTTACCAAAGAAGGGCGAGTCGTTGATGGTGAAGAGCATGCTCATGGTAGGCTCGTCGATGGTGATGGGCGGCAGGGGCTCGGGATTCTCGAAGTCGCAGATAGTGTCGCCGATTTCAAAGTTCTCCAAGCCTACGATGGCGCAGATGTCGCCGGACGACACTTCGTCGGTCCTCTGCCGTCCCATGCCGGTAAAAGTATGCAATTCCTTTATCTTCGTCTTCTCCAGTTTGCCGTCGCGGTGGCTGATGGTGATGTTCATGCCCTCCTTCAGTGTTCCGCGGTGCACGCGGCCCACGGCGATACGGCCGGTGTAGTTGGAGTAGTCCAGCGAGGTGATGAGCATTTGCGGAGTGCCTTCCAACTGCTCGGGCGCGGGAATGTGCTCCACAATCTGGTCGAGCAAGTAGAGGATGTCGCCCGTAGGCGTTTTCCAATCCGGCCCCATCCAATTGTTCTTGGCCGAACCATAGACAACGGGGAAGTCGAGCTGGTCTTCCGTGGCATCGAGGTCGCACATGAGGTCGAACACCATCTCATAGACCTCCTCCGGACGGCAGTTCGGCTTGTCCACCTTGTTGATGACCACAATGGGTTTCAGTCCGATTTCGAGCGCCTTCTGGAGCACGAAGCGCGTCTGCGGCATGGGCCCTTCGAAGGCATCCACCAGCAGCAGGCACCCGTCGGCCATGTTGAGCACGCGCTCTACCTCTCCTCCGAAGTCGGAGTGTCCCGGCGTGTCGATAATATTGATTTTCGTACCTTTATAATTAATGGAGACGTTCTTGGAAAGGATGGTAATTCCTCGTTCGCGTTCCAATTCGTTGTTATCCAGCATCAATTCACCTGTCTGCTGGTTCTCACGGAAGAGGTTTCCGGCCAACAGCATCTTGTCCACCAGCGTAGTTTTCCCGTGGTCTACGTGGGCGATAATGGCAATGTTTCTAATGTTCTGCATACTTTTTACCTAAAATAACGCGGCAAAGTTACTACAAATCTGTGGAAAAACCGCAGGAAAAACGCAGATTAACGCAATGGAAATGTGGATGAAGCGGCAACGAAAAGGGGCGCGGTGCTTCTTCCATATCAAGAAGTTTCTGGCGTACCATTCTCTTCATTTCCACCTTTTCAAGATTATCAAAGTGCCGTTTTATCACCTTTTCAGGATTATCATATCGGCAAACGCGCACAAAATTCAGCCTTTTATCTGCTTTCCCACAAGCACTTGCGTTGCTTCTTCGCTGGAAATTGTTATTTTTGTAACCGTATTGTAATGTGTATGTCACGCCCAGTTCACACCAGCGCCGTACCTTTGCGGCACAAAACCAAACGAACATGAAGCATATAGCAATGTTGGCCCTGGGCCTCGCACTGCCTCTCGCCGCCATGGCGGAAGACGAAGGAGATAAGAAAAAGGTGGACTACCGTCCGGAATTCCACGGCACGGTGCGCGCCAAGTATGAATACCAGCCGGAGGTGAACGCCGGACGCTTCCAAGTGCGCAACGCCCGCATCAGCGTCAGCGGCAACGTGGCCCCGGTCGTGGCCTACAAGGCGGAAATCGACCTCTCGGACGAGGGGCAAATCAAGATGCTGGACGCCTACACGCGCATCACCCCGCTGAAGGACTTCGACTTCACCATCGGACAGATGCGCGTGCCGTTCACCATCGACGCCCACCGCTCGCCCCACCAGCAGTACTTCGCCAACCGCTCGTTCATCGCCAAGCAAGTGGGCAACGTGCGCGACGTGGGCGCCACGCTGGGCTACCGCATCGAGAGCGCCGTGCCCGTCATCCTGCAGGCCGGCATCTTCAACGGCTCGGGTCTGACGAACCAGAAGGACTTCTGGACCAAGAACATCAACTATTCGGCCAAGGCGCAATTCGTGCTGCCCAAGGGCTTCAACGTGGTGCTGAGCGCCCAGAAGATCAAGCCCTCCGAAGTGTCCATCAACATGTACGACGCGGGCATCAACTTCAAGCACGGCCGCTGGATGGTGGAGGCCGAATACCTTTACAAGCACTACACAAAGGATGCCTTCGACGCCGTGAACGCCTTCGACGGCTTCGTCTGCTACGACCTGCCGCTCAAGAAGGCCTTCAGCAAGATTTCCTTCCTGGCCCGCTTCGACTACATGGGCGACCACAGCGACGGGGAGGAGTTCGAGAACGGACGGCTGACCCTGACCGACGCGGAGCGCAAGCGCGTCACGGGCGGCGTCACGCTGAGCATCGACAAACCTTTCATCTCGGACATTCGCCTCAACTACGAGCAGTATTTCTATAAGGACGGGGCCACGCCCAAGCCTTCGGAGCGCAACAAAATCGTCATCGAAGTGATGACGCGGTTCTGACGGCCCGCGGGGGCACACGGCAAGGCTCACGCAAAAACGGGAAAGAATCATCGGGCACGGTCTCTCACGATCGTGCCCGATGATTCTTTCCCGTTTCGACAGCCGCCGCTGCCTGTCCGCCCTTTTCGGCATCCATTCGGGGAAGGGAACGCTTCACTGTGTCCGGGCCGGAAAATCTGTCCCGGACCATGCGTGGAGGCGCTCAAGCCACGTCGCACATCACTATTTACCAGCAAATTAATGCACAGCAGCATTCCTCCGACCTATCGCCCGTGCCTACAAGTTGCCATAGCGGGAAGACGGAAGGACGCCGTGCGGCATTCTCCACAGTACTCTCCGCAAGGTACTCGAGTACTCTGCGGAAAGTACTCGAATACTTGCCGCAGAGTACGCTGACGAACCCCGCACGGCGCCGCAACGCGACGGGCAACGCCGGATTCGTCCTTCATTTTTACCGCATCACTTCTTGAAGCGCACCTCGTAGAGGTCGCGCCGACGGTCTTTCAGGTTACGCACCCCGCCATAGGTGTGCAGCTCGTTCAGCAAGTCCAGGTCCACGTCGGACACGAGAATCATTTCCGTGTTGGGCGTGGCCTCGGCGCGCCGCCCGTCGGTGGGGAAGGCGAAGTCGCAGGGGGTGAACACGCCCGACTGGGCATACTGGATGTCCATGTTGTGCACGCGGGGCAGGTTGCCCACGCTTCCGGCAATCACCACGAAGCACTCGTTCTCGATGGCGCGGGCCTGTGCACAGACGCGGACGCGGGAATAGGCGTTCTGCGTGTCCGTCAGGTAGGGCACGAAAAGGATTTGCATGCCTTGGTCGGCCATGATGCGCGACAACTCGGGGAACTCCACGTCGTAGCAGATGAGCACCCCGATTTTGGCACAGTCGGTGTCGAAAGTGCGGAGCATGCGGCCGCCGCTCAGTCCCCAGCTCTTGGTCTCGTCGGGCGTCACGTGTATCTTCTCGTACATCTCGTAGCTGCCGTCGCGGCGGCACAGGAAGCCCACGTTGTAGAGGTTTCCGTCGCGAAGCAGCGGCATGCTGCCCGTGATGATGTTGATGTTGTAGCTGATGGCCAACTGCACGAAGCGCTCGCGGATGTCGTCGGTGTATCCCGCCAGCCCGCGGATGGCCTGCGACTCGCTCAGGTTGTTGAACTCGGCCATGAGCGGGGCGTTGAAGTATTCGGGGAAAAGGATGAAGTCGCTCTTGTAGCCCGACACGGCATCGACGAAGAACTCTATTTGCTCGAAGAGGTCGTCCACCGTGGCGTAGGCGCGCATCTGCCACTGCACCAGTCCCACGCGCACGGTCGTCTTGGCCGGAACGGGTTCGTCGGTGGGCGGCTGGTAATAGATGTTGTCCCACTGGAGCAGGCAGGCATAGTGCTTCGACTCCTCGTCGTTGGGCAGGTAGTTGGTCATCACGCGGCGCACGTGGAAGTCGTTCGAGAGCTGGAAGGTGAGCACGGGGTCATAAATCTCCCGCTTGCCCACCTGCTCGATGTACTCCTTGGGGCGCATCTTGTCGGCATACTTGTGGTAGTTGGGAATGCGCCCGCCGAACATGATGGCCTTCAGGTTGAGCTTCTCGCAAAGTTCCTTGCGGTATTCATACATGCGGCGCGCCAGGCGCAGCCCGCGGTAGTCGGGGTGGATGAACACCTCGATACCGTAGAGGATGTTGCCGTTGGGGTTATGCGTGCTGAAGGTCTCGTGCCCCGTGACCTTGGCATAGGTGTGGTCGCCCTTCACCAAGTCGTAATCCACGATGATGGAGAGGGCACAGCCCACGATTTTGTCGTCGGCCACCGTCACCACCTGCCCTTCGGGGAAGATGCGCAAGAGGGTCTCTATCTGCTCATGCGTCCAAAACACGTCGCTGCCGTCGGCGTAGACGCGGCGGAACGACTGGGCCAGCTGCTGGTAATCCTCGATTTGCAGCGGCCTCACCTGAATTTTGCTGATATTCTGATTTTCCATAAATGCGGATTCTTTTTATCCTTTCCGGCTGCAAAGTTACGCCGAAAAGCAATGCGTTGTCACTGTCTCTTGACCTTTATTTTTCCCCACCCCCGCTTTTGAAGTTTTTTTTCTTTTTCTTGCACTAAAATTTGGAAAAAGTTGGCAAAAGACGTACAAACCCTTATACATCATCGCGGCGGATTTGAAATCCGCCGGAACCTGCGACGGAACGGCGGAGATGTTTCATCGGCTCCCGTTCCTGCATTCGCCCCTATCCCCTCGGATTTGTAATCCAAGTGTACTGAATATGAAGACTTTCAATCCGACAACAACTTATTCCTATCTGATTGTCTGAAAGCGCCGCAACATCACGGAATACAAAGCGGAATACTCTTACGGATTATAAATCCTTATATATCACCACGGCGGATTTCAAATCCGCCGGAACCTACGACGGAACGGCGGAGATGTTTCATCGGCTCCCGTTCCTGCATTCGCCCCCCGTTCCCTTGGATTTGTAATCCGAGGGCGCTGAATATGAGGATTTTCAATCCGACAACTACTTGTTCCTATCCAATTGTCTGAAAGCGCCGCAACGTCGTGGAATACAAAGCGGATATTTTAATTCTTATATACCATTGCGACGGAACGGAAAGCGAAGCGAAGAATCCTTCCCGCCTATTTCGTGGAGAATCATATCGGGATTTACCGCATAGAAGGCGGCTCGGGCTACTCACGGAACATTCTGGGTATCTCGTCCCAGAACCACGTGCTTACAGACTACTCTACCTTGTATTTCCCGTCGTACTCCACTGCCACTTATTGCATCCGTCCCGTCGCGTTGGAATGAGGCGCGCATAGGAAGGCGAGCGTCATAGGGAGGCAAATATTCCAGTAGTAAAGGAATATTTGCCTCCTATCATATTCTCTCTTTGCCGCAAAATGCCGAACTTTGCAGCATGATTACCATCCTTCTTACTTTATGGCTCAGCGCCGCGGCAGGCTATCTGCTACGGCGGCATCCCGTGCGCTGCATCGGGCGGATTACGGGATGGACGGTGTGGTTGCTGTTGTTCCTCATGGGCGAGGAAGTGGGCGGAAATCCGGAAGTACTGCAAGGAATGGGGCGGATAGGGGCGGACGCCTTGGTGCTGACGGCCTGCACCGCCATGGCCTGCACAAGCCTATCGGGGCTCTGCTGGAAGATGCTCCGGCGAAAGAGAAGTTGCGCGACGGGACCTGAAGCCAACGGCTACGCCGGAGACGCGGTCCCCCTGCTCACCCAGATGCGCGACAGCATGGTCATCGTGGGCTTCTTCTTTCTGGGCTGCATCGCCGGCTACAACGGCTGGTGCGGTTTCCTTCCGGAAGAAGCCGGTTTCTGCGCGCTCTGCTTCCTCCTGGCCTGCGTGGGGTTCGGCATCGGACAAAACCGCGAAATCCGCGCCCAACTGCGACAGACGGACAAACGGCTGATGGCGCTCCCGCTGCTGACCATCGTGGCCACATGGATAGGCGCCGCGGTCACGGCAGTCCTGCTCCCGCATTACGGCCTGGCCGACTGGCTGGCCGCCAGTTCGGGCTTCGGCTATTATTCCCTCTCGGGCATCCTTATCACGGAACTGCGCGGCTCCACACTGGGAACGCTGGCCTTGGTGTACAACATCCTGCGCGAACTGCTCGTGCTTCTGTGCGCCCCGTTCCTCTGCCGCCTACTCGGGCCGCTGGCCCCCATCAGCCAAGGCGGAGCCACCAGCGGCGACACCACGTTGCCGGTCATCACGGCAGCCTGCGGCCCGCAGTATGCCCCGCTCTCCATCTACCATGGCATCTGCGTAGACTTCACCGTACCGTTCCTCGTGCCGTTCTTCTGCTCCTTGGCCTGACCGCCATATCCCAAAAGAGGCCGTTCCCCAACCTGAAAGGGGAACGGCCTCTTCTCACAATATTTGTCTCGAAATTACTTCAGCACCTTCACGGCCTGCGTATGCTCGCCCGTCAGGCGGAACACATACACGCCTTTCTGCCAAGAAGACGCGGGCACCATGACCATGCCGCCTTCGCCGGACAAGGCATAGGAAGCCACCAACTGGCCGGACATGCCGTACACCTCCAAGCTGCGGCATCCTGCGGGATAGGTCACCTGATAGCCTTCATCCGTGGCCACGACCTTGGCCTCTCCGACTTTCTTCACTTCCTCCACGCCCAAAGCATTGTCTGCAGCCTCGACGTCGCCCTGATAAATTACGATGTGGCGGGAGAAGCCCTTGCTGTCGGTCAATGTCACCGTGGCACGACGGCCGTCCAAATCGAAGGGAAGGCTGCTGGCCTGGATGGAGAATTCAAAATAGTCGAGCGACACGCCTCCAGTGGCCTGTCCCGGTTGCGTCACCGTCAACCAGTCGGCATCGGTGGATGCCGACACCGTGGCCGTAATGGACACTTCGCCGGAAGCTGCCGTGTTATACCAGTCTGAAAGATAGAGCGTGCGGGTCTGCCCGTTGATGTCCAAGTTCAGCGAGTCGGTGCCCAGCAAAGTCTGCTGCGGGCCTTCAGCCAGAAGAATATAAGGCGTGACAATCATCTGGTGGATATCCAGCGACGTGCACAACGGCATCGAAGTCACCACATCGCCTTCCTGGTTGTAGCCCTCAAGGATATATTGCAGAGGAACACCCACGTTTTCGCCCACCGTAGGCACATACCAAGCCGTATTGCGGGTGGAATCGCGATAAAGCGCGCGGTCCAACTGGGCATACAACGCCCATTGCGTCCCGTCCTGCGGACCTTGAATCATCACGTAGAAAGCTGAGTCGACCTTCACAAGGTCATCCGGAACGGCTGTCACATCCCAAAGCCGCATCTGGATGTCAGGATAAGATTGGAAAAGCGTCGGCACGACATCCCCCATTTCCTGTATCACCTCGAACTGACCGTTACGGCGCTCTGCCCATAAGATGGTGAAAGGCTTACGGCTCAAATCCACCGTGGAGGGGGTCAACACCAAGAAGTTGGTACCGGACATGTAGATGCCTCCTTCTGCCGGGGCATCGAACATCTCCATATAGGCGGAACGCCCCGAAGTGTCGGTTCCGAAAAGCATGGCCGCCCACGGATTGTTGCTGTCCAGCGGCATATAACCAGTGTTGAAGAAGGGCTCGGCCTCCACATTGCAGTTCCAGACAAAGGCACTCCCGGTGAGGGCCACCATGCCCTTCTCCGTCTTACCTTCCCCGTTGATGTAGTTGCCCATCTGGTAGGTGGAGTCCGCTCCATTGGCCGTAGCCGTCAGGACCGGCGTTTCCACATAGCCCTCGTTGACAAAGAACGGGCGGGTGGTCACAGAATCGGTCGTAATGCCTTCCTGACCCAAGAAATCCCAATAGAAGGATTCCGCATCCGGCGTCTGGTTGTAGAAGGTGATATTGCGGTCGATATAACCCAAGACGCCCCTGTTGGCGTAAAGCTCGGATGTGCCGTTCTGCCTCAAAAGGTACCTCGGCACCAAAGTGTAGACTCCGCTTTGCACGCCATAATATGCCCCGGGCTTGCCGCCTTCGCGCGTGGCAATGCGCGAACCGCCGACCGTCTGCTCCTGCTGGACCTCGTTTTGCTTTTGGGGAGCGCCCAATCTCACGCTCTTCACATTCATTTGCTCTGCCAATGACTGCATGCGCACCCCGGGCTTCACATCGTGGCGCACTTCCGTAACAACGGACGGAGTCTTGGATGTATTGGGCAGGAAATCCTGCGCCCCGGCAGTGATTGCCATTGCCATAAAGAGAGTGGCCGTGCCACCCTTGAAAAGAATATTGTTCATTTGCTTACAGATTGAATCCTTGACTTATTTTACTATGACTTTCCCTTGTGCCTTGCTACCGGACTTTCCGACAATCTGATACAGATAGATACCCTTGCGGAGCGAAGAAAGAGAAACTTGACCTTCGCTGTCGGCCAACGTGCGGCTCATCACCATAGAACCGTCCAGCCCGTAGAGGTAAAGCGTGTGCACGCCCTCGCCATTCAACGCGTAATGCATCACATTGCCCTGCATCGTCACATGGGCCTTGGAAGCTTGCACGTCGTCGATGGCCAAAAGAGATTCATCATTGGTTGCCACCAAAGTAAAAGTTACTTTATTAGCTTCTTCTCCTTCATACCATGCAGAAACTTCTGCCGTATACACATGCTTGTCATCCAGACTGGCCTGGCCAATTATAACTTCTGCCTGAATATTCGTTCCTTCGTTCTGGACATTGCCAGACTTCTTAACAGAAAAGCCATCGTTGTCTGCCTGAACGGGCAAACAATTTCCATCAAAGGCACAACATGCCCATTGAGACTCCTTCGAAACGATCTTCACATGGACTGTCTTCGACGCATCTCCTTTCAACACAATCTCTGGTTGGAAAGTCAAATTGCCCAATATCTGATAAGCAAGTTCATTATACTTTGTAGAATAGACCGTACTACCTTCTACAATGTCTTCACCCGTCTCACCATTTTGGAACGTCAATGTCTGCGCTTGGATACTCCAAGCACAAAGCAAAGCTGATAAAAGCGTAAAAAGTTTCTTCATGCTGTTCTCTTTTTTTTAGTTATTATTCTGTTTCTTGTTTCTCCACTTCGCACTCGGCCACCTGCAACACGCCATCCGCGTCGTTGTAGACAAAGCCCACCACAGACAGGTTCGCCGTGTTCCAGTTCTCACGCACAGGAATGGAACGCTCCACGGTCTGGAAAATATTCGCCTGCAAAGACAGGTCCTCTCCCCAAGTCCCGTTCACACTGGCACGATACACATGGTTGTGCTCATAATCCGTCAGCGTATTGCCTCCGTCGATTTGGAAGCCCACAATATGGCTTTCCGTGATCCAAAGCTGCAACTTGCCGTTCACCGTTGCCGACGGCTCCAACATTGCTACGATGGAAACAACGCTGTCGCCCGCCTCAGTCTCTGTAATGGAGGCCGACAAGCTGATACCCAACTTCACCTCTTTGGCAACTTCGCTGCGGACATACGTAGCCCATTCCGGAGCTGTCAACGCTCCACTGGTCCGATTGATCACACCTGCCGGATAAGCCTCAACATTCCAATGCCCGGCATATTCATCTCCCTCGGGCTGCATCAATCCCAAACTACCATAGTCTGACTCCGCCAATCCGAAGTTTCCGGCATGAATGCCCACCACGACCAATTGGTCGCCGTATTGTTCCTTCATGCTGCTGATGCGCCGTTGCGCTTCAGGACAGTTGGTGCACATCTGTCCCGTGAACTCTTCCAGCAACACGGCGCGCCGGCTTTCCACCACCGGCATCTCTATATAGCGGTCTGCCTCATCAATCTCATCGCAAGCAGCGAACAAGCCTGCCATGCCGCACAAAAGGGTATAAAATATCTTCTTCATCCTGCCTCTCCTTTAGAAGTTATAATTGTAAGATACCTGCACGCCCCGGCTGGCCGGAACGAAACGGCAGACACCGCCCGAACAGTTGTAGCCGGCACGGGTCCGGCCATAACCGGCCATCAGGCGATGGGACTTGTAGTTGAAGGTCACCGAACCCATATAGTAGTGCAAATCAGTTGCGCCGTTATTCCACATATCGCTCACGGTGAACATGAAATAAGGCAATACGGACAACTCCAACAATCCATAGGTCCAATCGCCCTCATCCTGCTTCGTTGCCAAATACTGCACCTCAGCCCGGAGGGTCAACTTGTTGTTGAACTGATATTTTCCTTCTGCCACACCGATGTTGGACTTGATTGTGCCACCTTCGCCTTCAATCACCGTCTGATTGTAACGCTGGTTCATGTACATCAAATTCAACTTGAACGCCTTGGTCAGTTTCTTCTCCAACTGCACGTTGATGTCTTGGTAATACAGCCCGTCCATCTTGAAGAACTTGGTCTTGTATCCATCCGTGCCCATCGTCTCTCCGTGGAAAGTCGCAACAGGGTCTTTACCCAGGCCTCGGATGTGGCTGACGTTCAACTTCAGTTTCGTGCCATACTTACCACCCAACGGGGTGCGCCGCTTAAAAGTGTAGCCGAACTCGCCTTGGAACGCCCATTCACCATCCGCCGCCTGCGTGGCATAGGGATAAAGGGCCGGCAAGGCGTATGTATGCTGGTAAGCGAATGCCGGCATGTTGTTGACGAAAGCAGAAATACCGTTCATAGAACGCTGGCTGCGGAAAGACATGTCTTCACTGCGCTTCACCTGCACCAGAGCGCTCGCTCCGCGCTTGGAATAAGAGGCGGAAAGCATCAAGGCGCTCCCACGGCGATAAATATAACCATTATCAAACGAAGGATCCTGACTCTTCCACGCGTATTCGGCCATCACGCTGTAATCGCCTTTCTGAAAACGTGAACGCACGTCGAAAGCGCCGACCGAACGGGGAAGATTCAAGCGGTAATTGGTGCCTGAAACCAGAATGTCCTCATCGCCTTCCTGCTTCAAAACTCCCGAAGCGCCAACCATCCATGTGATGCCCTTGTCCTGCATCCCGCGGCTATATTGCTCCAAGTTCACTTCCAAGTCCGCACCACCGACCCATGCTCCGTGTTTCCAATCCCAATATCTCCGTTGAAGTCCGCCCAACACTTTGAACTGTACTCCCTTCAACGCCGTGACATTCAGGCGTGCGCCACGCAAGGCGTTATCAATGCCTAAGCTACGCTCCTCATACGTCCGGAAGATGAAACCGCTGCCGAACTGGTCGTAAAAATCACCCACGGTGACATCAAATCCGAAGTCACTTATACCTTTTATATATATATGGGGAACGCCCCACCCCTGGAAGTCATTCTCGAAACCGGGAAGAGGGTACTCCGTGAATTCCAGACGCGCACCGGCCTCCACGTTCTTACTCATCAGGTTCAAGTCCACGTAAGTATTGGTTAATCCCCAGTCGTCGTAGCTCCCCGTATTGATGTCCTTGTCTTCTTCCGGAATTAACACGTCACTTTGCACGCTTCCGTGTAAAACGACTTTTCGTTGGCTCTCCTGTGCATTCACTACAAAGGCCAACAGCCCGGCGCACGCCAGGGCTATCGGCTTTTTAAGGTTCATTTTCATGTATGTTGTCTGTGAAATCTTACTCTTCGGCAATTAGTTCACGAATCTTCTCAATCAGATGGTTTTCCGCCCCGTCCGTATAACCGCTACGCGATTCTGCAATTTTCCCTTTCCCATCGATAATGAACACGTGGGGAATCATCTGCACGCCCATGGCGCGACGGAACTCGCTGTTAGGATCCAGCAACACCTCGTATTCCCAGCCTTCCCCGTCCACCAACGGTTTCACCTTATTAATATTCTGTGCCTGGTCTATAGAAACCGCAATGACCTTCATTCCGGTTTCGTCCTGCCAATCGGCATATTGCTCACTAATGGCTTTCAGTTCCCGGTTGCAGGGTTTGCACCATGTGGCAAAAAAGCTAATGACAAAAGGTTTTCCATCATTGCTCAGCTCGGCCGTATTCACAGTCTTTCCTTCCAATGTCTTCAGCTGTACGGAGGGTAATTGCGCGT
The DNA here is from genome assembly GCA_944321525.1 of uncultured Paraprevotella sp. Taxonomy (GTDB): domain Bacteria; phylum Bacteroidota; class Bacteroidia; order Bacteroidales; family Bacteroidaceae; genus Paraprevotella. The sequence continues at coordinate 54,390 of CALULQ010000002.1, forward strand.
GCGCCGTCAGTCCGACTAAAGCCAACACAAAAGCGCCAAAAATCTTCATTAGTTTCATAATCTTGTCCTTTTTGATTGCAAAAGTACGGCTTTTTCCCCAAATATCCGCCATTTTAACAAAAAAACTTCCGACATCGGAAGCTTTTTTTATTTTTTTACTGTAACTTTGCACCCGATTTCGCGTTGGATATAGTTTATAAATTTATATTTCAAGGTTTTAGCATGAGAAAAGAATTACTTGCAGCATTCCTGTTATTGACGGGAATGTGGTGGTGGTGTCCGCGTGCCCATGGACAAGGCGCCACACCGGAAATCCGTCCCCTGACATTCAGTGACGGGACGCTCGTGTTGGGCATGTCCGACAATGGGAAGTGGGCCGTGGCCTACAATGAAAACGACGGGGAAGACAGCCGCGGAAAGGTGATCAACACCGAAACGGGAGAATACACCCTCCTGCCCAACCACCCCAAAGGCGACGAGACAAGCGTCACCACGACGTATTACGCCACTGACGTAAGCGACGACGGAACCATGATGGTCGGTTGTTTCCAAGACTATCCCGCAGCCTACACGGAAGCCACGGGCTGGCGGTTGCTGCCCTCGCCCGCAGGATGGGGCTACGGGCTGGCCAGCGCCATGACGCCGGACAAGCGCTACGCCGTGGGCCGATGCTACATCAACCCCAGCACGCAGAACGAAACGGCCGTAATGTGGGACCTTGGCACGCTCTCCATCGTGGAAACCCCCAACCTGCCCACAATGTCGCTCGCAGGCGAGAACGAGGACCAAGTGCGCTTCACGGCCATCTCGGCCGACGGGCGCTATGTGGTGGGCCATACGTCGTTCACCACGATGGGCTACACGATGGTGTTCATCTACGACCGCGAACAGGCCTCTTGGAGCCCCATAGGCTTCGACTACGACGAGGCATCCGGCACGTTCACCCCGAAAGCCGAGGGACTGCGCTTCATCGACCAAGCCAACTTCAGCCCCGACGGCGAATGGGTCGGCGGGTCGGCCTACGTGGTGAACGCCGACGGATCGGAATACTACGCCCCCTACCGCTGCCGCACGGCAACGGGAGAGTTCACGCTCTACAACGAGGTGGAAAGCCGCGGCATACATGCCATCTGCATCGACAACGACGGATGCCTGATGGGCGGCACGCCGCACGACTCGCAGCTGCGCAGCTTCATGGCCCGCTGCGGCAACTACTGGTTCGCCCTCGACGACCTCTTCAACCAGCGCTACGGCATCGATTTCTATGCCCTGAGCGGATTCGAATACACCGGGTCGCCCATAGCCCTCTCGGCCGACGGGCGCACTATAGCCGCCTTCCTCGCCCAAGGCAACAACTACGTGATGCGCATGCCCGAGACCATGACGGAGGCCGCCGAAGGCATCAACCTGCTGGCAGGACATGAGGCCGCGCCGGCAGACGGCACGGCCTTCTACAGCCTCTCGCGGGTGACGCTCACGTTCGCCCGCGACGTGAGGCTGCTGGCCGACGGGAATGCCGCAGTACTGACGTTGGACGGCGAACCCGTGCGCAACAGCCTCTCCATCGGCGTGGCGGACAACAAGCGGGACGTCATCATCCAGTTCCGCGGCACCGTGTTGGAGGACGGCCGGGAATATGCCCTGACACTGCCCGCCGGCGCGCTTTGCGTGGACGGCGACGAGGAACGCCTCTCGCCTGAAATCACGCTCCGCTACACCGGACGCGCCAACACGCCCGTGACAGTAAAGGCCGCCTCGCCTGCCGAGGGCGGCAACTTGGCGCAGATCGACGCCTCGACACATGCCGTCGTCGCACAGTTCGACACCCAGGTGGCCTTGACGGACACGGCCCGGGCCGCCCTTTTCCAGATAGGGTCGGACGCCCCGGTGTGCGAACTGGAAATGCTGGCCGAGGGCGACCGCGTGGCCATCTATCCCGCCACGACGCAATACCTCTATAAAGGCACGTCGTACGCCGTGCGTGTCTTCGCCGGCTCGCTCACCGACGCCTCGGGATTCGCCGCCAACGCGGAAACCGACATCCGCTACGAAGGGGCATACGAACGCACCGTCAGCTCCACCGACTCCCTCGTCCTGAGCGAGGACTTCAACGACGGACTGAACAACATGCTGCTCTACGACGGCGACCGCCTGGCCCCGACGGAGGAGATGGCCGGATGGAGCTTCACGGACAACATGCCTTGGAGCCTGGTTTCCGACAACGACAACACGGCCGACAAGTCTGCCGTGTCGCACTCCATGTACACGCCCGCCGGCAAGTCGGACGACTGGATGTGCACACCGCAATGCTTCATCCGCGATGACAAATACGTGCTGCGCTTCCGCTCGCAGAGCTACCTGAAAGACAAAACCGACCGCCTGAAAGTCATCGTCTACGCCGACGAGACCGTCTACAATACCCTCACGAAAGAGATCGTGGAGAAGATGCGCACGGAAGGCCGGGTAGTGTACGACGAGGTGGAATCGCCGGGACGCATCGACAGCATCCTCGTGGGCGACTGGAAAGACCACACCATCTCATTGGCTGCATACGCCGGCAAGCACATCTACGTGGCCTTCGTGAACGAGAACGAGGACCAGAGCGCCATCTTCGTGGACGACCTCACCATCGAACGCGCCACGGACTTCAACATCGTGCTCTCGCTCAACCCCACCATGGTGGCTCAGGAAAGCACACCCGTGGCGGGCCGCGTGAACGTCACGTCTGAAGAAAAGACATTCCAAGACATCCACATCTCACTGCTTGACGCAGAATATAATGTGCTGCAGACCATCGAAGAGGACGGCCTCTCGCTCAAGAACGGCGACACCTATCCCTTCGCCTTTGAAAAGCCGCTGGCACTGGAAGCCGGAAAGGTGAACGACTTCGCCATACGCGTGCAGATGGGAGAAGCCGCCGACACCATGCGTACTTCCATCCGCAACATGGCCTTCGAACCCGCAAAACGCCTCGTGGTGGAAGAATTCACCGGAATGGACTGCCCCAACTGCCCGCAAGGCATCTTGGCACTGGAGCGCATGGAGGGAATCTACGGCGAGCGCCTCATTCCCGTCGCCTACCACACGTACCCGGGCGACATCTACGCCGGCGACTTCACCAACTTCGTCGGCACGGAACTGGGCCTGACAGGTGCCCCCAGCGCCGTCATCAACCGCGGCGAGGTTTCCTATCCGATGTACCGCACGACAACGAACGGCGAGGCTGACTATATGTTCAACTCGCCCGACCGCTCCTGCTGGATGGACGTGGCCGAAAGCGAGATGGCCGAATATGCCGATGCCGACATCAGCATCACTGCCACCTACGACGCGGAAACGGGCAACGTGAGCGTGCCTTACGAAATCACCTACGCCCTCGACCGCACGGGCCTGAACGTGGCCCTGCAGCTCCTCGTGACGGAAGACGGACTGCCAGGCTATCAGACGAACAACCTTTACAACGTGGCCGACCCCGACCTCGGCGAATGGGGGAAAGGCGGCGACAACGCCAGCGCGACCGTGGCCTACACCTTCAACGACGTGGCCCGCGCCAAGGCCGACTACGCCAACTACGGCGACCTCCTGCCTGTCGACGTGGAGGCCGGGAAAGCCTACACCGGAACGCTGACGCTCAATAAGGAACAATTGCGCTACGTGAGCGACATACACTATACCCACGCCGCCCTGCTGCTGCTCGACGCCAACACGGGCCGCGTCATCAACGCCGCACACGCCACAATCACCGACCCGACATGGGATGACATCCAAGGCACGGAAGCCGACGCGGCCGACGTGACGGTACGCGCCATCGAAGGCGGCATCCGCGTGGCTGCCGAAGAAGGCACCGCCAACGTCTACACCGTGGAAGGCACCCTGCTGGCCACGGCCCACGTCAGCGGCGAAGCCACGCTGCACACCGGAGCCTACCGAGGCATCGCCATCGTGGAAGTGCGCACCGGACAGTCGCATGTCGTAAGAAAAGTGATGATGAAATAAGACAAGAACTTTAAGGAGAGTGTCATGCCCCCGCAAGCTGGCGGCGCGGCGTGACGCTCTTTTTCATCAAACCCAATCAAGATATAATATATGAAACAACGGATACTCATGCTCGGCCTGCTCATCTGCATGGCCTTGCAAACAGTCTGGGCGCAGACGCAGCAAGCCTCGGGCACGGTCTACTCCGGCGAGGACGGCCTGCCGCTCATCGGAGCCAGCGTAAGGGTGCAAGGCACCACCCTCGGCGCGACGGCCGACCTGGACGGAAAATTTACCATCAAGGACATCCCCGCAAGTGCCAAACGGCTCGAAATCTCCTACATCGGGTTTGTCAAGCAGACCGTGGCCATCGGGACGGGCATCAAAGTGACCCTCCAGCCCGAAAGCCACGACCTGCAGGAAGTGGTGGTCACCGGTATGCAGAAGATGGACAAGCGCCTCTTCTCCGGCGCCACCGTGCAGATCGATGCCGAGAAAATGAAAATCGACGGCATGGCGGACATCAGCCGTTCGCTTGAAGGACGGGCCGCCGGCGTGTCGGTGCAGAACGTGAGCGGCACCTTCGGCACGGCGCCCAAAATCCGCGTGCGCGGCGCCACCTCCATCTTCGGCAGCAGCAAGCCGCTGTGGGTGGTGGACGGCGTCATCATGGAAGACGCCGTCGACGTGAGCGCCGACGCTCTCGCCACGGGCGACGTGGAGACCCTCATCAGTTCCTCCATCGCCGGTCTCAACGCCGACGACATCGAGAGCTTCCAGATTCTGAAAGACGGCTCGGCCACGTCCATCTACGGCGCACGGGCCATGGCCGGCGTCATCGTCGTGACCACCAAGAAAGGAAAAGCCGGACAGAGCCGCATCAACTATACCGGCGAGTTCACCATGCGCATGAAGCCTTCGTACAACAACTTCAACATCATGAACTCGCAGGACCAGATGGACATCTACAAGGAAATGGCCGAGAAGGGGTGGCTCAACCTCTCCGGCACGGGCAACAACGGAGTCTACAACGCCTCCAACAGCGGCGTCTACGGCAAGATGTGGCACCTGATCAACACCTACGACCCCAACACGGGGCAGTTCGGACTGGCCAACACGCCGGAAGCGCGCAACGCCTACTTGCAGGCCGCCGAGAAGCGCAACACCAACTGGTTCGACGAACTCTTCAGCCTCGGCGTGATGCAGAACCACTCCGTCAGCATGACCGCCGGCACCGACAAGGCATCCTATTATGCCTCGCTGAGCGTCATGAAAGACCCGGGATGGTACAAGCAGAGCCGCGTGAACCGCTACACGGCCAACCTGAACACCACGTTCAACCTCAGCAAGCACCTCTCGCTCAACCTCCTCTCCAACGCCTCCTACCGCAAGCAACGCGCTCCCGGTACGGCCGCGCAGAGCATCGACATCTCCACGGGAGAAGTGAGCCGCGAGTTCGACATCAACCCCTATTCGTTCGCCCTCAACACGTCGCGCACGCTTGACCCGAACGAATACTACACGCGCAACTACGCCGACTTCAACATCTTCCACGAACTGGACAACAACTACATGGAACTGAACATCGTGGACCTGAAGTTCCAAGGCGAATTGAAGTGGAAACCGCTCAACGAATTGGAGTTCAGCGCTCTGGGAACATTGAAATACTACACGTCCTCCAACGAGCACTTCATCAACGAAAGCTCCAACCAGGCCAACGCCTACCGCGCCATGGGCAACTCCATCATCCGCGACGAGAACGACAAGCTCTACAGCGACCCGGACGACCCGTACGCCCTGCCCATCACCATCCTGCCCGAAGGAGGTATCTACCGCCGTACGGACTACCGCACGCGCGGCTTCGACTTCCGGGCCTCGGCCTCGTGGAACCGCCTTTGGGGCGACAACCACCTGACGAACGTCTACGCCGGCATGGAGACCAACTCCACCGACTACCACCAATCCTACTTCAACGGTTGGGGCATGCAATACGGCATGGGCGAGACGCCGTTCTACATCTACCAGTTCCTCAAGCAGGCCATCGAGCAAGGCATGGACTACTACTCGCTCGGCAACAGCCACCTGCGCAGCGCGGCCTTCTTCATGAACGCCAACTACGCCTACCAGTCGCGCTACTCCGTCAACGGAACCGTCCGCTACGAAGGCACCAACCGCCTCGGCAAGAGCCGCAACGCCCGTTGGCTGCCCACGTGGAACATCTCGGGGCGCTGGAACCTGGACGAGGAACAGTTCTTCCTGCCGCTGAAGAAAACCGTCTCCCACGCCGCCTTCAAGGTGTCCTACTCCCTGACGGGCGACCGCGGACCGGCGGGAGTGACCAACTCCAACGCCATCATCTCCAGCTACAACCCCTTCCGCCCCTTCACCTCCGTGCAAGAGAGCGGACTGAAGCTCTATCAGCTGGAGAACAGCGAACTGACGTATGAGAAGAAGCACGAGCTCAACCTCGGACTCGACCTCGGGTTCCTGGACAACCGCATCAACGTGACCATGGACTGGTACACGCGCAACAACTTCGACCTCATCGGCTACATCAACACCCAAGGCGTGGGCGGCGAGACCCGCAAGCTGGCCAACGTAGCCTCCATGAAGTCGCACGGATTCGAGCTGAGCATCTCCTCGCTCAACATCACCAACAAGAACTTCTCCTGGACCACGGACTTCATCTTCTCCACCTACCAGAATGAGGTCACGGAGCTGGACGCCACCGTCACGCTGATGGACTACGTGAGCGGCACGGGATTCACCATGCCGGGCTACCCCTCGCGCTCGCTCTTCTCCATCCCGTTTGCCGGACTGGACAAGAACGGTATCCCCACGTTCTACAACGAAGACGGGGAAATCACCAGCACGGACATCAGCTTCCAGTACAGCGACGACTTCTCTTGGCTGAAGTATGAAGGTTCCACCGACCCGACCATCTCGGGAAGTTTGGGCAACACGCTCACCTACAAAGGCTTCCGCCTGAACGTGTTCTTCACTTTCTCCGGCGGCAACGTGGTGCGCCTCGATCCCGTGTTCAGCGCGCGCTACACCGACCTGACGGCCACCACACGCGAGTTCAAGAACCGCTGGACAATGCCCGGCGACGAGAACCGCACCAACATCCCAGCCATCCTGAGCTACCGGCAGTACTACGAGAACACCAACCTGCAGTACGCCTACAACGCCTACAACTACTCCACCGAGCGCGTGGCCAAGGGCGGCTTCGTCCGCCTCAAGGAGATTTCCTGCTCGTATGACTTCCCCAAGAAGCTCATCTCGCCGCTGAAGCTCTCCAGTCTCTCGCTCAAACTGCAGGCCACCAACCTCTGCCTGCTCTATGCCGACAAGAAGCTCAACGGGCAGGATCCTGAATTCATCAACGCCGGCGGCGTGGCCTCGCCCGTCCCCCGGCAATTCACCCTGACGCTGAGACTCGGCATCTAATCACGTAGAACCAACAAACAGAATGACAATGAAAATCAAATATGCAGCGGCCGCGCTGGCCGCATTGTCGCTTTCGATGTCTTCCTGCGACGATTTCCTGGACACCCTGCCCGACAACCGCACGGACCTGGACACCCCGGAGAAAGTCACCAAGATTCTGGTATCGGCCTATCCGACGGTCAATTGGAACCTGATTACCGAATACTACTCGGACAACACGGACGACAACAGCGACCGATACCAAATGTACGACCGCCTGAGCGAGGAAATCTACAAATGGGAGGACACCCGCGAGACCGGCGACGACAGCCCCCTGACGCTGTGGAACACCTGCTACTCGGCCGTGGCAGCCGCCAACCAGGCTTTGCAAGCCATCGACCGGCTGGGCAACGGGGAAGACCTGCAGGCCCAACGCGGCGAAGCGCTCCTTTGCCGCGCCTACGGGCACTTCATGCTGAGCTACGTGTTCTGCAACGCGTGGACGGAAAGCGGGAAAGACACCGACATGGGCATCCCCTACTCCATGGAGCCGGAAACCACCGTGCGGCCGCAATACGACCGCGAGACCATCGGCAAGACGTACGAACACATCGCCGCCGACCTGGAAGAAGGCCTGCCGCTCATCGACGACAACAACTACGACGTGCCCAAATACCACTTCAACCGCAAGGCGGCCTACGCCTTCGCCGCACGGTTCTACCTCTACTACGGCAAGTATGACAAGGCCATCGAATGCGCCAACGTGGTACTGGGCGAAGACCCCGCGCTCGTATTGCGCGACTGGGGCGCCATCGGCAAGCTCTCGCTGAACGACGACCTGCAGCCCAACGCCTACATCGACGCGGCCGAGCCGGCCAACCTGCTGCTGGTGACCTCCCGCTCATGGTGGGGGCTCTACAACGGGCCGCTGACGGTGACCTGCCGCTACACGCACAACGTCACCATCGCCAACAACGAGACGTGCCTGTCCACCGGCGTATGGGGACCGTGCAACACCACGCTCCGGATGCAGGCGGCCAACTACACGTCCGTGCCGAAAGTGATGTTCCGCAAGTATCCCATGTTCTACTTCGAGGTGGTGGACCCCGCCGCCGGGACGGGCTACTACAACATCGTGCAGTCGGCCTTCAACACCGACGAGACGCTGCTCGTGCGGGCCGAGGCCTACACGATGAAGAAGGACTACGCCCGCGCCCTGGCCGACATGCAGGCCTGGCAGAACGCCTTCACCACCTCCGACGTGCAGCTCACCACGGAAGCCGTGAACGACTTCTACGGCCCCATCGAATACTACACGCCCGAGGAGCCGACCGTGAAGAAGGAGCTGCATCCCGACTTCGCCATCGAGGAAGGCACGCAGGAGAACATGCTCCACTTCATCCTCCACGCCCGCCGCATCACGACGCTGCACGAGGGGCTCCGCTGGGGCGACATCAAGCGCTACGGCATCACGGTGTACCGCCGCACGGTGGACAACCGCATCATCACCGTGACCGACACGATGCTGCCCGACGACCCGCGCCGGGCCGTCCAGATTCCGCACGACGTCGTCCAGGCCGGCCTGCCCGCGAACCCGAGAAACAACTGATTCCCGCGAACCTATTAAACGAAGAAAGACAATGAAGAAATATATCGGTTTCATCATCCTGCTGGCCGGGCTGGCGCTCGCCCTTCCGTCCTGCAACAAAGATGAGATAGACGACGGCAGCATATTCGACACTTCGGCCCCCGAACGCAACGAGTTCGACCGGTGGCTGCTGAAGAACTATGTCAACCCCTACAACATCGAAGTGAAATACAAGTGGGAAGACATCGAGAGCGACATGAGCTACGACCTCGTGCCGGCCCGCATGGAGCAGTCCGAGAAGCTGGCGCAAATCATCAAGTACGTGTGGCTGGAGGCCTACGACGAAGTGGCCGGCATCGACTTCATGCGCACCTACGTGCCCAAGCAGATCCTGCTGGTCGGCTCGGCCGCATGGGACGCCGACACGCAGACCAGCATGCTCGGTACGGCCGAAGGCGGACTGAAGATCATCCTCTACAACGTGAACGACCTGGACCGCTACATCGACAACATCGACGCGCTCAACGAGTTCTACTTCCACACGATGCACCACGAGTTCTCGCACATCCTACACCAGACACGCCCCTACAGCACCGACTTCCAGACCATCACGGAATCGGACTACGTGGGCGCGCAATGGTCCGAACAGGCCGACACCACGGCACACCGCCTGGGATTCGTCACGCCCTACGCCATGGACCAGCCGGACGAGGACCTGGCCGAAATCATCTCCACCTACATCACCAACGACCAGGCCTACTGGGACAGCCTGCTGGAAGACGCGGGCGAGAAAGGGGCCGGCCTGATTACCCAGAAGCTGGAACTGGTGCGCACCTACCTGCAGGACTCCTGGCAGATAGACATCGACCACCTGCGCGACGTCGTGCTGCGCCGGAGCGCGGAAATCAAAGACTTGGATTTGGATAACCTTTAAACAGTAAACGACAATGAGAAAATACGGCATAACCGGTTTGCTCTTCCTGGCGGCACTGTGCCTGCAGTCCTGCCTCTTCAGCGAAGAAGACCTCTTCGAGGACACCTCGGCCAACCGTACTGCGGCCTCCGTGGCGAAATACACGGAACTGCTCACCGGCGCGGAAAACGGCTGGAAACTGGATTATTACCCCGGCGGGGAAAAGCACGACATGGGCGGCACCGTGCTGCTCATGCAGTTCGAGGGCGAGAACGTCACCATGATGTCCGACCAGACCGTGCAGGGCTTCAACGACCGCACGGAAACCCCGGCCGGCACCCGCGTGGCCTCCACCTACAGCATCAACGCCGACCAAGGCCCCGTGCTCTCGTTCGACACCTACAACGTGCTGCTCCACTACTATTGCGAGCCGCGCGGGGGGCTGGACGTGGACGGTTTCGAGGGCGACTATGAGTTCGTCATCACCGCCGCCACGCAGGACGACATCACGCTCCGCGGCAAGAAGTACGGCACGGTGATGCACCTCACCCGCCTGCCCGCCGACACCGACTGGGACAGCTACATCGCAGGATGCGTGCAGGTGTATGACGAGAGCGGCGAGTATGGCACGCTGGTGGGCTACAACGGCACGCAGACCTTCGCCCCCTCCGTATTCTCGCAGCAGAACGTCATCACCTTCACCGAGACGGACAGCGAGGGCAAACGCACGCAGCAGCGCGTGTCGTTCATCTACACCGACCGGGGCATCCGCTTCTTCGAGCCAACGGTGGTGAACGGCGTGACGTGCGACGAGTTCACGTGGGACAACGCCACCAAGACGTTCACCAGCACGGCCGACGCCAACGTCCGCCTGAAATACGAGCGCCCGGCGGATTACTTGCCCATCGAGTTCTACACCGAACATGAGTGGGAGGCATCCTACGACTGCGACTTCGGCATGAACGACACCACCGAGGCCGTCACCTTCACCCGCGTGGAAGACACCGACACGCTGCTGACCCACTTCACGGCCCTGAACATGAGCTATGAAGTGAAGGCCATCTACAACCCCACGACGGGCATGATAGAGTTCCGCACCCAGTTCCTGGACCGCGTCACGCTCATCACCACCGACAACAAGCAGGTGAACGCCTACGTCCACCTCTGCCCGTGGAACGAGTTCGACGGCACGGTCTACCTGGCCAACAACGCCGGCATCGTCAGCTACACCAGCCAGATGGAACCGCGCGTGCTGGAGTTCGCCGACAACGGGCGCATGTCCGGCTCCGACTTCAACGGCTTCGTGTTCCTCGCCTTCGACGGGCCGGAACGCACCTCGAACCAGTTGGGAGCCTTGGGCACCTTCAGTGAAATCAAACTCCGACAAATCGTAGAAGAAGAAACAGAAGAATGAAAAAGATGAAAAGAACCCGCATCATACTCTGCGCGCTGGCGGCCGGCTTCCTGGGAGCCGGTTGCGCCGACGACGCGCAGGAGGCCGCCTTCGGCATCCTCGAAGCCCGCCTCAATTTCGACGCCCCCGCCTCGCGGGGCTACGTGCTCGCCACCGACCCCGCCTGCACCGCCACGGCGGCCGACGCATGGTGCACCGTGTCGCGCAGCGGCGACAGCATCATCGTCAGCGTCACGGACAACGCCTCCATCGAAAGCCGCCACACGAGCCTGACGCTCGTCTCCGGCGGCGTGTCCCGCCAGATTCCCGTGAGCCAGAGCGGCGGATACTTCCGCCTCGAGAGCGACTCCGTGCAGCACACGGGCGACTCGCTCGCCACGCTCACCCTCGCCGTCAGCTCGGCTTTCGACTATGAAACCGTGCCCTCGGCCTCGTGGGTGACCTGCACCCGCGACGGGCAGACGCTCCGCCTCGCCGTGGAGAGCAACCGCACCGGTGCGCCGCGCCAGGCGGACATCAGCCTCTCCTGCCCCACGATGGGCAAGGCCTTCCGCGTGTCGCTCCTGCAATACTCCGTGGACGACCTCATGGGCAGCTGGACCGCGTCCTACACCACCAACAACGGACAACCGCAGACCGCCCAAGTGACGCTCACGCACAATGCCGCAGACAGCACCGTCAGCCTCTCCGGCCTGGACCAGAACTATGAAAGCATCACGCTGAAAGCCGATGCGGACAAACAGCAGTTCAGCTTCGCCACCGGCATGTTCATCGGTTTCCTTGAGCGCGGCAGCACCACCTACCGCATCTACCAGCAAGGCGCAACCGGCACACACGAGGTGCGCCCCGCCGAGACCCGCACCCTGCACTACGGCAGCCTGTTCTCCGTCTCCGACGAAGGAAAGCAAGTGCTGGCATTCCAGTCCGACTCCACCTTCACCGACGGAGCGTCCATGGAGGGCATCGCCGTCATGGCCGACATGAACGGCCAGATGCGCAGCGTGTCCGAATACTACGGCCTGCAGCTCACGCGCTGAGCCACAGCCGCACACACATAAAGCCGCGCCCCGCCCCCGCGATTCATCACGGGAACGGGGCGCGGCTTTATGTGTGCCCTGCCGAAGGAGAGAACGGCGGGGGCAGCCTGCACCGCCATGCCATAGGTTGAGGGCGGGAAGAAGGCCCTCCCCTACCTTTTAAAGGACCGACAGACGAGAAACGCGGAGCATCCGGCGAGGCGCCGGCAGCCGCGTTTTTTCGGTTCCTGTTCGGGAAACGGGGACACGCATTACAGAAGACGAGGCAGTACTCTGCGGCAAGTATTCGAGTACTTGCCGCAGAGTACTGCCTCGTCTTCCGCACAACGCTCCGTGCCATCGGGCGCGAACAGCCGTCGGATGCATCCTTGCCGCACACGGCAGAAACGCCGGAACTGTCCCCCGCGCCCGAAACCTCCTAACGCTGCAGGAACTTCTCCGTGCGGCCGTCGGCCGTCACCTTCACATACAAGCCGGGGCGGAGCGGCTCTTCCGCAAGGCTGCCGTCCAGACGGAAATAACGGACGGGGCCTTCCTGCACCGCCACGTCCGGACGGCGCACGGCCGTCCACACATTCTCCTCGCTCCCGCCGTTGAAATCGAACGACACGCGGCCAGAAGCCTCATCATACGTGATGTCCGTGACCGACTTGCCCAACGTGCCCCATCCTATATACGCGCCGAAGTTAGGCAGGGAAGTGTCCGACAACTCGTTGTTGCCTTCCGGCGAAGGATACGTGTCCCCTTTCAAGTTCTCCTCATACTCCTCGTCGTTCGCTCCCGTCACCAGCAACGGCTTCTCTCCATCCGCCGGCACGATGGTCACCCGCCGGTTCGCCACGTTGTTCACCTCGTTGTTCCGCCATTCCGCCGCCGCCATCGGGTCTTCGGCCGAAAGATTCACGTGCGTCACCAGCAACCCCGTGGCGGGACAGCTCATGTCCCATCCCCTGCCGTCTATCGCCTCCAGCAGGTAATATTCCTTGGCGTCCGCGTCGTTCACGATTTTCAGCGGCTTCCCGCCTTGGGCAAGCGAAGGCCATTCCTCCACCGTGGTGGCCTCCGTGAGCACCACCGGCTCCGTCCACCCCATCGCGATGCGCTCCAGCGCCCGCATGCCAACGGGCCGCCGCCCGTCCATGGGATATCCGCCGCGGTCCATGAGCGACCAGTCGCCCATGGCAAACTCGGCCGCCGTCTGCCCGTCCGTGCGATAGAAGTCCGGCAGCCCCAATTGATGGGCGAACTCATGGCAGAAAGTGCCGATGCCGTCCAACTTGCCGTAAAGCATCTCGTTGGTGCATGAATAGGCGTTGAAAACCACCCCCCCGGCCTCGGGACGTTCATAACCTTGGTCGTCCATCGACGAGGTGTGAGGCCATATCAGGTCCGTCTGGGTGGGAATGGCATGCTGTCCCTCGCCGGCATAGAGCACATAAAGGGCATCGGCCACGCCGTCGAGGTTACTGTCGAACACGTTCCAGTCCTTCACCGCTCCGCAGGCATCCAGTTTGACCACCGCCTCGGCCATCATTTCGGCCATCCGCGCATCCCGTCCGGCCACCCCGTCGGCTCCATAGTAGGCCCTCTCGTGATCCAACGTCACGGGGCCCAACACCACAAACTCCGGCGTGAACTTGCCGTAACTCTGGTCGGCAAAATATTGTGCCGCCGTGCCCTCTCCCAGTTCAATCTGCTCCCGCGTGGCCTCTCCGTCCAACCGTGAGGCATAGGCGGCCGCCGGGGCCGCCTCGCTGAAAGCCACATCTTGGAACTGCACCAACACGACGGGAATCTTAGGCGCTCCCACGGTGGAAGGCAGTTCGCCTATTTTCTTTGTCAAAGGGAGTGCGCCCTGCATGCCCGCCACCGAGCAGCAACAGCACAGGGCCACGCACATCAGTCTGTTCTTCTTCATTCGCATAATGCTTGATATTTTTTGTTTGCTTTCTTTTTCCGTTATTCCTTGCAAAAATACGGAATTGTTGCCACACGCTAAAGCGCTCCGGCATTTTTCTGCAACACAGGCTTCGTCTTGGCACAGACTGAAAAAAGGCGGACCTTTCGGCCCGCCTTCTTCCAAATCATATACTTTGTGAAAGTCACTTCACCACGGTCTTCTTTCCGTTCACGATGTAGATGCCCTTCTTCAAGGTCTTCAAGGCATCGCGATCGGCATTGTCCAGCACCTTCACGCCGTTCAGGCTGTAAACCGTCACCTTGCCTTCGTCTACGCCGACTGCAGCAACGTCATCACTACCATCCACCGTAAATTCATACGTCAGTTCCGCATTGGCACTGCCAGTTCCGAACATCGGATCCCATTGGTCGTCGGCAAACAACTCCGGCGCAATGGTCAGCACGTAGGTACCCTTCGCCGTAATCGGCTCGGAGAAGCGGATAACCACCTGGTTCATGTTCGTCCAATTTTCCCAATCCAAATCATCCACTGAAGCCACGATGTCGACTTCCTCGTTGGTGTCCTTGTTGGTCACGGTAATGAAGGCGTCGGCATCCTCACCAATAGCCAGCAAGGTTACTAGGTCACAATCCATCTTCAATGTCACGGTCTCCAACCTGCTCACCGTAGACTTGTCGGCCGGCACAACTTCCGTCGGAACCAACGGAGTGGCAACGCCTTCCACGGAATAACGGATGTTGGTGTTCTTGTTCATTACGGCTGTCTGCAACGTGCCCAGCATGAAGTAGTTCTCCGGAATATGCAACGTGTAGCGTCCGGCTGTCGTGATTTCCTGATCCAAGGTTATCTTGGCCTCAACCGGGTCGTAAGCGCCCATTTCATAATCGGCTTGCTTGTCTTCCGGAATCACCAGTTCAACCGTTCCCGTGGCCACCGTAGCCTGGAACATATCCCACACGACAATGTCTTCCATGGCCGCATAAGCCAATCCTATCGGCTGTCCGCCCTCCACGGTGACGGTGAATTCCTTCAACGTCTGCTGCATCTCCTCGTTATTGGGCGTCACAATCAAGTCGGGCGCATTGAACGGGGTGGCATAGCTCCACTCAAAGTAGCTGTCAACCTCAAATCCTGTATTGCCTTGAACCACCAAGCCGTCGGCATCCTTGGCCGCCACGGACAGCATCACGGCGTTGCCCGTTGTCATGGCCGTCTGCGGAATCACGAAGGTCCATTCGGTCTTGTCTTCGCTCGCGCCGATGGAATCCAACGGCAACGTCATCCCGTACCCCATATTCACGAATGCACCCTCCGCAGTGATATCCACCGGAGCGCTGAAGGTGGCCTTCACAACATTGTCGTCTTCCGAAGCAAATCCTTCCGACGGGTCCGGAGTCACGCTAACCAATGTCACAGGGCTGTATTGGAAAGCCTTCGTGGCACCCTTCACCGTCAACTTGGCTTCGCCAATGGCGTTGATACCTTGCCATCCGTCGGCTTCAGTGGGATAAGCCGCGAGACGGATTTCATACTCATGCCCCTCGTACATTTCTATCGCGAAGAACGGAGCCCAAGTGAAGCCTTCCTCGCCCTTCATCATCGGCTCGTTGGCATTCAAGCAAGCCATGTCCGGCGTCATCGGATTCAAATCGTAAACGCTGATCATAATACAACCGATAGCATCATCTTGGTCGGTTTGTACGGCTACATCAGTCAGCATTTCCACTGCAGCGCCTTCAGCCGGCGTGCTGGACACAATGTTCAACGTCGCCAATGAAGCCTCCTTGTAATCGTATGTGGCGCTCAGGCTTGCGCTGTAATCCGCGCCGTCCTCAGCTTCCAAGTTGATCAAGGATACGGTCACTTGCGACACGCCGGCCGGCAAGTTGGGCACCGAAAGGGTCAGCGTAGATGCTCCTTGTGTCGTGGGGTCTGCTGTTTTCGTTATTTCGCTCATCGGAACCGTCATCACCTGTCCCATGCCGTAGGTGAACTGTACGCCATCATAACGCAATCGGCTCTCGTTCATTATCCAGATCTCCAGCTCATCGCCACCTGCGATTTCGCTACCCGACACCGGAGTAAATTCAGCGGCAGCCATCACGGCTTCCACTTCCTCGAACTTATACGCGAACGAGAAGGCACCTCTCGACGAGAAGGCACCGGAGTAGGCATATTGTCCATCCAGCCCGCACACGCCGGTCACATTCAAAGTGATGGTTTCAATCGGATCTCCGGTATACTCAGGCAACATAGACGCCTGCGTGCGCACGTCATTACCCAAATAAATAAACACCGAATCCTCTTTCACTTGGACATCAAGCGTATCCCGATAGCTTTCGGCCGTACCTCCCCGGTTCTCCGAACTGAAAACCAGTTCCGCACGGGGCAGCTGCGATGTGCTCACCTCGCCATCGAAGGCCAAAGCCACGCGCCGGTCTGCACTGAAGATATAAGACTTGAACACGTCCATGCCATTGCCCGGCGTGTTCTTCGAGCCAACCAAAGTGAGGGGAGCTGCCGCCACCTTATAGGCCAAGGTTATCGTGCCATCCTCACCCACGACCTTGTCGGGGTCGTTCTGCTCGCTGATTCCCGTGAAGGCCAGCGTCAGTTCATCGCCTTCTGCCAGTTTCCCGGCCTCATACCATTCCATCATTTGAGGTCCGACATTCACTACCACGTTCACGCCCGAATTGCTGTCGGGAGTCAACGCCTCGCTCGCGCCATTGGCAGAGACCGTCACGGCTTTCACACTTACGGGACGGTTAAAGGTCAGGTAAACCATTCCTTCCGTGGCCGACAATATTTCAGTCGTGAGAGGCGACACTTCGGTCATCTCCACCGTAGCCCCTCCGGCACTGAAATTAATCTGCCAAGTACCGGGATCCATGCCCGAAGAAAGTCCGCACCCTATGTAATAAGTGCTCCCTGCCGTCACATTCACGTCATACGTTTTGTTCATCCAGTTTCCACCAAAGATAAAACTCGTTTCCGATTGCTCCGTGAAGGTTCCGTCGGTATACAACATAGGCACGGGCGCACCGCCGCTCAATACGATTGTCAATGTCCCATCTGCCTCGGGAGTAAAGGTGGCATACACGCTATTAAACGCTGGAATGTCGTATTCCACACCGTTCTCCAAAACCAAGGGTTCTTCCACTGTCCCCGTCTGGGCCATAGCCGGACTTATGCCCAGCGCCACTACAGACAACGCCAACATGGCCTTCAGCAGCCATTCTTTTGCTTTCAAGTAAACTTTCTCCATAATGTTTCTGTTTATAAATAAATCATAATTCTCCTATTCAAGTCGCTAAATTATACAGATTTTACGGAATACGGAAATATGCGAACACAAAAGTGAAAAAAAACGTCCGTTTTGAATAAATATGCGGAGGAAAGCCGCCATTTATTCAAAAACAGACGTTTTATCAGGATATTACGTGACAGGATGAAACCGTCACGTAAAGAAGTAAGATGCCTCTAACTTTGCGCCTCGGCCTTCTGCTTACGACGGTTCCAAACCTCGCGGCCCAGAACGAACAACAAGGCCAACAAGAGCACGACCAACGCACCATTGGCCAAAGCTTCCGTAACATGCAGGCTCTTGGGGTCGAACTTAAAGGCCACTGCATGCTTACCGCCATCCACCCGGATAGCACGAAGGATATAGTCGGCACAAGCAATCTCCACTGGTTGGCCGTCCACCCAGGCCTGCCAGCCGGGATAGTAGATTTCGGAGAACACCACCACGCCGCCTTTGGGGGAGTTCACCTCATACTCCAAAGCGTTGGCGTCGTATTTCGTCAGCTTCACGCGACAAGTGGAATCCACAGGTTGTGCGCCTTGCGCTCCGCCCAGTTGTTCCTTAAATCGCTCTTGCACCAGAGCCACATGTTTCGGGTTCACGTCGTGCAGGCCGAGAATCTCATGGTCGGCATCGGGCACGTAGCGAACTTCCTTCACGAACCATCCATTGCCATTGGCATGCGGATTGGGCACAGGAATCGTCTGTCCGCCCTGCTGGCCCAAGATGGCATACTTCACGTTAAGCATGTCCAGCACGGGGAAGATGCTGTCGCCGTCCACCTTCGACAAGTCGCCCACATTCGCTGCCGCAGCCTTCGCAAAGCGGCCCATCTCAGGCGCGATGTGCTCCTCTATCATCTCTTGGTAACGGCGCAACTTGGCGGCGTTGTACCCGCCGATGCTCTTATGGTAGTACGAAGTGTTGTTCTCGTTAAACGGACTTCCCGTCAGATTCATCACCCGGTAATACTTGTCAGGGTCCTGCAGGATGATTTCGTCTGCCTCTGTCTTCGGAACGACGGTAGTCGTGACGGGCATCGGGTCGCTGAACATGCCATCGTTCAAGTAGCGCTTGTCCACCTGCCACAGGTCGAACAGGCAGAGTGCGAACACAGCAAAGGTTAGCAGTCCGGCCTTGATTTTCTGTGCACCATAAGCCCACAAGAGCAAGAATCCAATGGCAATAATAATGAAACTGCGCCATGCGTCGGCCGTAACCACGGCCTTGCGCATCTCGTGCAAATTGGCCAGTATGCCGCCGAACATGTCTTGGGGTATATATCCTTTCCCTACGGCATCCTGAAGCATGGCCATTTCGGCCGTCGACGTGTAGTTGCCGAAAAACACATCCGGAATGAGCGCGAACAACAAAGCCACACCGCCCGTAAGCGCAAAACTGATGTATACATATTTAGATTTGGACTTCAGCAACTCCGGCCGCTCCACCATCTCCTTCAACCCCAGCATGGCCAACAAGGGTATGGTGAACTCCGCCACCACCAAGATGGAAGCCACGGCACGGAACTTGGAATACATCGGCACATAGTCGAGGAAAAAGTCCGTCAGCCCCATGAAGTTACGCCCCCACGACAACATGACGGAGAGCACCGTCAGCGCCAACAGGCACCACTTCATCGGCCCCTTGACGATGAACAGGGAGAGCACAAAGAGCATCAACACAAAAGCGCCCACGTAAACCGGGCCGCTCGTGCCGGGCTGCTCGCCCCAATACTGCATCAGGGCTTGATAAACAGGCGTATACTGTGGATTGGCCTTTTCCATGGCCGTCTTGCTCTCGGTGAGCGGAACGGATGCCCCGCCCTTGATATCCGGCACCAGCAGGGTCCAAGTCTCCCCTATGCCATAGCTCCACTGCGTGATATAGTCGCGCTCCAGTCCGTCCTTGGTCTGGTTGCCCGGATTCTTCTGGTTCTTGTAAGTCAGTTCGCTCTTGCCGCGCATGCTCTCCTTGCTGTACTGGTAAGTGTGGTACAAGTTGGATGCATTGATGGCCACGCCAAGCAATCCGGCCACAATCAGCACGCCTGTCCCCTTGAGCCATCCGGCCAACTGCTTCTCGCGGCAGGCCTGAATGAGATAGGCCAGCGACATGAGCGCCATCACCGGCAGGAAGTAATAGGTCATCTGCACATGGTTGGACATGATTTGCAGGGCCATGAAGAAGGCCGTCACCAGTCCGCCCCACACGTACTTCCCCCTGTAACAAAACACCAGTCCCGCTATGGTCGGCGGAATATAGGCCAAGGCCATGACCTTCCAGATGTGGCCTGCGGCAATGATGATGAAGAAATAAGAAGAGAACGCCCACAAGACAGCTCCCAAGGCTGCCATCCAGACCTTGAAATTGAATGCGCGGAGCAGGATGTAAAAGCCCAGCAGCAACACGAACACATACATGACGTACGTCGGCAGGCCCAATTGGTAAATGCGTTGCAGTCCCACCAGCGTGTCCGTCGAATCGTAGCTGGGCGCCATCTGGTAAGTGGGCATGCCCGAGAACAGGACATTCGTCCAGCGGGTACGTTCACCCGTCCGTTCCTGATACTCCTTCAACTCCACGCCGGCGCCGATACTCCCGGTGTGGTCATGCCCCGAGAGAGTCTGGCCCTGGGTCATTGGTTGGAAAAAATACAAGAAGCCTATCGCGATGAACAGGATGACGGCCAACGCGTCCGGCAAATAATTCTTTAGTTTGTCCATGTCTATAATGATAATTTGTAAATATGCGACTTCAGGTCCGGCTGCAAAAGTAACAAAAAAAAACCGTCTTCCTGACAGGAAAACGGTTAAATCTTCAGCGCGGGCTGCAAAATTACTTGCGCAGGCCCAGAGCTTTGATGATGGCGCGATATCTCTCGATGTCGCGATCCTTCAGATAGTTCAGCAAAGCGCGGCGCTTACCGACCATCATCGTCAAGGCTCTTTCAGTACTATAATCTTTACGGTTCTTTTTCATGTGTTCCGTCAAGTGGGAAATACGGTATGAAAACAATGCAATCTGGCTCTCAGGAGAACCAGTATCAGTGTTAGACTTCCCGTACTGTCCAAAGATTTCTTGCTTTTTAGCTGAGTCTAAATACATAAAATCAAGTTTTTAATACCATTAATACTCTTAGCGGGTGCAAAGTTACCCCTTTTTTCCTTCGCGCCAAAGGATTTCCCGTTTTTTTTGTCCTTCCGGCCGCATTTTCCGTGTCCCCGCGCATGAATCTGTCTCTTTGCCCGTTAAATTCCGCGATACGGCACCACTGGCACGGGAAAAAACCGTAATTTTGCAGGCGCATCCGAAGACAGAAAAGGCTTACGACATGAACCGCGTATTGGAAAAACTCAAAGGGCACCCGCAAGTGGCGGAGGGAACGGCCTACGCCATCCTTTTCACCATGGGCACATGCCACCTGCTGAACGACATGATCCAGTCGGTCATCCCGGCTCTCTACCCGTTGCTGAAGGACAAGTTCGGTTTCACTTTCGCCCAGATCGGGCTCATCACACTGGTGTTCCAGCTGACGTCTTCCATCCTTCAGCCCTTCGTGGGACGGTATGCCGACCGCCATCCGCAGCCCTATTCGCTGTCCGCCGGCATGTGCTTCACGCTCGTCGGACTGGTGGCGCTCGCCTTCGCCCCCTCCTTCCTGCCCATTCTGCTGTCGGTGGCGCTGATTGGCTGCGGGTCGTCGGTGTTCCATCCCGAAGCCTCGCGGGTGGCGCAGCTGGCCTCGGGCGGGAAGAAGAGTCTGGCACAGTCCATCTTTCAAGTGGGCGGCAACGGCGGGAGCGCCATTGGCCCGCTGCTGGCGGCCCTGATTGTCATTCCTTTCGGCCAGCACGCCGTGGGTTGGTTCGCCTTGGCGGCCCTGCTCGCCTCGGCCCTGTTGGTGAGGGTGGGTTACTGGTACAGCTTGTTGCTGAACCGGTTCAGGGGCGCCCGGGACAAGCGGCGTGCAGCGCCCGTCAGCCTTCCGGAACGCACGGTCCGCCGGGCGTTGTTCATCTTGGTGCTGATGATTTTCTCCAAATACTTCTTTAATGCCTGCATGACGAGCTACTTCACCTTCTTCCTGATGGACAAGTTCGGCCTCACGGTGCAACAATCGCAGTATTGCCTGTTCGCCTACCTGGCGGCCTTCGCCATCGGCACGTTGCTCGGCGGTTTCCTGGGCGACCGCTACGGGCGGAAGTATGTCATCCTCTTCTCCATCCTCGGAGCGGCGCCCTTCACGCTGGCCATGCCCTACCTCGGCCTGGGGTGGACCATCGCCATGTCCGTCATCACGGGCCTGGTCATTGCGTCGGCCTTCTCGGCCATCGTCGTCTACGCCACCGACCTGAAACCGGACAAAGTGGGCATGATTGCCGGCATCTTCTTCGGCCTGATGTTCGGGCTGGGCGGCGTAGGCTCGGCCTTCTTTGGCTGGCTGGCGGACCTGACGAGTATCGAGTTCATCTTCCGTGTCAGCACGTGGCTGCCACTGCTGGGCGTCGTGGCCTTCTTACTTCCGGACGTGCGCCCTCAAAGGAAACAATATAAATAAGGTATAATGGAAACATCACGTAAAATATGGACCTGCCGCTACCTGTCGCCCTGCGGCGAACTGACGCTCGGTTCGTTCGGCGACCGGCTCTGCTTGTGCGATTGGGCAGGAACGAAGCACCCCGAACGGGTAGACCGCAGGCTGCAACGCCTCCTGCAGGCCCGCTACGCGGAGGGCGTGACGGAAATCACGCAGGAAGCCGCACGGCAACTGGACGAATACTTCCACGCCGGGCGCACGTCGTTCACCGTGCCCCTGCTCTTTGCCGGGACAGAATTCCAGCAAGCCACGTGGAACAGCCTGTTGAGCATCCCCTACGGACAGACTTGCTCCTACATCGAGCAGGCCCGGCAGTTGGGCCGTCCCACAGCCGTGCGCGCCGTGGCCAACGCCAATGGCGCCAATGCCCTCTCCATCTTCGTGCCCTGCCACCGGGTGGTGGGCGCCGACCGCTTGCTCACCGGCTATGCCGGCGGCCTCGAGGCCAAACAATTCCTGCTGGACCTGGAAAGCGGGCTGCATGGCCGGTGATGCCTCCTTCGGCTCACCGGCCTGATTGTCCAAAAGGCTTTGGAGGAATTCAGCACGGCACCTTAATCATCGCACACCGTCAGACATCCGTCCGCGAACTTTCCAAGTTCTTCGTCTTGATGCCTCAACAAGCCGGCATCCAACAAATCCAACAAAGCCGGAGCCGTCTTCAATTTCCCATACTTGGCTTTCCTCTTCCTGCCAGCTACGACCTTCTCAAAATAACGCCCCAACAAGACGGAAATCACACTGGAAGGATGAGGGATATCCGTCACGACCTTCCCGGCCAGATTATTGTCGTCCGCTATCTGCATTCCGGGCTTCTGACGGGTATAACCATTCAACCTTCCCCACTCTTCCAATATCCCGGGTTGGTACAATATCCAGGCTTCCATTTCCTGAATCATAAAAAAGCAGCGCAGTTTCTGTTCTTCCGACAACTTCAGGCCATCGGCCTCCAACTTCTCGAACCAAGAAGCCTTAGTATGGGGCGCGCCATCCAAATCCACATATAAAAAGACGGAAGAACCCGATGGTTGCCGAAGAAAGTGTTTCACCACATTCTTATAACCATGCAACATGTCGACAACAACACTGACTTCCATGGAAAGATTCTCCCGGAACAAGCAATGCAAAGACTCCCGCAAAGCTTGGGTATTATTCACCGTTTGCACATCCGCCGGCGAACCGGGGGCGGCCCCACCTTCCATCAGCACCGTAATGGTTACCATCTCTTGCCTCCCAGATACCCCTGCAACCACATTTGTCCCGGCAAGAAGTCTCCTTCCCAGTCCTCAAAATCATCTTCGCTCACCCGCTTCACGCAAGAACAATTCTCGCTTTCTTTCTTTTCAAACACCAGAATATCATCCAACTCAAAGCAATTCAGCAGCAACGGGGAATGGGTGGCCACTATCAACTGGCTGTGGGCAGAAGCATGCCTGATGGCGTCGGCCACAGTCTTTATCATATCGGGATGCAGGCCGTTTTCCGGTTCATCCATGCCAATCAGACGGCTTGGCCCGGTATTGTACAACACGGCCAGATACAACAGGAACTTCAACGTACCGTCCGACATGTGCAGTGCCGTGATTGTGCGGAACAAGTTTTTCTCCTTCAAAGAAAGGTAAAGCTGCGACCCAAAGACATTGAATTCGATGCTTTGATAAGCCGGATTGACTTTCGCCAGCGCCGCCTGTATCTTGTCGAAAACAGGAATATTGTTGTTCTTCAGGTTATTAAGCAATGGTGCCAAGTTGTCGCCCGTCGCGCTCAACCGCACGGTGTCCGCGTTCTGGGATGGATAGCGCAACCGGCTTCCCGCCCCAGTATAGAAACCGGCATAAAGCGCCATGCTTTCAATGGCCTTCCGAAGGACAAACATGGGAAGATAACGGTTGGGGTCGCTAATCTGGCGCAGGATCAGTTCTTGCCCGGACACTTCCCCGGCATCATACTCCTTAAAATCGACCAATCCCTTCCCCGTACGTGTCGACAATCGGCCACGCCCATTGTTGAACGCCAAATAGACAAACGGCCTCTTTTGCTTTTTGCTGTCCGGCGAGACTAATTCTTCCTGCAAACAGTAGCCCGAAGCCCCCACGGGGCGGATGATGATGGAATAGGTCACATCCGTCACAAAAGACGAGGCCGGATGCAACTGTTTCAGCACTGCGGCGTCAAACACATAGACCAACTTGATGTAATCGGCTTCAGCCCCGCACGCATTGGCCACGGCATGGAACCCTCCCCAACGGTTCTGGAAGCATTCCGCAAAACCGCAGCCCGCCACTCCCTCATACAGCAGACGGATGGCATGGATGAAAGAAGACTTACCGCTTCCATTAATGCCCAGCAACACATTGAGAGCGGGAGACAATTCTACGACTTGTTCCTCGCGGAAAGAAAAGAAATTATATAGAGCAACTTGCTTCAACATACGCCAGAAAGTTTTTCCTCACAAAGGTATGACTTTTTGCTTAAAGCCTCAAAAAAAACAATGATAATTCATGAAGAGGCCATCCCTTCGCCACAGACCGGCGCCGCGCGCCCGCCGGAACCGCCACAAAAAAAGCCTTTGGGCAGGCTCCCGCTACGGGGGAGGCCAGCCCAAAGGCTCGCATGCAAATAAAAAGTCTCCCCGCGTTTCACAACGCGGGGGAGACGGACTAACTTAACTTGTACGATTTTGCAGCACCGGAAACATAAACATTTCATGCTTCCGGCGTGCGGGGTCATCCTCGGCCGCGCCGGGACCGAAAGCCGGACGGCGGGGAATATGTCTACCATTAATCAGCAGCGCCGCGCGGATGGCCCGGAGCGTGGTTCCGCTTCCGGGCATCCGCCCGCGGCTTTTCTTCTGCGTGTCAGTTGCTGCGCGTGATGACGGCACGGCTCAGGCGCGGATCGTCGTAGAACATGTTGTCCACGCCGCCCTTGTAGTCCACCTTCAGCTGCGAAGCGTTGACGCCGAATTCCTTCACGAGGCAGTCGCGCACGGCTTCGGCGCGGGCCTTGCTCAGGCGCTCGTTGAGCTTGGCGCTACCCGTACCCTTGTCGGCATAACCCGTGATGGTGTAGACCGTCGAGGAATCGCCCTGCTTGATGACCTCGGCCAGCATGCCCAGGTTGGCGCGCGCCTCGTTCGACAGCTCGCTCTTGCCGATCTTGAAGGTCACGAGGTTGGCCGAAGCAATCTGCTTCACGATGGTCTTGGCCCGCTCGCGGTCGCCGTCGGCCAGCGCTTTCTTCAGGCGGGCGTTCTCCGCGCTCATGCGGTTCAGCTTGTCGCGCATGGCGTCCAGTTCCTCGCGGTTGTACATCGTGCGCACCACGGTCTTGCCGCGCTCCCAGCCGCGCTGTTTGAACTTGTAGGCCAGGCCGATGGAGGCGGTGAACATGCCCTCGCCGCCGCGCCCGCCTTCTTCGCCGTCCAGCTCATCGCCCACCAGCGTGCCGCGCAGGTCGAGGTTCAGGTCGAGCGCCGGGCAGAGGCGGAAGGAGTTCAGGATGCCGAAGTGGCCGGCAATGTCGGTGCGCTTCGGGCTGTCCGTCACCTTCACCACGCCCAAGCCGAAGTAGGGGCTGCAATTGTACACGCGGTCCTTGTATCCGGCAAAGAGGTTGCACAGGTTGAACATCGCGTCAAAATGGAAGTTGTAGAAGTTGAACTTCTGCTTGTAGGTCCATCCGCGGTCGTCGCCCAGATAGTCGCCCGTGGAGTGCACGCCCTGCGGCCAGGCGTCCGTGCCCTGCGTGGCGCCCTTGGCCGTCAGTCCGCTGTACATGAAGCGCACGCCGATGCCCGGGGTGAACCACTTGCCCACGGCCACGTCGAGCGCGCCGCCTATGCGGTCGCCGAAGTCGGCCTGCTTGTCATGGTCGCCGAAGAACACCTGTCCGCCGCCGCCCACGCTGATGAACCAGTTGCTCCAGAAGCGGTTGGTTTCCACCTTGAATTTGTCTGCGCTGTACTCCACGGTCTCCGTGGCGTCAGCCGTCCCGCCTTGTGCTAAGGCCGGACTTGCGGCAGCTATGGCAAGCGCCGCGATGAATGTTTTACGAATCATATCATCTCTGTTTTTTGAATTAATTGTTTTCATTTGTTTCACGGACGCAACGGACGGCGCAGGCATCGCGGAGCAGAGTTTCATCCCGACCGTATGTCTCAATGACATTGCCACTCGTGCTACCGGCCACGACTGCCCCCTCCTTATACTCATCTGTTTTCAGATAGCAGGCATAAGTCTTTCCGTCTTCGCCCACGAATGCCTCGGCCGCCCACCAATAGCCGCCGGAACCGTTGTTCTTCTTCTCATATCCCAGATATCCGTCGCGCACCACGATATCCGGATATCGGGTTCCCTCGGCATCACCGGCATGGCGCTGGAAATACCAGTTATTGCCGGAATGCTTGACGAAATTGATGTAATCCAACCGCGCCGCAACGATGGAGTTCCCTTCGTCCGGCTCCGTCACGTCGGCGGTTGTGCCGCCCGGCATGTCGGTAAAGCCACTGAAGGTGAAAATATTGGCCACGCGATAACCTACCGGCGACGGGTCATAAATGGTCTTCTGCTGATTCCATCCTGCCCCGGCATTCGGGTCTGCCAGGTCGCCGGGCAGTTCCCTGTCGCCGTCGCCCCACAAATAGAGGTTCGTCTTCCCCAACCAGTTATGCTGCGCGGACTGGCTCGTCCCGGCAATCAGATGCATAGGGTTGCGCACGGCGTCTTCAATGGTCGCATTGTCCATTTGCAACTTATACGCCCAACCCTTCAGATTGTTAATGGAGGTCAAGGTAGTCCCGTCCAAAAAGAACCTGCTCCCTTGTATATCACAAGACGGGAACGGGTCTTTGCGCCCCCACTGATAAAGCAGAGGGTCATCATACCTGCCCGGAGTCGACGCGCCGAGTTCCCGGTCCATGACCATGAACTTTGCACCGGCCTGGTTGGTGTACTCCTCGTCCGCGGGCGTCCCCTGCGTCCCCCATACATGCCAGCTCCAGAGGATATCCCCCTGGCAGTCGGGCTCGCTATAAACGGCAATGACGGCGTTTCCGCTTATCGTGCCATCCGAAAAAGCAATGCTCTCGGGCACGGTATAGCGCACACGTCCGTTTTCCAACCGCACATCCGTAACGAAATCCTTCTTGCTGCTCCACAACACCTTCGCCGATTTCGGATTGATATAGGGCGATTCGGTGTGGAAACCCGCATCGGGGATGATGCCCTTCGCTCCGTTGCCGATGACCGTCGCCTTGAAGCTGTGCTCGCCCGGCTCGGTCACGATGTAGCAGTTGGCGGTTTCCTCGTCGGCCTCAGGGTTCGGCGCGTACTCGCACCCGTTGTTCGTCAACACCGTGCCCGTGAGCGGCACGGTGTAATACTTGCCGGCCTCGAAGTCGCAAAGGACGGTGGTGGTAAACTCGCCAATCTGGCGGTCGGTGGTGAACACGCACGTCCACTCCTCGCCCTCATGCCGGCCCGGCGCCACCACGGCATAGGCCGTGAACTTCTCGCGGGCCGTGGGCGGATAGGTGAAATAGAGCGTGATGCCGTCCATCGAATATTCGCCCGGCTGCAGGCCTGCGTCCAGGTTCGTCAGGTCATAGGTGAACTGCCCGGTCATGGGCTCGGCCCCTTCCGGCTGTGTGGGGTGGATGGTGATGTCCATCAGCAACTCGTCGTCCGCCAACGTCTGCACTCCCGACAAATCAATCTCGAATCTCACCAATGCCGCCATTTGGCGGAACTTCACGTGGTAGCCGCCGGGCTGCGCCGTGATGTCCGACGCCGCCTTGATGTCGTACTGCGCCACCGACGTTTCGTCCGTGTACATCTGCTCCGTGGGGATTTCCACGGGAATGGCCGTCATGTCCGCCACGCCCTGCTGATAGGGATAATAGGCATACACGGGCGTTTCGCCGCCGCCCATCGTCCCGCTGAAGGTCGTGGTGCCCGCCGGCTCGGTGTTGGCGCTGGTGAAGCGCGCGTTCAGCGTCTGGCTCGCGCCGAACACTCCGATGCTGTCCTGTGGCGACCACTCGATGAGCAGTGCCCCGTCGGCAGCCACTTCGCCCACTTGGGTACGGGTTTGCGCCAACGGGGTACATTCCTCCACGGTGGCCACAAACGAAACTGTTTTCTGCTGGCGGCCGCCCAGGGAGTTTTCCCCTTCCAGAACGTCGGAGCAAGCCGCAAGGCCCATGGCAAAGGGGATGGCGGCAAATTGTAAGATTTCTCGTTTCATTGTCAGGTTTGTTTTTTGCTTTTAGATAGTTTATGGTAAAAAGCCCGGCGGCGCGCACGGGCAGGACCGAGGACACACCCTTCTAACTCCTCGCCCGCCACAGCACGCCCCCCTGGCTTTTTGGTTGGTACTTTTTTAGTGATTGTTCCGCCCGTTCCATCGGATTTGTAATCCGATGGCGCTAAATATAAGGATTTATAATCCGGGAAAACTATTCCGCTTTCATAAGCCATCAACGCGGAAACACGCAGCGGCAAACAAAGAGGAACTTGTTTTTGCCGGGTCAAAGACCCTTATACTTACATCCGGCGGATACGTTCCATCGGATTTGCAATCCGATGGCGCTAAATATAAGGATTTATAATCCGGAAAAAACAATTCCGCTTTCATAAGCCATCAACGCGAAAACGCGCAACAGCAAACAAAGAGGAACTTGTTTTGCCGGGTCACAGACCCTTATATTTATATGCGGCGGATTGCAAATCCGCCGAAACGAACACCGCCGAAACGAACGCCGAAACGCCCCGAAACGACAGGCACGGGAAGCATACGCTATCCCAAGTTGGGAATCCCGTCCCCCGCAGTACCGGACAGTACTTTGCGGGAAGTACTCGAGTACTTGCCGCAGAGTACGCTGACGCACTCCGCACGGCATGTCCCCGCTTTCCGCAGTTCGCACCTCCGTCTTCCTCCGCTCCGTCTTCGTTCCCCGTTCCGTCCGTTCGTTCCGTGCCGCCCCCCGTTCCATCGGATTTGCAATCCGATGGTGCTAAATATAAGGATTTTCAATCCGGAAAAACATTCCGCTTTCACAAGCCATCAACGCGGAAACACGCGACGGCAAACCAAGAGGAACTTGTTTCTCCGGGTCACAGACCCTTATATTTACATCCGGCGGATACGTTCCATCGGATTTGCAATCCGATGGCGATAAATATGAGGATTTACAATCCGGAAAACACATTCCGCTTTCACAAGCCATCAACGCGAAAACACGCGACGGCAAACAAAGAAGAACTTGTTTCTCCGGGTCACAGACCCTTATACTTACATCCGGCGGATACGTTCCATCGGATTTGCAATCCGATGGCGCTAAATATAAGGATTTGCAATCCGGAAAAACATTCCGCTTTCACAAGCCATCAACGCGAAAACACGCGACGGCATACTAAGAGGAATTTGTTTTTCCCGGGTCACAGACCCTTATATTTATACGCGGCGGATACGTTCCATCGGATTTGCAATCCGATGGCGCTAAATATAAGGATTTGCAATCCGGAAAAACATTCCGCTTTCACAAGCCACCAACGCGGAAACACGCGACGGCATACTAAGAGGAATTTGTTTTTCCCGGGTCACAGACCCTCATATTTATACGCGGCGGATTGCAAATCCGCCGAAACGAAAACCGGAACGGACGTTAATTACTGCCAAACATTTTCGCCTTTCGCGAACGCGGCATCGGCTTGAGTCGAAGGCGTCGGAGTATCCGAACCGCCGTCTTCTCTTACCATCAACGGGAAACGGAAGTTATTGTTGATGATAGTAGAGGGCAGACGTGAACCAGAATCGCTACCATCCTCGTTCTGATAGACGCGGTCGAGCAACACGACATTCATCGGACCATAGATATTAGTCGGGCCATACACCTGAATCCGCCTAAAGAAATCATCGTTGATGTCATTGGCAAAGCCTGCGATATCACCGGCAGTACCTCCTGCTGTATAGCTAAATGTTTGAGAACGACCATTACTATCCGTATAGCTATCTCCACGACTGGCAATGTAAGGCACATAACTCAAAGGAATATTCTCGTCTATATAGAATCCATCCAAAGAGTTAATATAGAAAGTAGAACCCTGCTGATTGTTATTGTCATCTATCGCCAACATAAAGGTGTTCCACACATCATCACATTTTTCACCAAAAGACTCGGGCCAATAAGCATACTGAGTATATTCAAACTCCGTATCAGCCCATGGGCCCCAACCTGTTGTACGATAATTATCATACAACCTATAATTCTTTGATTCCTTCGACACACGGTTCCAATCCTGTACGTATGCAGTACCAGTGGAACCTCCTTCACGTATCGTTCCGTGCATAAAGTCCTTCTCTCCGGCTTCCGGCATCGTAAAGGTATAGTTTTCCGAACGATTGTTATTAATCATCAAATATTCAATACTGCTCTGGAAGTCGTTGTTATTATCCGCCCAGTTGGGAGCATCATAACCACGACGAGCCCACAAATCCTTCAACGATCCCCAACCTTTGATGATAACGCCTTGACGCGGTGCGATATCATCAATATCGTTCTCGTCCTCTTCCGAAGTGATACGCGCGACAAACATAAGCTTGCCTCTTGCTTCGCCCAGAGTGATATCTCGCCCATAAGTAATAAAGTCATAATTTTCCGCATTGTTATCATAAAATCTATTCAAGGCTTCGGCAAAGTCACGAACAGCGTCCCCACCATGACCGGCATCAGACTCGTATGAGGGGATAATCATAGCAAATTCAGAAGATTCTTTCACTTTCCCCCAAATCAGATCCACGGCGTCCTTAAAGGTCGTTTCTCCCAGATTCGTACGATTACATTGCAAAACCACGCTGCCAAGGTCACCAGTGGTTTGAGGACATTTCAGTTCGAAACAACGAATGCCAGCATCCCATTGTTTTTCGAAAGTTGCCGTCTGGGCTGCATACCAACCTGGGTTACTGCCACTATATTCATACGAGAACGAATTGGCCGTACCCGGAATAGACAATTGGGAAACATAAACATTGTCATTCAATCCACTCATCCAATTGTTAGTTCCCTCTATCTCTGCCGGGGCTTTCAGTTTAACACGGGTCTTTTGATGGGCGGGCAGGGTGATGGGCGTTCCCGGTTGACCCGCTTGAACCACTTGATCCAATTGTAGGACACGACTTGCCGTATTGTACCCGGCAAGACGAACTTCAAGGTCGGTCCAGTTTTTATTGGGCAACATGAATACATTGATGGTAAGGTATTCACCCTCTTCCAACTTAATCGGGTTACCACTATTATCATAAAGATTGATGGTAACATAATTGGTTACAGTCCCCGTCTGCTCAGCCGTGCAAGTAGGCAGGTAGTCATCGCCCCATGTTTCACCCTGCTTAAGATCACAACTAAATTTCCCCATGATAACATCTCCTTCAGGAGCAAATATGTTCATCTGTGCAAGAGGAACAGAGGGACCTTGGAGAGTGATTTCAAGCGTGGTCACCAATGGTTTGAAATCAAGACTGATACCACCGTCGCTACCATCCGTAGGAACAGGGAAATCATCCAAACGTGCCACCATATATTGCCAATCCATGGTCGGAGTACATTTCCAGCCACCAGCCTCTCCCGTTGCTCTTTCAAAAGAATACTCTTGATTCGTAGGAATGAAGCCGTGCAATACACCATCCTCCAAACGGATACCGTATCTCTCTACCATTTCTTGGTTTTTAATGCTTGCAGGCGAGGGATAAATGGCATAAAAATCCTGCGTTCCATCCGGACTATCAAAATCCCATTGTAAGCCGTCCTGACCTTGATAAGAAGCCAGATAGGCCAAGCCACCATTCTCAGGATCTATATTGGTTATCCCATATTCCACTTGCTGCTTGGTGGGCGATCCTGGCGAGTACACTTCTACGCGGTCACCATCCAACCAGAGAATTTCTTGGCTCTTTGGAACACCGTTTTCCCAAGTATAATCCCCATAAGCCGTACGCTTGCCTGATTCGCCGACATAGCTCGCGCTTGCTCCAAACACAATGCCATTGCCTTTCGGCCTGCCACTATCCGGATTAAAATCTTCGTCCGCGCACCCCGCCATGGCGAGCAATGCGCATGCACCACAGAGCGGTACATAAAAATAATGCTTGAGTTTCATATTTTTCTTACTTTATTTATTCATCACCAAAATCCCATGAATTACCTGTAAAGTCATAATCACCGCCAATCGCTTGGTCTCCTGCATCCACCGGGTCATTCACTACAGGATCTTTGTCCTTGTCCACCACGGACGCCTTCAACAATCCGCTTTCCAGCTCCACTTCGGTGCATGCCGTGCATGGGGCTTCATACTTTTCTTTCTGTTTCATGTTGTTACTTCATTTCTGCTTTTAGATTAATACTTAGTTTCTGTTCTTTCGTTTGAGTGGTTGGAGCGCGCGCATCCGGCGCGCGGGCCTCCGGTTCTGCTTTTCTGGTTTTCTTTCACACGCATATTTCGTTAGAGGTTAAAAACTTTCATCTGTTCAGGCCGAAGAAGCCGCGCTTCTTCTTGTGCTGCGCGCCATAGCCATAGTTGCCGTAACCGTAGCCATAGCCGTAACCATATCCGTAGCCGTGGCGGTGGGGCTCCACGCCGTTGAGCACGAGGGCCATGTTGCGCAGCTTCTTGCCTTCGTAGAGCATCTCTATGTCCGGCAGTTGCCGGCGGTCGAGGCGTCCGGCGCGGACGACGAACACCGTGAGGTCGGCAATGCGGTTGGCGATGCTGGCGTCGGCGATGACGCCCACGGGCACGCTGTCGGCAATGACGTAGTCGTAGCGCCCGCGCAGCTCGGCCATCAGTTCGTCCAGCCGGCTGTCCATGAGCAGTTCGGCGGGGTTCGGGGCCATGGGCCCTGCGGCGATGACGTCGAAGCCGTCGTGGTGCTGCAGGATGTCGTCCACCGTGACGGAGGGATCGGAGAGGTAGTTGGTGACGCCCGTCTTGTGGTGGCCCATGTAGCGGCTGAGCGTGCCCTTTCGGATGTCGAGGTCGACGAGCACGACGCGCTTCTTGGCGCAGACGAAGCTCATGCCGAGGTTGCCGGAGATGAAGGTCTTGCCGGCGCCCTCGTTGAAGGAGGTGAAGGTGATGACCTTCACGGGCTTGTCGCGCCGCGACATGAAGTCCATGTTGGTGCGCAGGATGCGGAAAGCCTCGGCCACCACTCCGCCCTCCTCGGGCTGCACCATGGCGGGGCCGCCCTTGCGCCGGCGGCGCAGGGCCTCGCGGTCGATGGGAATCTCGCCGAGGAAGGGCACGCTCAGGGCGCGCTCCACCTCCTTGCGGCCATGCACGCGGGTGTCCATGAAGAGCACCATGAGGCAGCCCACGGCGGGCAGGGCCAGTCCCACGAGCACGCCCAGCAGCAGGATGCGGTTACGGTTGGGCGAGATGGGGGCGTCGCCGCCCTCGGCGCCGTCGATGACGCGTGCGTTGTTGTCGGCCATGGCCTGCGAGAGGGCGTTCTCCTCACGCTTGTTGAGCAGGAAGAGGTAGAGGGCCTCCTTGATTTTCTGCTGGCGCTCGATGGAGAGCATCTGGCGCTCCTTGGTGGGGATGGAGGTGACGCGGCTCTGGGCCCTCATCTCGCGGTTCTGCGCGTCGTTGCGCTTCACGTCGAGGCTCACGATCATGTTGTCCACGGCGCGTATGATGTTCTGCTTCATGGCGAGCAGCGAGTTGTTGAGTTCCTGCACCACGGGGTTGTTCTCGCTGCTGTCGTCCACCAGCCGGTCGCGCTTCAGCTTGGCCGTGTTGTAGTTGTTGATCTGGCTTTCGATGTTCATGTCGCCGATGCCCGTGTTGGAGGGGATGAGTTCGCGCTCCTTGGTGGGGTCGGTCAGATAGTCCTTGATGAATCGGGCCAGGCGGAGCTGGGTCTCCAGCTCGAGGGCGTCGGTGCTGTACTTCTGCGACTCGCTCATGTACATGCCCGCCGATGAGGCGATGTCGACAATCTGGTTGCGCTGCTTGAACGACTCGAGGTCGGACTCCACGCTTCCCAGCTCGCTCTCGATGATGATGAGGCGCTCGTTGATGAAGTTGGCCGTGTTCACCGCCACCTGGTTCTTGTCCTTGATGGCCTCTTCGTTGTAGACGGTGATGAGCATGTTGAGCATGTCCTCGGCGCGCACGGGCGAGCTGTCCTTGAGGGCGAGGGTGAGGATGGACGACTCCTCCTCTTCCTGCTGTATGCCGAGAGCGCCCTTGTAGTAGTCCACCACGCTCTCGAGGGGAAGCTTCGCCACCCGGACGGTGACGCCGTACCACGACGAGCCGTAGTAGTTGGTGGGGGTCACCACGAGGCGCATGCCCTTGGCCACGGCGATGGTGTCGTTGAGCTTCGCGGTGAGGGTCTTGGCCTCGCCCCCGGCCGGGCTGACGGAGAGCACCACCTCCTTGGCGTTCTTGGGGGTGACGTCGAGGGCCAGGTACTGGTCGGGCAGCGCGTCGGGGAAGCCCACCTGCACGGGCGACTGGGTGTAGAGCTCGTTGGTGCGCAGCCCGTCCTCAATCTGGTAGCTGACGTCGGCATGGACGCGCTTCACCACCTCGCGCATGAGCTTGCGGGAGCGGAACTGCAGGATTTCGTTGGCCACGTTCACCTTGTTGACGATGTTGTCGAAGCGGTCCAGGCCCGTGGTGGCCGTCTTGTTGGAGGGGTCCTTGATGATGACCGTGGCCGAGCGGAAATAGACGAAGGGGGCGCGGGCATAGTTGTACCACGCCAGTCCGCCGCACACGACCACGGAGAGCAGGAACCACTTCCACTTGGAAGCGAAATAGAGGAACAGGTCCACCAGATTGATGCCCTGGTCGGCCTTGTTGGTTGCATTGTTGGTCTGCATAGTGTCTTTTCTTATTCCTTATGATATGGTTATTTGGTCACCCAAAGGATGGACGTGACGGCGGTGACGATGGAAAGCATCGTGGTGCCGATCTGCCAGCCGCGGTCTTCGTTGTCCTTCTTGCGGTATTTGGGTTCCACGTAGACGATGTCGTTCTGCTGCAGGTAGAAGCAAGGCGACTCGAAGAGGTCCTTGCTGCGCAGGTCGTGCATGAACATCTGGCGCTCGCCGTCGATTTCGCGGATCACGGCCACGCGGTCTATCTTGGCCTTGGCCGAGAGGTCGCCGGCATTGGCGATGGCCTCGAGCAGGGTGATGCGGTCGCCGTCGACCGAGAAGGTGCCGTTGCGCCCCACGGCGCCCAGCACGGTGTATTTGAAATTGAGGAACTCGATGGCCACGAGCGGGTCCTTCATGTATTCCCCTTCGATGATCTTGTTCTTGATGAGGTCGCGCACCTCGCCCACCTTCAGCCCCTCCACGTGGAGCTTGCCCAGGATGGGGAAGTCGATGTTGCCGTCCACGTCCACGCGGTAGCCCTTCTCGTTGATGCGGGTAGAGGCGTCGGCCGTCACATTGCCGTCGGAGCCCACCTTGAACGTGCCGCCGTAGATGTTGAACGGGATGGCCAGTTCGGGATTCTTGCAACTCACGGTGATGCTCAAACGGTCGTCGCGGTGGACGACGGCCTCATACTTGAGGTCGATGGGGTAGCGCACGCCCATCTCCATGTCCTGCAGGTAGACGATGCGCTTGCGGGCGCAGGAGGTCAGCAGCAGGACGGCAAGCAGGCTTGCCCAGATGATTTTTTTGTTCATGTTGTTTGTTTATCGGTTTTTATGGTTCTGTCATGCAAGGAGCGGCCTCTTGGCGCAACAGGCGCACGGCATCGAGGCCGGGAGGGCAATGGAGCGTGCCCACGGGAACGACGGAGGCCAGGCGGGCCAGCACGTCGTAGAGACGGTTGCGCAACTCGTCGTCCTGCCCCACGACGGCGCATCCGGGATAGAGCACCGCGAAAGCGTCCACCCCGCCCTGGCGGCGGAAGCGCACGGACGACGACGGGCACAAGCGCGCCACGCCGCCCACGGGAAACGAGCAGCCGCCGACGGACAGCGGACAGCCGGCATGGCTCCAAGGCGTGGCGTAGGCCAACGCCATGTCGTCGTCAACGACGCGCAGGGCCAGCGTGCCGCCGTCGGGCTGGAGCAGCCACGGCGCCGCCGGCGCAACTTCGGGCACAAAGACGTAGGCCCGGCCCTGGCGCACCTCGGCCCAGGCACGGACCGCCACGCCGCCACGCCGCAACAAGGCCTGCGACCAGGCCACGCCCAGCAGCGCCGTGAGCAGGCGCGAGGCCTGCGGCGCGGAGAGGTCGGCCCAAAGCCGCACGTCGGCAAAACCGTCGTCGGCCAGCAACGTGGCCCCGGCACCGCCGGCGGCCGCCTCCACGCGATAACCGCCGGGCACGGCGTAGAAGGCCATGCGCAGGCCGGCTGCTGACACTTCGTCAGCAAGGTGGCCGGCAACGCCTTCCGGCAGCGCGGCCGCAGGCAGCACCGTGCAGCGGAAAAGCCGCCCGCCCGGCGCCGAAGCCGCACAGCGGAAGGGCCGGAACAAAGGCAGAAGGCTGTCGACCGCCACCTGCCCCGGCAGGCGGAGCGTAAAAACAAGGTCCGCCACACAGAAACAACGGTTCACCATATTGCTTCTCATCTAAGTTGCCCCTTCAATAAGTCTGTGAATATCCAGAAAGCCTCCTTCGGCGCATAATGGAAGGCGAAACGCACATTGCCCCGGAAGGAACGCACGGTGTGCCACTTGCGGAGAAAGGCCGGGTCGTCCGCCTCACCGGCGCCGGGAGCATGGTGGCCGAAGTTGCCGCCCCGCCGCACGATGTCGGCCAACGGACGGGCCGAAGGCGCCACCTCGGGATAGGGGAGGCAGGCGGCAGGCAGGCCCAGGCACTCGGTGAGAAAGGCGTGGAGCAACGGGTTCCAGCCGTCGAGCCCCAACTGCCCGCAGGCTTCCTTCATCTCGGCAGCATCCACCAGACCATGAAATCTGTAGCACACCCGGGCCATGTCGCACAACTGGCGAAGGCCGATACCCCGCCCCAATGCATGCTTCAGGATGTGCAGGTCCAACAAAAGCAGATTAAGAAAAGGTGAAGGCACGGTGACCTGCACCGACGAAGGCCCCGCGGGCAACGAGGCACGGCTGTAGCCATGGCGGCGCTCCAGCTCGCCCACGTAGTCTTTCTGGAATGGGTTATAGGAATCGAGCAGCCGACTGTGGTGCTCCACCACCACGCCCCGCCAGTGATAATAGGCGCTCCGGTCGGCACCCCGGCGGACGCGGAGGCGGCGCGCACGGACATTGTGCAATGCCACGTCGAACGTGCGGCTGCTGTTGAAATAAAGGTCTATGTCGCCACACTCGCGCAGCAAAGGGCGCTCGTAGCAAAGGGCCACCCCCTGCCCTTTCTGCAGCACGGGGTTCAGCTCGCCCAGTCGGCAGGCGGAATACAACTCGGCCAGCGCCCGGTTCATCTCGAGGTTGCGGCGCTCGATGGCATCGACTTCGGCCATCCAGCGCACCAGCAGCCCGAGCGGCGGCAACAGCCCTTCGGGCAAATGCTGCACGCCCCGGAACACCAGTCCCGTGACCGTCTGGCGGCGGGCGGCGCGGAACACCGCCTCCCACTCGTCGGGCGAGAGGGGGAAGCAGGCCAGCCGCTCCACCTCGCGCTCCCACAGTCCGGCCCGCAACAAGGCGAGCAGGGCCGGGCCGCAAACCCGGCCCATCATGTCGTCTTTTGTGTTTCCCATAGATACGGATTAATAGCGTTCTGTTCGTCGGCCTCTCCGTGCGGAGAAGCCCGTCAGGCCAGCAGGCCCGCGGCCTGCCACTCGGCCAACTGGCGCTCCACGTCGCGGAGCGCCACGGCGGGCTCCACCTCGTAGGCCCCGCAAAGGGCCTCGGCCAATTGCTGCGGCGTGGCGCCGGCGGGCGCCATGCGTTCCCACATCAGCGCTGCGGCGGCATTGAGACTGTAGACGCGGCTCAGGTCCAACCGGCGGCCGCAGGCGTCCACCACCATGCACTGGTTGCCGATGCGACGCAATTTCAGGTCCTTGCGCGGACGAACGATTCGATTTTCCATCATGAATGTCGTTGATTCAGAACTTCTTCCCCGAAAGAATGGAAGCCACTGTGAGATAAATGATTTTCACGTCGAGCCAGAGCGAACGGCCGCGCAGGTACTCCAGGTCCATGCGGAGGCGCTCCAGCATCTTCTCCATCGTGTCGGTGTAGCCGTTGTAGAGCGTGGCCAGAGAGAAAAGCCCCGGACGAAGCTGATAGAGCAACTCGTAGTCGGGATTGACCGCCATGATCTTGTCGATGAAGAACTTGCGCTCGGGGCGCGGCCCCACGAAACTCATCTCGCCACGCAGCACGTTCCACAACTGGGGCAGCTCGTCGAGATGGTGCTCGCGCAGAAAACGCCCCACCTGGGTGAGCCGCTTGTCGTGCTTCTGACAGAGGGCAGGCCGCCCGTCGGACTCCGAGGCCACCGTCATGGAGCGGAACTTGTAGAGCGTGAAAGGCTCACCTCCCAGCCCGATGCGCTCCTGGCGGAAAATGGCCGGGCCACCGTCCTCGCGCTTGATCATCCAATAAATAATCAGGAAAGCCGGCGCAGACACGAGTAACCCCAGCACGCTCCCCACGATGTCAAACAGGCGTTTCACTGCGGCGTCGACAGCCGTTACGGCTGCGGAACGCCCGGAATTGTCGTTTGCCATACGCATTTGCATTACTTTAGAAACCACATTTTTTTCATTACTTTCCATATAAACTTGAATATAAGGTTAGGCATTTGTCAATCATGTGATCCTTCGTAAACAAGTCAAGATAGCGTTGGCGCGCCCCTGCGGCATAGTGGCCGTAGGTGGCGGCATCGGCCGTGAGGGCCTCGATGGCCCGGGCCAGTTCGCGGGCATTGCCCGGCTCCACATTCAGCCCCGACACGCCGTGGGCATTGACCCACGACACACCGGACTGCGGTATGTTGGTGGCCACGACGGGCTTGCCGCACGACATGGCCTCGATTTGCACAATGCCGAAAGCCTCGGTCTTCTGCACGCTGCTGAGGCAGAACACGTCGCAGGCACCATAGTAGGCCGGCAGGTCTTCATCGCTGACGCGGCCCAGGAGGCACACTTTCCCCTGCAGCCCGAGGACATCGATTTCGGCCTGCAGCTCGCCGCGCAGCTCACCGGTGCCGCCAATGAGCACCACGAAGTCGGACGGCAGATAGCGAGCGGCCTCCACCAGGTGGCGATAACCCTTGTAGGCCACCAGGCGCCCCAGCGAAAAGACGATGCGACGGCCGGCATAGCGGCGGCGGACAGCCTCGACCGCACCGGGAGCAGGCCGCATGGGCTCCACCCCGATGGGCAGGCAAGCCGTCTTTCCCTGCACGCCGCACAGGAACGGCGACTGGGAAAGGTAGACGGGCGTGGTGCCCACCACCAGGTCGGCACG
The DNA here is from genome assembly GCA_944321525.1 of uncultured Paraprevotella sp. Lineage (GTDB taxonomy): Bacteria > Bacteroidota > Bacteroidia > Bacteroidales > Bacteroidaceae > Paraprevotella. Next base: position 94,014 of record CALULQ010000002.1, read on the forward strand.
CCGCAGAAGCCACCGCTGCAACGGGCGATAGAACTGAAGCAACAGGCGCTGCTTCTGGATGTCGCTGTGCCAATGGAGCACCACCGTGCCCTTGTAGCCCGAGAGGTAAAGGGCCAGGCAGGCCATGGGGTCGGGATGGTGGACATGAATGATGTCGTAGCGGCCGCAAATGCGCCGCAAAGTGGACACCATCGAAGGCGCAATCATCGTGGCACAAGCCTTGACCCACGTGTGGCAGCAAATGAGGCGGGCATAATCGTTGAGAGGCACCACGCGCCCCCCGCCGTCGCAGGCGGCACACAGCATGTCGCACGACACTCGACGGCCCGACAAACCGACCATGAGGTCGTATGCCACCTTCTCCACTCCGCCGCGTATGGGATAGAACTTGCCCAACTGCAGCACCCTAAGAACTTTTGTATCCATAAAGCCGAAAAGCTGGTTTTTCCGGAAACTGTTTTGAATCCATCGCGCGACGGAAAAACGGATGCGCCACGCCCAAAAACGAATGATGGCAGAAATCCGAAACAGTTGCTTACTCTCCCCGCAAGCGCTCCCGATGGCGGCGCACCACCTCGGGGAAGTTGCGGCGAATGTATCCGCCCACGCTGTTGTAAGTCAGGCCCAGCCGGGCGGCAATGGCCTTGAGATTCTCCGTGGTGGTGGCATAAAGGCGCACCGCCTCGGCATATTTTTCCTGGCTCCGGCGCGACAGGCGCTTGCCGTCGGGCGTGAGCGCCATGCCCTGCCGTCGGGCCAGTTCGGGTTCATGTTTGTGCAGATAGTCGCGGAACACCTCGGGATGGTAGCCATACTCGGCAGCCACCTGTGCCACGGGACGCGGCTGGCGACGCAGGCTCTCGATGGCCTCGGCATATTTGGCAGCCACAGTCTTCATCCGCACCCGGACACGACGCAAGTCGGCATGCTCGTCCAACGGGCCGTCGATGCCCGAACGCTCCAACACGAGGCCGCGATGCCACTTGTGGAGATAGAAGCGGAAACCGCCCATGGGAACGCCCGTGCTCTCCACAAAATCCTTCAGGGGCAGGGCCGTGTCGCGATAGAGCGCCAAGGCCGCCGCATATTTCTGTTCGATGCGCGCCGAGGGGGCATACTTGCGGCCGTTGCCCGAAAGGTCGCCGCGCTGCTTGCGCACCAAGGCCGCCTCCCGGCGCATCCGGCGCTTCTCGACGATAACGGCCCTGTGATAGAAGCGCAAGTGCTGACTCAGCCCGCTGCGCGAAACGTGGCAACGGTCGGCCACCTCGGCCATGGTGAGCGCCGTGGTGCGATAAAGCTCCACCGCGGCGGCATATTGGGCGATGCACTCCGGGCGGGCACCATGGAGCACATTGTCGTTGACCCCCAACCGGCGGCGCATCTCCTCGCGCCTCAGCAAGATGTCGAGGTAATGCACCCTCATGAAGTTGGCCAGCGCCGTGCCGTCGAGCCCGAACTTGCGGGCCACCTGCGACACGTTGAGGTCGATGTAATCCAAGGCCTCGCATGCCCGCACGGCATCCTTGTACTTGGCATGCGCATTGACGTTCTGCTGTCCCACCGCAATGATTTTAATGTCCTGCAACGCCCCGCCCTCGGCCGGGATATGATGGCGCCGCAACACCAGTTCGCGCCAATAGCGGCGCAAGTAGCTGCCCAGTCCGCCCACCGACACCTCGCACTGCCGGGCGATGGCATTGAGCGGCATGCCCGTGTTGGCATACAACTCCACCGCCTTCTCGTACTTGCAATGCAAGGCATGACGCCGCAAGACGGCAGCCCGCTCACGGGAGGGGAGGGAAAACTCGGTTTGCACCATACCTTTATTTATTGCTCCGACGCCCCATCAAGGCATCATACAGACGGAAATAGTCTGCATAGCATTCATTCTTGTCGAAATGCGCCAAGGCATGGGCCCGGCACAAAGATTGCCAATCTGCCTTTCTGCGACGCGCAATGTCCCTCACGGCTCCCAGCAGTCCGGCCACATCGCCTTGTTCCACGATACGACCCGTTTCCGGCGTAATGGCTTCTACGCTCCCTCCGGTACGGTAAGTCACCACTGGCGTTCCGCAAGCAATGGCTTCCAAGTTCACCGTGGGATAATTGTCCTGCCAAGTGGGATTGACGAAAGCATCGGCACAAGCATAAAGTTCGGCCAACTGACGAACATTCTCGGTGCGGCCAATAGCCACAATGTTGCGCGGCAACCGCGACTTCTGTTCCTCCTTCACGCCGACCAACACGATTACTTCGTCGCGACGAAGCATGGCTGCCATAGCCACAAAGTCATCCAGCCCCTTCTCCTTGCTCCAGATGCTGGCTACCCCCAAGATGACATGCTTCCCCTCCAAGCCATATTTGGCCACCACGCCACGCGGATCACAAACGCGAAAAACATCAAGATTGATTCCATTGTGGATGACCTGGAAATCGTAATCGCGCAAGAAAGACCGCCGCATCTCCCCCTCCAGCCAATGGGAAACGGGGACGAAGACCAAGCCTTCATGTGGCATGGAAGCAAAGGCTGCCCGCTTGTCGACATAGTTGCGGGCGCTCCGGTCAAACAGCCAGCTGGCCGGAAATTCTTTCTTTTGGGGACAATGGTTGCACCCCCGTTGCCACTTGTCGCAGCCGACATAGGAGTAATAATAGCAATGCCCCGTGTAGAGCCAACAATCGTGCACAGTCCAGACTACGGGAATGCCGCAACGGGAGAGGTAGCGAAACAGCACGCGATAGTCCAAGAAATAACCATGCAGGTTATGAATATGTATGATGTCCGGCGCAATTTCCTCAATGCGGCGGACAAAAGCATGCGTGGCCTGAGTGGAAGCCAGTCCGTGACGGTCGAACAAACGGGTTTGCAGTCCGTGCCACGCCGTGCTCCAAACATTGCCAACGGGCACTATCTGCGAAGCGCAAGGCTTTACACCGTCACGCCCCTTGGCATAGGCCACATAACTCTCCCAGCCGTTGTTCAAGGCCAGTTCTCCGATTTCCTGCATAATGCGCCCCGTAGAGGTGGACACTCTCAAAACAGGATTAATCTGAAGCAAGCGTTTCATCTGTGAACCAATGACGTGAAGAGACGCACCCATTGCGTCATGACAGCCTCTTCGGAATAAGTCTCGACCACAGCTTTCGCACGTTCCGACATGCTGCGGCGAAGAGCGTCGTCGCCCATCAGCCTCATCATGGCTTCGGCCAAGGCACGGATGTCGCCGTCGGGAACAAGGATGCCGTTTTGTCCGTTTTGGATGATGTCGCGGGAGCCGCACTTAAAATCGAAAGCTACCACAGGAAGCCCGCAAGCCATAGCCTCGACCATCACCATGGGAAAACCCTCATAATGTGAACTCATGACCAACAAAGAACTTTGGGCATACTCGTAGCCGATATCTTTTGTGGGAGTGTTTATACATATATTCTTTTGCAGCCCCTTCTTTTCAATCATGCACTGCAACATATCGTGCCATTCGCCTTGGCCGAAAATGTCGAGCCGCCAGTCTGCATACCGGTTGTCTTGCTGCACAAATTCCCATGCTTGAATGAGCCGATCGAAACCTTTCTGGTAATCTAACCGTCCCACGGCTATAACCCGATGCCTGTCCACCATGGAAGAATCATGTCCGACACGCATGGCCGCATTGGGAATCACCTCAATGTTCGGCAGATTGCCCCAATAACCTTTGTCCTCATGCGTGAGCACCACAAACTTGTCAAACCTCCGCACGACCTGTTCATCCTGCCTTGTGCGCCAACGGTCAATCGCCCCCAACAATCCCTTCCGCCCATACTGCAAGCGGAAAAACTTGCAGAAATGCAGTTCCAGCACCTTGCGGCTACCATCCTTTATATCAGGAATGAAAGACGACTCCGAAGGATAGAGCGAACAAACCACATCTGCCCGCTCCCGCTTCAACAAAGCCGACAATGCTTTCTTATGCTTATGACGCCGACAAAGATAACCGGCAATCTTCAGCAACGGATGCTTATCATTGTCATCCGAATAATTGATGCCCAAGTCCACCATCCGGATGCTATTGGGAAACGGATAGAATGACGGCCGCCCCTTCTGGTCCGTTGTCACTACGGAAATGTCCCAGCCCAACCTCTCCGACAGATAGCTCGCCTTGTTGTACAAGACCCGTTCCATCCCGCCGGGGTTGCATACGGAGTGGGTGCAGTAGATGAGTTTCATAAGAAGTTTATAAAGCCATCCATCCGTCACAAGCCACCGACTTGGACGTATAGTCCTCACAACTGTCCGGGTTGAACCAGATCGATGGAATGACCACCATTTTATCTACATTCCGATTCAGATAAGCACTCCACCAGCTGTATGTGCTATTCGACATAATCTGATGCTTGCAAAGGCTCATTAATTGCATGTCAAAATGGCTCCCCCAACCGTATGCCGGATTCTTGTCCACTAACGTATAGTCCAAGAAAGTGAAGTTTGCCTTCACCCATTCCGGATTATCCGTAAAAACATAAAAGCGAGGATTCTCAAGCTTGCCCCGCATCATCTCCACAGCTTTCCGATAATAGTCCACCGGGCATGTACCAGCATAATAATTACGGGACATATAGTCTTTACCCTTCCGTACATGAACTGCCACCGACTGACATCCGGATATTTCCCGAACCAATGACAGATTATAATCATCCGTAAAAGGCCCGAATGCGAAAGCCTTCCGCACTTCATCATGCACACTTTCCACCATTCTCACATTCTGAAACACCCCAGACACGTATATTGGCTTTCCGTCCTTCGCAGGAAGAAAGACCTCAAAAGCTGAAGTATATTTAGCGTTGCAGGTACTCCAAAACAATCTCCTACGGACTTTAGAAAGCCAGTCTCCTCCTCCCCCGGTCCTGAATACTTCCCATTCGGACGCTTGGCGCAAAAGGGCATGGGGGAAAATGGCATTCCACGCCACATTCTCATGCTTTAGCTTGGCTGTTTTGTAGAAATCCACAAAAGCGTTATACCCCAGACGCCTCAGATACAAATAATAACTATATTGAAACATGCGGTTCGCCAACCCGCAAGCCATATTCACAATCACAGCCATGACTTACACCCTTAATAATCCATTCTCATATTCAGGCTCATCTTCTTCCACATCTAAACATAAGAATGGGGCAAAAGCAAGGAAGATATCCGTAGAAACTTTCACCCAAATAACCAAGTTGAGCATCAACATGGCCAAAAACATATACTTATAATGAATGGAACGGCTCATGCAGACTCGGCACACATTAAACATGAAAAGCAGAAATGCCCCCATGCCTATGATTCCGAAATAGAACAAGAAACGGGAATAACCCGCATCGGTACCCATATAAAAGCCATACCATAACTCTCCCGTATAATAAGGATCCTCCGCCATTGAACCCATATACCCGTCACCAATGACCCACGTCTTGAACGTGTCGGGGAAAACCATACCATTCACCAGCATCTCATTCGATGTCACTTCCCATCGGCCTTTCTCTACCAAGCTGAAAAATCCCTCAAAACCAAACCGGAAGAACTTATGCCATCCCGCATCCCAATTATAGAGGAATACCGAAACCAAAACCGCCACCGTCACAAAGCCAATGACCCAACGGGACAAGACTTTCCGTTTATCTTCGGACATAATCCGATTGGGGATGAACAAAACGTATGCCAAATACAATAGGGCCATTACCATGCCGACAGAGGCAGTACGCCCAATCATGTTGCCAATCACGGCAATAATACAGAAAGCAGCCAGCAAGGGAATCACATATTGCTTATAGTTCTCCTTCTCAAACATCCGGGGCAACAAGAAAGCTATCATAATCAACAACACGGCAAAGCGCCCGCCCGCCACATCCAACGCACAACCAATCCCATACAAGCGTCCCTCAAACTTCCCCATGAAACCATGACCGTAAAGAAAGCTATCCACAAAAGCCTTCAATGGGGCATAGCGTTCCATCGACATGGCCAATATACATTGCAGCGCGCCGACGGCTATCATATAGAAACAAACCAATTCCACCGAAACACGGCCATGTACCCCCTTGATGAAGTTCACCACACAATAGGCCGCGCCGACCCACACCCACATGGTCACGATATATCCCAAATATGCCCCATCGATGGTGTTGTTCCACGTCATGGCCAACAAACTGGCAAAAGAAACGCCTGTTGCATAAAGTGAAAGCAAAAAGAAATCCTTGCTAATCCATCCATGTCCATTCCGTCCCAATTTCACCAAAAGAATAGCCAAACCCAAAGCTGCCATCATCATCTTGGTATTCACCGTAGGCAAGAACGTAAAATAAAATGGAAAGAAGAAAAAGCTGGTTGCTATGATAACAAAAGGAATAAGAACTGTCTTCATCTATATCTACTTGTAGATTATGCCATACACCAACTTGCATACCACCCAATAATGCAGGCGCACCATCCCCCACCAATGCCGGGCTGCACACCACTGCACCATACGGCGACGGAACGATATATAATGATTCTTTGGTATATAAGCGTCGGCCTCGGAATAGTTCGTAACCCAAAGCTTATACATATCCGCATCTCCAGTCATCAGGAATGGAAATTTGGCTTCCAGTTTCATACAGGCAATCTCCAAATCCAGCTCCGTTCCCCATTGGCGACGCAACGCCGTTTCCACTCTTTGAATGTTATGCTTCACCGCATTCCAATGTTGCAAAGAGAAATTTTGAGAATAGGCACTTGCGTTCAGTTTCACATAGTGGTAAAATGCCCGAGGCACGTAAACCACTTTGGAAGCCACGGCAAACAAGAGCATCATTGTCATGTCCTCGCCCATGGCATATCCTTCGGGGAAAAAGATTCGATGGTCTGTATAAAGATTCCTGCGCACGAGTTTGTTCCATACATTAAACTTCATCTGTCCGGCCAACATAGCCTTCAAGGCGTTCAATGATGTCTCATAATCAGGTTGTTTCATATAGCGCTCGCTATGCTCGAAAGAAAGATACCAGTCGCACCATACTATATCTGCATTCCTTTCCTGGGCTGCTCCATAAAGGACCTCCAGCATGTCCGGTTCCACAAAGTCATCGCTGTCACAATGGAACACATATTCGCCCTCGGCAGCAGCAAGCCCCGTGTTGCGGGCTGCCGGCAACCCGCGGTTCCGTTCGTGACGAAGGACCTTGACCTGCCCCTTTCGATGTGGATGCCGCTCAATGCATTGTTGCAACAGCTCCATGCTCCTGTCCGGCGTAGCATCGTCCACAAAAATGAACTCCACATCATCCAAAGTCTGGGACAGCAATGACTCCGCACATTTGGCAATGAATACCTCTACCTTATATATAGGTACGACAACGGATACTTTCATGCTCCTATCTTTTGTCAGAAGGCTGTCGGCAAGGCCATGGCATCTTCTCCACGTCTCTTCCGCTTCATCTCAAGCATCATGCAGTAGACACGGCTCAACAACTTAACGATCAGCATATTCATCCCCCTATGCCGCCTCCAATAATCAATATAACCGAAGCCCATAAAAGAACTTACTTCCTTACTGCCTATCAAATTGTACACGTCGCGGCTGGCCTCTTTCAACGCCTCATCAAAACCAACAAGCAACCACCGGGTTTTGTCTCCATAATGGGTCAACGCGAACACATACGTATCTTTCACAAACGGAATCAGACGGACCTGAAGATATTCCTGTACCGGTTTCCCGATAAATTCTTCCTTATATTGTTCATACGCAGAAGCCATATCCACTGCACAACGCACCGTATGGGACACACTTCTCAACTTAACGTCCGGGCTCATCGTCTGTCCGTCCCTTCCAATGAGGTATTTATACACCACTCCGTCAAAATGGGCCACTGTCTCCACTGCCACCATGGGGATGAACACCCATTGTTGGTCAGTATAGGAAATGCCTTCACTCTGATGGTAACCCAATTGTCGCAACCGTTCGCAGCGGTAAGCCACGGCATGCATCTGCATGTTTTGGAACACATACGTGCGGCAAACATCATCCATCAGGAAGAGTTTCTCTTGCCCCAGACCATAGCGGATAATCTTCCGCACCTGCCGTTCCATGTCAACCACGGCAAAGTCAGACAACACCAAATCTGCGTCAACGCCTTTCAAGAAAGCGATGAACTGTTCAAAATTTGATGTATCAAAGCTGTCATCGGCATCCAATATCTTGATGTATTTTCCACGCGCCTCGGACAATCCACGATTGACACACGAACCATAGTTGCCGTTCTCCTTGTCTATCACCCGGAATGTCTGCGGATACTTCTTCTCATATTCATGGGCAATCGCCGACGAGGCATCTGTGCTCCCATCGTTGACCACCAACACTTCCAAGTCCTCCAAGCCTGTTCCCACGCACAATGAATCCAAGCAATACTTTAAATATTGCTCCATATTATATGTCGGTACGACAACGGTCAAAATCTTCTCCATCTCCTTTACTCCACGATAAATCCGCTTTTCTGTTTCCTGTCGTAACGTAGCACCAAGAACTCTTGAATGATTTCAGGCAAATAACTCTTAATCCGGCTGCGCAAAGTATTTTTCACCTGCACGGAACGATAAGGCGATTGCCGTTGCATCAGTTCCGCCTCGTGCTCTCGGACATATTCCATAGCCTCCTGCACTCCTGCATAATATTTCCGTAACCCCTCCGAAGCCATAAACTCCTGCTTGCATATCTCGCCATAGCGTTCAAGGATATGCAACTGGTCCAACTGTCCACGCTGGGTGAAGAAGGCGAAATGCGCCACAATGGCATCCCCGTTCCAAGCGTTCGACATCCCCTGCTGCGTGGGATAGATGCACGAAAGGAACTCTTCATCGTCCCCGGGAACGATGCCCGCGAACTTCCGCATCTCCTCTCCCATCCATAGGACGGCATTGATGGAGAAACGCGTCATGCCCATCTCCTTCTTGCCCACATACAGGTCGTCCCACTTGTGTCTTTTCAAATAACCTTCAATAAACCAATCATGCAGCACGCTGGCAAAATAACCGCTCTTCCACAACACGGAATGACTGGCGTTCGCCTCATAGTAAGTATTCAGCTTCAACCGCCCCTCCACCTGCAACAGATAAGTGGACAAAGAGTTGTTGATGACCAAGGGAGAGACCAAGAAATATTGCGGGTTCTCTATCCGGAAGCGCACCATCTTCTCTATCAGCCCCGGTTCCATCCACACCACATCATCATCCAACTTGAAATAGACGGTATCCGGTTCAATGCAAGCCTTATAAAAAGCATTGATGCTCTTATTGCCATTCACCACCCCATCCGGTTGCCACACGAGATTAACTTTAGGAAACCTTTCGGCCACCCTTTTGAAGAACTCAATGTCCGCCCCATTATGTGTGTTCACCCAAATGTCATATCGGTCCACAATGTCCGAGGACACGATATAAGGAATCAGGTACTGCATATAGCGGCGGCGTCCCGCCGCCGTGTTGACTACCACTTTATAATTCTGGTACATAAGAATCAGGTTTTATTGTGAAAAGACGATTCAGTGCAAACGCTTAATCACTCTCGCAGGATTACCACCTGCAATGCAATCGGAAGGGATACTTTTCGTCACCACAGACCCGGCTGCAATAATACTCCTTGCACCGATTGTCACACCTTTCAATATCACACAATTAACTCCAATGAAAACATCATCCTCTATCACTATGGGCTTTGACACACCCCAATCCGTATGAGGATAACGGCGGACAAGGTAATCCATATTATGGGCATCCGTATCTATCAAAATACAATTACCGCCAATCTTCACATGGTTTCCAATCGTGATTCTTTCATGCGCCCAAAGCACCGTACTGCTCATCCCCACATTGTCTCCAATGCTTATTTCCGCATTTTGCGTAGCGTATAACACACCACGCTTATTCGCGCACAAGGCATTGACAGACCATCCAGAAGAGAAATAAAAATCGTCTCCAATCCTTACGCTTGCCGTCGGGAACAAGTTGATATAAAGTTTCCCATGAATAACGCAATGCCTCCCATGCTTCACTCCATATAAATTCAAACGCAACAAATTGTAATAAGCACTCAGACGGTTGCGAATTCTTTTTATGAAACGTACTGAGAGACGAAACCTTTCATGCTTCATTCTTTTGCTTTGATTGTATATCAGCATAAATCTCCATAACACGTCCCACTATTGTTTGCTTGTCATGCCGTTTCATGGCCACTTCCTTAGCCTTATTTCCCATCTTGATATTCATATCAATATTCTCCGCCAAACGCTTCATTAGAAAAGCCATCTGGTATGGATCGTTAGCCGGAACAAGGAAGCCTGTCTGTCCTTCATCTATCACAGATGGGATTCCTCCCACATACGCAGCGATACCGGGAACCCCTAAAAGTTGGGATTCACACAAACTATTGGAAGCATTCTCTATATAAGATGTATGAACATAAGCCGTAGCCCCCAACAAAGCATCTTTGATTTGTTCCGCCGATGCTACTCCCATCAAATGCACATTCACATCTTCATGCCTTATTTTGAAAACCCGTTCAACAAATCGAGGATTAATATCGCCAAATATCTTCCATTCAAAATCAGCCATAACGGTTTTCAACATCTGCGCAGTTTTCAACACTAAATCATATCCCTTATATAATTGTGATGAGATGGTTGTAATGAAAACAGGCTTAGAGGGAAACTTCCGCACAGCAGCACTATCATAAAAAACCGATCTCAACATCTCACCGCACGGATAATAACACGCATCTTCATGGAACAATTTTGTAACTCTTTCATCCCAAACGGAATGTCCCATAAAATACTTCACAACACCTATCATCCTTTGTTCCGTAATACTATTACGTCTCCATGCAATCCTATCACTAATCCTCTGTAAGACATTCCGGAGAACTCTATTTTGCCCGACATACATGTTCCAAGAGACAAATGGTGGCAGGAAGGCATTCAAGCAGGTTGTCAGAATACCTTGGATGTGTAGAACAACAGGAACTGATACATAACGAGCCACTAAACCATAAATATTTTCTGATCCGAATACTTGAATCACATCCGGACGGAAATCATTCACGACATCAATCAATGCAGGCACAGCCAATTCTTCATGTTTCCACGTCATTGTTTCCGGTTTTTCCATGATTGTCTCAATGATGTACTTGATGGATTTCTTCGGACGTGGAAGCATATAATAGGTAGTACCATCTTGCTCCTCCTTCTTTGCCTCTGCCACACAACCGGCATAGAAACAAACTCCCAACTCCACATCTTTCCTCTTCTTTAATTCCATCTCCAAGGAAGAAATCCATCCACCACCATTATAATGATTGGCAGACACCCCCTCCCTCCGATAACAAGAGGATGTATTTGTAAACCAAAGAATACGCATAATCAATTAACATATTTCATCGAACTGCCATGCAAATACACACGTTAAAATTCGAACGAAATGCTATTCAATAAATATCACCTAAAAAAGCCTCTCAATCCATTAATTGCAGTAACAATAAAACCAGCCTTGTGAACCAACAGCCACATCATCATCTTCACTCTCTTATTACAGAATTTGTCAGGATACGAACATATATATTTGTGCGATGGCGGATAAATCCGCAAGAAGTATTTATACGTACAAGGGGTTAAAACCAAATCCTGAGTTGCTTTCAAGATTCGCCAACAAATCTCCTTATGATATAAATCAAGCACTGCTTGCTTCTTGAAAAAGTCTATTGTGCTTTTATAACAACATAATTCATCCCGCATAATCTTCGGATTACTTGTATGCAGCAATGACGAAGTATTCATTAGATTATAAAAGTAATACGGATATGAAACTTTTGATATTTTCCTTGCGAAATAGAACACTCTTACAGTCCAGCCAAAATCCTCGCAATACATGAATGACTCCGAAAATCTCAAGCCATGCTCCTCACAAAGTTTTCTCTTCACCAAAAGATTCCAAACAACCGTCAGGCCACCGCACATGTAATTGCGCAAGAAAAGGACCTTGTCCGTTTCCAAATCAACAGCCTTTGTCTGAATACAGCCTTTTACCGTAACCTCATAAAAGTCACAATAGCACACATCCGAATCATTACGCCTTGCCTCCTCATACAAGGAAGCATACATATCGTTACTCACCCAATCATCACTATCACAATAGGCAATATATTCCCCTTTGGCAATAGTCATGCCTGTATTCCTCGCATAAGATGAACCCAAATTTGCTTCATGCGTAACAATATTCACCTGACAAGCCCGCCCCGGGTAATCAAGCATAACCCTCTTTAAAATGGAAATACTTTCATCGGGAGAGGCGTCATCCACAAAGATAAACTCCACGTCTTCCAACGTCTGCTCAAAAAGAGAACGGGCACAACGCTCTATCCATTTGGCAACATTGTAAACAGGAACAATGACACTGACCTTAACCATATTATTACTTCTTCATCAACATGCCCAAGTGTCCTTTTATCGTACCCGTTCCTATTTTATGCACAAATGCGAACAATGTCCTTTGGAACACGGTATGTGCCTTTTTATCCATCTTATCATGCACTTCCAAGTATGACATCTCCGGAAAATCTTCTATCGGCACGAACCAATCCGGATGGCTATCTTTTGTTCTTTTCACCTTATCCCAACACTGAACGCGATTGGCATGAAGATGAAACCACACCGGACGTGTGAACATCATTTTATAAGGATTATTAAAACTTTCTGTCACCGAGTAAGTAATTCTATCCGAATAACGCCTGCTCCAGAACGTCTGGTCCGTCACCTTAAAAATCACAGTGTCCCCTTCCCCATTATAAGGAGGATGGATATTTACGCCATCGAACGGTACGTACCACCTATCATCCTTAAATACATTCAACCCAGATAAAGCGATGCAAACCTTCCCCCGTTGCAACTGCCACTTGGAGAACCCGGAATAGGATTTAAAAAAAGCCTTCACCATCCAATCCGGAATCATCCACAGACAAGGTTTTCCACGTTTTGCTGACAACCGACGATATATGGAAAAATACATCATGAAGAGCCACCCCAAAATGAAACCAAGATGCCATTTCACACGAATATCCCCACTACAAACATCCCTCCATCCTTTCAACTCATCCTCAAAATACAATTGGTCGGCATCTATCTTGGTCACATATTTATATTGTGCTTTTGAGAGACCGAAATTACATAGGTTGCAATAAAGTCGGGGCGAATCATCCGGAAGCGTCTTGGCATACTCGAACTCTTCACGGGTCAAATCAAATGAAAGGACTTTATGATTATACTCGTAGACTTTTAACTTCGTAGGATATTGTTTTCTTTTCTTTTCTAATATCTCAAGCGTATTGTCGGTACAATCCGAACAAACCACAATCAATTCATCCAACGCATTGATACATGAATCAATGCAAGGTTCAAGCAATGTGGCCTCATTCCTTGTACGCATCAAACCAGAAAGCCCGTCTTTACGTTGTCTCATATATCCTCTATATTAAAACGACCTCAACGATAAATATTTCCTTATCCAATCCACAAATATATCCCTTAATGTAACCGCACTTACACAAACTTTTCTAAACAATAGCATAATATAATACTTATACGTTGGCACTACATTATGCAATATTCTATCAATGCCTATCACTAACTTTTCGTCTTGTACATTGAACCTTTTCAATTCCCGTCTTACAGTTCGATATGAACATACCACATCTTCGAGTGCCATATACTTATTACAACGAGTCGTATCTATCTTAGAGATTTCCTTATACATTAAGATAGATGCTTCAAGTCCTGTTACAATATTCACGTTTAAACAAGACTCTGCTACGCCTTGAACACTATTGTCATGAATACGATATATATATGTCGGCTTTGAAGTAAAATTCATGTTTGCTTGTATGGCACAAACATATTGCATGATAAACAATCTATCCTCTCCAAAAAAGATTCGCTCATTAAACTCTATATTATGTCGCTTCAGAATTTCTATTTTAAAAATCTTTGAACATATAAACCATTGCCAAAAGACATGCCTGTACAAATTCTTTATTCCATCATCCTTTGATAATACATATTCGCAACCTTTAAACTTGGCTGTCGAATTCTCTAATGAACCGTCTCCGTTACAACAATCATATCCAGCAATTCCAAAATCGACATCATCCTGCGAAACTAACTCCACTAAAGAAGAAACAGCATCAACAGGCAACATATCGTCTGAATCTACGAAAATACACCATTCTCCTTTGGCCTGTCGCAAGCCCCAATTTCTTGCTGAACTTACACCTCCATTTTCTTTCTTAAAGTATTTTATTCGTTTGTCTCTAGCTAAATAAGCTTTGCAAAGATTTTCACTTCCATCCTTACTACCGTCATTTACCAATATTATCTCAATATTCTCATATGTTTGGGACAACAAACTTTCTATACAAAACGGCAAAAACTGTTCTGAGTTATAAATAGGAACAAGAATAGAAACCAATATAGAGTCTTTACACTTTAGCATAAGCTTTACATCTTTTTACTGCAACCATTTTGGATTCAAATGAATCTGAAACAGGCATTAACCTGCTCAAAATTATCTTCTGGTATAAGACTTTACACATATTATAATAACCAAAATGTCTCCGTATTATAGTAAGGACTTCTATCATTAACCGCCATTGATGCAACATCCATTTACGACTAATAGGTTTGGCAAATTGGTACAACAAGAACAAAGCAGCATCATCTGAATGTTCCACCTTGTATATCCCTAATCTAGCTTTAAACTCCAACTCCCGCTTTCTACCTAATGTTACCTCCGACCAAACTCCTTGAGCATGATGCCTATAAACAGCCATTGATTCTGAGAAGCAATGGCCTTTTTCTCCACTTTTCAGAAGCTCAAAGAATAGAACTACATCCATGGAAACAGGATATTTCTTATAATTTAAAATATCCAATGCACTACGTCGATACATAACTGTCAACGGATGAAAGTGCCATTCTCCCCTTATCAAGGATTTTAAATCATAATCTGTTTCATTTCCCGTTGTATCATACAACATTTCTCCCTTTTCCTGAATATAATCATCATGACGATGCGAACACATCACATAATTCGGATGACATTCCAAGAAATCCACCTGCTTCTGGAGCTTGTATGGGTCAGTCCAATAGTCATCGCCTTCACAATAAGCCACATACTTACCACGAACATGATTCTTAAAGATATCCAGAAGTATATTTTTCTTCTGAGAATACCAATTTTCTTCCCTATATATGCAATGGAATAAATTCGGGAAACGCCCTTCATACTCCTTTATAATATTCACAGAATCATCAGTGGATGCATCATCATGAATAACTATCTCAAAAGGAAAGCTCGTCTTTTGCATAACAAACCCATCCAAAGCCTGTCTAATAAAAGCCGAATGATTATAACATAAGCAAACAATACTAACTATTGGTTCCATATATTATCTATTTCTAAAATTCGACTTTCTTCGCTGGAACACCAAAAACAGTAACACCCGCTTTAACATTACGAAGCACAACGCTTCCCGCACCTACAATAGCATTGGCACCAACTTTTATGTGAGGCAATATAGTTGCCCTTGTATGCAATGTTACATTATTACCAAGGCATGCTCCTCCCCCCATAAAAGAATAAGATTCTATCTCACAATATTCACCCACTTTTGCATCATGACCGATGTTACAAAAAGGATGAATAGTCGTAAAATCACCTATATAAGTATCTGCAGAGATGGAACAAAACGCAGATATCATAACGCCCTCACCTATATATGCACTCGGATGTACAATACTTTTAGAACTAACAATAGGAAAGAACACACCGCCTTTTGACTTGATTATCTCTACGTACTTTCTACGATAAACGGGATTTCCTAAGGCACAAGTAAACACATCATCTGGCTCTATAATATAAGACTCTACAGAATTCAAAATAGGCGCGTAACCTTCAAAAGCAGACAACGCATCACTCTTATCATCCAAAAATCCCTTGATAAGAAATTCTCGACCATAGTCTTCTCGTAGTTTCAACCCATCATGATATTCACGTCCAAAACCACGTGCACCAATGATTATCAGATTCTTCATCTCTATACTTTTAATACATTCTCATGCCCCGGACAAATGTAGAAGCCCTCCTTCGCTTGTTCCATAAGTTTGTGAACGGACGCCTCTGCCTGTCGCCGATTGCTCTTTGGGAAATTAGCAACGACCCTTACACCTGGAATATAGGAATCTCCAGTGAAAAGATATTGTCCTACGAAATAAGACAAACAACTCCAATCATGCCCTAAGGTTTCTATAACACGCAATTCTACACCAGCGAAAAGCAACAGTTTATCTTCATCCTGAAGTATAAAACATTGACCGACATAGATAAATGGTTGCTCATGATATAACGACAAATTGAAACGAGGAGACACTAACGCAACAGCCCCATTCGATGACGTATAAACTTTAAGCAATGGATTATAAACATACAATTCATTAAGACCATAAATATGATCAAAATGACAATGAGTCAAGAATACCCCCTCTATAATCTTTCTATTCTCTTCACACCAATGAATAATTGGCGCAACATCCCCACAGTCGACTAACCAAGCCGAAGAACTTTCTTCCTCATAAAGGACATAAGTATTGGATGAAAATAGTGTGTTAATAATTCGATGTATTTTTAGCACTTACGTTACAATTCAACGATATTACAAATATGACAATCTGCAAAATGCAAAATAGCGGTTCCCCAACTCATTCCGACCCCAAAAGCGCTCAAAAGCAACCGTTTATCACTGTGACAAAGTTGTTCTCTCAATTCGCTTACAATTGTTAAAGGAACAGATACAGAAGAAGTGTTTCCATATTTATGGATTGTAGACGGAATCTTCGCAAAATCCAACTTCAACTTCTTGGCTATATAAGAGTTAATAAACTCATTCGCTTGATGGAACACATAATAGTCTACATCATCTTTATTGATATTTGTAACATCCAGTAGACGTTTTATATCCTTGGGTATCTCAACAATTACAAAATTAAAGACATCACTTCCACGCATATACCCCTGCTCATCATTGCGAATATTACCATATTCATCAACGACCCTTTCTCTAAGAGTATCTAACGAGCTAGGATGACGATAACCTCCTCCTTCGATCCTTATCAAATCAGCCTTGGAACCATCTGAGTTCAAAGAAAAATAAGATTTTCCAAACTTCTCTCCACGTTCTATCAATGCAGCCACCCCTGCATCCCCGAACAAAAATGCAGAGCGTCTATCCTTAGGAGAATATACCTTGGACCGAGTTTCTCCATCAAGGAACAACGCCTTATGAAGATTTTGCTGTTGCATAAGCGAATAAATCACACTTAACCCATAAAGGAAACCAGAACAGCCTAAATTGATGTCAAAGGCAACGACAGACTTCTTCAATCCCAATCGTTCCTGCAGAATAATAGAAGTGGCCGGCATCCGATAATCCGGGGTTTGAGACAAAAAGACTAATAAATCTATCTCGTTCCGTTCTATTCCTGTTTCTTTCAAAAGCCTTTCTGCAGCCGCAAAACACAAATCTGAAGAACAAGTTTTGGCATCAGCAAATCGCCGTTCGTAAATCCCAATTTTGTCTACTACTTTGCGAACATCCTCTTCCGAGAAATATTGAGTGTATCTATAATTATCAATAACCGTATGTGGAACACAAGCAGCCATCGCTGATATGCCCACATTATCAAATTGCAATAATGCCATAAGCTAAATCGTTATTCCTCCGTCTATGACAAGAGATTGACCAGTCATCCACGATGAAGCATCAGACAATAGATAAATGGCTCCATAAGCTATATCTTCAGGTTCCCCATAACGCTTTAACGGATATCTTTCCATATCTTCTTTTAATTGCTCTTCTGTAAGTGTCCCCCTCCGTATTAGGGGGGTATTTACCATACCTGGATTGATGCTATTCACCCTCATTTTCTTAGATGACAACTCCTTTGCACAAAACTTAACTATAGACTGAAGAGCTGCTTTGGATGAACCATAAACAGAACCACCCGTGGAAATATTCCATATTCCACCGATAGACGCAATAAAAACCACAGATGCTTTAGGGCAGAATTTTTTCTTTTTAACCAACAGGCGAAACAATTCTATCGGAGAGAAAAAATTAATATTGAAAACCTCATCAAACTTTTCTCGAGTAGCAAACTGAAATGGCAAAGTTAAGCCCCTACCGGCAGAAAATACACATCCATCCAATTGCCCAACTTGTTCAACAAGCCTCTCAACATAAGAACTTTCCGTCAAATCCCCAATGGAAAACGCATGGTCACTTCCTGCCAACAAAGAAACCGTTTCTTCTAACCGCTCTTGATTTCTCCCACAAAGCCACAACTGTGCTCCCATTTTAGAACACTCAACTGCAATAGCCCTGCCTATACCAGAGGAAGCCCCTGTAATTAATATCTTTTTTCCAGATAAAGAAAATGGATTATACATATTATACCTCAACTAAATCCGAAACCACAACCTTATCAGTATCAAATAAAACAGTTGCCCACGATAAACCGACGCCAAAACCACAAGCCAAATGGTGCAATGATGAAGCACGCACAATCTCTGGAATCTGTGTTACTACGGTCAATGGAATAGAAGCAGAAGAAGTGTTCCCAAAACTCTGCATACAATAAGGAACCTTTTCCTCCGGAAGTTTCAGCTTCTTGCGAATCTTCTCATTCATCATCTTATTCGCCTGATGAAAAAGGAAATAGTCTATACTATTAATATCTACCTGATGCTTCTCCAATAGTTTTTTCACTGTCTTAGGAACAACCGATATGCCAAAGGCAAAAACATCCATGCCCTTCATTAGCGTTTGCAAACGATGTCTCATAATGCCATCTTCACATTGAACCAACTTTAAAGAATCTTCGGTGAATTGATTTCTTGAACCACCATCAGGAGTAATAATAGCATCATATCCACTTCCATCAGTTCCAACATGAAACTTAAAACCAGAAGCACCCTTATTATATTCTATTGCAGTTACTGTACCGGCATGACCGAACAAAGGATCAGGATCAGACTTAGCTCTTTTTTTAGCATCTCCAGCTAATAATAATGCCTTGGTTATCCCAGTTTCAGATAACAGCCCAGCTACAACACTTAAGCCATAAACCCAACCGGAACATCCTAATGCAATATCTAAAGCATAACATTCTTTGC
This sequence comes from uncultured Paraprevotella sp., assembly GCA_944321525.1. GTDB lineage: Bacteria > Bacteroidota > Bacteroidia > Bacteroidales > Bacteroidaceae > Paraprevotella. The sequence continues at coordinate 113,281 of CALULQ010000002.1, forward strand.
TTAAGCCCAAACGATTTTGCAAGACACATGCCGTTGCAGGCAAAATGTAATCTGCCGTCTGTGAAACAAAAACCAAAGCACCAATTTCGGCTTTGTCCCATTGCAAATCAGACAACAAGCGTTCTGTTGCTTCAAAGCATAAATCCGATGTTGTAAAATTCCCAATTCGACGTTCCCGAACTCCGGTGGTTGCTATAAAATCTGCAGCATCATAATCTTTAGATGCCACAGATTCATTTACAGCCACATATTTCGGTACTCCGGCAGCAAAACCAGCAATCCTGACATTATTAAAATCCAAAAAGGCCATTAATGTTTCGCTTTTACCACATTATACAAATCTTCTATAGTAGATGCATTACGAATATCGTCACCTTTTAAAGCAACCTCATATTCTTCATCCACCATCGCTATGACTGACAATGCAATCAAAGAAGACCATTCATCCAAATCCTTAAACACTGTATTGGCCTGAATCTCATTTGCATCCGTTTCATCAAATTGCTCTGCGAACTTCTCTACGAAATCTTGTAAATTCATATTCCCTATTTTTTTATAATTGATAAAATTCTATCTGTATCAGTTTCTTGTAACCCATAATACATCGGCAAACAAATCACCTGCTCCGCTATTCTTGTAGCCACCGGAAGGTTTTCCGGCCTTGCCGAATCCAAACCCCGGTAGGTGCTGAACGTACTGATGAGCGGATAGAAGTAGCGACGACCAAGCACGTTGTGTTCCTTCATCTTGAAATACAATTCGTCGCGCGTCATGCCGTACTGCTCCGCATCCACAAAGATGGGGAAATAGGCGTAATTATGGCGCACGCCGGGAAGGTCTTCCATCACACGGATGCCGGGAACATCCTGCAATGCCTTGCGATAGGATTCGGCGACATGACGGCGGGCTTCTATTGCCCGGTCCACCTGCTTCAGGTTAATCAGGCCATAGGCCGCGCGCACCTCATCCATCTTGCTGTTGATGCCGGGAGCCACCACCGTGGTCTCGCCCGCGAAACCGAAGTTCTTCAAGTAGTCGATGCGTTTCTTGGTCTGTTCATCGTGCATCACCAAGGCGCCGCCTTCGATAGTGTTATACACTTTTGTGGCATGAAAACTCAGCGTGGACATATCGCCCGCATTCAAGATGCTTTCACCACCAACTTTCACGCCAAAGGCATGGGCCGCATCGTAAATCACCTTCAGCCCGTATTTGTCGGCTATCTCCTGGATACGTGCCGTGGCGCAGGGACGTCCATAGACATGCACCGGCATAATTGCCGTGGTGTGGGGGGTGATGGCCGCCTCTATCTTGTCGGGGTCGAGATTGCAGGTTTCGGGGTCGATGTCCACGAACACCGGTTTGATGCCGTTCCACCATAAGGCGTGTGTCGTGGCCACAAAACTGAAAGGTGTGGTAATCACCTCTCCCGTAATCCGCATGGCCTGCAGGGCGGTAATCAGCGGAAGCGTACCATTGGTAAACAAACTGATGAAGGGCACACCGAGATATTCGCACAGCGCCTTCTCCAGTTCCCTATGGTAATGCCCGTTGTTGGTGATCCACTTCCGTTGCCAGATGTCCTTCAAATAGACATTCAGTTCGTCCAACGAAGGCAACAACGGAGAAGTCACCGTAATCTGTTTCTCTTCCATATCTCTTATTTTCCTTTTTTCCGCACCAAAGTCACCAACTCGTCGAATTCCTCGAACCGCATCAGTTTGGCACCGCCCAAGTAATAGACCGCCCCGGTCAAGATGCCCACCACTAACTGCCACCACAAGGAACCGAAGGCCTGCACGGTCAGCCAGACCAACACTCCCATGACCAAAGAGTGCACAAGGATGTGCAGCAGGTCTTTCATCTGGGCCACATAACCATAGCCAATGAGTCTCTTTGTATAATAGGTATTATAAACCAAGGCCAACAACGAGCCGACGATGCCACCATAGCACATGGCCACAATCCCCAAGGGAACGGTCACACACAGAATAATGACACCCTGTATCTTCTTGATAATCTCCACCTTCAGGAAGAAGTCCGAACGGCCCTTCACCTGCAACAGACTCAGATTGATGGCATGAATGGGATACCACATGGACGAAAAGCAAAGAATCTGCAGCAAGTAAATCGTCCCCTCCCATTTGTCCGTCAATATCAACCGTACCATAGGGTCTGCCACCGCCGCCATACCTACCATCAAAGGGAATATGATGAAAGCGGACAAACGAAGAAAATGCTTATAAGCATGTGACAAACGCTCCGTCTCGTTCTGGATGGAACTCAAGACAGGAAAGGTCACACTTTGGAGTATCCCTGTCAGGTTGGAAGACGGAAACTGCACGAAACTTCCCGCACGACTATACAGCCCTAAGATATGGGACGAGAAAACCCGTCCCACAATCAATGCGGAAAGGTTGCCGTATATCGTATCAAGCAGGCCTGAGGCCAATAGTTTTGAACCGAACGAGAACATCTCGCGGAATGACTTCCATGAGAATGTCCACAATGGAATCCAACGCACAAACACCCACAGAAGGATGCTACGGAGCAAGGACGAACAAAGTTGTTGTGCAACCAATGCCCATACACCGAATCCGCTATAAGCCATCCATAGCCCGACCACCCCGGTAAACACCACCGTGATGATGGATATTTTCGCCCGCGTCTTAAAGTCCAAAGCGATGGACAGCTTCGCACTCTGAATGCCCGAAAGTGATGAGAATACAAAGGTCAGCGCAAAGACCTTGGTCACATCCTCCAGCAACGGGATTTTATAAAACGCGGCAATGTAGGGTGAAGCAAACCATAGCAAGGCATAAAAAAACAGCCCGACAACGATATTGAAATAGAATACCGTAGAGAAGTCCGTGTCCGTCCGGTCCTGTTTCCTCACCAAAGCCGTCCCAAATCCGCTGTCAATAAAGGCCAAAGATACAGAAATGAAGATATTCAGCATCGCCACCACGCCGTAGTCCGAGGGCAGCAACAGGCGGGCAATCAGTATGCTGAAGAGGAACTGTATCCCTTGGGTGGAAAAGCGGTCAATGCCGCTCCACATCACGCCCTTGACGGTCTTCTCTTTCAGCGACGCCATTTTCTTCCAATCCTTTTACCTTTATGAAACTCCCGGCCTCACACCAGCTGAATGAACTCCGGTTCCACCTCCACAGCGGCAGTCAGCAGGCCGGGAAGTTCCACGAAGAGGCGCTTCACGCGGGAGCCTTGGAGCTTCTGCAAGCGGCCTTCGTAGCCGTCGAGGGGACCGCCGATGATGCGCACCTGTTTGCCGAGCATGGCGGGCGTGATTTTCGCTGGGGTGTAGAAACAAGGGGAGTTCGTAGCCTCCACGGCTTGGATGAAACGATCCATATCGTCGTCCTTCACAGTCATGGGGATGTGGTTGCCTCCGCGCATGTAGCGGTATTGCAAGGTGCCGACCATCTCCACTATGGGGTCGAGCACACGACGTGAATCGTGCACGAAGAGCAGGTCTTGCATGAAAGGCACTTCCTGGGGTTCGCGCTTGCCTTGGCGGACTCTCAATTTCCACACCATGGGCGTGAACACTTTGATGTTCATATCACCCAGCATCTTGTAAGCCGGCAACTTGGCATTATGACGCTTTAGGTCGCGCATGACGAACCAGCGGAGCTGGTCGAACTCCGAGATGACAGACAACGATTTCTGAGGTTGCACACTATTGTGTAAAGAAGCACAAATATTGTCCATAGTTCAGCAAATTGCATTCCTTCGACTCCTGCAAGTTGCCGTATTCTATTAGGCCTCAAGCAGTTATAACAACCATCCTCAAAAGTTCTTTTCTCATGCCTCTACGTCTTCCCACCTTTTAGTTTTTCTTGAAAGAGACCTTGTAAGACTGTTTTCAATACGCGTCTCACTTGATTGTCTCCTATGGTGAGATAGTCTTTTCGCAGAAACATCTGCATTTCAATCCATTGTAGAGTTATTAACAGCGTTTTTCGGTAAACTGTTGATTACTTTTTCCTCCAAAAACGCAAAAAATAGTCTCTAAATTAATTGAAAAAGAAATTGTTTTTATATATTTGCAGCGAAAAGACTATCTCACCATAGGAGAAAGACTTTTTCGTGAAACAGCATACATCTGTCATTAAAGGTCTTTCAATATCCTTCTGTTGGCTTTATCCACCTCGCTGGAACGGATGGAGTCCAAATAAATCTGCGTGGTGATTTCCGAATCATGCCCCAGTCCTTCACTTATTACCGACAAAGGCACGTCCTTTCCGCGGGCGATAGTGGCCCAGCTATGGCGGCTATAATATAAGGATAAAGGAGCTTTCAGTCGGGCCAGACGCGCCACGTCTTTCAGCCGGCGGTTAATTTTCATCATCTGGTTCTGATACTGCCGCCGCTCGCTCCCGTCCTCGCGAAGGATGATGGGTAGCAAATATTGCGTGGTGGTCGGTCCGCGCTTGTCCAGTATGTCCTGCATCTGCCGTGTCCACTCGATGGTCAGCCTCTGCCCCGTTTTTCTCCGCTGATAGGTCAGATAACCGTTCTTCAGGTCGCACTTTTTGAGATAAGCCATGTCCACGAAAGACATGCCGCGGGTGCAGAAGCTGAAGATGAACATGTCGCGGGCAAAGTCCAACGTCGGCATGGAAGAGAGGTCCAACCCCTTCAGGCGCTTGACTTCCGCCAACGAGAGGCAGCGTTTGAGCGTCTTGTCCATGCCGCAATAGACATGCTTGAAGGGATGTCGGTCTTCCGTCAGCCCGCGTTCCACGGCCTGCTTGTAGATGGTGCGCAGGATGCGCATGTAGAACGAAGTGGTGTTGCGCGCCAAGCCGCGGCTCCGCAGTTCGGTCTCGTACATCTCCATCAGACCGGCGTCCATCATACCGAACGACAGGTCTATCCCGTGCCGGAAGCGCATGAAGCTGTTCAGCGTTGCCTGATAGGTCTCGCTCGAACGGATCTTCCCCATGATTTTCTTGCCGGCAATCAGTTCGCGGATGAAGCCGAAAACACCGGCGCCCGAGGCTACGGACGACTCGTAGCGGGCCACAACGTCGTCCACGCCATATTCTCCGCCCGCCCGGTCGCATTCGCTTACGATGCACTGCAGCGTGCGCAGTTCCCACTCCACTCCAAGGCGGACAACGAGCAACAGGGAATGGCGGGAAGAGGCTTGCGCAGGAAGCACTATCTGACCGGACTCCCCGTCCCACTCGCCATTGTAGATTCTGTATTTGCTCTTAATCTTACGTACCGCACGGTGACGGATCACCTGGAAAAACAACGCGCCTTCCTTGTCCGGACACACGGAAGGCCTGAATTTAAGTTTTACTGATGTCATTTTGAAATAGGTTAGTCGCACGAATTAAGCGATACTACGCCTATTCCGCAAGACACAATCCTAATAAATATCTCTTTTCCCGCCCCGAATTTGGGAATGTACAACCGGAGATTATCTTTCCGTGTGCAGGAGGAACGGGTATGGCGGCGGTACGTTCCGGCGGCATCGTTCCGGCAGTACGTTCCGGCGGATTTACAATCCGACGGAATTAAATATAAGGATCTGTGATCCGACAAAGACATACGTTATGCCCTGAAGGAGAAAGAGGAACGAGGATTTTTGGCGGATTGAAAATTCTCATATTTAATACCCAGTACGTTCCGGCGGATTTATAATCCGACGGAATCAAATATAAGGATCTGTGATCCGATAAAGACATACGTTACGCCCTGAAGAAGAAAGAGGAACGAGGATTTTTGGCGGATTGAAAATCCTCATATTTAATACCCTTGGATTGCAAATCCAAGGGAACGAAGGAACGAACAAGGCAGTATGTTCCGGCAGTATGTTTCGGCGGATTTACAATCCGACGGAATTAAATATAAGGATCTGTGATCCGACAAAGACATACGTTATGCCCTGAAGGAGAAAGAGGAACGGGGATTTTTGGCGGATTGAAAATCCTCATATTTAACATCCTTGGATTGCAAATCCAAGGGAACAAGTCCAAGGGAACGAGGGAACGAACAAGGTAGTACGTTCCGGCGGCATCGTTCCGGCAGTACGTTCCGGCGGATTTATAATCCGACGAAATCAAATATAAGGATCTGTGATCCGATAAAGACATACGTTATGCCCTGAAGGAGAAAGAGGAACGGGGATTTTTGGCGGATTAAAAATCATCATATTTAATACCCTTGGATTGCAAATCCAAGGGAACAAGTCCAAGGGAACGAGAGCGGAGGCTGTGCAAAATGGTGCGTCACATCCGGCCCAGCTTCTCGCGCAGGCCGTCGGTATAGGCGCGCCACAACTGGGGGATGTCGCGCCAGCGGTAGCCTTTGGAGAAGGGCGCGGTGAAGAAAGCCACGAGGATATAGCCGATGACGCCGTTAAAACCTCGCAGGTAGCGCACGCCCCAATTGCGCCCGTAATGATGGTTCAGATAGGTGGAATTACGTATCTGATAGAAGCGTTTCCACTTCTTCTTCTGGTTGCGCACCGCCCACGAGTCGCCCGAGAAGAACTTCTCCTTGTCCATCAGAGCAGCGGGCACATAGAGTATCTTGTAACCGGCGGAGACGGTGCGAAGGCAGTAGTCCGTGTCGTCGCAAAAGATGAAAAGATCCTTGTTGGGCAACCCCACGCGCTCCACCACTTCCCGTCGCACGCAAAGTCCCTCGAAAGCCGTGCCACCAATTTCCGTGGGGCCGTCCACCGGCACGCCGGCCAGCCGGCCTTCGTACATGGACGCAAAGGGACGGGAGAGGTTGTAGCCGAGGAAGTCGTTGGTGTACACCCGCCCCTCCATCAGCCGCCGGGGCGCCAGTATGCCCACGTCCGCCCGCGCGGCATGGTCCATCAGCCGCGAAAGGCAGTCGGGACGCGGGAACACGTCGTCGTCCATGCACCAAATCCAGTCGGCCCCCATGCCGAAGGCGCGCTGCATCCCCGTGTGGAAACCGCCGGACCCGCCGACATTCTCCTGGTGCACCACCACCAGTCCTGCCTGCGTGTCCAGCCATTCGTGCGTGCCGTCGGTGGCCCCGTTGTCCACCACCACGATGGCCGCCAGGGGCGTCTCCTGCCGCTTCAGGCAGTCGAGGTTGCGCTTGAGCAATTCCAACCGGTTGTATGTGACCACTACGGCAATGATTTTCATAACGTCGTTCAATATAATCCGTTGATTTTTCCGGGCTGCGTGCTCCTGTAGGCCTGCATGAGCCTGAAGCACTCGTCGGCATCGAAGCCGCGCGCGGCGGCATACTCCTCAGCCATCAGGCGGTGCATGTGGGGCGTGGCGGGCAGGCGCTCAAAGTTCTTGCAGCCCCGCTTGATGTCGATGGGGCCCACGTACATGCGGTTCAGGTCCACGATGTCGAGTTTCACGCCCGTTTCAGTCTTGGCGAAGAGGATGTTGCCCCGCCCGTAGTCCTTGTGGGCATAGCCATGCTCGTGGAGGACGGCCGTGAGCCGCCCCACGGCGCGGACCACCTCGTCGGCATAATCGAAATCCTGATAGAAAAGGTCGTTGTACGTGTGAGGGCAATCGGACATGAAGGTCACGTAGTAGCTGCGGTCGAAAAGCAGGCCGCGCCGCACGTTGAGGTAACCGACGGGATAGGGCGTGCCCACGCCGATGGACAGGAACAGCCGGGCATGGTCGAAGGAGCGTTTGGCCTTCGACGGGCGGAATATGCCATAGACGAAACGGTTGACCACATTCGGGCGGCGGAACGACTTGACCACCAGCTTGCGCCCCGCGCATTCCATCATCCGCAGCTCGTTCCGCCCTTTGTAGACCACCGTTCCCTCGCCGGCAGCGAAGCGCTCGGGCACCGACCGCATGAAGCCTTCCAACGCCTCGCAGCCGGGTTGCACCACCAGCGTGCGGGGCGCGAACACCCTGCGGAGCGCATTTCCGAAGTTTCCCATTCCTTTCAAATCTTGTCCAGTCCTTTTGTGAATTTTAACCAATAATATTTCAGCGGGTTCTTATACTTCAGCTGTTTCCACGGACGGCTGCCGTGGGGGCGGTGCCACACGGGCAGTGCCGTGAAGAGGTAGTTGCGGAAGCCCGCCTTCAGCGCCTCGTGCGAGATGGTCACGTCGAACCAGTTCTTCGAGGGGTCGAGGCGGTGGAAATCATACTTGCGCAGGAAAGCGGGCGTCAGCAGCGAACAGCAAAAGCTGCAATGCTTCTTCTCCGGGAACACCTGGTTCTCGCGGCCCCGGGCATGCAGGTAGGGATAGTTGATCGCCCCCGACTCGTCGGTGGTCACGGCCGCCGCAATGGCGCAGTCGGGCCGCGCGGCCGCTCCGTCGAACAGGCCCTGCAGGGTGTCGGGCCGCACCACCACGTCCGACTCCACGATGAGCAGTCCGGCATCGGCCTCCAGCGCCTCGCGCTGCGCCGTCTGGAGCACCAGCAGGTAGTTGGGCGACGGATGCTGCGTCAGGTCGGACAGGTTGACCAGCCTGAAGCCCATTGTCCGCGCAGCCTCCTCGAGCCGCGCGGTGTTCTCCGGCGTACTGAAATCGTTGTACACCGTATAAGTCCACGGCACACGGATGTCCGATGCCAGGATGGCTTTCACCGTCTCCAGCGTGAAGTCGATGGAGTCCTTCACCGGCGTAATCACTCGCAATTCTTTCATGTCGCGCTATCCTCCCTTGAATGTTCAGGCCAGTTCGCGGCGCGCCATTTCCAGAGCGGCGGCCACCGTGTCGTCCATGTCGGCATAGGTGTACATGCCCAGGCGCCCGCCGAAAATCACCTTGTCCTGCCGTGCGGCCAGCTCGCGATACTGCCCGTAGAGGGCCGAGTTGCGGGCGTCGTTCACCGGATAATAGGGCTCCTTCCCCGGCGCGAAGGCGTCGGGATATTCGTAGGTGACCACCGTGGTGGGCTGCGTGCCGAACTCGAAGTGCTTGTGCTCGATGACGCGGGTGTAGGGGATGTCGCCCGCGGTGTAGTTCACCACGGCGTTGCCCTGGAAGTTGTCCACGTCCGTCAGGTGCTGGTGGTCGAAGCGCAGGCTGCGGTATTCCAGGCGCCCGCACTGGTAACCGAAGAACTCGTCGATGCAGCCCGTGAAGAGGATTTTGCGGGCCGAGGCGTCCAGCTCCTCGCGATGGGCGAAGTAGTCGGTGTCGAGGCGCACTTCCACTCCCTCCAGCAGGGCGTCGGTCAGCACGTTGTAGCCGCCCTTGGGGATGCCTTGGTAGGCGTCGTTGAAATAATTGTTGTCGAAAGTGAAACGCAAGGGGACGCGCTTGATGATGAATGCCGGCAGTTCGGTGGCCGGGCGCCCCCACTGCTTCTCGGTGTATCCCTTGATGAGGCGGGTGTAGATGTCCTTGCCACAGAGCTTCAGCGCCTGTTCCTCCAGGTTGGCCGGCTCGGCGATGTGGGCATACTCGCTGCGCTGCCCGGCGATTTTGGCCTGTGCCTCGGCCGGGGTCTTCACGCCCCACAACTGATAGAAGGTGTTCATGTTGAAGGGCAGGTTGTAGAGCTTGTCGCCATAGCGCGCCACGGGACAGTTCGTGTAGCGGTTGAACTCCGCCAGACGGTTCACGTAGTCCCACACCTCGCGGTTGTCGGTGTGGAAGATGTGGGCACCATAGAGGTGCACGTTGATGCCGTCCACGTCCTTGCAATACAGGTTGCCCCCGGCGTGGCTTCTCTTGTCCACCACGAGACAGCGCTTTCCGGCCTGCCGGGCTTCGTGGGCGAAGACCGCGCCAAAGAGCCCCGCGCCCACTATCAGATAATCGTAATGTTCCATCTTTCTTCTATTATATGTGTGTATAATACGCGTTCAGCCTTCCTTCTCCTGTGCCTGGCGCCTGAGCCACTCCTCCTTGGTGCGCTTCCAGCGCTTGTGGGTCCAGAGCCAGTATTGCGGCACTTCGCGGATTTTCCGCTCCAGAAGTTCCATGAAAAGGGCCGTCATGTCGTATTCCCCGCGCGGCGGCTGCGGCGCCTCCATGCGGCGGAAGGTGCATTCATAATAACCGCGCCTCGGGCGGCTGATGTCCGCGAAGAAATAGGCCGCCCCCACGCGCCGCCCAATCTGTTCGGCGCCGGTGAACACGGCCGTGTCGCGGTGGAGGAAGGGCACGAAGAAGTGCATGCTGTTCCACGTGGGCAACTGGTCGGCAATGAAGCCGATGGCGGTGGGGCGCCCCTCCGACTTCAGTTCCATCACGCGGCGCAGCGTGTGCTTCATCGGGATGCACTCGCCGCCGAAATGGTTGCGCAGGCGCAGGAAGAACTTGTCCGAGGCCTTATCGTAGAGGGGGTGATAGATTTGCGCGCAATGCACGACCGGCGATATGCTGTAGGGCAACGAGGCCACCCACTCCCAGTTGCAATAATGCCCCAGATAGATGAACACGAAGTCGCAGCCCTCCTCCATCACGGCACGCTCCAGCTGCTCCGTGCCATGGAACGTCATGCGCCGGCACATCTCCCGGCGCGAGATGGAGACCAGTTTGAGCGTCTCCACGAAATAGTCGCAAAAGAAACGGTAGAAGCGCTTCTCTATGCGGAGCGTCTCGGAAGGGGACTTGTCGGGGAACGAACGCGACAAATTGTCGCGCACCACGCCGCGGCGGTAGCGCACGCAATAGTAGACCAACAAGAAAAGGGCGTCCGACAAAACGTAAAGCAATCGCAACGGCAACAGGGACAACAGATAGCCTGCCCCCCACAACAGGCGATACTTGAAAGTGGTCCATCTCTCTTGCTTTTCCATACGCTTTCCCAATGCCGGATTGAACTTGCGGTTACAATGTTTTTTAATAAGAATGTTGCAAAGCTAAACAAAGTTTTCCGAACCACCAATAAATCCATAATAAAAACTCAGAAACTGCCGGGGGTTCCTGCCCCGGCGGGATGTTTCCGCCGCCACGCGCGCCCCGGATGACGTTTTCCTGACGCCGCCCCACGCACGGCCTTCATGCGCCCATGACGCCGGAGGGGCGTGCCCGGAATCCCGCGCCGACGTGCGGAATGCGCCAGCGTACTTTGCGGCAAGTACGCGAGTACTCTCCGCAAAGTACAATCCGGGACTCCGCACGGCGCTTGTCCGTCCCGCGGCGCGAGGCGGACGGAAACAAGGACCGCGTTCCACCGCGCGGAAGGACACCCGCCGGGCATTTTTGGACGGTTATGACGCCGTCACCCCGACTTTTTCCCGCCGCAGCGGCATGGGAATCATGTTTTTTATCTATTTTTGCAGCATGAAAATAGTTGTTGACGACAAAATCCCGTTCATCCGGGAAGCGCTTGCCCAAATAGCGGACAACGTCATCTATAAACCGGGAGCTGCCATCTCGCCCGACGACGTGCGGGATGCCGACGCCCTGATTGTCAGGACGCGGACGCACTGCAACGAAGCGTTGCTCCGGGGCAGCAAGGTCTCCTTCATCGCCACGGCCACCATCGGGTTCGACCACTTGGACACCGACTACCTGGAACGGGCGCACATCGCCTGGGCCAACTGCCCGGGCTGCAACGCCAACTCCGTGGGGCAGTACATCCGTTCGTGCCTCATCCTGCTGGAAAAGGAAAAAGGGTTCGACCTGCAGGCCACCACGGTGGGGCTCGTCGGCGTGGGACACGTGGGGCGGGCGGTCGTCGAAGCCATCCGCCCGCTGGGCGTGAGGCTGCTGCTCAACGACCCGCCACAGGAAGAGCAGCTGCGGCGGGCGGGGAAACCCTGCGGGGAGTTCACGGACCTGCGCACGCTGCAGGAGGAATGCGACATCATCTCCTTCCACACCCCCTTGGTCACCAAGGGCGACTACCCGACATTCCACCTGGCCGACGCCGGCTTCTTCGACCGGCTGCGGAAAAAGCCCATCATCGTCAACACCAGCCGCGGAGCCGTGGTGGACAACGCGGCCCTGCTCCGGGCACTGAAGGAAGGGAGAGTGGGCGACGCCATCGTCGACACGTGGGAGAACGAACCGCACATCGACCTGGAGCTCCTACACCTTATATATATAGGCACCCCGCACATCGCCGGATATTCCGCCGACGGAAAGGCCAACGCCACCCGCATGGCGCTGACGGCTTTGTGCCGACACTTCCATCTTCCAATTACTTTCCAAATCCACATCCCACCCCTCCCCCAAGACCGCATCCCGCCCCGCCACCTCGACGGGAAAGAAATGGCCTTGGCCCTGTACAACCCCCACTCCGACAGCCAGAAACTGAAAGCACACCCGGAACTGTTCGAAGAACTTCGCGGAAACTACCCCTTGAGGAGGGAATTTTTGGACACGGAACCCTGAAAAAGCCCGTTTTTCTGCACAAAATAGCACCCAATGTGCAATAATTAACAAATTATTCCGCCGTTTGCTTGCATAAGTGAGGAAAAAAAAGTTCCTTTGCACCAGAATTTACAGAATTACATTAATAATAATCAAAAAATTACAATTATGTCTGAAATTGAATCTAAAGTAAAAGCTATTATCGTTGATAAATTGGGCGTTGATGAAGCAGAAGTAGTACCCACGGCAAGTTTCACGAACGATCTGGGCGCAGATTCTTTGGATACGGTAGAGTTGATCATGGAATTCGAAAAGGAATTCAACATCAACATCCCCGACGACCAGGCTGAAAAGATTGCCACTGTGGGCGACGCCATCAGCTACATCGAAGCTAACGCAAAATAAATTCTCCTAAACGAATAGAATGGAATTGAAAAGAGTTGTGGTAACGGGTTTGGGTGCCGTTACTCCGTTGGGCAACACCGCCGAGGAAACTTGGAAGAACATGGTCAACGGGGTGAGCGGGGCCGGGCCTATTACCTATTTCGATGCATCCTTGTTCAAGACCCAGTTTGCTTGCGAGGTGAAAAACTTCAAGGTGGCCGACTACATCGACCGCAAGGAGGCCCGCAAGATGGACTTGTACACGCAGTATGCCATCGCCGCGGCCAAAATGGCCGTGGAAGACTCCGGCATGGACCTGGAGACTGTGGACAAGAACCGCATCGGGGTGGTTTTCGGAGTCGGAATCGGCGGAATCCACACGTTTGAAGAAGAAGCCGGCGCTTATGCCCTCACGGGCAAGGAGCTGGGCCCGAAGTATAGCCCGTTCTTCATCCCCAAGATGATTGCGGACATCGCAAGCGGACATATCTCCATCATGTATGGTTTCCATGGCCCTAACTATGCCACGACTTCGGCCTGCGCATCGTCGACCAACGCCTTGGCCGACGCCTTCAACCTCATCCGCCTGGGCAAAGCCGACATGATTCTCAGCGGCGGCGCCGAAGCTGCCATCTGGCCGGCCGGCGTGGGCGGCTTCAACGCCATGAAGGCGCTCTCCACCCGCAACGACGACCCCGAGCATGCCTCGCGTCCGTTCAGCGCCAGCCGCGACGGATTCGTGATGGGCGAAGGCTCCGGCTGCCTCATCTTGGAAGAACTGGAGCACGCCAAAGCGCGCGGAGCCAAGATCTATGCGGAAATGGCAGGAGCCGGCATGTCGGCCGACGCGCACCACATCACGGCCTCCCACCCGGAGGGCTTGGGCGCCAAGCTGGTGATGCAGAACGCGCTCGAAGACGCAGGCCTGAATCCTGAGGATATCGACTACATCAATGTACACGGGACCTCGACCCACGTGGGCGACATCTCGGAAGTGAAAGCCATCAAGGACGTGTTCGGCGAACACGCCTACAAGCTGAACATCAGCTCCACGAAGTCCATGACAGGACATCTGCTGGGAGCCGCCGGCGCCGTAGAGGCCTTGGCCAGCGTGATGGCAGTGAAAGACAACATCGTGCCGCCCACCATCAACCACGAGGAAGACGACAAGGATGAAGAAATCGACTATAACCTGAACTTCACCTTCAACAAGGCGCAGGAGCGCGAAGTGCGCGCCGCCCTGAGCAACACCTTCGGTTTTGGCGGACACAACGCATGTGTCATCTTTAAAAAGTACACGGATTAAAATTGTGTATCCAAAAGACATCATAGAAAGAATAAAGCTCCCTTTCAGAAAAGATAAGGAGCTTTATTCTTCTTTCTACAAAATACTGGGCTTCTATCCCCGCCACATCCAATATTACGAGCAGGCCCTGCACCACAAATCGTCCTCCATCAGGCAAAAGGGCTGCAAAATCAACAACGAGCGGCTGGAATTCCTGGGCGACGCCATACTCGACGCCGTGGTGGGCGACATCGTCTTCCGCCACTTCCAAGGGAAACACGAAGGCTTCCTGACCAACACCCGCAGCAAAATCGTGCAGCGAGAGACGCTCAACAAACTGGCCGTGGAAATCGGGCTGGACAAGCTGCTCATCTCTGCCGCCCCCTCGATGACCCACAACAGCTACCTCTTCGGCAACGCCTTCGAAGCCATCATCGGCGCCATCTACCTCGACCGAGGGTACGACTATTGCATGCGCTTCATCGGGCAACGCATCATGAGCCGGCTCATCAACATCGACAAGCTGGCCTACAAGGAGGTCAACTTCAAGAGCAAACTCATCGAATGGGGACAAAAAAAGCGGGTGGAAATAGCATTCAACCTGCTCGAGGAAGCACGGGAAGGCAGCAGCTCGCCCGTCTTCACGTCGCAAGTCACCATCGAGGGCATCCCGTGCAGCAAAGGCAAAGGCTACTCCAAGAAGGAAAGCCAGCAGTTGGCCGCCAAAGCGACCCTGAACCAGTTGAGGAAATCGTCGCAACTCGTGAACAATATCTTGTCGAAAAGAGACGCGAAAGAAGAAGCCGCCGAAACCGTTTTGCAAAGAAACGGCGTCCCCGGCTGCAACAATGCGACGGCCGGCATGCCCTTCCCCCCGACGGCCGCGCCGGGATACAGCCTATCTGAATAATATCCAACGACTTGACCGGAAAGGAAGGAACGGACCGACCTGCGGGAAAACCGCAAAAGAAGAGCGATACGGACGAAAGATGGAGTAAATATAACCCCTTAAAATCTGTATAAAGTTCGTTATTCTGATAACTTTCACCTATTTTTGCAAGAGAATAGAATGATTCTTGTGGAAATACAACATGAATACAACTAAGTTTGTCAACTGCTTTCTTTCAAGCAGAAGAAAAAACATATTCAAATATAAAAGCCAGGCGGAAGAACTGCAAGGAAAAGTGCTCCGCAACCTTGTCAGGCAGGCGCTCCACACGGAATGGGGACAAAAACATGGCTTCAACCAGGTCAAAGACTATGACTCGTTTGCGAAAACCTCGCCGGTGAACACGTATGAGGAACTCAAAGGCTACATCGACCGCATGCGCCACGGAGAGAAGGACGTGCTCTGGAAAGGACAGGTGAAATGGTATGCCAAATCTTCGGGCACCACCAACGACAAAAGCAAGTTCATCCCCGTCAGCCGGGACTTCCTGAAAGACACGCACTACCAAGGAGGAACAGACGCCGTGGCCTTGTACCTGCTCAACAACCCGCAAAGCAGGATGTTCAACGGGAAAGCGCTGATCCTGGGCGGCAGCCATGCTCCCAACTACAACCTGCCCCACAGCCTGGTGGGCGACCTGAGCGCCATCCTGATTGAGAATGCAAGCCCTTTCGTCAACCACTACCGCGTCCCGCCCAAGGACATCGCCCTGCTCAGCGACTTCGAAGAGAAAAGGGAGAAAATAGCCCGCACGGCCATCAGGGAAAACGTCACGAGCCTGAGCGGCGTTCCTTCTTGGATGCTCTCCGTGCTGACCTGCGCGCTGGACATCTCCGGCAAACAGTATCTGGAAGAAATCTGGCCGGAGCTCGAAGTGTTCTTCCACGGCGGAGTGGCCTTCACGCCCTACCGCGAGCAATACAGGCAACTCATCGCAAAGCACGACATGCACTACATGGAAACTTACAACGCCAGCGAGGGCTTCTTCGGCCTGCAGTCCGACCTGACGGACAAGGCCATGCTGCTCATGATTGACTATGGCGTGTTCTACGAATTCATCCCCATGTCGGAACTGGGCAAGGAAAATCCCACCATCGTGCCGCTCTGGGGCGTGGAGACGGGGAAGAACTACGCTGTGGTCATCAGCACGTCGGCCGGACTGTGGCGCTACATGATAGGCGACACCGTAAAATTC
This sequence comes from uncultured Paraprevotella sp., assembly GCA_944321525.1. GTDB lineage: Bacteria > Bacteroidota > Bacteroidia > Bacteroidales > Bacteroidaceae > Paraprevotella. The sequence goes on from CALULQ010000002.1 coordinate 129,380, forward strand.
ACCCAGAAGTCGCCCTACAAGTTCATCATCACAGGCCGCACCAAGTTCTTCATCAACGCCTTCGGCGAGGAACTCATCGTGGACAACGCGGAAAACGGACTGGACACCGCCTGCAAAGCCACGGGAGCGCAAATCAAAGAATACACCGCCGCACCGGTCTACATGGACAACCGGGGGAAATGCCGCCACCAATGGCTCATCGAATTCGCGAAGATGCCGGACTCGCTCGACAACTTCGCCCACATTCTCGACCGCAGACTGCAGGAAATCAACTCGGACTACGAGGCCAAGCGCTACAAGGACATCACCCTGCAGCACCTGGAAGTGGTCAACGCCCGCAAGGGACTGTTCGCCGACTGGCTGAAATCCAAAGGCAAACTGGGCGGGCAGCACAAAATCCCCCGTCTCTGCAACTCGCGCACATACATCGACGAGATGCTGGCCATGAATAATGCAGCCACCGCCGACGACTATTGTTCAACCCAGCCGCCTGAATCCGGCTCCAAAAAAGCATGATATGCCCCAACGCAAAACACTATATCCCCTCATCCCTGTCCTCATCGTGGGACTGCTGGCCGCCTGCGCCAGCATCGGTTCACCCGACGGCGGAGAGTATGACGAGACGCCGCCGAAAGTTGTCGCATGCCAACCGGCCAACTTGTCGACCGACAACCAAAGCAAGCGGGCGACGCTCTCCTTCGATGAATTCATCGTGCTCGAAAACGCATCGGAGAAAGTCGTCGTCTCACCGCCACAAAAGGAAATGCCCGAAATCCGCACATCGGGAAAAAGAATCCACATCACCTTGTTCGACACCCTGAAGGCCAACACGACGTACACGGTGGACTTCGCCGACGCCATCGTGGACAACAACGAGGGGAACCCGATGGGCAACTTCACGTATTCCTTCTCCACCGGACCGGAGATCGACACCATGGAGGTGTCCGGAACGCTGCTCGAGGCCGAAAACCTGGAACCCATCAAGGGCATGCTGGTGGGACTGCATGCCGACTTGTCGGACACGGTGTTCACCACAAAACCGTTCGACCGCGTGTCGCGCACCAACAGCCGCGGGCAATTCACCATCAAAGGCATTGCACCCGGGAGATACCACATCTACGCCTTGCAGGACATGGACGGGAACTTCCTCTTCAACCAGAAAGCCGAGAAAATAGCCTTCGACTCCATCCTGATTGAACCGACGTGCGCCCCCGACACCCGACAAGACACGACATGGATCGACAGCACCCACATCGACACCATCAAGACCATACACTACACGCATTTCTATCCGGACAACATCGTCCTGCGGGCCTTCACGGAGGATTATGTAGACCTGCACCTGCTGAAGACGGAACGTCTTATCCCGGACATGTTCTCCATCTATTTCACCGGCCCGTCGGACACCATCCCCACCATCAAGGGGCTGAACTTCGACGGAGCGGAAGACTTCATCCTGGAACGCTCCGCCCGCAACGACACGCTGACCTATTGGATCACGGACACACTGGTGTCTGACAAAGACACGTTGTCGTTCAGCCTCACTTACCTGGACACCGACACGCTGGGGCAACTGGTCTACCGCACGGACACGCTCGACCTGGTGCCCAAAATCACCCGCTCGAGACAACGGGAAGAGAAGCAGAAGAAAATAGAGGAATGGGAAGACCAACAGAAAAAGGAGAAGCGGCGCATGAAGGACAAATATGAGGAAAAGCCCAACCCGTTCCTGCGCGAAGACTTCAACTTCAAGGTGCAACCCAGCGGAAGCATCGCACCGACGGAAAACATCCGTTTCACCTTCGACGAACCCATCGCTAAGCTCGACACCGCCGCCCTCCGCTTCTTCAAATACAACGAGAAGGACAGTGCGTGGGTCGACGAGCCCTACCTCTTCCTGCCCGTGGAGGGTGACCGGCGCAGCTACGTGCTCTACGCTGAATGGCATCCCGGGGAAAAATACAAGTTCGAAGCCGACAGCAACGCCGTGGTCAGCATCTTGGGCAAGCTGAGCACGGCCATCAAGAAGGAAATCCCCGTCACACCCGAGGACGAATTCAGTTCGCTCTTCGTGCAACTGACACTGCAACCGCAAGACACCGCCGTCTACGTCCAACTACTGAACAGCAGCGACAACGTGGTGCGCACGGCGCGGGCGGTCAACCACCGGGCCGACTTCTTCTACCTGAAGCCCAATGAATACTACCTCCGCCTCTTCATCGACAGGAACGGCGACGGGAAATGGACCACGGGAGAATACGCCGCCGGCCTGCAGCCGGAGGAGGTGTTCTACTTCCCCAAACCGTTGATGCTGAGGGCACGCTGGGAAGTGGAACAGGACTGGAACGTGAGGGGAATCCCCCTGAACAAGCAGAAACCGGAAGCCATCACCAAACAAAAGCCTGACGCGGAAAAGAAAATCAAACAACGCAATGCGGAAAGAAGAAGAGAAATGAACCGTTAAAAGAAAGGGACCGAACATCATGAAGAAGTTTGTTTTGCTGATATGCCTCCTCTCCTTTTGGGGAGCCGCACTGCTGCCGGCCAAGGCGCAATGCCCGGGCGAGAACATCGCGTTCTCTGCCGGGGAAGACTTGTCGTACAAGCTCTATTTCAACTGGAAATTCATCTGGGTCACGGTTGGCTCGGCCAACATGAACATCAAAAAGACCCGCTACGAAGGGCAGGACATGTACCGCTGCCACCTCATCACGCGCGGCAACAAACTGGCCGACCGCCTCTTCGTCCTGCGCGACACGCTGGTGAGCATCGTGGACGACGACCTGGTACCCTACTACTACCGCAAGGGGGCATTGGAGGGCGACCGCTACACAGTAGATGAAGCCTGGTACAACTACCTCGGAGACAAGACCCGCATGAAGCTGCGCTTCAAAAGCCACAAGAACGAAATCAAGAGACTTGAAGAGGACTACAAGGAGTGCGTGCACGACATGCTCAGCATGATGCTCTACGCCCGCTCCTTCGACGCATCGGACTACAAGGAAGGGCAGAAAATCCTCTTCCCCATGGTCGACAACGGGAAAATAGAGGAACAGACGCTCATCTACCGGGGCAAGAAGACATTCAAGATGGAGGAAAGCAAGACCAAATACCGCTGCCTCGTCTTCTCGTTCGTGGAATACGAAGACGGGAAGGAAGAAGAGGTGGTGACGTTCTATATCACCGACGACAAGAACCACCTCCCCGTGCGTCTGGACATGTTCCTGCGTTTCGGCAGCGCCAAAGCCTTCCTGACGGAAGCCAAGGGCGTGCGCAACCCGCAGACATCCATTATCAAATAACATAAAAAGAAGAATACCATGAAAAAGTCCGATTGGGCCTTCGCCGCAATCATCCTTGCGATTTTCGCCCCGTTTGTGTTCTGCGAGCCGCTCTACGGCTGGTACAAGTCTTTCAATGCCGAGCATGGCATGGTCATGAGTTTCCTGAAGTTCGCCATCCTTTCCACCGCGGGCGAGCTTCTGGGATTGCGCCTCAGCGCCGGCACCTACGTGCGGCGCGGCTTCGGCGTGTGGCCACGGGCCGTCGTGTGGGGCATCCTGGGCATGGGCATCAACCTGGCCATGATTGTCTTCTCCAACGGCGTGCCGGTAGCCCTCGAATACTGCGGCCTGCAGGGCGCGGTGGCCGCGATGTCCGGACCGGCCGGCGCGCTGAAGGTGCTCGTGGCCCTTTGCATCTCCATCGGCATGAACGGCATCTTCGCCCCGGTGTTCATGACCTTCCACAAAATCACCGATACGCACATCCTGGCCTGCGGCGGCTCGCTGCGCGCCCTGGCCACCCCCATCCCGATGGCCCGCATCATGACGGACCTGAACTGGGACACGCAGTGGAACTTCGTGTTCAAGAAAACCATCCCCTTCTTCTGGGTGCCGGCCCACACCATCACCTTCCTGCTGCCGGGCGAGGCCCGGGTCTTGTTCGCGGCCCTGCTGGGCGTGGTGCTGGGCGTACTGCTGGCCGTGGCCGCACGGATGAAGGCCAAAGACTGACCGACGGATGGATAATTCCCCCAGGCCCATGACAGGAGCAGAAATATACATCAACGGTCGTCCGCCCGTGACGATAGCCGCCGACAACTTCGCCTACATCTTCGCGTTCTGCGGCGGGGCGTCCGGCGACTGGCTCGTGGCCGGAGGCGGCAACTATGGCGAACGGCTCACATGGATTGACGAGGCGCTCCGCAAGGGCGACCGCATACGCATCCGCATCGTGGAAACGGAACAACCATCTTCCCCCCTGAAGGTCAGGCCGAACGACCGCATGAAAATGAAAGCACGCTACGAACAGCTGAAGGCCGAACTGAAAGCCAAGGGACTCATCAAATAGCACGGCCGCATGAAAGGAATGATCGTCAGAAGCACCACTTGGAACGGCAAGGCGCTACGCATCGGCACGCCCGACGGGTGCAGCGTCTGCGTGGAGTTCTTCGGTGGCCTCGGAGCCACGTGGAATCCCGGCGCATACAGCCCGGCCGCGCACAAAAGCATGAGTTGGGGAGGCGGAGAACTGAAAGTGGGCGACGAGGTGGAACTCGAACTGGCGGAGCTGGACGAAGCGGACGTAGCACCTCCCATCGAAACTTCGCGCGACGGGGAGCCCCCACCCATAGCCATCGACGACCCGAACGTATGGATGCACAAACTGTACGACTACATGCGCTACAAGAAAATTCTGGAAGACGAAGGTGTCATCGAGAAGGAATAATCCATAAGGGCACGGAAAACGCAAAAGCGCCCCAATCCGGTTCAAGCATAAAAGGAAGTCCGCCAACCGTCTGCAAACAAGACGATTGGCGGACTTCTTCGTACCCCCGCCGGGAATCGAACCCGGATTGGCGGTTTAGGAAACCGTAGTTCTATCCATTGAACTACAGGGGCGCTTCGGATAATGCTGTGCAAAGTTAATGCTTTCTGCGGAAAAAGGCGAACAGCGAGGGGAAAAACTTTTTGCCGGCATCCATTTTTCTTCTTCCGCGCGGACGGGGAAACGAGAAAGAGCATGCGCCGGTACCGAATCGTATGCTGCGGAGAATACTCGAGTACTTCCCGCAGAGTACTCGAGTACTTGCCGCAAAGTACGCTGCGCCGCTGCGCACGGCCCGTTCCGGGCGGGCGGTCGCCTCCGCCCGTTTTCCGGCACCGCCAACCTTCACGAAGCATGCGCCGGCACCGGCCGGGCCGGCAACCCGCAAAGCGGAACGGCGCAGCCCATGGAACGGCATCGGCAGGACGCACCGCAAGAAGCTGACAAACAAAACATTGCGACCATACCGACGAGGTTTGGCGGGGCAGACGGACGGGCAGCCTGCATATTTATTCATTTTCAGCCCTGCCTTTCGGCATTCTGTCTGCGCCACCATGGGAAAACCCGATGAAATGCAAGGGAAACGGCCCTTTTATTAACGATTTTACACCAAAAATCCCTTCCGGCAATGCTTTTAATAGCGAAAAATTTTGTTTTTAGCCATTTCTTTGCGATATTTGCAGGGTTTAGGTAGGAAGAATATACAGTAATTCATATATAAAACCACAAAAAGATGGCTGAATCTTTAGAAGTGAAAGAGCTGGACCAGGTAGTGGTCCGCTTCTCGGGTGACTCCGGCGACGGCATGCAGCTGGCCGGAAACATTTTCTCTACGGTCTCCGCAACGGTGGGGAACGACATCTGCACGTTCCCCGATTATCCCGCCGACATCCGCGCCCCGCAGGGAGCGCTCACGGGCGTGTCCGCTTTCCAAGTGCACATCGGCGCCGGGCGGGTGTACACCCCGGGTGACAAGTGCGACGTGCTGGTGGCCATGAACGCCGCCGCGCTGAAGACGCAATACAAGTATGCCAAGCCGACGGCTTGCATCATCATCGATACGGACTGCTTCCAGGCCAAGGACTTGGAAAAGGCTGCCTTCACGACGGACAATCCCATCGAGGAAATGGGCATCAAGAACGACGTGATCGCCGCCCCCATCACGCAGATGGTGAAAGATTGCCTGGCGGATTCGGGCATGGACAACAAGGCCATGCTGAAATGCCGCAACATGTTCGCCGTGGGACTGGTGTGCTGGTTGTTCAACCGCGACTTGGAAGTGGCCTTCAACATGCTGCGCGAGAAGTTCGCCAAGAAGCCGGCCATCGCCGAAGCCAACATCAAGGTGGTGCAGGCGGGATACGACTACGGCGCCAACACCCATGCCTCGGTGGCACACACCTACCGCGTGGACTCCAAAGAAAAGAAACCGGGCAAGTACATGGACATCATGGGCAACAAGGCCACGGCCTACGGCTTCATCGCCGCTGCCGAAAAGGCCGGCAAACGGCTCTACTTGGGTTCCTACCCCATCACGCCGGCCACCGACGTGCTGCACGAGCTGTCGAAGCACAAGAGCCTGGGCGTGATGACGGTGCAGTGCGAGGATGAAATCGCGGGCTGCGCCTCGTCTGTCGGCGCCGCCTTCGCGGGCGCGCTGGCCGTGACGTCCACTTCCGGACCGGGCGTGTGCCTGAAGTCCGAGGCCATGAACCTGGCCGTCATCACCGAACTTCCCTTGGTGGTGCTCGACGTGCAGCGCGGCGGCCCCTCCACGGGCATGCCGACGAAAAGCGAGCAGACCGACCTGCTGCAGGCCTTGTTCGGGCGCAACGGCGAATCGCCCATGCCAGTGATGGCCGCCACCTCGCCCACCAACTGCTTCGACGCGGCCTACTATGCCTGCAAAATGGCGCTGGAGCACATGACGCCGGTGGTGTTGCTCACCGACGCCTTCGTGGCCAACGGTTCCGGCGCGTTCAAGCTCCCCGACCTGGACGAATATCCCGACATCAAGCCGCCCTACGTGACGCCTGACATGGCGGGGCACTACACGCCCTACATGCGCAACCCGGAAAACCAGGTGCGCTATTGGGCCATCCCGGGACAGGAAGGCTTCATGCACATCCTCGGCGGACTGGAGAAAGACGGGCGCACGGGTGCCATCAGCACCGACCCTGAGAACCACGACCTGATGTGCCGCCTGCGCGCCGAGAAAGTGGCCAAGATTCCCGTGCCCGACGTGGAAGTGCAGGGCTGCACGGAGGATGCCGAGCTGCTCATCGTGGGCTTCGGCGGCACCTACGGCCACCTGCATTCCGCCATGGACGAGATGAACGCGGCCGGCAAGAAAGTGGCCCTGGCCCATTTCTCCTACCTCAACCCGCTGCCCACCAACACGGCCGCAGTGCTGAAGAAGTATCCGAAGGTGGTGGTGGCAGAACAAAACCTGGGACAGTTTGCCGCCTACCTGCGGATGAAGGTGGACGGCTTCGTGCCCTATCAGTTCAACCAAGTCAAGGGACAGCCGTTCGTGGTGAGCGAACTGGTGGCCGCCTTCAACGAGATCTACAACAAATAACCAACTTCCTAAGAATCAAAGAAAATGAGCGAATATACAGCTAAAGACTATAAAAAGGGACAACCCCGCTGGTGTCCGGGTTGTGGCGACCACTTCTTCTTGGCTTCCCTGCACAAGGCCATGGCCGAAATCGGCATCCCGCCCCACCAGACGGCCGTCATCTCCGGCATCGGCTGCTCCAGCCGCCTTCCTTACTATATGAACACCTACGCCATGCAGACCATCCACGGGCGCGCCGCGGCCATCGCCACCGGCTTCAAGGTAGCCAATCCGGACATCACCGTATGGCAGATTTCGGGCGACGGCGACGGCCTGGCCATCGGCGGCAACCACTTCATCCATGCCATCCGCCGCAACGTGGACATCAACATGATCCTGCTGAACAACCGCATCTACGGTCTGACGAAAGGACAATACTCCCCGACTTCGCCGCGCGGCTTCGTCAGCAAGTCGTCGCCCTACGGCACGGTGGAGGACCCGTTCAACCCGGCTGAACTTTGCTTCGGCGCACGCGGGCACTTCTTCGCACGCGCCGTGGCCACCGACGGCGCCGGCACCGTGGAAATCCTGAAGGCCGCCCAGGCACACAAGGGGGCCTCGGTCTGCGAAATCCTACAAAACTGCGTGATATTCAACGACGGGGCATACGACTCGGTCTACACGAAAGAGGGCCGGGCCAAAAACACCATCTACCTGGAACACGGAAAACCGATGCTCTTCGGGGAGAACAAAGAATACGGACTGATGCAGGAAGGCTTCGGACTGAAGGTGGTGAAACTGGGCGAAAACGGGGTGACGGAAAAAGACATCCTCGTGCACGACGCACACTGCGAGGACAACACCCTGCACCTGAAACTGGCCCTGATGGAAGGCCCGGACTTCCCCGTGGCGCTGGGCGTCATCCGCGACGTGGAGGCTCCGACCTATGAAGCCGCCGTCAGCCAGCAGATTGAGGAAATCAAGGCCAAGAAGCCTTACCACAACTTCAAGGAACTGCTCTACACCAACGACATCTGGGAAGTGAAGGAATAAGAAACAGAAAAGCTTCATATCAAAAAAACTCCGCCTGCCTGGCATTTGCGCACAAGCAGGCGGAGCTTTTTTTGGCATCCGCGCGTGCCTACAGCTTCTCGCCGTAAGCCAGGTCGCCTGCATCGCCCAGGCCGGGAACGATGTACATGTGGTCGTTCAGCCCCGGGTCGATGGCGCCGCACCACAAAGTGTAGTCGGCGTCGCGGAAAGCCGAGGCCAGGTAATCCACGCCCTGCTGGCTAGCAATGGCGCAACACAAATGCACCTTGGCCGGAATCCCCTTGGTCTCGAATGCCTTCAGGCCCAACTCCATGCTCCCACCGGTGGCCAGCATGGGGTCGGCAATGATGAGCGTCCGCCCCGTGAGGTCGGGCGTGGCCAGATAATCAATGTGTATGCCCACCTCGTGGCACTCCTTGTCCTTATAAAAGCGGTAGGCCGAGACAAAGGCATTGTCGGCCTCGTCGAACACGTTGAGAAACCCTTGGTGGAAAGGCAGTCCGGCACGGAAAATGGTGCCGAGCACGATGCGGTCGGTGTACAAGCGCGTGGGCGCGATGCCCAGAGGCGTCTGCACGTCCTTGACGGCATAGTCCAGCGTGCGACTGATCTCGTAGGCCATGACCTCCCCCACCCGCTCCAGGTTGCAGCGGAACAAGGCCCTGTTCTTTTGGTATTGCACTTCCCGCAACTCGGCCATATACTTGTTGACCACGGTCGTCTGGTCGGCAAAGTTAATAATTTTCATATCTTTGTGGATTAGAATCATTAATGCAAGACAAAAGTAACAAAAACTTTGTGGAAATGTAAACTCCGTTTGGCAAAACCCCACGCTTTGTCTTGCTTTTGGGAAATTTAACGGAGGTTTGCTGCCGAATTAAGAAAAATAAGACGCGGAAAGTTTCGCATGCCCGCAAATCTTTGTAATTTTGTCAGCGCAATGAGGAAGAGAGAATAACAAATCAATTTCTAACTAAATACTTAAAGAAATGGCAAATTTAGATTTGAGTAAGTACGGTATCACCGACGTGAAGGAAATCCTCCACAACCCGTCTTATGAAGTATTGTTCGAAGAAGAGACCAAAGACAGCCTCGAAGGCTATGAAAAGGGTCAGGTAACAGAACTGGGCGCCGTGAACGTCATGACCGGTATCTATACGGGCCGTTCACCCAAGGACAAGTTCTTCGTGTACAATGAAGCCAGCAAAGACACCGTATGGTGGACTTCTGATGAATATAAGAACGACAACAAGCCCTGCTCGGAAGAGGCTTGGGCCGACCTGAAGGCCAAGGCTGTGAAGCAGCTCAGCGGCAAGCGCCTGTTCGTGATGGATACGTTCTGCGGTGCCAACCCGGCTACTCGTCTGAAAGTGCGCTTCATCATGGAAGTGGCATGGCAGGCTCACTTCGTGAAGAACATGTTCATCCGCCCGACGGAAGAGGAACTGGCCAACTACGGCGAGCCCGACTTCGTGTCCTTCAACGCAGCCAAGGCCAAGGTGGACAACTACAAGGAACTGGGCCTGAACTCTGAGACGGCTACGGTGTTCAACCTGAAGACCAACGAGCAGGTCATCCTGAACACTTGGTACGGCGGCGAAATGAAGAAGGGCATCTTCTCCATCATGAACTACCTGAACCCCTTGCGCGGCATCGCTTCCATGCACTGCTCTGCCAACACCAACATGGAAGGCACCAGCACAGCCATCTTCTTCGGTCTGTCCGGAACGGGCAAGACGACTTTGTCTACCGACCCGAAGCGCAAGCTCATCGGCGACGACGAGCACGGATGGGACGACGAAGGCGTGTTCAACTACGAAGGCGGTTGCTATGCCAAGGTCATCAACCTCGACAAGGAGTCTGAACCCGATATCTACAACGCCATCAAGCGCGACGCTTTGCTGGAGAACGTGACGGTAGACGCCAACGGCAAGATCGACTTCGCCGACAAGAGCGTGACGGAGAACACCCGCGTGTCTTATCCTATCTACCACATCGAAAACATCGTGAAGCCCGTTTCCAAGGGCCCGACTGCAAAGCAGGTCATCTTCTTGTCTGCCGACGCATTCGGCGTGCTGCCTCCTGTTTCCATCCTCGACGACCAGCAGGCTCAGTACTACTTCCTCTCTGGCTTCACGGCTAAATTGGCCGGTACGGAACGCGGCATCACTGAGCCGACTCCGACATTCTCCGCTTGCTTCGGTGCCGCATTCTTGAGCTTGCACCCCACGAAGTACGCAGAGGAACTGGTGAAGAAGATGAACGCTTCCGGCGCAAAGGCTTACTTGGTGAACACCGGTTGGAACGGCACTGGCAAGCGCATCTCCATCCGCGACACCCGCGGTATTATCGACGCCATCCTGGACGGCTCCATCGACAAGGCTCCGACCAAGACGATTCCTTACTTCAACTTCGTTGTTCCTACGGAATTGCCGGGTGTTGACCCGAAGATCCTCGACCCGCGCGACACTTATGCCGACGTGGCCGAATGGAACAAGAAGGCCGAAGACTTGGCCGGACGCTTCATCAAGAACTTCACGAAGTTCACGGGCAACGAAGCCGGCAAGGCATTGGTTGCCGCAGGTCCGAAGTTGTAATTTTATTTGTTACATCCATAAGAAAGTTCCGGCCGAGCCTTTCGGCCGGACTTTTTTTGTCCATAAGTTTCCTGATTCCATGGATTATCCCTATCTTTGTGCCCTAAACCACCACTCAAGAAAATGAAGAAAATAGCATCTTTGCTCTTGCTTTGGGTCATGGCCTTACCACTGATGGCCCAATTCCAGGAGCCGGTAAAGTTCTCCGTGTCGCAGAACAAGCTGTCGGACTCGGAATTTGAACTGGTATTCACCGGGACTGTGGACCCGGGATGGCACGTATACTCCACAGACATTCCCGATGGCGGACCCACACCGGCCACCATCACGTTCGACGAACAGACTGGCGTCGAACCGGCAGGCAAACTGACGGCCAAAGGCAACGTGCACAAGGCGTTCGACGAACTCTTCGGAATGGAAGTGAGCTACATGGAAACAAAGGCCGTGTTCGTGCAGAAAATGCGCATCACCGCACCGTCATACTCCGTGAAAGGCTACCTGACCTACGGCGCATGCAACGACGAAAACTGCATGCCGCCCACCAACGTGGATTTCGCCTACGCGGGCAAAGGCTCTCCGGCCGGCCAAAAGGCCTCCACGAACGAAAAGGCGGCCCCGACCGGCAAGGCTGAAGATAAAAAAGAAGTGAAAGCAGAAGACGGCACGAAAGAAACCGCCGGCAAAGAAGAAGCACCCGTAATCGGCGGGGCCGATGCCGCCACGGACATCGTCGTGGCCGACTCCGCAGCTGCGACAGCGAAGGATGCGCAGACAGCCATTGGTGCCACCGACTATTGGACACCCGTGGTGGACGAACTGGCCGCTTTCGGCGAGGCGGCATCCAACGCGGCACAGCAAGCCTGGTGGAAAATCTTCCTGTTAGGCTTCTTGGGCGGACTGGTGGCCCTGCTCACGCCTTGCGTGTGGCCCATCATCCCCATGACGGTCAGCTTCTTCCTGAAACGCTCGGGCGACAAGCGCAAGGGCATCCGCGACGCGGCCACCTACGGCGCAAGCATCGTGGTCATCTACGTGCTGCTGGGACTGGCCGTGACAGCCATCTTCGGTGCCAGCGCCCTGAACGCCCTCTCCACGAACGCCATCTTCAACATCTTCTTCTGCCTCCTGCTGCTGGTCTTCGCCGCCAGCTTCTTCGGAGCGTTCGAAATCACCCTGCCCTCGTCGTGGAGCAATGCCGTAGACAGCAAGGCCGAAGCAACCACGGGCCTGCTGAGCATCTTCCTCATGGCCTTCACGCTGGCGCTGGTTTCCTTCTCCTGCACAGGCCCCATCATCGGTTTCCTCCTGGTGGAAGTCTCCACCTCGGGCAGCATCCTGGCCCCGACGGTCGGCATGCTGGGCTTCGCCATCGCGCTGGCCTTGCCGTTCACATTGTTCGCCATGTTCCCGGCTTGGTTGAAGACCATGCCGAAGTCCGGCAACTGGATGAACTGCGTGAAAGTCTGCTTGGGCTTCCTGGAACTCGCCTTCGCGCTGAAGTTCCTCTCTGTTGCCGACTTGGCCTATGGCTGGCACATCCTTGACCGCGAAGCCTTCCTCAGCCTGTGGATCGTCATCTTCGCCCTGTTGGGAGCCTACCTGATAGGGTGGCTGCGCTTCCCGCATGATGAAGACGAATACGACGAGTCGGGCAACGTGATAGTCAACCACCGCACGTCGGTCACCCGTTTCTTCATGGCATTGCTCTCTTTCGCCTTCGCCATCTATATGGTGCCCGGCCTGTGGGGCGCACCGCTGAAGGCCATCAGCGCCTTCTCCCCCCCGATGAACACGCAAGACTTCAACCTGTATGACAATGAAGTGGAAGCGCAGTTCCTGGACTACGACGCGGGAATGGAGTACGCCCGCCAACACGGAAAGCCCGTCATGGTGGACTTCACCGGATATGGCTGCGTGAACTGCCGCAAGATGGAACTGGCCGTGTGGTCGGACCAGAAAGTGGCCGACATCATGCAAGACGATTATGTGCTGATTTCGCTCTACGTGGACGACAAGACAAAGTTGCCCGAACCCGTGAAAGTGACGGAGAACGGCCAGGAACGCACCCTGCGCACCGTGGGCGACAAGTGGAGCTACCTGCAACGCAGCAAGTTCGGGGCCAACGCACAGCCCTTCTATGTTCTGTTGGACAACGAGGGCCGACCGCTGAACAAGTCTTATTCTTACGACGAAGACATCAACAAATATGTGGATTTCCTGCAGACCGGACTGCGGAACTACGAGAAGTAGACTACCATCATCCCCTTACCTCCCCCGTACAGACACATCGCCTGGGCGGGGGATTTTTTTATCTCTCCTCCTGCGGGCGCCCAGCCTCCACGGTGCCCCGCAAGACACCGCCATCGACCTTCCACCGCTTCACCCCCGGGACAAGAAAAACAATGCCCGCCTTGCAGGAAGCGGCAGTCCGGCACCCTGAGGGACAACCGTCTGTCCCCAGCCCCGAAAATACCGATTAAAGTCCCAACCGACGCATCTTCCGGCAATGCACCCACTGGTAAATACGCAACGTGAGATTCAGCACCCCGCGCGTTTTCCACGTCCGCCAGATGCGGAGATAAGGTTTGTCGAGCACCCTGTTCCGGATGTGGTGCCGGTCTACGGCATCGATGACCTCACGCACGGCGGGATAAGTCTCCTCCGTAATCCCCTTCTGCCAGCGCAGGCTAACGGCATAGATGTTCAAAGCCTTGTCTATGAAATAAGTCTGGTTGGCCAACAATGTAGGATTCTTGGGCGGACAGGCATCCAAGTGGCGCGTCATGAAACTCACCACCTTGCAAATATGCGAAAGGTTGTTCCGGATGGACCGGGCACTCGTCGACTGCTCGTCGCGCCCGATGAAATAGTAATAAAGGTAAAGGTCGAAGACGACGAAATCCTTGATGCGGTCGATAGGCAGGAAGCAGAACTGGAAATCCGTGTAGCAAATCCCCTCAATATGGCGAAGCCCCACCTCGCGCAGGATTTCAGTCTTATAGGCCATGCTGTGCATGTTGAACTCATCGCCGGGAGCATGGCGCGCGATGTCGAAATCCGCCATATCGTACACCTTGTTATATTCCACGCCAGGCATGGGAAAACGCGTGACGCGCCCTCCGCCTCCTCCGTCCTTGTCCGACTTATACTCGCAACGAAGCGTGACGAACAAATCCGTGTCGCAATCCTCCAACCTCCGCAACAGTTCCACCAAAGCCGTAGTGTCCATCCAGTCGTCGGCATCCAAGGGGCGGAAATATTTCCCCCGGGCCACCCGCAGGGCCGCATTGATGCAGGAACCGTAATGCCCGTTGGGCTTGTCGATGACGCGGACGATGCCGGGCCACTTTTCCCTGTAAGCTTCCATGATGTCCAACGAGCGGTCGCGACTGCCGTCGTTCACCACAATGACTTCCAGCGTGGACGGGATGGACGGCCCCGTGACGGAATCCAGGCAACGGGGGAGATATTTCTCCATGTTGTAAGTAGGCACCACGAGGGTGAGGAGCTTGCACGTATCTTGTTGCGGCATTGTCGTAATGAGTTTTTAGATGAAAGAGTGTTTATTTCTGCGGACGGACATATTCAATCTCCGGATAAAAGGTAAGCCCGTCCCGGCATCCCTTTTCCACGGCATCGATGAACTCCTGCTGATGGCCGTCCTTGCGGCGCTTGATGCGCCGCTTCAGGATGCGCAGCTTGTTCCACACGGAGAGGCGGAAGACAAGCCAGTTGGACGTTTCCCGATGCTTGAAATAGCAAGTGTTGCGCGTCTGGTAATAGAAGCGTTGGGCCATGGAGGGGGGCGCATGCTCGATGTCGGGGTTGAACACGTCGGGGGTCTTGTGCACCACGACGCTCTGCTCCACGCAATAGTTACTGAACCCGCCGCGCGTCACCCGGAGCGTGTACTCGATGTCGTCGAACCATATGAAGAATTCCTTGATGGGAAGCCCCACCTTGCAGACGGCGCGGGTGCTGAAGAGCACCGACACGAAAGTGCACACCTCGCAGCGAGTGGCCGTGACGCTGCCGCCACGCGCCTCGATGCGGTCGGCCGGCTTCTGTCCGCCCGGCGCATTGCGCGGATGCAGCGTTCCGTCGGTCCATTCCACCCGGCTGCAGGCGAACCCTATGTCGTCCGACAGGGTGGCCACATCCATGAGGGCCTGCAGGGCGCCCGGAGCGGGAATGGTGTCGTCGTCCATGATCCAAGTGTAGTCCGCACCGTCCAGCACCGACTCCTTGATGCCGCGCGAAAAGCCCCCGGCCCCGCCCACGTTCCGCTCCGTGCGCACCACAAGGTAGCGCGGGTCAGCGGCAAAGCGTGCCAGGAACTCCTGCGTGCCGTCGGTGGAACAGTTGTCGACAACGATGATGCGATGCTGGGGATAAGTCTGCGCTTCCACAGCCGCCAGGCACTCCTTGAGCAGGGCCAGGCGATTGTAAGTGACTATCACGCTGTTTACTTTCATATCGGTATTTTTTTATCGTTCACTATGTTCCTTGCGCGGGCAGACAATCCCACAAGAAGGAAGACGCGGCCTCGGCACAGCCATTCTTACCGTCCGTGGCCCGCATGCGCGAGGCGGCTCATGGCCGCAGCGTGCGGCGCCCCTGCAACCTTTGTCATGGCAGGGCGTCCATCCTGATGTATTTGGGTTTCCTTGCCCCGATGCGGAACGGCAGCAGCCTGAAGAAGCGCTTCAGCCGGGCGGGCAAAGTCGCCCACGGGCGCTCGCCGCTCCACGGCGTCAGTGCCCAATATTTGAAGAACTCCGCACGCAAGGGATGTTGGCTGTCATAGCTCCAAGGTTTACGGTTGGTGAAATGCAGGACTACGGGATGGCGCAATGCCTCGGCATGCTCCTTGCGCCATGCGTCGCCGACGGAGGTACGATAGAACCCGTCTTGCACGTTCCACTTCACGTCCAACAGCCGCTTACGGTCGTGGAGCACGCAGTTGAGCAAGTCCTGGTCGTTGAAGACGATGCGCTCGGGATAGCGGCGGTAGTAGTCCATGCACGCCTGCGCCACGCCGTGCTCCCGCCAGTAGGCCAGATTCACCAGCAGAACGCCGGAGTTGAAATAAGAGTCCGCCTGCGGATAGTGCAGCCGGTCATAGCGGGCGACCTCGCCGCAGCCCATGTCCTCCACCGCAGCCACGGCCGTCTGGGCATCCAGCGGCGTGGCCCACAGCGGGGCGATGCTTCCCCTCACCACGATGTCGCAGTCCAGATAGAGCACGCGGTCCACGTCGGCAGGCAGGATGTCGGGCAAGAAACAACGATAGTAGGCCGCCGTGGAAAGGCGGCCATGGGTGGCCCTGATGGTGAAGCCGTCGAGCAAGTGTCCGTCTGGCTCGTGGAAAAGGATGGCATGGCCGTAGCGGCGGGCCAGCGAGCGGAGCACGTCGCGGTCGGCGTCGTCCAGCCCGCGCGCCATGATGTGCGCGGTGAACTCCTCGCCGCGGTTGCTCTCGAAGAGCGACACGAGCGTGACGCCGCAGTAGCGCACGTAGTTGTGATCTATGTTGCAGGCAATGTGTATCATTGTTCTCTTTTTCGTTTGTTCAGTTCTCCGCCTGCCCCGAAAGGCGGAAGTATTTGTCCATCACCACGAGCGAGATGATGCGCTCCCGCTCCTTGTCGCGGAACTGGTCCACATATTCGTGGGCATGTCGGATGATTTCCTCCGCTTCGTCGGGATGCGCGATGTAGTAGCGCAGTTTCTCCTCCAGGTCCGAGAAATCCTCCTTCACCTCCACATAATGGTAACCGGGGCGCAGGGTGCCCTCCATGAACCAGGTTTCGCACGTGGGCCGCGTCATGACAGCCAGCGAGTTGGACGACATGACCCACTTCAGGTTCGAGGCCACGTCGTTGCCCTCGAGGGCCATGATGAACTTGTAGTCCAGGTGTTCGCGTATGGTTTTCTTCGGCGACATCCATTCGTCGGGGCATCCTTCGTTCCGCCCCACCACGCCGCAATCGAACAACGGGTGGCGGAAGAACATCTCCAGGAACTTGGTCCGCACCCGGCTTTGGCGGATCTTCCCACGGAAAATGGCCATGTCTTTCTTCTGGCTGAAAGGAATCGTGTCGCGCACGAACATGAAGTGGCGCAGCTTGTCGAGCTTCAGGATCACGGAATTGCGGTTGTCGCACTCCAGCAGACGGCTCTTCACCACCGTGGGTTCCCCGGGCGTGAAATACACGTCGCCGGGACAGAAGCTCCACCTGAAGGCGGGCGGGAACCAGCGCGTCACGTCGTGTTGGTCCAGATAGTAGGCCGTATGGAACATCGCCCTGCCATAGCTTCCGATGGGGCCGCGGTAGAAGGCCCAGCTGCGCTGCCGCTCGAAACGGTCTTCCGCGGGCAGGGCGAAAGGCTCGGAAAGCCGTATGTAGTAATCCGCCCTGCGGCATATATAATCCCAATCCGGCCGCAAGCGGGCTTGCCGCAACACGTGCGGCAACAGCCGCCTGAACAGCCAGCCCGGTACGGCCATTCCCGCAAAGCCGCGCACCAAGAAGAGCAGCTTGTTGGGCTTCCCGCTCGTAAGTTTGTAAAGAATACTATCTCCCATGTCCGTGGTGTCTGTTTCCGATGTGCAACCCGATTCGGGTTAAGATGAACAAAAATACGGAATAAAACGGGACAAACCAAGAAAAAGGCGTATAAAAGGGACATCAGGGAAAATATTTTTTGCAACGGCTGCGAAACGGGCGCGGCAAAGCAAAAATGGTTTACGAACATTCCCCCGCGTCATGAAACTTCGTCCACGGTTCCGGCCGGCCCGTTGCCGAAAGCGGACGAAGGGCATGCGGAGTGCCGGATTGTACTCTCCGCAGAGTACTCGAGTACTTGCCGCAAAGTACTGCGACGGATTCCGCAAGACGCCGCAGGGCGTCGGGCACGGACGTCCCATCCCAAGCGGGCGTGGAACAGAGGCCGCCTTTTTCTGCAAATTAAACATTCCGCAGGAACCGTCCCGGATTGACCGCGCGACGGCCGGGAACGGGCTTTTGCGCCACTCCCGCCTCCACAATGGGGGAACGCCGCCCACCAGACGGAAGGCAGCGACAGAAACCTTCGACAAGGCAAGAGGCAGGGCCAGCGCGAGGAACTCATGCAAATGGGCCAAAACGCCCGAGGCACAGACGGAGAACGGACACGCAAAGAAGGGGAAAAAACTTTTTGTAGAAATTCAAAAACAAATTCTTAGCATAAAATCGCCCCGCAAGGTTGGCAACCTGAATATTTTTGCATACCTTTGCACGGCTATGCTCATATTTGATAATTTATGATTAAAGAATTTTTCTCCTTGCTCAAGCGATATATCAAACCCTATCGCAAATATCTGACTTGGGCCGTTATATTGAACTTCTTGTCGCAATGGCTGAATGTGTTCTCGTTCCTCACGTTGGTGCCCATTTTGAACATCTTGTTCAAAATCGACACGACGAAGTACGAATACATCCCCATGGACATCCACAACTTGAACAAGGACGTGCTGGTCAACAACGGTTACTATTACATCAACTACATCATCGACCAATATGGCGCGTTCATCACCTTGGTCTTCATGGGACTGGTGCTGATTTTCATGACGCTGCTGAAGACCTCGGGCTACTTCGCCTCGTCGGCCGTGATGGTGCCGCTCCGCACCGGCATCGTGAGGGACATCCGCATCGAAGTATATAATAAGGTGTTGAGACTGCCGCTCAGTTTCTTCTCCGAAGAGCGGAAGGGCGACATCATCGCGCGAATGAGCGCCGACGTCTCCGTGGTGGAAAACTCCCTGACGAGCTCGCTCGACATGCTCATCCGCAACCCGATAGCGCTGGTCGTGTGCTTCATCACCCTCTTCTCCGTCAGCTGGGAACTGACACTGTTCGTGCTGGTCGTCCTGCCCCTGGCGGGCTGGATCATGGGCGTCGTCAGCCGCAAGCTGAAACGGCAGTCGGTGGTGGCCCAAGGGCAATGGGGCGACATCATGTCGCAACTCGACGAGACGTTGGGCGGCTTGCGCATCATCAAGGCCTTCATCGCCGAGCGCAAGATGTCGGAACGCTTCTCCAAAATCAACAACGGCTTCCGCGACGCCATGAACGCCATGGTGATACGCCAAAGCTCGGCCCACCCGATGAGCGAATTTCTGGGCACATGCGTGATCGTCATCGTGCTGTGGTTCGGCGGGGCGCTGATCCTCAACCAATATTCTCCCATCGATGCCGCCATGTTCATGTTCTACATGGTCATCCTCTACACCATCATCAACCCGCTGAAGGAGTTCTCCAAGGCCTTCTACAACATCCCGCTCGGACTGGCCAGCATGGAGCGCATCGACATGATCCTGAAAGCCGAGAACCCCATCAAGGAACCGGCACAACCGAAACCGCTGACGTCGTTCGAACGGGAACTGGAATTCCGCGACGTATCGTTCAGCTACATTGCCGGACGCCCCGTGCTGAAGCACGTCAACCTGAAAGTGGAGAAAGGCAAGACGGTGGCGCTGGTCGGACAATCCGGCTCGGGCAAGTCGACCATGGTGGACCTCGTGCCGCGCTACCACGACGTGAGCGAGGGTGAACTGCTCATCGACGGCAAGAACGTGAAGGACGTGTCCATCACGGCCCTGCGCTCCCTCATCGGCAACGTGAACCAGGAAGCCATCCTGTTCAACGACACGTTCTACAACAACATCACCTTCGGCGTGGAGAACGCCACGATGGAACAGGTCATCGAGGCGGCCAAGATAGCCAACGCGCACGACTTCATCATGGAGTCGGAAAAGGGATACGACACGATGATCGGCGACCGCGGCGGACGCTTGTCCGGCGGACAGCGCCAGCGCGTGAGCATCGCGCGGGCCATCCTGAAGAATCCGCCGATTCTCATCCTCGACGAAGCCACGTCGGCACTGGACACCGAATCGGAAAGGCTCGTGCAAGAGGCTTTGGAGCGCCTGATGAAGTCGCGCACCACCATCGCCATCGCACACCGCCTGAGCACGATAAAGAACGCAGACGAGATCTGCGTGCTCTATGAAGGGGAAATCGTGGAGCGTGGCACGCACGAGGAACTCATCGCGCTGAACGGCTATTACAAGAAGCTGAACGACATGCAGAGTCTTTAAGTAACAACCCTCTCGAAAGGGAGGTGGCTTTATATAAACTTATTGTGGTAAAGTATGGTGAATGACAAAATGGCCCGGGACCCAGGAAGTGACAAGATACTTTCCCTCGTAGTACCAACCTATAATATGGAGAAATATCTGCCGGCCTGCCTCGACTCCGTTACCGACGAACTGATTGGCGACAGCCTCGAAGTGATCGTCGTCAACGACGGAAGCACGGACAGGTCGCCGGACATTATCCGACAATATGAGCAAAAACGCCCGGACCTGATCAAAGTAATCGACAAACCCAACGGCCACTACGGTTCATGCGTGAACGCCGGCCTGGCTGTGGCGACCGGGAAATACTTCAAAATCCTGGATGCCGACGACTGGTTCGACACCCAAGCCTTGGCCGCGTTCCTGCACAAGCTGGAGACATGCGACACCGACTTGGTCATCACTTTGCGGGTAGACGAACTTTTCGACGGAGACCAGAAGGTGGACGAGCAGAAACATTCGTTCAACACGGTCTTCAAGGACCACGTGTACCAAGCGGCCGAGTTCAGCATCCGCACGCATGCCTACGAAAGCGAATTCGGCATGAACGGCATGGCCTACAAGACCCGGCTGCTGCGCGACATGGAATTCCGCCTGCCCGAAGGCATCAACTACACCGACACGCTCTATTGCTTCCTGCCCTATTCGCAGGTGAAGGACTTCGTTGTCTACGACCTGTACCTCTACCATTACCGCATCGGACGCGAAGGGCAGTCGGTGGGAAGCGACAGCCAGAAGAAGAACCTCATGCAAATCGTGGAGATGGTGGAAGCCATGTTCAACCGGATGGACGCCGAGACCGTGGGGAAGCACGTGCGGAAGAACCAGGCCTACTTCGTTGACGGGGCCGTGAACTTCTGCCTCCACAGCCTGAAAATGCAATCGCGGATCAAGCCATCGGACTATCCCCAGTTCGACAGCCTCATCCGGCACATCCGGAAATACGGCGTGCGCCACCCGCTCTTCAAGAAATGGTACTTGAAACTGTGGCGGAAAACGGAAAGCGCGCGGGCACTCGACTGGGCGCTCAGGCTTCATTCCTTAGCTAACGGAAAATAATCTATATCGCATCATGGCTCCATTCATATCCATAATCGTTCCGGTCTACAAAAGCGAGGACACCTTAAGGCACTGCGTCGACAGCATCTTGAGGCAGCCCTACGATGACTTCGAACTGCTGCTCATCGACGACGGCAGCCCCGACCAAAGCGGAAACATCTGCGACGAATATGCGGCAAAGGAGCCGCGCATACGCGTCTTCCACAAAGAAAACGGCGGAGTGAGCGCGGCACGGAACCTGGGGATTGAAGTGGCATGCGGAGAATGGATCACATTCATCGACGCGGACGACTCCATCGACGACGGCTTTTTCAACCTGCCGAAAGAGAATGCAGGCTTCGACCTCATCATCGGGGGATACAAGAAGTTCCCCAAAGGGGACATCTACTACAACTACGACGCCGTGTTCGGCGAAGGGACAATGAACGAGTTCATTGCCCACCACCTGTGGAACGGCTACGTTTGGGGAAAGTTCTACAAGGCATCCATCTTGCGGGAACACCACATCAGGTTCCGCACCGACCTCGTTGTCTACGAAGATCTCCTGTTCAACCTGGACTACGTGCTGGAGTGCAACAACATCCGTCTGGTGCCGGCCTGCCTGTATCTCTACATGGACCCGCCCGACAAACTGATACCGGAAAAGTACGCGCTCATGCCGGACGAGATAAAGAAAATCTATGCCTTGGTAGACGACCGGTTGGAGAAACTGGGCCGCAAGTTCCATTGCTGGCGGCCGCCCTACATCTTCGACTTCATCGAGCACTACCCGCTGGAACGCATCATCAGGACGGGCAACGACGACGAGCTTTACCAGCTCTACACGGAACTGAAGGGACCGGTGGGGCGGACGGAGTTCTACAACGACCACATCGCCAGCCCCATCAGGCGCTTCATCGCCTCCATCAAGAAAGAATATGTGGTGCGCAAGCATTGGAAAAGAGGACGGCTGCTGGCCAAGGCCGTGCATGCGCTCTATGGCAAGGAACTGCTCCGCGTGAAGTACGCCTCGTTCAGCAAGCGGTTCCAGGCCATGCTCATCGCCTATGGGCAATTCAACATGCTCGACGTTTACTTCATCTGCCGGTCGTGGGTGAGCCGCTTCCTGCCCATCTGAGCCGCCGCACGGAAACCGTGCCGCCGGAAGGGAGCATGAATCCGCACGACATTCCGCCCGCAGCCTTTGCAGGATAAAAAATAAATACCTATCTTTGCAGCGTTTTATGGCAAAATGGTGGTTTTCCATACTGTTCATCTTGTTTTTCTTTTGCCAAGGGATTTCTTTCGCGGCAGAAGAAGAAGGGACTTATCAACCCACGACAAGCCAGATTGCGACGGCCTGCGGCCAATTGTCGGCAGGCCAGTACACGGGCCAAAGCCACTCCCCCGCGGAAGGCTGGCTGCCCGGCGCGCGCCACTTGTCGGCTTCACCGACTGCCACAGCCCGCACTTTCGTGAAAAGATGCCCCAGGCATCATGGCGGCGCGGCCGGATTCGTCCCCAGCACATCGTGGACTTCAATCATACCGTTGCCCGCGGCGGAGTACATCCTCCCGCACGGCCGCGACTGGACGAAAGCCCGCCAGTATTACATTTACGGATTAAGACGCATTCTGATTTAAGCAACTCGCATGACGTTCCGGGGCACACAACGCCCCCGAGACTCATAGAGTTGCTTTTTTAATTTACCACTATTTATTCTCTTTATGGATTTCATCATCGACTTCATCCTGCACATCGACCAACACATGATCGAAATGGTGCAGCAGTATCACACGTGGACCTATGCCATCCTGTTTGCGATCATTTTCTGCGAAACCGGACTGGTGGTCACTCCTTTCCTTCCGGGCGACTCCCTGCTGTTCGTGGGCGGAGCCATCGCCGCCCTTCCTGACGTGCCGCTCGACGTCAACCTGTTGTTCCTCATCCTCTTTGCGGCAGCCGTCCTGGGCGATTCCTGCAACTATATGATAGGACGCTTTTTGGGCGAAAGACTTTTCCGCAACCCCGACTCCAAGATATTCAAGCAAAGCTATCTGGACAAGACGCACGAGTTCTACAAGAAATATGGCGGGAAAACCATCATCATCGCCCGTTTCGTGCCCATCGTCCGCACCTTCGCCCCCTTCGTGGCCGGCATGGGACGGATGCACTACTACTATTTCATGATGTACAACGTGGTGGGCGGCGCGCTTTGGGTGGCCTCGTTCTGCTTCGCCGGCTACTTCTTCGGCGACCTGCCTTTCGTGCAGCAGAACCTGAAACTGCTCATCGTGGCCATCATCGTCATCTCCATCTTGCCCGCAGTGGTGGAAGTCGTGCGGGAAAGAATGAAACTGAAAAAGAACAAGGTTTAAACTGTGAATATGTTATGAAGAATTCATTTTTCAATCGGTTTGTACCCAAACAACCGAAGTTTTTCAGCCTGCTGGAGCAGCTGTCCAACGTCCTGGCCGAAGCGGCCGACATCCTGGCCGAGAGCATGGAACACGTCAGCCCACAGGAGAGAGAATCGTACTACAAACGCATCAAGGAAGTGGAACGCAGGGGCGACCTGGTGACACACCAAGTGCTTGATGAACTGGAAACGACATTCATCACGCCGCTCGACCGCGAAGACATCAATGCGCTGGCATCGGGCATCGACGATGTGATTGACTGCGTGAACAGCTGCGCCAAGCGCATCAACATCTACAACCCGCACGGGCTGGATGAAAGCGCCAAGGAACTGTGCCGCTTCATCCAGCAGGAAGCCGACTGCATCCGCAAGTCCGTGGACGAACTGGAGACGTTCCGCAAGAGTCCTGCGAAGCTCCGCGGCTACTGCGCCACGCTGCACGACCTGGAAAACCAGGCCGACGACGTTTACGAGCTGTTCATCAAGAAGCTTTTCGAAGAAGAGAAAGACGCCGTGGAACTGGTGAAAATCAAGGAAGTGATGCAGGAGCTGGAGCGTACCACAGACGCGGCCGAGCACGTGGGCAAGATCCTGAAGAACCTGATTGTGAAGTATGTGTAATCCGAACGACGTATGGAGTTGTTAATCGTAATCATAGTGTTGTCGCTCCTGTTCGACTACATCAACGGGTTCCACGACGCGGCCAATTCCATCGCCACGATTGTCTCCACCCGCGTGCTCACCCCCTTCCAGGCTGTGCTTTGGGCCGCGGCGTTCAACTTCGTGGCCTTCTTCATCGCCAAATATGTGATTGGCGGCTTCGGCATCGCCAACACCGTCTCGAAGACCGTGATGGAAGAATACATCACCCTGCCCATCATCCTGGCAGGCGTGCTGGCCGCCATCGCATGGAACTTGTTCACGTGGTGGAAGGGCATCCCCTCCTCGTCGTCGCACACGCTGATCGGCGGTTTCGCAGGCGCGGCCATCATGGCCAGCGGATGGGGCTCCATCCAGTTGGAGATTATCCTGAAAATAGCGGCCTTCATTTTCCTGGCGCCATTCATCGGCATGGTTGTGGCTTTGGGTTTCACGCTCCTTGTGCTCCACGCCTGCCGCAAGGCCCGTCCGCACACGGCGGAGGTGTGGTTCAAGAAACTGCAGCTCGTCTCCTCGGCGCTATTCAGCGTCGGGCACGGCCTGAACGATTCCCAGAAGGTGATGGGTATCATTGCCGCCGCGATGATTGCCGGGCACTCGCAAGGCTTGGGGCTCGGGGTGGACAGCATCGACGACCTGCCAGACTGGGTAGCCTTCTCATGCTTCACGGCCATCTCCTTGGGAACCATGTCGGGCGGATGGAAAATCGTGCGCACGATGGGCACGAAAATCACGAAGGTGACACCGTTTGAGGGCGTGATTGCCGAAACGGCAGGCGCCTTCACGCTCTACCTGACCGAATATCTGAAGATTCCCGTCAGCACCACCCACACCATCACGGGCGCCATCATCGGCGTGGGCGCCACGAAGCGGCTTTCGGCCGTGCGCTGGGGCGTGACGAAGAGCCTGATGACGGCATGGGTGCTGACCATTCCGGTGAGCGCCTTGTTGGCCGCAGCCATTTACTGGATGCTGGACATCTGGTTATAGGATTGCAGGAAACGGAGGGACACTTCGCGGAACAACGAATCGTACTTTGCGGAAAGTACTCGAGTACGCTGCGGAAAGTACGCTGCGATACTGCGGAAAGCATCATTGAGGGGGACGCCTGTCAGCGTCCCCCTAATTCGTCATACGAAGTCTGCAGGATAGCCTTGCCTTTCTCTTCGCGGGACACGTCGGGCGCGGGCTCGCTGAAGACCACCTTGCGGGCCGCGTTGTCGAAAACGGTGACGCCGGTAGCATCCATGAACATGAAGCCGTCGCTGAACGTGGAATAAACGAAGGGATAATCATAAGCTTCCGAGAAGATGTTGCGGCTATACTTGAAGTCACGGTGCGGCAGGCCGAGCTGCCCGAGCAGCGTGGCAGGCATGTCGCTCTGGTTCATCAGGGTGTGAACGGTCTGCGGGCCGGAAATGGCGCCACCCAACCACAGCATGGGAATGTGATAGAACGTGGGCGAGGTGACGTTGAGCGACGACGAACTGCCATGGTCGGGCAGACAGACCACCAACAGGTTGTCCCAAACGGGAAGCTTCTTGAGCTTGTCCACGAATTCTCCCAGGCAGTGGTCGGTGTAGGCAAATGAGTTCAGCCTCTTGTCATCGAGCCGCGCGTAGGGCACCTCGAACGGCTCATGGCTGCTGAGCGTGAGGAATCCCGTGTGCCACAAGGCATCGGCCGGACGGGCCTTGATCATGTCATACAAACGGGCAAAGGTGTATTCGTCGTGCGCCCCCCACGAACTGGACGTGCGCTCCTGCAGGCTGAAATCCTGGTCGCAGGTAAGGTGCTGGTAGCCGGTGGTGGTGAAATAGCTCCGCATGTTGGTGAAGTTGATGTCGCCCCCGTAGAGGAAGTCCGTCTCGTAACCCGCCTTCGCCAGCGTCAGGGCGATGGAAGGCAAATCGCGCGACTTGGCCGGAAGCTTCATGATGGACGTGGTGGGATAGCTCACGTGGCCGCTCAGCGCGCTGACCAGCCCACGGTCGGTGCGGAAACTGTTTGCATAGACATTGTCGAAAAAGATGCCCTCGCGGATGAGCCGGCTCATGTTGGGCGCCACGTCGCGCTCCCCGCCCAGTTCCGCCACGTAATCGCCCCCGAAACCTTCAAGGATGATGATCAGCACGTTCGGCCGCCCGACCTTCAGGAGCTTGCGGCCAACGTCCTCAGTGGAAGCGGGATAAAGAGGGGCATAGACCTCCGCTTGGCGCTTCTCGTCGAGGTAATTGTATTTCCCGGCAAAGTCTTCCGCCTTGTTCCAAGAATAGAACAGGCTGAAAGCGGGATTCACGGCCGCATGGTTCAGGTAGGTATCCCCGCTGAAATAGGCGTTGCCGATGTTCATCGTGGAGCGCCCCACCCCTCCGCGTATGGCAAGGAAAATCAGGCCGCCCACGAGGATATAGCCCAAGTTGCCGACCACCATCTTCCAATTCATGGGCAAGGCGGGGAAACGCTTGGGTGTGAGCCGTATGCAGCCCCAAGCCAAGAGCACGGCGAAAAGGACCACCCAGAACAGCCGCGCCAGCACGTAGCCCGCCGACACGCTGGCCATGGCCTGCTTCGGAGCGTCCATGTAGTTGAAAATCGTGGCGTCGAGCTTGAACTTCCAAAAGGCATAGAGCGAAGTGTCGGCCACGCAAATCAAGGACAACAAGACGGAAACGAGAATGAAATAGGGGCGCAGGAAGGACTTGACCCGCAATGCGGGATACCAGACGCTGCCCCACACGAGGACAAACGGAACAATGAGCAGGTAGCCCGCAGTGGACGCATCCAGTCCCATCCCGTGGCGCACCACCTGCAGCAAGTCGCCGAGGGGCAGCGGCCGGTTGGCATAGACAAAAACCGCTTTCTGGAAAACGAAGAACACCAAAAAGGCCAGGAACAATCCGGCCAGATAGAATATGCGTTGTTTCATCACTACTATGATTATGAAAGATGAGTCATTTGCGCCCGAAATCGGCCGGCACCTCTCCCCACCGCTCCGTTTCCCACTTGCGTATGGGGACGGTCACCTCGTGGGACCTGAGCCACGCCTCGGCACGCCCTATCATCCCGTAAAGTTCTTCAGTGCGGGGCGTCCGCTCCAGCTTGGTCTTGCAGCGTTTCTGCCGCACCCATCCGATGGCGTTGCGGCTGTCCGAATAGATGGGCATGCTGACGCCTTTCTTCTCCATCAGCGCCAAGGCATGCACGATGGCCAGGAACTCGCCGATGTTGTTGGTGCCATAAACCGGACCGAAGTGGAACACGGTCTCGCCCGTACGCAGATACACCCCGCGGTATTCCATGGGGCCGGGATTCCCGCTGCATGCCGCATCGACGGCCAGCGCCTCGGCCTGCACCTCGCGCGGCAGGGGCAACACGGTGTCCGTCCTGTCGGCCGGGACATCGGGCACAGCGGCGAAGGCCTTGGGCGCGGCAACGGACTCCTTTTTCTTCTTTATATAAAGATAAGGAGACGACTGGTAGGCCCGTTCCGCCTCCTCCTTCGTGTCGAAGGACTTGTAAACCGCATCCACAAAACCGTTGATTTGCAATTTACAGTCAGTCCAGGAGCTGTACACTCCTGGACTGACTCCGTTCCACACCACGTAATACTTCTGTTTCGCCATGACCAGCGTGCGGATTTACATGCGCTCCGGCACTTCGATGCCCAACAAGCCCATGC
This sequence comes from uncultured Paraprevotella sp., assembly GCA_944321525.1. GTDB lineage: Bacteria > Bacteroidota > Bacteroidia > Bacteroidales > Bacteroidaceae > Paraprevotella. The sequence goes on from CALULQ010000002.1 coordinate 157,400, forward strand.
CCGTGCGGATGATCTTGGCCACGTTGGCCGACAACATCAGCCGGAAGAGTTTCTTCGCCTCGTTCTCTTCGTGCAAGATGCTGAAGTCGTGATAGAACTGGTTGTACTCCTTCACCAGGTCGTAGCAATAGTTGGCAATGCAGCTCGGGTTGTAGTCGCTACCCGCCTGGCGCACGGTGGCCGGGAAGTCAGCCAGCATCTGGATGAGCCCGATTTCCTTTTCGCTCACGTCCGCACCGGCCTTCAAGGTATCAGGAACAGCCAGTCCGGCCTCGGCCGCCTTGCGGAGGATAGAGCGGATGCGGGCATAAGTGTATTGGATGAACGGCCCGGTGTTGCCGTTGAAGTCGATGCTCTCGGCCGGATTGAAGAGCATGTTCTTCCGCGCGTCGACCTTCAGGATAAAGTATTTCAGCGCTCCGAGGCCCACGATGCGGGCGATTTCGTTGGCTTCTTCTTCGCTCACGTCCGTCAGTTTGTTGATTTTGTCTTCCGACATTCTCTTGGCCCCGGCAATCATTTCGGCTATCAGGTCATCGGCGTCCACCACCGTACCTTCGCGGCTCTTCATTTTCCCGTTGGGCAGTTCCACCATGCCGTAGGAGAAGTGCACGAGGCTTTTCCCCCACTCGAAGCCCAGTTTGTCCAGCAAGATGGAGAGCACCTGGAAATGGTAGTTCTGCTCGTTGCCCACCACGTAAATCATCTTGTCTATCGGGAAGTCGCGGAAACGGAGCTTGGCCGTACCGATATCCTGCGTCATGTAGACCGACGTGCCATCGGCACGGAGCAAGAGCTTCTCGTCCAGCCCTTCGGCCGTGAGGTCGGCCCACACGGAACCGTCCTCCTTGCGGTAGAACAGCCCTTTCTGCAGTCCTTCCATCACCTTTTCCTTGCCCTCGAGATAGGTTTCCGACTCATAATAGATTTTGTCGAACCCCACACCGAGCGCCTTGTAGGTCTGGTCGAACCCTTCGTAGACCCAGCCATTCATCTTGCGCCAGAGGGCACGCACCTCGGGGTCGTTGTGCTCCCACTTCACCAGCATCTCGCGGGCCTCCTTGATGAGCGGCGCCTCGTTTTTGGCTTCTTCTTCGCTCATGCCCTTTTCCATCAGTTCCTTGACTTCCTCCTTGTAGTGCTTGTCGAAAGCCACGTAGTAGTCTCCCACGAGATGGTCGCCCTTGATACCGGTGCTCTCGGGCGTAGCCCCATTGCCATACTTCAGCCATGCCAGCATACTCTTGCAGATGTGTATGCCGCGGTCGTTCACGATATTGGTTTTGACCACCTTGTTGCCATTGGCGGCCATGATGTTGGCCAGCGCCCAGCCCAGCAGGTTGTTGCGCACGTGCCCCAGATGGAGGGGCTTGTTCGTATTGGGCGAAGAATATTCAATCATCACCAGAGGCGAAGTTTCAGTGGCCTTCACCAGTCCGAAACTTTCATCCTTGTGGATGTCAGCGAGCAGTGCAGTCCATGCCTCCGGGGCCACCATGAGGTTCAGGAATCCCTTGACCACGTTGAATCCGGCCACCACGGCCGGAATTTCATCGGTCAGGAAGCGGCCCAAGTCCTGTGCCGTGTCTTCGGGTTTCTTATGGGAAATCTTGAGGAAGGGGAAAACCACCAGAGTCAAGTGCCCGGCAAACTCCTTCTTGGTCTTCTGTAGCTGCACGGTCTCCAAGGGTACTTCCTGGCCATACAGCGCCTTAATGCCGCGGACCACGGCGGCTGCGATGTTCTTTTCTATTTCCATAACGCTGTTCTTTCCTATTTATTCAGATTGCAAAGATATATAAAAAATGCGATTCTTTACGCCCGATGTATAAGAAAGTCAAGGGCGTCCCTATCTTTGCCGCATGTGGCCCCCCATCCGGCGGACTTCGGATGGGAAATATCCGACGGGGCACGAGCAACCAGCAGGTGGCGGACTGTTCCGACCGTCCTTGCCCGAAGCACGGCAGCGCCATGCGCAGTCCGCCAGCGTACTTTGCGGAGAGTACTCGAGTACTTGCCGCAGAGTACAACTCCGAACTCCGTATCCTTTTCACGTCTCTTCCGGCCTACCGTCGGCCTTTTCCCCGATGCGCTTTGGCCCGACATCCCAACCGGCCATAAAATTTGTAAAAACGTGACACTTCCCCGTTTTTTTCCTAATTTTGCATCTAAGAACAGGAAAAACAAATCATTATGGATGAGACGACGCATGACAAATACATCCGCTTCGACTG
>CALULQ010000003.1 GCA_944321525.1 uncultured Paraprevotella sp.
TTTGATAATAGGGTTTCCCGCCCGCGAAGTGAAAACCTCGCGGGCGGGAATTTTTTTATGCGCGCTTCGCGCAAGCAATAAATGCCGTTTCGGTTCGTTAAAATAGAAGTGAAATCTAAGTCCTTGAATATGCAGTGGTATGATCGAATCAGGCAAGTGAAATTCCTCTTGGTGATAATGGCGATTGTGATTGCCGTAGGTTCTCTTATTATTTCAAATTATCTGGTGCGCGACCTGGCGTTGGGGGAGCATCAGAACATGGAAGTGTGGGCGGAGGCGATGCGGACACTGAACAATGCCGATGAAAACACTGACGTCTCTTTGGTCCTGAAAGTATTGAACGGGAACAACACGATTCCAGTCATAGTCCAGTACAAATCGGGAGAAATCCAAAGTTTCAGGAACTTGTCCATCAAGGCCCATAACGAGGCGGACAGCCTTCGCGAAATAAAGCGGATGGCGGAAAACATGCGTAGCGATGGGCGGGTAATCCGCTTGTATCTGAACGAGGGGGCACAAGACACTGCCGAGCAGGACTATATGGAGATTTGTTATGACGACTCGACCATGCTGAAGAGACTTGCATCTTATCCTTACATTCAGTTAGGGGTGGTGCTGATATTCGTCATGGTGGCCATCTTTGCCTTGTTGAGTTCGAAGAAGGCGGAACAAAACAGGGTGTGGGTGGGGTTGTCGAAAGAGACTGCGCATCAGTTGGGCACGCCGATTTCTTCCTTGATGGCTTGGGTGGAGATTTTGAAGGAGAATTATCCGCAAGACGAACTGATTCCGGAAATGGACAAGGATGTGAAGCGGCTGGAGATGATTGCCGACCGCTTCTCGAAGATTGGTTCTTTGCCTGAACCCAAGGAAGAGTCTGTGAACATGGTGCTTGACCATGTGATAGATTATATTTCGCGGCGCACTTCCAATAAGGTAAGTATTTCTTGCCATTTGCCGGAGTCTCCTTTGGAGGTCCGTATGTGTGCTCCCCTTTTTGAGTGGGTGATTGAGAACCTGTGTAAGAATGCCATAGACGCAATGGGCGGACAAGGCTGCATTACCATTGAGGCTTTCGAGGAAGGCGGGAAAGTGGTGGTGGAGGTGACGGATACGGGCAAAGGTATTTCCAAGAATCATTTCCAGACGGTGTTCAGCCCGGGTTTCACGACTAAGGAACGGGGATGGGGACTGGGACTGTCGTTGGCCAAGCGCATTGTGGAGGAATACCATAAGGGGCGGATTTTCGTGAAATGGTCGGAGCAGGGCGTGGGGACGACTTTCAGGGTGGAGTTGAAAAAGTATTAAATCAAGTGTTTTTTACCGTTTTTATTGCCGCCCTCACTTATTTTTTGTAAATTTGCAGCCCAAATGAGTGTGCTTGACAATTATAATATTGATTTGAACGATGTCCGGTCAGATGCCGTAGACTACCGGTTTGATTTGGACCGGCAGTTCTTCGATGCAGTGGAGAGCACCTTGTTGAGAGGCGGAAACGTGGCTGTTGACTTGAAGGTGAAGAAGAACGGAGGTGCTTATGCCTTCGTGTTCCGCATAAATGGGATGGTACAAGTGCCGTGCGACCGGTGTCTTGACGACATGGATTTGATGATTGAAACGGAGCGCGAGCTTACGGTTAAGGTGGGCGAGGAGTACTCCGATGAAGGTGACATCATCATTCTTCCGTGCGACAAGGCCGTGTTGAACGTGGCTTGGATAATATATGAATTCATCGCGTTGGAAGTTCCGCTTACACATGTGCATGAACCTGGACATTGCAATGCGGAAATGGCGGAAATGCTTGCAGCGCATTTGGTGACTTCGCCGGAGGAAGGGGAGTTTTCCGATGACGGAGACCGCGGGCAGGAAAACGACGGGAAACCGTCCGACTCGCGGTGGGACAAATTAAGGGAAATATTAGATAATAATTAAAATAAAAGAAAATGGCACATCCTAAAAGAAGACAATCGAAAACGAGAACCCGTAAGAGAAGAACTCATGATAAGGCTGTAGCGCCGACGTTGGCTATTTGCCCGAATTGCGGTGCTTTCCACATTTATCACACTGTATGTCCGACTTGCGGCTATTACAGGGGTAAGGTGGCTATTGTGAAGGAAGAAGCTGCGGTTTAATGAAGTAAGAAAGTATAGCCAGAGAATACCTACTATTTAATATAAGTGGTTCTCCGGCTACTTTTTTAGAAAGTAGATTTCAGAATGGAGAAGATAAATGCGGTAATCACCGGCATCGGCGGTTACATTCCTGAATACGTCTTGAACAACGACGAGTTGTCGCGCATGGTTGACACGAATGATGAGTGGATCATGACGCGCATCGGCGTGAAGGAAAGGCGCATCCTCAATGAAGAAGGCTTGGGAACGAGCTATATGGCCCGCAAGGCTGCCAAGCAATTGTTGCAAAAGACCGGTGTGAACCCGGATGAGATTGATTGCGTGATTGTGTCTACCTCCACGCCTGATTACCATTTCCCTTCGGTGGCTTCCATTGTCATCGGGAAATTGGGTTTGTCGAACGCTTTTGCCTATGACCTTCAGGCTGCATGCAGCGGGTTCCTCTTCGCGATGGACACGGCTGCGGCTTTGATTGAGTGCGGGCGTTATAAGAAAATCATAGTGATTGGAGCCGACAAGATGTCTTCGATGGTGGATTACACCGACCGCGCTACGTGTCCTATCTTCGGTGATGGCGCTGCTGCCGTGTTGGTGGAGCCTACGACGGAGGATCTCGGTTGGAAGGACGCTTACCTGCGCACCGACGGGAAGGGCTTGCCTTTCCTGTGTATGAAGGCCGGCGGTTCGGCATGTCCCCCTTCGTATTTCACTATTGACCATCGCCTGCATTACCTTCATCAGGAAGGCCGAACGGTGTTCAAGTTCGCCGTGACAAACATGAGCGACGCGTCGGCGCTGATTGCCGAGCGCAATGGCCTGACGAAAGACAATATCGCATGGGTGATTCCTCATCAGGCTAACGTACGCATCATCGAAGCCGTGGCCCATCGTTTGGAATTGCCGATGGAAAAGGTGATGCTGAACATCCAGCGCTATGGCAACACCAGTGCGGCGACATTGCCGTTGGCCCTGTGGGATTATGAGTCGCAGTTGAAGAAGGGCGACAACCTGATATTTACGGCCTTTGGCGCGGGCTTCACATGGGGCGCCGCTTACATGAAATGGGGATACGACGGCGCGGCCAAGTAGAACGGCAAGCCAGACAGAATCCCGTTACATCGCATAAGAAACGCATCCGTTTGTAAGATGCGTTTTTTTGTTCAAACAAAATGAAAAGATTATGGCACACAAAGCTGGTTTCGTGAACATCGTGGGCAACCCGAACGTGGGTAAGTCCACCTTGATGAATCTTTTGGTGGGCGAGCGTATCTCCATCGCTACGTTCAAGGCTCAGACCACCCGCCACCGCATCATGGGCATCCTGAACACGGACGACATGCAAATCTGTTTCTCTGACACGCCGGGGGTGCTGAAGCCCAATTACAAGCTGCAGGAGTCCATGCTGAACTTTTCGGAGTCGGCCTTGACGGACGCCGATGTGCTCTTGTATGTGACCGACATGGTGGAGAAACCGGACAAGAATGCCGATTTCCTGGAGAAGGTGGCCAAGATGGATGTTCCAGTGTTGCTGCTCATCAATAAGATAGACCTGAGCAACCAGAAGGACTTGGCGGCGAAAGTGGAAGCGTGGCACGACGTGCTGCCGAAAGCTGAAATCATTCCGATTTCGGCTTTGTGTAAGTTCAACGTGGACATGGTGCTGAAGCGCATCAAGGAACTTTTGCCAGACTCGCCTCCTTATTTCGACAAAGACCAATGGACGGACAAGCCGGCACGTTTCTTCGTGGCGGAAATCATACGCGAGAAAATCTTGTTATACTACGACAAGGAGATTCCCTACTCGGTGGAAGTCGTAGTAGAGCAGTTCAAGGAAGATGAGAAGTCCATCCACATCAACGTGGTGATTTACGTGGAGCGTGAATCGCAGAAGGGCATCATCATCGGTCACAAGGGCGTGGCGTTGAAGAAGGTGGCCACGGAAGCCCGCAAGGCGCTGGAGAAGTTCTTTGGCAAGAGCATCTATTTGGAAACATTTGTCAAGGTTGACAAGGATTGGAGAAGTTCGGAACGAGAGTTGAAGAACTTCGGATATAATTTGGATTAGCAATCAGGCTGTGAAGCCGAAAAAAGAGTATTATGGGAAATATAGTGGCAATAGTCGGACGCCCGAATGTGGGGAAGTCGACACTTTTTAACCGCTTGACGCAGACGCGCCATGCGATTGTGAGTGATGAAGCAGGAACGACGCGCGACCGCCAATACGGCAAGTCGGAATGGTGCGGGCGGGAATTCTCGGTGATAGATACCGGAGGATGGGTCGTCAATTCGGACGATATCTTCGAAGAGGAGATACGCAAGCAGGTGGTGTTGGCCACGGAAGAGGCCGACGTCGTATTGTTTTTGGTGGACGTGAGAAATGGCGTGACGGATTTGGACGAAGCTGTGGCCAATATTCTGAGGCGCTCCAAAAAGCCGGTCATTCTGGTGGCCAACAAGGCCGATACGAATGAGTGGACTTATGGCGCGGCGGAGTTTTATTCTTTGGGTTTGGGAGACCCTTATCCCATTTCGGCGGCAACGGGTAGCGGCACGGGCGACTTGCTGGACCTTGTCGTGAAGAAGTTTCCCAAGACGGCGGACGATGCGACGGACGAGAACATCCCGCGCTTCGCCGTGGTGGGGCGACCGAACGTGGGGAAATCGAGCCTGATAAACGCCTTTATCGGCGAAGACCGCAACATCGTGACGGACATTGCTGGAACGACGCGCGATTCCATTTATACCCGCTACAACAAGTTCGGGTTCGACTTTTACTTGGTAGACACGGCCGGCATACGCCGCAAGAACAAGGTGAAGGAAGATCTGGAATTCTATTCCGTGATGCGCTCCATCCGTGCGATTGAGAACTCCGACGTGTGCATCCTGATGCTCGACGCGGAGCGAGGCATCGAGGCCCAGGACCTGAATATTTTCCAAGTCATCCAGCGCAACAACAAGAGCCTGGTGGTGGTGGTCAACAAGTGGGACCTGGTGGAAGAAAAGACCACCATGGTGATGAACGAGTATGAATACGCCATTCGCAACCGCATGGCTCCGTTCGACGATTTCCCCATCATCTTTGCTTCGGCCATGACCAAACAGCGCATCTTCAAGGTGCTCGAGACGGCCAAGGACGTTTACCAAAGCCGGAAGCGGCGCGTGGCTACGGCCAAGTTGAACGAGGAGATGCTCCCCCTGATAGAGGCTTATCCGCCTCCTTCCATCAAGGGCAAGTACATCAAGATAAAGTATTGCATGCAGTTGCCCGAGACGCAAATCCCCTCTTTCGTGTTCTACGCCAATCTGCCGCAGTATGTGAAGGAGCCTTACCGCCGCTTCCTGGAGAATAAGATCCGCGAGCGCTGGGACTTCAGCGGTACGCCCATCAACATCTTCATACGTCAGAAATGAGAAGGACGACCATCGGCCTCTGCGTTGCGGCTTTGGGCTTGTCGCTGTGTATGTCGTGCCGAAAGGACGGCAAGAGTGAAATCAGCCGCGCGGCGGAAACATATTACGGCTACCTGATAGAGGGCAAGTATGCCGACTACGTGGGCGCCATTGCCTACAGCGACAGCATGACGGAGGAGTATCGCAGCCAGATGGTGGACCTCGTGGCCCAGTATGCGGCCCGCGAGCGCGAATCCAGGGGCGGGCTGGTGGCGGCCAAGGCGCTGGACGACACCGTGTCGGGCGACGTGGGCAGCGTCTTCATCGAGGTGCTTTTCGGCGACAGCACGCGCGAAGAGGTTTCCTTGCCCATGGTCCGTTGCGGCGAGGTTTGGAAGATGCAATAATAGGATTATGAATGGTTTCAGCCGGTTAGGGGCTTCCGAATAGGGATTCCTTAACCGGCTGAAATGTTTTAATGCGGCATTCGTTCCGCCTGTTGCACAAGGTGGTTGGGTTGGGGGAGACAAATGTTTTCCCCGAACGCCCTCGTGGTGGGAGGTCATGCGCCGCAGTTCACCGTCTTGGTCAGGGTGGGGGAATAGCTCGTCCGTCCGTTTGTTTTTGATGGGGCGGGATAGCGCAAACGTGGCGGAATGCAAAATAAAAGCCGGCATAATGCGCTTTTTATTTTGTTTTTCCCTCTGCCTGCACTATCTTTGCCGTGTAGCCGCAAGGCTATCCGGCCTGCGCCTATTGCGCGCCGGGATACTAAACAATAAAAAAATAACCATGGAACAATTTGAAACTGTGACATTCAAAGGCATGGCTGTGCACACCAACGGGACGATGCCCCGGAAAGGCGGGATGGCGCCCGAGTTTACGGCCGTGGCAGGTGATTTGAGCGAACTGACCTTGAGCAGCCTTCGGGGCAGGCGCGTGGTGTTGAACATATTCCCCAGTCTGGACACTTCGGTGTGCGCCACTTCGGTGCGCAAGTTCAACGTGAAGGCGGCCCAGCTGGATAATGTGCAAGTCCTGGCCGTGTCCATGGATTTGCCCTTCGCGCAGGGGCGCTTCTGCTCCACCGAGGGCATTGAGCGCGTGAAGCCCGTGTCGTTGTTCCGCAGCAAGGACTTTGCGGAGAACTATGGGCTGATGATGACGGACGGTCCCTTGGCCGGACTGGCGGCGCGGGCCGTCATCGTGGTGGACGAGGACGGACGGGTGGCCTACGCCCAGCTGGTTCCGGAAATCACAGAAGAGCCGGACTATGAGTCCGCCCTCGCGGTCTTGAAATGACGTCGGCCCGTCGGTTGGCGGAAAATGGAAACAGAGTGAGGCATCCCTTCATCGGGGTGCCTTTTCTGTTTCCGCCCGTCTGTTCCCGCGCCGTGCGCTTGCCCTTTTCCATGCGGTGACGTGTGCAGTGCGTCAGCGTACTTTGCGGCAAGTACTCGAGTACTTGCCGCAAAGTACAATTCTGCACTCCGCAAGGCGGTTTCCAATAGTCCGCAACCTTTGGGGCGTATTCCGGCGGAGTGATGCCCTCCTGTTGTTTTGGACATTTGTCGAAATGACGGGGATGTTCGAATCAGAAATGAAATGCAGAAGAAAAGGATAAGGTGTAACTTTTTTTTTGCTAACTTCGCGAAAAGGCATAAAAAAACCCGGATTCATCACCAGTAACTGAAAGCTGGGAGAGGAACGCCCGGGACTGCACTGCAAAAATATATAAAACATGGAACATAGCAAAGAGTTTTTCGAGAAAGTTTTCTCCACCAAGCGCATGGAGAGGTATTTCAGTCTTTATCCTGGTAACGAAAACCGTGCCATGCAGCACTACTGTTGTAACCTGCAACTGGCGGAGGCTTTCTACGTCAGCCTGTCCGCGTTGGAAGTAACCCTGCGCAACGCCTTGTGCCGTGAGTTGGAAACAATGACTGGACGTGCGGATTGGTATGCCGTATTTCCAACCACGCCGGGGCTTGCAAAACTGAACCGTTACATTACGCAGGCGAGCAAACAGATAGCCGGGCGGCACGAGGGTATTACCCCTTCAAAAATCGTGGCCGAACTGACATTGGGGTTCTGGGTGTCGTTGTTGAACAGCGAGTACGAGCGTCTGTTGTGGAAAGACCTGCGCCGTGCGTTCCCTTTTATGCCTAAACATGAGCGGAAGCGCAAGAACGTGTCCGCTCCTTTGAACCAGTTCCGGACATTGCGCAACCGGGTATTCCACAACGAATCCATTTGTTGGAACTTGTGTCGTGTGGAAGAGATACACCGGGAAATGGTTACGGTGATGGGATGGATTAATAAGGATGTCCCCGGTTGGTTGGAGTTGATTGACCGTTTTCATGACGTGTGCCGGCAGATTCGGGCAACGATGAGTTGGGATTAATTTGCGCTATCAAGTTTAGCTTGTTGAAAGTAGGAGGTATCAATCTTTACAAGCGAATAAAAACATTAATCCGATAAATCCCGCGTCAGAAAGGAGATGGATGTACTTCTTCCCCGGGGCACGTCGATAAGCGTCTTGATGATTACTGTCCAAGGCATGATGCTGTCGGTTTCCGGGCAAGATCATGTCCAGGCTTTGACACTCTTTCCGGTTGTTTTTCTCCATTCTGCACACGCTGGACGACTATTCGGATATTGACCGGGGAGCGTTTGGCAAGGAGAAGGCGGCTCATTGGATGGCGCGGTACAAGATGCTTTGATTTCGTTGACCGAGGCCGTCCGTGCCTTCAGAAACGCACGATGGAGAAAGTCACTTGTTGGCTTCCTTCACCTTGCGGAAGAGGTCGGATGCGAAGATGAAGCTGTTGAGGCGTTCGTTGGTGGAGGTCATGATTTGGTCTTTCGTGCCTTGCCATTCCTTGCATCCTTCATATATATATAGGATGTTCTCGCCGATGCCCATCACGGAGTTCATGTCGTGGGTGTTGATGATGGTGGTCATGTTGAACTCCACGGTGATGTCGTGGATGAGGTCGTCGATGACGAGCGAGGTCTTAGGGTCGAGCCCAGAGTTGGGCTCGTCGCAGAAGAGGTATTTGGGGTTCAGGGCTATGGCTCGCGCGATGGCCACGCGCTTCTGCATGCCGCCGCTGATTTCGTCGGGGAACTTGGCCTGTGCCTCGAGCAGGTTGACGCGGTCGAGGCAGAACTGCGCCCGTTTGACGCGGTCGGCATAATTGTCGCGCGAGAACATGTCGAGGGGGAACATGACGTTTTCCAGCACGGTCATGGAGTCGAAGAGGGCCGCGCTCTGAAATATCATGCCCATTTCGCGGCGGAGCATTTTCCATTCCTGCTTGTTCATGGCCACCAGGTCGCGGCCGTCGTAGAGCACTTCGCCGCTGGTGGGGCGGAACAGGCCCACGATGCATTTCATCAGCACGGTCTTTCCCGACCCGCTTTGCCCGATAATCAGGTTGGTCTTCCCGTTTTCGAACAGGCAGTTGATGTCTTTCAGTACTTCTTTGTCCTCGAAAGACTTATAGAGCGATTTTACTTCTATCATCAGGATAATAATTGAGTGAGTAAGACATCGGAGAAGAGGATGAGCACGCTGCTGCTCACCACGGAGTTGGTGCTGGCCTTGCCGACCTCCACGGAGCCGCCTTCCACGGTATAGCCATAGAAGGCCGACACGCTGGTGATGACGAAGGCGAAGAAGACCGACTTGATGAAGCCCATCCACACGTACCATTCGTTGAACTCGTGCTGCAGGCCGAGGGTGAGGTCTTCCACCGTGATGATGTGTCCCACCACGGCTGTGGCATACGCTCCTGCGAATCCGGAGAAGATGCTGAAGCACACAAGGATGGGCATCATGGTCATCATGCCGAGCACCTTGGGTAGGATGAGGTAGTTGGCCGAGTTCACGCCCATGATTTCGAGCGCGTCGATTTGTTGCGTCACGCGCATGGTGCCTATTTCCGAGGCGATGTTGGAACCTACCTTTCCGGCCAGGATGAGGCACATGATGGAGGAGGAGAACTCCAGGAGCATGATTTCGCGGGTGGTGTACCCGGTGACGAACTTGGGCATCCACGGGCTTTCGATGTTGAGCTTGATTTGGATGCAGATCACCGCTCCTATGAAGAATGAAATCAGGAGCACGATGCCGATGGAGTCCACTCCTTGCTGGCTCATCTCCTTGATGTATTGCTTGAAAAACATGCGCATCCGCTCCGGGCGCGAAAAAGTGCGCCGCATGAGCATCAGGTAGCGGCCGAATGTGGCCACGCTTTTGTCGAGTAACATATTCCGTCCTTTATTATTTCATACAAAATTAATGAAAATCCCCTAAAAAACGGGCGCTGGGTGGAAATACTTTCCCCGTCGGGGTGTTTTTTAATACAATTTGCGTATTTTTGTGCGCAAAATTAAAGTTCTATGTCAGAAGCTCTTTCGCAAGACGGCCAGAATGAAGGTTTGGTGCTCCGCACGGAGGGCCTTGTGAAGACGTACGGGAAGCGTACGGTGGTGAACCATGTGTCCTATGATGTCAAGCAGGGCGAGATCGTGGGGCTGCTCGGCCCGAACGGGGCCGGGAAGACCACGTCGTTCTACATGACCACGGGCTTGGTGGTGCCCAACGAAGGGCGCATCTTCATCGGCGATTTGGAGATTACGAAGTTTCCGGTGTACAAGCGTGCCCGCAACGGTATCGGCTACCTGGCCCAGGAAGCCTCGGTGTTCCGCAAGATGACGGTGGAGGACAACATCGCCTCCGTGCTGGAGATGACCGGCAAGCCGGTGGAATACCAGAAGGAGAAGCTCGAAAGCCTCATTTCGGAATTCAGCCTTCAGAAGGTGCGCAAAAACTTGGGCGACAGACTTTCGGGCGGCGAGCGGCGGCGTACGGAAATAGCCCGCTGCCTGGCCATCGACCCGAAGTTCATCATGCTCGACGAGCCTTTCGCCGGCGTGGACCCCATCGCGGTGGAAGACATACAATATATCGTGTGGAAACTGAAGAAACGCAACATCGGCGTGCTCATCACGGACCACAACGTGGAAGAAACGCTGTGCATCACCGACCGGGCCTACCTGCTCTTCGAGGGGCAGATACTCTTCCAGGGCACGCCCCAGGAACTTTCGCAGAACGAGGTGGTCCGCGCCAAATACTTGACGAACAGTTTCGTGCTGCGAATGAAGGATTTCCAAAAGATAGACCAAGAAAAAAGTACGCAAGGTTTTTGATTTATTAAAAGATAAGAGCTATCTTTGCAAGCCCATAATAAATGCACGGCAACCGGATATAAAGGCAGAATGATCATTAAATTCATATAATAATTAGACTTCAAGATGAATATTTCATTAGAGAACATCGACAAGGTGAGCGCGGTGCTCACCATTAAAATGGAAAAGGCAGACTACGCCGAGCGGGTGGAGAAAGCCTTGAAGGACTACCGCAGGAAAGCGAGCCTGCCCGGCTTCCGTCCGGGACAAGTGCCCATGGCACTGTTGAAAAAGCGCTTCGGCAAGGAAATCACGGCCGAAGAAGTGAACAAACTGCTGGGCGAGAAACTGTATGCTTATATCAAGGACAACAAGCTGAACATCTTGGGCGAGCCGTTGCCGAGCGAAGGACGCCAGCAAAACATTGATTTCGACACGATGGAAGAGTTCTCGTTCGCTTTCGACATCGCCTTGGCACCGGAATTCAAGGCGGAACTGGGCGCGGAAGACACGGTGGACTATTATGACATACAGGTGGACGACAAGATGGTCGACAACCAGGTGAAGATGTTCGCACAGCGTGGCGGAAGCTATGAGACCGTGGACAGCTATGAACCGAAGGACATGGTGAAGGGTCTCTTGGCCGAGCTCGACGAGAACGGTAACACCAAAGAAGGCGGCATACAGGTGGAGAACGCCGTGCTGCTGCCCGAATACATGAAGGATGACGAGCAGAAGGCCATCTTCAACGGCTGCAAGGTGAACGACGTGGTGGTGTTCAACCCCAACAAGGCATACGGCGGTCACGATGTGGAGATAGCCGCACTGCTGAAGATCAAGAAGGAAGATGCGCCTGCCATGACCTCGGACTTCAGCTACCAGGTGCAGGAAATCACCCGTTTCAAGGACGCTGAGCTGAATCAGGAACTGTTCGACAACGTGTTCGGCAAGGATGAGGTGAAGAGCGAAGAGGAGTTCCGCAACAAAATCAAGGGCATCATGGCTGAACAGTTTGCTGATGACAGCAACTTCAAGTTCTTCCTCGACGTGCGCACCTATCTGATGAACAAGGTGGGCAAGCTGGAATTTCCCGATGCCTTCCTGAAGCGCTTCCTGCGCGTGAGCAGCGCCAGCCGGGGCGAGAAGTTCGTGGAGGAAGACTACGACAAGAACATCGAGGGCCTGACGTGGCAGTTGATTCAGGACCAGCTGGTGAAGGCTTATGACATCAAGGTGGAACGCGAAGACTTGGTGAAAACGGCCAAGAACCTCATCCGGATTCAGTTCGCACAATACGGCATGATTAACCTGCCGGAGGAACTGCTGAACAACTACGCCGACGATATGCTGAAGAAGGAGAAGGACGTGGAATCGTTGTTCAACCGCAGCGTGGAAAACAAACTGGCCGCTGCATTGAAGGACGTGGTGACGCTGAACCGGAAGGAAATCAGCGTGGAAGACTTCAACAAGATGTTTGCTTGATTCGGGTCGAAGCCGGTTCGTTTTTTGTGAAATAAGCGTAAGGAAGGAAACCCCCGGACGTGTCTTTGGCGCATTTTCTCGGAAATGGCGAAGGATAGTTCTGGAGTTTCCTTTCTTTGCGCATAAATATGAATATGATTATGAACAAAGATTTTAGAAACTATGCAGTGAAGCATCTGGGGCTGGATAGCCGGACCTTGGACGATGTGGTAAGCGCGCAAAACCAATACCTCAACCCTTATATCTTGGAGGAACGCCAGTTGAATGTCACCCAGATGGACGTGTTCTCCCGCTTGATGATGGACCGCATCATCTTCTTGGGCACGCAAATCGATGATTACACGGCCAACACACTGCAGGCGCAGTTGCTCTACTTGGATTCCGTGGATCCCGGTAAGGACATTTCCATTTATATCAATTCCCCCGGCGGTTCTGTGTATGCCGGACTGGGCATATACGACACGATGCAGTTCATCAGCAGCCCTGTGGCCACGATCTGCACCGGCATGGCCGCTTCCATGGCGGCAGTGCTCTTGGTGGCCGGTACGGAAGGCAAGCGTTCGGCGCTGACCCACAGCCGCGTGATGATACACCAGCCGATGGGCGGAGCGCAAGGCCAGGCGTCGGACATCGAAATCACGGCCCGCGAAATCCAGAAACTGAAGAAGGAACTGTATACGATTATTGCCGACCATTCCCATACGGATTTCGACAAGGTCTGGGCCGATTCCGACCGCGATTACTGGATGACGGCGCAGGAAGCACAGGAGTATGGAATGATAGACAATGTTTTAACCCGTAAGAAGTGAGAATGAAGAGAGTTTGTTCTTTTTGCGGCAGGGGGGAGCGCGAGGTGCCTCTGCTCATTACCGGCCTGAACGGCTTCATCTGCAGCGACTGCGTGCAACAGGCTTACCGGATTGTGAAAGACTCGTTGCCTGCGGCGAAAGGCGACAAGGAGGATTTGGGTTTCGAACTGGCCGATTTGCCCAAGCCACGCGACATCAAGGCTTATCTTGACCAATATGTCATAGGCCAGGACGATGCCAAGCGCTATCTGGCCGTGTCGGTCTACAACCACTACAAGCGGTTGGCCCAGGCCACCACGGACGACGGCGTGGAAATAGAGAAGTCCAATATCATTATGGTGGGCAGTACGGGAACGGGCAAAACCCTGTTGGCACGGACCATCGCCAAGTTGCTCCACGTGCCGTTCACCATCGTGGATGCCACCGTGTTCACCGAAGCCGGATATGTGGGCGAGGACGTGGAGAGCATCTTGTCGCGCTTGTTGCAGGTGGCCGACTACGACGTGAAGGCGGCGGAGCGGGGCATCGTGTTCATCGACGAAATCGACAAGATTGCGCGCAAGAGCGACAATCCCTCCATCACGCGAGACGTGAGCGGCGAGGGGGTGCAGCAGGGCCTGCTGAAACTGCTTGAAGGCTCCGTGGTGAACGTGCCCCCCAAAGGCGGGCGCAAGCATCCCGACCAAGACTACATCCATGTGGATACCCGCAACATCCTCTTCATTTGCGGCGGCGCCTTCGACGGGATAGAGCGGAAAATCGCCCAGAGGATGAACACGCACGTGGTGGGGTATAATTCGGTGCAGAACATGCAGCGCATCGACAAGTCGAACCTGATGAAGTACATTTTGCCGCAAGACCTGAAGTCGTTCGGCTTGATACCGGAAATCATCGGCCGGCTCCCGGTGCTGACCTATCTGAACCCGCTCGACCGTGATGCCTTGCGACGCATCCTGACGGAACCGAAGAACTCCATCGTGAAGCAGCAAATCAAGCTCTTCGAAATGGACGGCATCAAACTCTCTTTTGACGACGACACGCTGGAATATATCGTGGACAAGGCCGTGGAGTACAAACTCGGGGCCCGTGGGTTGCGTTCCATCATGGAAACCATCATGATGGATGCCATGTTCGAGATACCGTCGAAAAAGGTGAAAACATTCAAGGTGATGTTGGATTACGCCAAGAAACAGCTGGAAAAGGCTAACCTTTCGGGGCTGAAGGGCAATTAGACGAACGGAGAGGCGGACGGAGACGCGAATGTTAATAAATGAAGAAATCCAGAAAATAGTTGGCCGATAATTTGCAAATATGAGGCATTTGTATATAACTTTGTTAGGACAACAAAGTTTTGCCCCGGTTTGATTTTATTGAAAAACTATGGATATGGATGCAACGCTGAATCTGATAGAGCCTCTCAGGCGATATTTTGGCTTCGAGACCTTCAAGGGCGACCAGGAAGCCATCATACGTAATGTGCTGTCGGGCAACGACACCTTCGTGTTGATGCCCACAGGCGGCGGGAAGTCGTTATGCTATCAACTGCCGGCGCTGTTGATGGAGGGGACGGCCATCGTCATTTCTCCGTTGATTGCCCTGATGAAGAACCAAGTGGACGCCATCAGGGCGGTGTGCGGCGACGACGGTGTGGCGCACTATCTCAACTCGTCCCTGACCAAGGGGGCGATTGACATGGTGAAGGGCGACATCCTGCAAGGGAAGACCAAGTTGCTCTACGTGGCTCCGGAGTCGTTGACGAAGGAAGAGAATGTGGATTTTCTCAAAAACGTGAAAATCTCGTTCTATGCCGTCGACGAGGCGCATTGCATCTCCGAATGGGGGCACGATTTCCGGCCCGAATACCGGAACATCCGTCCCATCATCAACGAAATCGGCAACGCCCCGGTCATTGCGCTTACGGCGACCGCCACCGACAAGGTGCGCGGCGATATCAAAAAGAGTTTGGGAATGGTGGATGCGGCCGAATTCAAAAGCTCGTTCAACCGCCCGAACTTGTATTATGAAGTGCGCAACAAGACAAAGGACGTGGACAAGGACATTGTGAGGTTCATCAAGCAGCGTCCGGGCAAGAGCGGCATCATTTATGCGCTGAGCCGTAAGAAGGTGGAAGAACTGGCCGAAATCCTTCAGGCGAACGACATCAGCGCGCGGGCCTACCATGCAGGCATGGATTCCGTCACGCGCTCGCAGACCCAGGACGATTTCATCATGGAACGTATTGATGTCATCGTGGCCACCATTGCTTTTGGCATGGGCATTGACAAGCCCGACGTGCGTTTCGTCATTCATTACGACATCCCCAAGAGCCTGGAAGGCTATTATCAGGAGACGGGGCGTGCCGGCCGCGACGGGGGCGAAGGCTTGTGTGTCACTTACTATGCCCACAAAGACCTTCAGAAACTTGAAAAGTTTATGGAAGGGAAGCCCGTGGCGGAGCAAGACATCGGGCGCCAGCTCTTGTCGGAAACCGCGGCCTATGCGGAGTCGTCCGTTTGCCGCCGTAAGTTCTTGTTGCATTACTTCGGTGAAGAATATCATGAGGAAAATTGTGGAAATTGTGACAACTGTTTACATCCGAAAAAGAAAGTGGAAGCGAAAGAGGAATTGAAGGAACTGCTTAGCGTTGTGCAGGCAGTAAAGGAAAACTTTAAGGTTGATTATGTCATAGATGTGCTCGTGGGAAAGGAGACCGACGAGGTCGTGGCCCACAAGCATGCCGATTTGGATTGTTTTGGTTGCGGCGACGAGCATGAACCGAGGTTCTGGAATGCCGTCGTGCGGCAAGCCTTGATTGCAGGATACTTGGAAAAAGAGATAGAGAATTACGGCGTGTTGAAACTCACGGCCAAGGGGCGCAAGTTCCTGAAAAAGACCGAGTCGTTCATGGTGTCGGAAGACAATGAGTTCGATGAGGACGAGGAGGAAGTTGTAGCCCGTGCCGGGGGAGGAACGGGGGCGACAGACCCTGCGCTTTTCAACGCATTGCTGGATTTGCGGAAGAAAATGTCGAAAAAACTTGATGTGCCGCCTTACGTTATCTTCCAAGACCCTTCGCTTGAGGCCATGGCTACGATGTATCCCGTTAATTTGGAGGAGTTGCAAAACATTCCGGGCGTGGGGGCTGGGAAAGCCAAACGCTATGGCAAGGAGTTCTGCGACTTGATACGTCAGCACTGCGAAGACTACGAGATTGAGCGCCCCGAGGATTTGAGGGTGCGCACGGTGGCCAACAGGTCGAAGCTGAAGGTCAGCATCATCCAGAGCATTGACCGCAAGGTGGCATTGGATGACATCGCTTCGGCGAAAGGTATTGATTTTAACGAACTGTTGGACGAAATAGAGTCTATCGTCTATTCGGGCACCAAACTGAACATTGATTATTTCTTGGAAGAGGCCATGGATGAAGATCATCTGCTTGACATCTATGATTATTTCAAGGAGTCGGAGACCGACAAGTTGTCGGTGGCCATGGATGAATTGGGCGACGATTACACGGAAGAGGAGGTGCGTTTGGTGCGCATTAAGTTCTTGTCCGAAATGGCCAACTGAGTCTGTTCTTTCCAACTTGTGTCGCGGACGCAGCGCAGGGACGACGTTCCGGTAGCCCGAAAAAGGATGCCGTTGCGGTCCGCAGGGTTGAATTTTTATGTAAGGCTTACGATAAAAAGCACCGTACCATGTTCTTTGCATGGTACGGTGCCTTTTATTTATGTCGGCGGGCATTTGCCAGCTCAGTAGAAATCCAGTGGGGGAACCGGCTACAACGCCCGTGTCGGATTGTCACCCAAGCACGGAATTTCCTGCCAGAAAGGAAGGCTTTCCTTCCGCTTCCGTGTTTCAATGACAGGGCGGACCGCCGAAAATAGGTGCCGGACTGTTAAAACGCGGGTGGAGAAACTGTTTGTATGGAGCATTTCTCCGTCCCGGCGGTCGTTTTTTCGCAGTAAAAGCAGAATCGCTTTCCGCAAGGAAATGAACTGCCTTCCGCAAAGACGAAACTTTTTTGCCGCAAGGCAGTTCCTGCGGGTGCAGAAAGAGGGGAAAAACGGGGCTTCGGAAGGCTTTTTCCGCTCTGGATGGAGTCCGCCCGCGTGCAACCCCCGTTTGTCCTTTTGCCAGCCATTCCCCTTGCGGGGCTGACGCGAGGGGAGGGCTCCGGCCGCACGGCGTTCCGTGGCGGGCGGCAAAATGTCGCAAGAACCGGCTTCCGGCTTTCATCCTGCATTTCTCTGGGCGCGTGAGGTTCGCGCATTTCCGTTCTGTTTCCGTCCCGCGCCCGTTTGCGCGGTTCTTGCAGGGGCTGTCTTGACGTTTTGATAAAATGTCATAGGGGGGACTTATTGCTGTCCGCCGGCCTTTTGGCGCCTTCGCGATGGAGGCGACTGGAGGCGGCCGGCGCCATCGAAACAGGCAAGGGAGTTCCCGAGGGCCATCTTTCTTCCTTTCCTGGAATCGCTGGAACATACGGCTGTCTCCATTGGATTTCTACTGAGCCCATTTGCCGCCCGTTTTTGGTAAGAAATGCCGTTCGGACGGAGAGGCGGAGGCTCACAACAAAAAAAATCGCGGAAAAACGTGGCGGATTCAATAAAAACGCGTATATTTGCATGCAATAAATTTAAAGCCTATGTCATCATTTATTGCAGATAAGATTGTAATGGACGGATTGACCTACGATGATGTGTTGTTAGTCCCCGCTTATTCAGAAGTTTTGCCACGCACGGTGGAGTTGTCCACCAAGTTTTCCCGCCACATTGACTTGAAGATTCCGTTCGTCACGGCCGCCATGGATACCGTGACGGAGGCCACGATGGCCATTGCCATCGCGCGGGAAGGCGGTATCGGTGTGATTCACAAGAATATGTCCATCGAAGAACAAGCTCGTCAGGTGGCCATTGTAAAACGTGCTGAGAACGGCATGATTTATGACCCCGTAACCATTAAGCGCGGGCGCACGGTGAAGGATGCGCTGGGCATGATGAGCGAGTATCATATCGGTGGCATTCCCGTGGTGGACGATGACAACAAATTGGTGGGCATCGTGACGAACCGCGATTTGCGTTTCGAGCAGAATCCCGACCGGAAGATTGACGAGGTAATGACATCCGAGAATTTGGTTACGACGCATATCCAGACCGACCTTTTCGCCGCTGCGAAAATCCTGCAGGAGAACAAGATTGAGAAATTGCCCGTAGTGGACCAGGACGGACGCCTTGTGGGACTCATCACTTATAAGGATATCACCAAGGCCAAGGACAAGCCTATGGCCTGCAAGGACGGGAAAGGCCGCTTGCGTGTGGCTGCCGGCGTGGGAGTGACCAACGACACGTTGGACCGCATGAAAGCGCTCGTGGACGCCGGGGTGGATGCCATCGTGATTGACACGGCGCATGGCCATTCGAAATATGTGGTAGAGAAATTGAAAGAAGCCAAGGCGACGTTCCCCAATGTGGACATCGTGGTGGGCAACGTGGCTACGGGCGCGGCCGCCAAGATGTTGGTGGAGGCCGGTGCCGACGGCATCAAGGTAGGCATTGGTCCGGGTTCCATCTGCACTACCCGTGTCGTGGCCGGAGTGGGCGTGCCCCAGTTGTCTGCGATTTATGATGTGGCTTGTGCATTGCAAGGCACTGACGTTCCACTCATTGCCGATGGCGGTTTGCGTTATTCCGGCGACGTGGTAAAGGCTTTGGCGGCCGGCGGATACAGCGTGATGATCGGTTCGTTGGTGGCCGGCACGGAAGAGTCGCCGGGCGACACCATTATCTTCAATGGTCGTAAGTTCAAGTCTTATCGTGGCATGGGGTCGCTCGAGGCTATGGAGTGTGGTTCTAAGGACCGCTATTTCCAGTCCACGGTGAAGGACGTGAAGAAACTGGTGCCGGAAGGCATTGCCGGGCGCGTACCTTACAAGGGCACGGTGCAGGAAGTCATCTATCAGCTGGTGGGCGGTTTGCGTTCCGGTATGGGATATTGTGGAGCCAATACCATCATGGAATTACACAATGCCAAGTTCGTGAGAATAACGAACGCCGGTGTGTTGGAAAGCCATCCGCACGATGTGACCATCACAAGCGAAGCGCCCAACTATAGCCGCCCGGAATGAAAACAGACATGAGGAAGTTCGCATTGTGGCTCTGCTCGTTTTGCTTGGCGGGCGGGCTTTATGCCCAAGACGGTGATCCGGTCGTCATGAAAATCAACGGCAAGGACGTGCTCCGGTCGGAGTTTGAATATAATTTCAACAAGAATAACGGTGACGAGGTGGCGGACAAGAAAACGGTGGACGAATACGTGGACTTGTTTGTCAATTACAAGTTGAAAGTGGAGGCCGCGCTCGATGCACGTTACGACACGTTGTCATCTTTCAAGCGGGAGTTCCGCACGTATCGCGACCAGCAGATTCGTCCTTATTTCGTGACACCGGCCGTGGAGGAGCAGGAGTTGAGGCGTTATTACGACCAAATGAAGGCGGCCATCGAGCCCGGAGGCTTGATTAGCGTTGCCCACATCTTGGTGCGGGTGCCTCAGAAAGCTTCGTCCGAGGAACTCGAGGCAGCCAAGGTGCGTGTCGACTCCATTTATGCGGCATTGCAGGCCGGGGCGGATTTTGCCACCTTGGCCAAGCAATGTTCCGATGACAAAGGTTCGGCCGCCCGCGGTGGCGACTTGGGCGGATGGGTGGCCAAGGGGCAGACGCTGAAGGAATTTGAGGACGTTGCTTTTGCCTTGGGAGACAATGAAATGTCTCAACCGTTCCAAAGCCCGCTGGGCTACCATATCGTTCTCATGAAAGGACGGAAACACTTGGAGCCTTATGAAACCCTGAAACCGCAGATCCAGCATTTCCTGGAGTCGCGAGGCCTGAAGGAGCACATAGCCGGCATGGTGGTGGATTCGCTTGCCAAGGCTTCGGGGGGCAGGCTGACGCCCGAAGAAGTGGTGGAGCAGAAAACGCAGGAACTGTGCGCGAAAGACCCTGAACTGAAATACCTGATTCAGGAATATCACGACGGCTTGCTGCTTTTCGAGGTCAGCACGCGCGAGGTCTGGGATAAGGCCGCGAAGGATACTGTCGGCTTGGAAGCTTATTTTAAGGACAACAAGTCGAAGTATAAGTGGGATTCGCCCCGCTATAAGGGCATCGTCTATCATTGCAGCGACGAGGGGCTTGTGAAACAAGTGCGCAAGTTGCTGAAGTCGGTAGATGAAGACATGTGGGTCGACACCCTGCGCGCCGTCTACAATCAGGATTCCTTGAAACAGATACGCGCTGAGAAGAACCTGTTCAAGAAAGGCGATGATGCGTTCATAGACTATCTGGTGTTCAAGGAGAAGAAAGAACCGCAGCCGTTGAAAGCCTACCCTTATACGGCCGTGTACGGGAAGAAGCTGAAGCGCCCCAAGGTGTGGACCGATGTGCGCGGCGAGGTGGTTTCCGATTACCAAGCTGCTTGCGAAGCCGATTTCGTGCGGAAACTGAGAGAAACTTATAAGGTTGAAATATACAAAGAGGTTTTAAATACGGTTAATAAGCATTGACGCGCCCGCCGAATGCACTATCTTCGCAGGGCAGTATAGAACAGGAATAATATATGAATCTTTTTAAGCATTTAGCCTGTGCATTTGCGTTCTCCTTCGGGGGGATGCAAATGCATTTGTTTGCACAAAGCCCGAATAACGTCATCGACGAAGTGATTTGGGTGGTGGGCGACGAGGCCATCCTCCGTTCCGACGTGGAATCGGCCCGCATGGAGTTCGGTGCCAACATTTCCGGTAATCCTTATTGTGTCATTCCCGAGCAACTGGCCATACAGAAGCTTTTCTTGCACCAGGCGCAACTGGACAGTATCGAGGTGGAGTCGTCCGAAATCACGGCAAACATGGACGCACGTATTAACGAGCTGGTCATGAGGGCCGGTTCGAAAGAGAAACTGGAGGAATACTACCACCGCACAATGACCGAAATCCGCGAGATGATGTTCGAGTCGCTCAAGGAGCAGTTCACGGTGCAGAGGGTGCGCGAGAGCCTTACGGCGGACGTCAAGGTTACGCCGGCCGAGGTGCGCCGCTATTTCAAGGACGTGCCCCAAGACAGCCTCCCGTGGATTCCCGATCAGGTGGAAGTGCAAATCATCACCCAGCAGCCCCGCATTCCCCAGGAGGAGATTGAGCGGGTGAAAGAGGAGTTGCGCGACTATACAGAACGCATCAACAGCGGTGAGTCGTCTTTCTCCACGCTGGCCATTCTTTATTCCGAAGATCCGGGCACGGCCCGCTATGGAGGCGAGATGCCCGCTTACGGGCGCGCCGAGTTGGACCCGGCCTTTGCCAATGTGGCGTTCAGCCTGACCGACCCCACCAAAATCTCAAAAGTGGTGGAGTCGGAATATGGTTTTCATATTATCCAGCTGATAGACAAGTTGGGCGACAAGGTCAAAGTGCGCCATATCCTGCGCAAGCCCAAGTTGGCGCAGGCCGACATTGATTCCACCATGGCGCGTCTGGACTCCATTGCGGAAGACCTCCGCAAGGAAAAGTACACCATAGAAGAGGCTGCGCCTTACTTGTCGGACGACAAGGACAGCCGGAACAACCGGGGCATAATGACCAACGTGAAATACGACCCTTCGGTGGGCGACCAGATACGGACGTCGCGTTTCCAGCTTCAGGAACTTCCGGCCGAGGTGGCCAAGGTGGTGGCGGGGATGAACACCGGCGAGGTGTCGGCTCCCTTCATGATGGTCAACTCCAAAGGGAAGGAGGTCTGCGCCATTGTGAAACTGAAGACGCACCTCAAGGCGCATCGCGCTTCCATGTCGGAGGATTTCCAGGTGCTGAAGGATGTCGTGATGCAGAAACTGCAAGAGCAGAAAATCAACGAATGGATAAAAGAGAAGCAGAAATCCACCTACGTGCGCATCAATGAGGAGTGGAGCAACTGCGAATTCGAATACCCCGGATGGATAAAATGAAACGCGGAGCACAAGGACGAAGAATAAAAGGCGGGCATAGATTACTTATCTCTTGTATTCTATGCCTGCTTGGGCTTTATGTCGCGGCGCGGGCCCAGCAGGAGCAACCGCCGCGCGAGCAATCCAAGGAGAAGGTCATCCTGCTGCACACGGACAATCTTTCCTATGACCAATACCGGCATCCCGGCGCGCAGATTCTGACGGGCAATGTGCAGTTCCTGCACGATGGGGTATACATGTATTGCGACAGTGCTTGTTTCTACGAGGCCACCAACTCGTTCGATGCTTTCGGACACGTGAAGATGGTGCAGGGCGACACGCTGGATCTCGTGGGGGACATGTTGCTTTACGACGGGCTCGACCAATTGGCCCGCGTGCGCTACAACGTGGTGCTCACCCATCGCGAGTCCAAACTTTATACCGACAGTCTCGACTACGACCGCTTGTACGAACTGGGCTACTTCTTCGAAGGCGGAAAACTGGTGGACAAGGACAATGTGCTGACATCCGATTGGGGCCAGTACAGCCCGCCGACCCGCCAGGCCGTGTTCAACTACAACGTGAAGCTGGAGAACCCGAAGTTCACCCTGATTTCCGACACGTTGAACTATAATACGCTGACCAACATGGCCGAAATCGTCGGTCCGTCCAACATTGACAGCGGCGACAATCACATTTATTCCGAGTCGGGCTTTTATAACACACAGACGGAGGAAGCCATCCTGCTCGACCGCTCCATCGTGACCAACAAGGGGCGGAAGATGGTGGGCGACAGCTTGTATTACGACAGCAAGTCCGGTATCGGGGAAGGGTTCCGCAACGTGGTCTACACCGATGAAGTGAACAAGAACATGCTCACGGGCAATTATTGTTTCTATAACGACAGCACGGGCTATTCCATGGCTACCGACAGTGCGGTGGCCATCGACTATTCCCAGAAAGACACGATGTACATGCATGCCGACACCTTCAAGGTCTACACGTTCCACATGGATACGGACAGCATGTACCGCGAGGTGCGGGGCTACCACAAGGTGCGTTCCTACCGTGTCGACGTGCAGTCGGTGTGCGACTCTTTGGTGTTCGATTCCCGCGACACCTGCATCACGATGTACCGCGACCCCATCGTGTGGAACGGTTCCCAGCAGGTGTTGGGCGAAGTCATCAAGATCTACCTGAACGACTCCACCATCGACCGCATTCATGTCATCGACCAGACACTGTCCGTGGAGCGGATAGACTCCGTGCACTACAACCAGGTGGCGGGCAAGGAGATGACCTCTTATTTCCGCGACGGGGAGATGTATGAGACGTGGGTGGATGGCAATGTGTATGTGGACTATTATATGTTCGACGACGACAGCCTGATGATAGGGTTGAATTATACGGAGACCACCGAACTGAAGCTCTTCATGAAAGACCGCAAGATGGACAAAATCTGGATGCCGGCGGCTACCGGCGTGATTTACCCCATCGTCATGATACCGCCCAACCGGCTTTATCTGTCCAACTTCGCGTGGTTCGACTACATCCGCCCGTTGGATAAAAACGACATATTCGTATGGCGCCCCAAGAAGGCCGGCACGGAGCTGAAGACTTCCTACAAGCACAAGGCGCCCTTGCAATCGTTGGACCAAATAAAAAAGAAATAAGTTATGGCTTTCTTTAAGACGCGTGAACCGAGAAAATTCAACCATCCGTACATGTATGTGAACGAGCGGAAAGACAAGTTGAAGGCGATTGAGGAACGTGCCAAGCGCGAATTGGGCATGGCGCCTCCCAAGGAGTTCAATCCCGAGGACATCCGTGGCACCTTTGTCAAAGGCACAAAGCATCTCCGCCGCAGGAAGGAAAGCGGGCGCAAGCCTATGAAAGCGGGCGTGGCGCTGATCATCATCGGCGTCCTCATCTTCATCTGGCATTATCTGCTCACGGGGGAACTGCGTTTTTAAGTATTCTGGAAAAGAGAAATGAGTGACATAATCCATCTGCTGCCCGATGCGGTGGCCAACCAGATTGCGGCCGGAGAAGTGATACAGCGGCCGGCTTCTGTGATAAAGGAATTAGTGGAAAACGCCGTGGACGCTTCGGCCACACGCATCGACGTGGTGGTGGAAGACGCGGGAAAGACGTCCATCCAGGTGGTGGACGACGGCAAGGGCATGTCCGAGACCGACGCCCGCCTCTCTTTCGAGCGGCACGCCACTTCCAAGATCCGCGAGGCGGAAGACCTGTTCGCCTTGCGCACCATGGGATTCCGCGGTGAAGCGCTGGCTTCCATCGCGGCCGTGGCGCAAGTGGAACTGAAAACGTGCCAGCCGGGGAGCGAGCTGGGCACTTGTGTGAACATTGAGGGTTCCCGCCTGGTGGGGCAAGAACCCGTGGCCTGCGCTCCGGGCAGCAATTTCCTGGTCCGGAACCTGTTCTTTAACGTGCCCGCTCGCCGCAAATTCCTGAAATCCAACCAGACGGAACTGAGCAACATCTTGCAGGAGTTTGAACGGGTGGCTTTGGTGCACGAGGACATTGCTTTTTCGCTTACGCACAACGGGAGCCTCGTGCTCAGCCTGCCCAAGTCCACGCGCCGGCAGCGCATTGTCAACATCTTCGGCAAGAAACTCAACGAACAGCTTTTGTCGGTCGAAGTGGAAACCTCTCTCGTGCGCTTGTCCGGTTTCGTGGGCAAGCCCGACGCTGCCCGCAAGAAAGGCGCACATCAGTATTTCTTCGTGAACGGGCGTTACATGCGCCACGCCTACTTCCACAAGGCGGTGATGGAGGCTTTCGAACAACTCATACCGACGGGCGAGCAAGTGCCCTATTTCCTCTATTTCGAGGTGGAGCCGGCTAATATCGACGTGAACATCCATCCCACGAAAACCGAAATCAAGTTTGAGAACGAACTGGCGATTTGGCAAATCGTGGTGGCCGCGGTGAAGGAGGCCTTGGGCCGCTTCAACGCCGTGCCCACGATTGACTTCGACATGGAGGGCGCGCCGGACATCCCCGTGTTCGGGGGCTCCTTCCCGACGTCGCCTGTCGAGGCGCCGGTGCCGGAGGTGAATCCGGATTTCAATCCTTTCAAGTCGGCTTCTTCCCCTTCCGCCCGTCCGCGCCGCACGGATTGGGAGGCCCTCTATGGGGAAGCCGGAGGCGGGGATGCCCGCGTGGCGGCGAATGACTTTGCGGGAAACGACTTCGTGCAACCCGATGCCGACGACATGCCTTTGTATGCCGACACGAAAGAAGTGCTGGAGAAGTCCAACCAGCATTACCAATATAAAGGAAAGTATATCATGACGGCGGTGAAGTCCGGCCTGATGGTCATCGACCAGCACCGCGCGCACATGCGGGTGCTCTACGACCGCTATCGGGAGCAGATGGCGGGGCGCAACGGGCAGTCGCAAGGCTTGCTGTTCCCGGAAATCTTGCAGCTGCCTCCTTCCGAGGGCGTGGTGCTGGAGCATCTGCTGGACGACATGCACGCCTTGGGCTTCGACCTGTCCGTGCTCGGCGGCGGGAGCTTCTCCGTCAATGCAATCCCTTCGGGCACGGAGGGGCTGAATCCGGTGGAGATGGTGCGCGGCATCGTGCGCGCTTCCATCGAGAAAGGATGCAACGTGGAGGAGGATGTGCAGCACTACATCGCCTTGTCGTTGGCCCGCAGCGCGGCGGTGGCGCAGGGCCAGGTGCTGTCGAACGAGGAAATGGAGGCTCTGGTGGACGACCTCTTCGTGTGCCGGAACCCGAACCAGGCCCCCGACGGGAAGATCATCGTGGCCATTTTGGGGCAGGACGACCTGGACCGTCTTTTTGGCTGACCTTTCCTTGCTTCTTCATGGCATTCTCCGTATCTTTGCAGAACGAACCATAAACAACCAGGAATGGAACAGAAAAAAATCATATTGACGGGCGACCGCCCGACAGGAAAACTGCACATCGGGCACTACGTAGGCTCTTTGCGCAGGCGTGTGGAATTGCAAAACTCGGGCTTGTATGACAAGATCTTCATATTCGAAGCCGACGGCCAAGCGCTGACCGACAATATCGACGACCCGGAAAAGGTGAGGCAGAACGTCATCGAGGTGGCGCTCGACTATTTGGCTTGTGGCATCGATCCCGCCAAGTCCACCATCTTCATCCAGTCGCAGATTCCCGAGCTGTGCGAACTGACGTTCTACTTCATGGACCTTGTCACCGTGTCGCGCCTGCAGCGCAACCCGACAGTGAAGACGGAGATACAGATGCGCAACTTCGAGACCAGCATCCCCGTGGGCTTCTTCACCTATCCCATCAGCCAGGCGGCCGACATCACGGCTTTCAAGGCCACGACCGTGCCGGTGGGCGAAGACCAGGAACCCATGCTGGAGCAGGCGCGCGAGATCGTGCGTCGTTTCAACTATATTTATGGCGACACATTGGTGGAACCCGAAATCCTCCTGCCCGACAACGCGGCGTGCCTGCGCCTGCCCGGCACCGACGGCAAGGCCAAGATGAGCAAGTCGTTGGGCAACTGCATTTATCTGTCCGACTCGGCCGACGAGGTGGAGAAGAAAATCCGCTCGATGTACACCGACCCCGACCATCTCAAGGTGTCGGACCCCGGCAAGGTGGAGGGCAACACGGTGTTCACCTATCTGGACGCTTTCTCCCGTCCCGAACACTTCTGCCGCTATCTGCCGGACTATGCCAACTTGGACGAACTGAAGGCGCACTACCGCCGCGGCGGCCTGGGCGACGTGAAGGTGAAGAAGTTCCTCTCTGCCGTGATGCAGGAAGAACTGGAGCCCATCCGCACGCGCCGCAAGGAATTCGAGCAGGACATCCCGGCCGTGTACGACATGCTGAAGAAGGGCTGCGAGGTGGCCCGCGAGGCAGCCGCCGAGACCCTTTCGGAGGTGCGCCGCGCCATGAAAATCAATTATTTCGACGACGAGGAACTGATTGCCGGCCAAGCTGAACGCTTCCGCACGAAATAGAGGGGCGGCGGTTGCCGCAGAAGATATCTGCCATGAGGGCTGTCCGTCTTCATGGCGTTTTTTTATGTCTTCCGCACGGCAAGGATGTTGGCCGGGCCGGTGCGGGTTTCTCATTCCTCCGCAATCGGGGATAGGGGGAAGAGGCAAATGCGCTTTGTTCGCAACGGGCCGTTGGATGGGCTGCCGGGAAGATATTGTTCTGACGTTTTGCCTCTATGTTTACTACCGTTGTTAGGCGATAGTCAGTCAGGGAAGGCGGATGGGTATTCCCCGGCGCAGTGACAGGCCGTCCTCGTTTTAGGCTTTCCCGCCGCGGAGCGCGTGCAAACGCCTTGCGGAGTGCGGATTTGTACTTTCCGCAGAGTACTCGAGTACTTTCCGCAAAGTACTGCGGCGTACTCCGCCCGCCATAGCCGTGCGTTGCGCCATGCGCGCCGGCCCGTTTATGTTCCCTCACGCTGCCGTCCCACACGTCGGCGGACAACTGTTTTTTCACTTTTGTGTCAAAACCTTTCACTCGCTTTCCGACGACCTCGTTGGCGAAGTTCAGGAAGATGCCTGTCAGTGGCAGGATGGCCTCCTTGCACTCACGCGGCGACGGCAGGCGCATCATCTTCTCGGCGATATTGTTGCCTCGCTCCCCGATTTTTCCTATCTTCGCAAACATTAACCATGAAATCCGACGACAATGAAGACTGAATTTGAGAAGTGCATGGCGGGCGAACCTTTCAATGGAGGCAAAGACCCGAAAATTGTGGAAATGATTTTGCGGACAAGACGCCTGCTTGCTCAATTTAACGCCACAGACTATGCCGACAACGAACGCAAACAGGTGTTGCTGTGTGAGATGTTCGGAAGCATAGGCAAGGGCGTCCACGTGGACATTGATTTCCATTGCGAATACGGGAAGAATATTTTTGTAGGCAACAAGGTCATCATCAATATGAACTGCACTTTCGTGGACAACCATCGCATAGAGATAGGCGACAATGTCTTGATAGCCTCCAATGTGCAGATATACACCGCCACGCATTCCACCGATGTGCGCGAACGGATGGTTGGGGGTTGGGAGGAAGGCGATGACATCTGCAACACGATTGCCCGTCCCGTCAGGATTGAAGACGGCGTATGGATTGGCGGTGGAGCGATATTGTTGCCGGGCGTGACTATCGGAAAGAACACGGTTATCGGTGCGGGAAGCGTGGTGACCCGTTCCATTCCGGCTAATTGCGTGGCAGTGGGGAATCCGTGCAGGGTGATTAAGGAGATGTCGGAGAATGTGTCGGACTGAATCTTTAGAACGGCTAATCACTGAATTCTTATGTACGAACTAAAACAAGTAGGTCGGCAGAGCTACTACATCAACAGCCCTGCAAAGATAGGTATATATAGGCAAACGGAAAGCGATGTCTATCTTATCGACAGCGGAAACGACAAGGAAGCCGCGAAGAAAGTGTTGAAAATTGCCGGACAGAACGGATGGAACATCAAAGGCATCGTCAACACCCATAGCAATGCCGACCATATCGGCGGAAACCAGTATGTCCAGAAACAGACCGGTTGTCCGATATTCGCGAGCGGCGTTGAAGGAAGTTTTACGCGGTATCCCATCCTCGAGCCTTCGTTCCTGTATGGCGGCTACCCGTTCAAGGAGTTGAGGAGCAAGTTCCTCTTGGCGAAGGAGAGCGAGGTCGCCGACTGCTCGTCGCCCGACTTTCCGTCAGAACTGGAACTTATTCCCTTGCCCGGTCACTTCTTCGACATGGTCGGAGTCCGCACCCCCGACGACACGGTCTCTCTCGCGGATTGCGTCAGCAGCCCGTCGGTATTGGAAAAGTATGGCGTAACCTTCATTTACGACGTAGCCCAATACCTTGCCACGCTCGACAGCATAGAAACCATTGACGCGGCGGTCTTTGTGCCCTCGCACGCCGATGTCACGACCGACATCAAACCGCTTGCCGCCTTCAACCGAGCCAAAGTGCATGAGATAGCCCACGTCATCGAGGAAATCTGCACCATGCCGCAGGACACAGAACACGTCATCCAATCCGTCTTCCGTGCCTATCGCCTGACCATGACCGCCGAACAATACGTGCTCGTGGGGTCCACCATACGTTCCTACTTGTCGTGGATGAAAGACAGCGGCAAGCTCGACATGGTGATAGGGGAGGATTCGTTGAGGTGGCAGGCAAGAGGTGTCTCCTGAGGTGGTGCTTATGGAAGATTCGGGGCACTTGTTTTTGCTCCCGCGCCCTCGGGCGATATTCCGACGGCGTGATGCCCTCCTGCTTCCTGAGATTCTTATTATTCTCGCAAACGAACAGAGTCAATTACACCATGAGTTCCAAGTCCTGGTTGGAACCGCAGATAGAATTGGCAGCCAATTATGGCTTTGACAGTAAGGATTTGAGAAAGAGACCCGAATTGGTGGAAAAATGTGAAGATGACTTTAAACAACAGTTTGCAGCCCACATCGGTAGCGTGTTGATGATTGATGCACAGGGTATGATGCTGTCCGTACTGGGGCAGGATTCTGTCATGTCATACAATCGCGTGCCCAGGTTGCGCGATGCCCGTGTCAGCAGTGCGCTCAACGTGCGCATGGCTGGACCGAATGCCATCGAATGGCCCGAGTTGGACGTGGACCTCGAAATAGAGAGCCTCAAACACCCCGAACGCTATCCGTTGGTGATGACGCGGTCGCCGTTGGATGTGATTTGAATGCCATAGTTCAACCGAGAGAGTTTCTTCTTATGGCCAATGGTATTGGGTTATTCCCTGCAAGTTGTGGATGGTTTGCAAGGGATTTTCAGTATGCTGGGCACGTCATACCTCTGTACGCGAGCTTGAAATAATCTCCGGTTAAAACAGCAGCGGGATTATCAACATTTCCCTTACTTCTCTTATTTCGAACTCGCGTAAATATGTGTAGACGAAATTCCGCTTGTTCGATGACTTCAGACAGGAAGCACACGAATGGAGAAATGGATCGGAATTTGTATCCACAAAGCGAGATGAGGGGTGAAAATATGGGACGGACTCAAAAATCCACTCCAAAAGCCTCTTTAAATATTGGATTTTCGAAAAAAACGCTTCGAAAATTTGGAGGAAAGGAGAAAAAGACGTACCTTTGCATCGCTTTTGAAACGGGAAGCAGGGGCGCTTAGCTCAGCTGGTTCAGAGCGTCTGCCTTACAAGCAGAGGGTCGGGGGTTCGAATCCCTCAGCGCCCACCATTAGAAACTTGCTTCCTGATGTCAAAAGGGCGCTTAGCTCAGCTGGTTCAGAGCGTCTGCCTTACAAGCAGAGGGTCGGGGGTTCGAATCCCTCAGCGCCCACGGAGATGAAGAAGACACCTTGCAGGGTGTCTTTTGTTGTTTTAAGTCAATCTTATCGCCTTTTTAAAGAAGTTTTCCTTATTTTATATGGGTGAACGGATAAAATGAATTATTTTTGCAGCACAAATAATACGTATTACTTTTATGGAATTGGATATGTTGACGGCCATCTCCCCGATAGACGGCCGTTATAGGGGCAAGACGGAGGCTTTGGCTTCCTATTTCTCGGAATTCGCGCTCATCCGCTACCGGGTGCGCGTCGAGGTGGAGTATTTCATCGCGTTGTGCGAGTTGCCGTTGCCGCAACTGGCTTCGTTCGACCATGCGCTGTTCCCGCGCTTGCGCGACATTTACCTCGGTTTTACGGAGGCTGATGCCGGGCGGGTGAAGGATATAGAAAAGGTGACGAACCACGACGTGAAGGCCGTGGAATATTTCATCAAGGAGCAATTCGACCAGATTGGCGGACTGGAAGCTTACAAGGAATTCATCCACTTCGGATTGACCTCGCAAGACATCAACAACACGTCGGTGCCGCTTTCCATCAAAGAGGCTTTGGAAGAATGCTATTATCCTCAGCTGGAGGAACTGATTGCGCAGTTGCGTGCCTACGCCGAGGAGTGGAAAGACGTGCCCATGCTGGCCAAGACGCATGGTCAGCCGGCCTCGCCCACGCGTTTGGGCAAGGAGGTGATGGTGTTCGCCTATCGCTTGGAGCGCCAGTTGGAGATGCTCAAGGCGTGCCCCATCACGGCCAAGTTCGGCGGGGCTACGGGCAATTACAATGCCCACCACGTGGCTTATCCCGCATACGACTGGAAGGCGTTCGGCAGCCGTTTCGTGGCTGAAAAGCTCGGGCTGGAGCGCGAGGAATACACCACCCAGATTTCCAACTACGACAACCTGGGTGCGGTGTTCGATGCCATGAAGCGCATCAACACCATCATGATAGACCTTGACCGTGACTTCTGGCAATACGTGTCGATGGAATATTTCAAACAGAAAATCAAAGCCGGCGAGGTGGGCTCCAGTGCCATGCCTCACAAGGTGAACCCGATAGACTTTGAGAATTCGGAGGGCAACTTGGGCGTGGCCAATGCCATATTGGCCCATCTGAGCATGAAATTGCCCGTGTCGCGACTGCAGCGCGACCTGACGGATTCCACGGTGCTCCGCAACGTGGGCGTCCCCATGGGGCATACCGTCATCGCCATCCAGAGTACCCTGAAAGGCTTGCGCAAGCTGTTGCTCAACCGCGAGGCCATCAATGCCGATTTGGATAATTGTTGGGCGGTGGTGGCCGAGGCCATACAGACCATCTTGCGCCGCGAGGCCTATCCGCACCCCTACGAGGCGCTGAAGGCCCTGACGCGCACGAACCACACCATCACTGAAAAGGCCATAAAGGATTTCATCGAAGGGCTGGAGGTGAGCGACGCCGTGAAGGAAGAGCTTCGCGCCATAACGCCCCATTCGTATACGGGAATGTGAAAAGGATAGTCGGAAGGCAGGACGGACCCGCGAGGGCGAACGCGCCTTCTTCTTAGTTAGTTTAATATATAAATAGGAGAAAGTATGGAAGACGAGAAATGGCAGGATAATTTCGCTCCCGAAGAGAGCGAGCGTAGCCGTGAGGGCTACAAGCCATCGGACAACGAGAATGGAGACCAGAGTGTGAACCGGCCCATGCGCGCTGGGCGCGTCATGAGGCCACGCATCCAGCGGGCCGAGAGGGCTTATTCGGCCAATGGGGCCGATGGCGCGCAGGAGCGCCGTCCCTACAGGCCGTCGTTCAACCGTGAAGGACGCAATGCGGGTGGCGAGCAACGCCCTTACCGCAATAACTATGCCCCGCGGTATGATTACAACCGCGAGGGAGGTTACGGTAACCGCGAGGGAGGCTACAATCGCGAAGGGGGCTACGGACGCGAAGGCGGATTCCGCCCGGCGGGCGGAGGATACCGTCGCGAGAACAATTATAACCGCACAGGAGGCTACAACCGCGAGGGCGGATATGGCAACCGTGAAGGAGGATATGGGAACAACCGTGAGGGCGGTTATCGTCCTAACAACGGAGGTTACCGCCGTCCGCAGGGCGGGGGATATGGCAACAACCGTTATGGCGGGCAGCGTCCGCAACGCCGTCCGGGAGGTTATGATCCCAATGCCAAATACAGCATGAAGAAGCAGATTGAGTACAAGGAGCTCAATGTGGATCCCGACGCACCCATCCGCCTGAACAAGTTCCTGGCCAATGCCGGCGTTTGCTCGCGGCGTGAGGCGGACGAGTTCATCAAGGCTGGCGTGGTGAGCGTCAACGGAGTCGTGGTGACCGAGCTGGGAACGAAAGTGAAGCGCACCGACGAGGTGAAGTTCCACGACCAGCCGGTGAGCATCGAACGAAAGGTCTACGTGCTGCTAAATAAGCCCAAGGACTACGTGACGACGAGCGATGACCCGCAGAACCGCAAGACGGTGATGGAGCTGGTGAAGGATGCCTGCCGCGAGCGCATCTATCCCGTGGGCCGGCTCGACCGCAACACGACGGGCGTGCTGCTGTTCACCAATGATGGCGAACTGGCCTCCAAGTTGACGCATCCCAAGTATCTGAAAAAGAAAATTTACCATGTGACAACCGACCGCAACGTGTCGGCTGCCGACATGCAGCAGATTGCCGAAGGCATCACGTTGGACGACGGCGAAATCCGTGCCGATGCCATCGAATATGCCAGCCCCACCGACAAGAAGCAGATTGGCATTGAAATCCACTCGGGGCGCAACCGCATCGTGCGCCGCATTTTCGAGGCTTTGGGCTACAAGGTGGTGAAGCTCGACCGTGTGCTGTTCGCCGGACTCACCAAGAAAAACGTGCGCCGCGGCGACTGGCGTTTCCTTACCGAGCGCGAGGTGAACATGTTGCGCATGGGGGCGTTTGAATGATAAGATGTTTTTAAAGGAGAAATGAAATGGAAACTATTCGCAGAACGAAGATAACAGATGTGTTGAAGCGTGAAGACTACGGAGCGATGGTCAACGTCAAGGGCTGGGTGCGCACGCGCCGCGGCAGTAAGTCGGTCTATTTCATCGCGCTCAACGACGGCTCCACCATCAACAACGTGCAGGTGGTGGCCGACGCCGACAAGTTCGAAGAAGAACTCATCAAACAGGTCACCACGGGAGCTTGCCTTAGCGTGACGGGCGAACTGGTGAAGAGTGTCGGTTCGGGGCAGGCCGTTGAAATTCAGGCGCGCCAGATCGAAGTGTTGGGCACTTGCGGTTCGGACTACCCGATGCAGAAGAAAGGCCAGAGCATGGAGTTCATGCGTCAGCATGCACACATGCGCTTGCGCACCAACACCTTCGGGGCGGTGTTCCGCATCCGCCATCACATGGCCATGGCCATTCATCGCTATTTCCACGAGCATGGCTTCTTTTATTTCCACACGCCCATCATCACGGCCAGTGATTGCGAGGGTGCTGGGCAGATGTTCCAGGTGACCACCAAGAACCTCTACGACTTGAAGAAGGACGAGGAAGGCAAGATAGACTACTCGGACGATTTCTTTGGCAAAACCACCTCGCTCACTGTTTCCGGACAGTTGGAAGGCGAGTTGGGGGCCACGGCTTTGGGTGCGATTTACACCTTCGGGCCCACTTTCCGCGCGGAGAATTCCAACACGCCGCGCCACTTGGCCGAGTTCTGGATGATTGAACCCGAGGTGGCCTTCAACGACATCAACGACAACATGGACTTGGCGGAGGACTTCATCAAGTACTGTGTGCGTTGGGCGCTGGAAAACTGCCAGGACGACTTGGCTTTCCTGAACAAGATGATTGACAAGACCCTGCTCGAGCGTCTGCATTTCGTGGTGGAGCATGATTTCGTGCGCCTGCCCTATACAAAGGGCATCGAGATTCTGGAAGAGGCTGTGAAGAACGGGCGCAAGTTCGAGTTCCCGATTTATTGGGGGGCGGACTTGGCCAGCGAGCATGAACGCTACTTGGTGGAGGAATACTTCAAGCGGCCGGTCATCCTGACGGACTATCCAAAGGAAATCAAGGCCTTCTACATGAAGATGAACGACGACGGGAAGACGGTGCGTGCCATGGACGTGCTCTTCCCCCAGATTGGCGAAATCATCGGTGGCTCCGAGCGTGAAGAGAACTACGACAAGCTCATGGCCCGTATCGAAGAGTTGCACATCCCGATGAAGGACATGTGGTGGTATCTCGATACCCGTCGTTTCGGAACTTGCCCCCACAGCGGTTTCGGACTGGGCTTCGAGCGTCTTATCCTCTTTGTCACGGGCATGCAGAACATCCGCGACGTCATTCCCTTCCCCCGCACGCCGAAGAACGCCGAGTTCTGATGCGGTGAAGGGAGAATGCTGGATTAGTATAATAAGTAAAGGGGTGTCGCCATTGGGCGCCATCCCTTTATTTTATTTGTGCTGTTCGGTGGCGTCGGTGGGAATCCTGGCTCAGTAGAAATTCAGTGGGGACCAGTTACAACGCCCGTGTCGGATTGTCACCAAAGCGCGGAATTTCCTGTCAGGAAGAAAGGCTTTCCTTTCGCTTCCGTGTTTCAATGACAGGACGGACCGCCGCAAACAGGAGCCGGACTGTTAAAAAACGGGTGGAGAGACTGCTTGTATGGAGCATTTCTCCGTCCCGGCGGTCGTTTTTTTGCGGTAAAAACAGAATCGCTTTCCGCAAAGAAATGAACCGCCTTCCGCAAAGACGAAACTTTTTTGCCGCAAGGCAGTCCCTGCGGGTGCAGAAGGGAGGGAAAAACAAGGCTTCGGAGGGCTTTTTCCCACTCCGGATGGAGTCCGCCCGCGTGCAAACCCCGTTTGTCCTTTTGCAAGCCATTCCCCTCGCGGGGGTGACGCGAGGGGCGGGTTCCGGCCGCACGGCGTTCCGTGGCGGGCGGCAAAATGTCGCGGAAACCGGCTTTCGGCTTTCATCCTGCATTTCCCTGGGCGCGTGAGGTTCGCGCATTTCCGTCCTGTTCCCGTCCCGCGCCCGTTTGCGCGGTTCCCGCAGGGGCTGTCTTGACGTTTTGACAGATTGTCATTGGGGGACTTATTGCCCTCCGCAGGCCTTTTGGCGTCTTCGCGACAGGAGGCGGCCGGCGCCACCGAAACATGCAAGGGAGTTCCCGAGGGCCGTCTTTCTTCCCATCTCGGAATCGCTGAAATATACGGCTGGCCCCACTGGATTTCTGCTGAGCCGGAATCCTTTCACCAGTGACGAGAAAACAATTTTTCTTCATGGACGTAACCTCCCCAATATAAACGGTTGGGTTGCAAAGAAAAGGTGGCGGGCAGACTTTCTTGTACGAGGGATGTCAAAATCGCATTTTTTATATAATTTTGCCGCAGATTTACAGGAGCCGGAAGCGGCGGCGGATTTGAATTCTGCTCGTTGGCGGAAGGTCGGCACAGAAAGGAGGAAATATATATGTTGGATATCAGGAAAGCTACGATTCATGACAGCGAGCTGATTCACACAATGGCTTGGAAGGTGTTTCCCCACACGTATGAGGGCATTCTGAGCGAGGAACAGACGGAATACATGATGCACTGGATGTATGACGTGGAAAACGTGCGATGCCAGATGGAGCGCAAAGGCCATGTGTATTTCATTGCCTACGACGGAGAGACGCCGGTGGGTTACGTTTCCGTGAGGCCCGACGGCGAGGACAAGGTGCATTTGGAAAAGATTTATGTGTTGCCGGAATACCAAAAAACGCATGCTGGCGGTGCGCTGTTCCGCCACGCCGTGGCCTACGTGCGCGAGGCTTTTCCCGCGGCAGTGGCCATGGAGCTGAATGTGAACCGGAACAATCCCGCGCTTGGCTTCTATCGCCACATGGGCATGCGCATTGATCGCCAAGGTGATTTCGACATCGGTAACGGCTTCTATATGAACGACTACATCATGCGGCTGGATTTGCTGGCCTTGTGAAAAAGTTGGGCGAAAGTGTTGGCTGTTTTGCGGAAAAGTGCTAACTTTGCAAGCCGATTATTATCTAAGAGACGATAAAAGTCTTAAAACCTGTGTGTTAATAGTCTTTCCTTTGGCCTGAAAAGACGGTTAGTGAATCACGGGGGAAAAAGAAAAAAGAGTTTTTTTAGTAGTAACAAAATTATTTTAAGTTAAAGAATGGATACTTTAAGTTACAAGACCATTTCGGCCAACAAGGCGACGGCAAAGAAAGAATGGGTCGTTGTGGACGCAACAGACCAAGTGCTGGGTCGCTTGGGTTCCAAGGTGGCAAAGTTGTTGAGAGGAAAGTACAAGCCGAACTTCACGCCTCATGTGGATTGCGGTGACAATGTGATCATCATCAATGCCGACAAGGTGAAACTGACGGGCAAGAAGTGGACTGATCGCGTTTACTTGCGTTACACGGGCTATCCCGGCGGTCAGCGCGAGATGACTCCGGCCCAGTTGATGGCTCGCCCCAACGGTGCCGAGAGACTGGTGAAGAAAGTGGTGAAGGGCATGTTGCCGAAGAACCGTCTGGCCAGCCAGCTGTTGGGCAACTTGTATGTCTATGAAGGCAGCGACCACAAGCACGAGGCACAGCAACCCAAACTGATTGATATAAACTTGTATAAATAATAAACGATGGAAGTAGTTAATGCATTAGGCAGACGCAAGAGTGCCGTTGCTCGTATCTATGTCAGCGAGGGCACGGGAAAGATTACGGTCAACAAGAGAGACCTTGCAGAGTACTTTCCTTCTTCAATCCTCCAATATGTGGTGAAGCAACCCCTGTCCACGTTGGGCGTGGAAGAGAAATACGACATCAAGGTTAATGTGTA
Source organism: uncultured Paraprevotella sp. (assembly GCA_944321525.1). GTDB lineage: Bacteria > Bacteroidota > Bacteroidia > Bacteroidales > Bacteroidaceae > Paraprevotella. Next base: position 37,158 of record CALULQ010000003.1, read on the forward strand.
TGGCGGCGGTTACACGGGTCAGTCACAAGCTTTGCGCTTGGCTATCGCCCGCGCCTTGGTGAAAATCAATGCCGACGACAAGAAGGCGCTCCGCGCCGAAGGCTTCATCACCCGCGATTCGCGCGTGGTTGAACGTAAGAAGCCGGGACGTCCGAAGGCACGTCGCAGATTCCAGTTCAGTAAGCGTTAATATTCGGCCGTTTATCGAGCTGCATAGACGTTTAGTATCTAAACTGCCGGGATTCCTCCGACGGACTACCCGGGAGTTGGTTGAGAAAACAAAAAAGAAAGTAAACGATTAAACAAAGAAAAGAAATGTCTAGAACAAATTTTGATACGTTGTTGGAAGCCGGTTGTCATTTTGGCCATTTGAAGAGAAAGTGGAATCCTGCAATGGCTCCTTACATCTTCATGGAGCGCAATGGCATCCATATCATCGACCTCCACAAGACGGTGGCTAAAATCGACGATGCCGCAGAGGCTTTAAAACAAATCGCAAAATCCGGCAAGAAGATTTTGTTTGTTGCTACTAAGAAACAGGCCAAGCAGATCGTGGCTGAGAAAGCTGCGGCTGTGAACATGCCCTACGTCATCGAGCGTTGGCCGGGTGGTATGCTGACCAACTTCCCCACAATCCGCAAGGCTGTGAAGAAGATGGCCAATATCGACAAGTTGACCGCCGATGGTACGTATGCCAACCTTTCGAAGCGTGAAATCCTCCAGATTTCCCGTCAGCGTGCCAAATTGGAGAAGAACTTGGGTTCCATTGCCGATTTGACTCGTCTGCCGTCTGCATTGTTCGTCGTAGACGTGCTCAAGGAACAGATTGCCGTGCGCGAAGCTAACCGTCTCGGAATTCCTGTATTTGGAATCGTGGACACGAACTCCAATCCGGATAACGTCGACTTCGTTATTCCTGCCAACGATGATGCCAACAAGAGCATTGAGGTGATTCTTGATGCTTGCTGTGCGGCCATTGCCGAAGGTCTGGAAGAGCGCAAGGCCGAGAAGGTGGATGCAGAAGCTGCCGGCGAGGCCGAAAGCAAGCCCCGCAAGCGTGCTGCAAAGGCCCGTGTAGAGAAGGCTGAAGAGGCTCCGGCCGAAGAGGTGAAGGAAGAAGCACAGGCTGAAGCTTGATGAAGTTCATAACAACGTATTTATTCATATAACGAAGAGAAGATTATGGCTGTTACAATGGCAGATATTACCAAGCTCCGTCAGTTGTCGGGAGCTGGTATGATGGACTGCAAGAAAGCTTTGGAAGAAGCCGGCAGTGACATCGAAAAGGCAATGGAAATCATTCGCAAGAAAGGCCAGGCCGTGGCTGCAAAGCGTTCCGACCGTGAAGCAGCAGAAGGCTGCGTCGTGGTGAAGGCTGAAAACGGCTTTGGCGCGATCATCGCTTTGAAGTGCGAAACTGATTTCGTGGCCAAGAACGAAGATTTCGTGAAGCTGGCGAAGAGCATCTTGGATTTGGCCGTGGCCAACAAGTGCCAGACCTTGGACGAAGTGAAGGCTTTGCCCATGGGTACAGGTACGGTGGCTGACGCAGTGGTGGACCGCAGCGGCATCACGGGCGAAAAGATGGAGCTCGACGGCTACATGACGGTGGAAGGCGATAACATTTCTGTATACAACCACCAGAACAAGAACCAGCTCTGCACGATGGTGGCTCTGAACAAGCAGGTGGCAGATGAATACGGACATGCTGTGGCCATGCAGGTGGCGGCCATGAACCCGCGTTCGCTTGACGAAAGCGATTATCCTGCCGACGTGCTCGCACGTGAGAAGGAAATCGCAGCCGACAAGGCTCGTCAGGAAGGCAAGCCCGAGAATATGATCGAGAAGATCGCTATGGGCCGCTTGAACAAGCTGTTCAAGGAAGAGTGCTTGCTGAAGCAGGCTTTCATCCAGAACGACAAGATCAGCGTAGCCGACTACTTGAAGGGTGCCGACAAGGATTGTACGGTGACTGCCTTCAAGCGCTTCACGCTCCGCGCTGAGTAAGGAAAACTCTTTGATGAGATAGTTGAGGGCATGGCTTCGATAACCCGAAGTCATGCCCTTTTTAGGTTAAAAAATGTTTTTCGTTCCCGTGGCCGTGCGGGAAGGAAATAAATTCCGTATTTTTGTATGGTAATCACTATAAAACGGAATGAACCATGAAGATACTGGCTGTGGGCATGAATTATGCCAAACACAATAAAGAACTCGACGGGACGTTATATAAACCGGAGGAGCCTGTGATTTTCACCAAGCCCGACTCGGCGCTGTTGAAGGATGGGAAGCCCTTTTTCATTCCCGACTTCACGAAGCAGTGCGACTACGAGGCGGAGCTGGTGGTGCGCATCTGCCGTTTGGGGAAGAACATTGCCCCGCGCTTCGCTTATCGTTATTACGATGCAGTGACGGTGGGCATTGACTTCACCGCGCGGGACCTGCAGCGGAAGTTCAGGAAAGAAGGCTTGCCTTGGGAGCTCTGCAAGGGCTTTGACGGGTCGGCCGTGGTGGGCGATTTCGTGTCCAAGGAAGAGCTTCCCGACATCCAGCAGCTCCCGTTCCATTTGGACATCGACGGCCAGACGGTGCAGGAGGGGTATTCGGGCGACATGCTCTTTGCTGTGGACGAGATTATCGCTTTCGTCAGTCGCTTCTACACGTTGAAGATGGGCGACCTGCTGTTCACCGGCACTCCTTCCGGCGTGGCTCCGGTGAGCGTGGGACAACACTTGCAAGGCTTCCTCCAAGAACGCAAGGTATTGGATTTTTATGTGAGGTGACAGCATGAGGTTTAAGACGGCCATATTCCTGCTTGGGGCAGGCGCGGTTTCTGCGTTCGCGCAGGAATTTACATACGTGGATTGGGACATTCTGCAGTTGGATTCGGTTCCGGCGCAGTACAGCGAGGTCATTCCGCTGGACGAAGACTATCGGCAATTCAGCTATGAAGTCCGTTTGGACTATCCCGAATATGTTCGCCTGACCGCAGAGGAAGCACGGCGTGTGGCTACATGGGGCGAATCGTTGCCCGAATCCCCCGAGGTGTATAGCCAAGTGGGCGTCTCCCGCAAGAAAGGCATGCTCGACGTGTCTTTCGTTCCGGTCGTGCGCCGTGGAGGCCAATACTACAAGCTGACGAGTTTCAAGATGAACATAGTCCGTCGTCCGACGGCAGCCTTGCGAGGGGCGGCTGCTCCGGCGGCGCAGGCCGCTTCGGAGCGTTATGCCGAACATTCAGTGTTGTCTCAAGGCCGTTGGGTGAAAATAGGCATTACGGACGACGGCGTCTACCGGCTTACGGCATCCGACCTGCAGCGCATGGGCTTTGCCGACCCTTCGAGGGTAAAACTCTACGGCTATGGCGGACACGTGCAGGATGAGGTGATAGATGCCGACACGGACTTCGACGACTTGGAGGAAGTGCCCCTTTATCGTGACGACCGCGGGCTTTTGTTCTTCGGCCGCGGACTGCTTTCCTGGTCGGCCCCCGACCGCAACGGACGTTCCACCCACCGGATGAATACTTTCGCCCGCCAGGCTTGTTATTTCCTGACCGAAGGCGATGCCCCGCAGACCATGGAGACCGAGCGTGCGACAGCTTCGCCTCGGACGGACTTGGATTACACTCCGGCGAACGTGTTGTATAAGAAAGAAGAATACTCCTGGTACCAGAGCGGCCGCACTTTTTATGAAGACGTCAACTATGCGTCGGCCAATACGCAGACTTATCGGTTGCCGTCTCCCCATCCCGTGGCATCGGCTGGCGGTTCGCTGAAGGTTTATTTTACGGCTCATTTTACAGACGACAAGAAGCGTTGCACCGTGCAGCCCACGGTGGACGGCGAAACGCGGAATACCATTACCATCTACCATTCGGGCGAGTATGACGCCGCACGCGAAGGCATGGCCACTTACGCGCTTTCTTCTTTGGGCGACGAGACGGAAGTGACTCTTACTTCCACAGCCGGGATAGATGCCCGTCTGGGCTATCTGGAGCTTTGTTACCGCCGGCAACTTCGCATGAACGACTCCTATTTATATATCCGGCATTCGGAAACGTCGGCTGCCAACTTCGTCATTGACACGCAGGGCCGCACCGGCGTGAAGCTTTGGCGTTTGGGGCGGCGGGACGAACCGGTGGTCGAGATGCAGGGAACGCAGACGGGCAACATGCTGACCGTTCCGGTGGACGACCCTTCGCGGGAGTATGTGGCTGTGGACGTGGATGCCGATTTCCCGTCTCCCACCTACATCGGCGAGGTGGCCAATCAGGATTTGCATGCCTTGTCGGCCTGCGACATGGTGATTCTCATCCCTACGAGCGGTCGGTTGCTCGCGCAGGCCGAGCGCCTGGCGGAAGCCCATCGCAGTCTGGACGGGCTGCGGGTGCAGATTGTGCGCGCCGACCAAGTGTACAACGAGTTTTCCTCCGGCACGCCGGACGCCACGGCCTACCGCCGCCTGATGAAGATGCTCTACGACCGTGCGGAGACCGAGGCCGACATGCCCCGCTACCTGTTGCTCTTCGGCGACGGCGTGTGGGACAACCGCATGCTGACCTCTGCCGTGCGCGGCCTGAACCCCGACGACTACCTGCTCTGCTATGAGTCGGAGAACTCCCTCAGCCATACCAGCAGTTTTGTGATGGAAGACTATTTCGGGCTGTTGGATGATGGCGAGGGCGACGATTTCCAGCGTAACAAAGTGGATTTGGGCGTCGGCCGTTTCCCCGTGACCACGGAAGCCGATGCGAAAATCATGGTGGACAAGACCATAGATTACATGGAGAACGCGCATGCGGGCGCATGGCGCAATGTCATTTGCGTGTTGGGCGACGACGGAGATGAGAACGACCATATCATCAAGGCCGAACAGCTCTCGCAGATTGTGGAGGACGAGCATCCCGACATGCAGGTGAACCGCATCTATTGGGACGCCTACCGGCGTGAGTCCGGTGCGGCGGGCTATTCTTATCCGGCCGTGGAGGCCGACATCAAGGCGCAGATGGACGAAGGTTGCCTCATGATGAACTACAGCGGGCATGGCAACCCCCGCGAACTTTCGCATGAGAAGGTGTTGCGCCTGGCCGACTTCTCTTCTTATTCTTCCCCCAATTTGCCTTTGTGGGTGACGGCTGCTTGCGACGTGAGTCCTTTCGACATGTTGGAGGACAACATCGGTGAGCGGGCCGTGCTGCATGCCGGAGGTACGGCCGTCGCCTTCTTGGGCACGACGCGCACGGTGTATTCCACGGCCAACAGTTGGATGAACCGTTACTTCACCCGTCAAGCCTTGGGCAAGGACGCGAACGGCAGGCGAAACGCCTTGGGCGATGCCGTGCGACTGGCGAAGGTGGAACTGGTCACGCCGCATTATTGCGAGGAAGACAAGATTTATGATTATCATGATAGCACGGACGTGTCGGTCAACAAGCTCCACTACGTGCTCTTGGGCGACCCCGCATTGAAACTGGGCGTGCCCGAATACGAACTGGTGGTGGACAGCATCAACGGCCGGGCGGTAGGCGAGGGGCTTCCCCTTGCCGACTTCAAGGCCGGCAGCATCGCCCGGGTGTCGGGCCATGTGGAAGACGCCGCGGGGCAGACCTTGACGGACTATTCCGGTGTGCTTTCGGCCACGGTGTACGACAGCGAGAGCACCATCACCTGCCTGAACAACGACGGCGAGGCCGACGAACCGGTGACTTACGTCACGCGGGACAAGCGCCTCTATTCCGGCCGCGATTCCGTGCGCAACGGCGAGTTCCGCTTCACCTTCCCCGTGCCGATGGACATCAAATACTCCGGCGAGTCGGGCCGCATCCTGCTCTACGCCATCGACAACACTAAACGGCGCGAGGCCAACGGCTTCTCGGAGCAGGTGACGGTGGGCGGCAGCAGCGACGAACTCTCGGGCGACACCGAAGGCCCGCAGATTCAAGCTTACCTGAACCGCGAGGATTTCGTTTCCGGTGGAACGGTGAACGCCACGCCCTATTTCGTGGCGGCGCTGGAGGACGAAAGCGGCATCAACGTGACGAACACCGCCGTGGGGCACGACCTGGAGCTCACTATCGACGGCGACCCGGCCAAGACCTACATCCTGAACAGTGAATACGAGAGCGTGCTGGGCGACTATCGCCGGGGGCAGCTGGCCTATGTCATTCCCGCGTTGGAGGACGGGCCGCACACGCTGACTTTCCGCGCCTGGGACGTGATGAACAATTCGTCCACCGTGACGCTGGACTTCCATGTCGACGGCGGGCTGCAGCCCGACCTGATAGACCTGAGCTGCACGAACAACCCGGCACGCGAGCACACCACGTTCATCATGCGCTACGACCGCCCCGGAACGGAGTGCGACTTCACGATAGAAGTGTTCGACTTCGCCGGGCGCAAGTTGTGGACGCATACGGAGCACGGCACGTCGGCCGACGGCATCTACCGCGTGGATTGGGACCTGACCGCGGGAGGCGGCATGCCGCTCTCCACCGGAGTTTATCTCTACCGTGCCCATGTGTCCACGTCGGACAGCAAGGCGGCTTCGCGAACGAACAAAATCATTATATTGCGCAATAAATAGGCCGCCTCCGCGTTATTCTATCATGCGAAAAATAAGAAAAAAACAGATGATGAAGAAATATCTTTTAGCGGCTATTCTCCTCGGTTGCGGGGCGATGGCCTCGCTGCATGCGCAGGACAAGCGGAACATGTTCAACCCCGTGACCACCAGCGTCACCTCCCAGTCCATCGCTCCCGATGCCCGGGGCGGTTCGATGGGCGACATCGGGGCGGCCACGGAAGCAGACGTGAGTTCGCAGTATTGGAATCCGGCCAAATATCCGTTCTGCATCGCCCGCGCAGGGGTGGGCGTCAACTACACGCCGTGGTTGCGCCAGTTGGTGAACGACATCAACCTGGCCTACGTGAGCGGCTTCTACCGCATCGGCGACTATCAGGCCGTGAGCGCCTCGTTGCGCTATTTCTCGTTGGGCGAGGTGTCCACGAGCAGCAGTGCCGACGGCATGGGCGACATGACCATCAGCCCCTACGAGATGTCGTTCGACGTGGCCTACTCCCGCATGCTGAGCGAGAACTTCTCGGCGGCGGTAGCCCTGCGTTTCATCTTGTCGGACATCACCTACGACTATTCCGACGAGACCTCGCCGGGCAAGGCTTTCGCGGCGGACATCGCCCTCTACTGGAACCGTTACTTCACTGGCCGCACCCGTGAATGGAACATGGGCATCGGCTTGAACATCAGTAATATCGGTAGCAAAATCTCATACGGAGGGGACGACAATTCCGAGTTCATCCCCACGAACCTCCGTCTGGGTATCAACTTCTTGGTGCCCATCAACGAGTACAACAAATTCTCCATCGCGGCGGACGCCAACAAGCTCCTGGTGCCCACCTATCCCAAACAGGAAGAGGGCGAGGCCGACCAGGACTACACCGACCGCGTGCAGCGCGACTACTACGACATTTCCCCCATCGCCGGCATTTTCAAGAGCTTCGGCGACGCGCCCAACGGCTTCGAGGAGGAATTGCAGGAGATACAGTGGAGCGTGGGCCTGGAATACATTTACAACGACCGCTTCTCGCTTCGTGGCGGTTACCACCACGAGAGTGAGAACAAAGGCAACCGCAAGTATTTCACCGTGGGCGCGGGTTTCCGCATGAGCGTCTTCTCGCTCGACGCCGGCTATGTGTTTTCCACGGCGCAGAGCAACCCGCTCGACCAGACGATGCGCTTCACGCTCGGGTTCGACCTGGACGGAATGAAGGATTTGTTCGGCCGTCGCCGTTAAACGGAAGGGAGGTAAGACATGGGACGCATCAGGGTAGGTTTCGGTTTCGATGTCCACCGTTTGGTGGAAGGGCGTGAGCTTTGGTTGGGCGGCATCCGCTTGGAGCATTCCTGCGGACTGCTGGGCCACAGCGACGCCGACGTGTTGATACATGCCATTTGCGACGCGCTCCTTGGCGCGGCCAACCTGCGCGACATTGGCTACCACTTCCCCGACAGCCGGGAAGAATACCGCGGCATAGACAGCAAGATTCTCCTGCGCAAGACGGTGGAGCTGATAGCGGACAAGGGCTATCGTGTGGGCAACGTGGACGCCACGGTCTGTGCCGAGCGCCCCAAGCTGAATCCCCACATTCCCGCCATGCAGGCGTGCCTGGCGGAACTGATGGGCGTGGAGCCCGACGACGTTTCCGTGAAAGCCACTACCACTGAGAAGTTGGGCTTCACGGGGCGTGAAGAAGGCATTTCGGCCTACGCCACGGTGCTCATTGAGCGATAGGAGGGCGTGGAGCATCCTTCCGGCGCGTTGCCGTGCGGGAGGGGGCGCATGTGAAAGGACATAGCGTGGGAGCTTGCGGGTTCCTGCGCTTTTTTGTTGCGTCCGAATGTCCTTGACGCGGGCTTTGTCCTGTTTCTTTCCTCCTCAAGAAGCGGCTGCGGGCCGGGGAGCGGCCGGGCGGGCGCCACCGTTTCCCCGCCAGGCGGAAAAGGGGAGTGCGGGAAGCCGTGCATTCCTTTGCGGAAAGCACGCGAGTACTCTGCGGCAAGTACTCGAGTACTCTCCGCAGAGTACTTTTTCGCATTCCGCAGCGTGTTCGTCCGTCTTGCCCGTCCCTGCCGTCTGTTGCCCCCGTTCCGTTCCGGTGCCGCCTGTCCGGCTTTTTCCCTTGTTTTGTTGCCGGCGGTGAGCCGGTGCGCGGCCTTTCCTGCGTTTTTGGGGCGAAAAAGTCGATATTGTCCTATCATTTGTTGCCTTAGTACCATTTTATTGGGAATGGATTTGCTAATTTTGCATCAGACAAACCATGAAAGTGTTTCTCAAAACATCAATAGACTATTAAATGTTAATATTATGAGCCAGTATCCGAAAATAGGTATCCGTCCGACGATTGACGGAAGGCAAGGCGGTGTACGCGAGAGTTTGGAAGAAAAGACCATGGCGTTGGCCCGTGCCGTAGCCCAGTTGATTACATCCCAAGTGAGGTATGCCGACGGCCGCCCCGTAGAGTGCGTGATTGCCGACGGCACGATTGGGCGCGTGGGCGAAAGTGCCGCTTGTGCCGAGAAGTTCGAGCGCGAAGGCGTGGGGGCCACCATCACCGTCACGTCGTGCTGGTGCTATGGTTCGGAAACGATGGACATGCACCCCTATTGGCCCAAGGCCGTGTGGGGATTCAACGGCACGGAGCGTCCCGGTGCAGTGTATCTGGCAGCCGTGCTGGCCGGGCATGCGCAGAAGGGGCTGCCCGCCTTCGGCATTTACGGGCGCGACGTGCAGGACATCGACGACAACACGATTCCCGCCGACGTGGCCGAGAAAATCTTGCGCTGGGCCCGTGCGGCCGTGGCCGTGGCACAGATGCGCGGCGAGAGCTACCTTTCCGTCGGCAGCCAGTGCATGGGCATCGCCGGCAGCATCGTGAACCAGGAGTTCTTCCAGGAATACTTGGGCATGCGCAACGAGAGCGTGGACGAGACCGAAATCCTGCGTCGCATGGATGAAGGCATCTACGACCACGACGAGTTTGCCAAGGCCATGGCCTGGACCGAAAAATATTGCAAGCCGCAGGAGGGATGGGACAAGAACCGCCCCGAGCGGCAGAAGACCCGCGAGCAGAAGGACGGCGACTGGGAATTTGTCGTGAAGATGACGCTCATCATCCGCGACCTGATGCTGGGCAATCCCCGCCTGCACGACATGGGATTCAAGGAAGAGGCCATCGGGCACCACGCCCTTGCGGCCGGTTTCCAGGGACAGCGCCAGTGGACCGACTGGAAGCCGAACGGCGACTTCACGGAGGCCCTGATGTGCAGCACGTTCGACTGGAACGGCATACGGCAAGCCTACGTGCTGGCCACCGAGAACGACTCGTGCAACGCCGTGGCCATGCTCTTCGGCAAACTGCTGACCGGTTGCGGCCAGATGTTCAGCGACGTGCGCACCTACTGGAGCCCCGAGGCCGTGAAGCGGGTGACGGGCTGCGAACTGACCGGCTTGGCCGCAGGCGGAATGATACACCTGATTAACTCCGGGGCCACGACCCTCGACGCCACCGGCGCAAGCACGAACGCGGCGGGCGAGCCTTGCATGAAGCCTTGCTGGGAGATGACGGAGGCCGACGCGGAAGCCTGCCTGAAGGCCACGAGCTGGCTGCCTGCCGACCGCGACTATTTCCGTGGCGGCGGATTCTCCAGCCACTTCCTGTCGCGCGGAGGCATGCCCGTCACCATGTCGCGCCTGAATCTGGTGAAGGGGCTGGGGCCCGTGTTGCAGATTGCCGAAGGCTGGACGGCCGACGTGGCGCCCGAGATTTTCGAGGTGCTGAACAAGCGCACCGACCCCACTTGGCCCACCACGTGGTTCGTGCCCCGCTTGTGCGACAAGCCAGCGTTCCGCGACGTTTATTCCGTGATGAACAACTGGGGCGCCAACCACGGTGCCATCAGCTACGGCCACATCGGGGCCGACCTCATCACGCTGGCCTCGATGCTCCGCATACCGGTGTGCATGCACAACGTGGAGGAAGAACGCATTTTCCGCCCGGCGGCATGGAACGCTTTCGGCATGGACAAGGAAGGTGCCGACTACCGCGCCTGCGCCAACTACGGCCCGCTATATAAATAAGGTAATACCGCCGTGCGCCGGGCCGTGCAGCCCGGCCGCACGGCGTTCAGAATCAAGAAGGATATATTCACGTTATAAAAACAGAAAAGATATGGAAGGTTACAAAGTCAGGCAGTACGACGTGCCTGTAAAGCGTTATTGTCAAACATTGGAGTTGCGCGACAACCCCGAACTGATTGCGGAATACCGCCGCCGCCACAGCCAGGAATTCGCCTGGCCCGAGATTCGGGCCGGCATCCGCGAGGTGGGCATCCTGGAGATGGAAATCTACATCTTGGGCACGAAGCTCTTCATGATTGTGGAGACCCCGCTGGATTTCGACTGGGACACGGCCATGGCCAAGCTGGCCACCTTGCCCCGCCAGCAGGAGTGGGAAGACTATATGGCCATTTTCCAGCAGGCAGAGGCCGGCGCCTCTTCGGCCGAGAAGTGGAAGCCCATGGAGCGCATGTTTTATCTTTACGACTGAGCCGATTCATCAACCTGTAAAAAAGTAGCATGCAATGAAAAGCACTAAGAAAGTTCCGGTCGTGGGCGACGGCACGTGGGCCGCGGTGATTCCCTTCGCGCTCATCACGAGCTGTTTTGCCCTGTGGGGGTTCGCCAACGACATCACCACTCCGCTGGTGAAAGCGTTTTCCAAGATTTTCCGCATGAGCGTCACGGAGGGCACGCTCGTGCAGGTGGCGTTCTATGGCGGTTATTTCGCCATGGCTTTCCCCGCCGCCATGTTCATCCGCCGCTATTCCTACAAGGCGGGTGTCATGCTGGGCTTGGGCTTGTACGCCTTGGGAGCGTTCATGTTCTTCCCGGCTAAGATGACGGGCGAATACTACCCGTTCCTCCTCTCATACTTCATCCTCACCTGCGGGTTGTCGTTCCTTGAAACCAGCTGCAACCCCTACATCCTTTCCATGGGACCGGAGGAGACGGCCACGCGCCGGCTCAACCTGGCACAGGCTTTCAATCCCATGGGTGCCTTGTTGGGCATGTACGTGGCCATGGAGTTCATCCAGCGCCGCCTCCACCCGTTGGACACGTCCGAGCGCGCCCTGCTTTCCGACAGCGAGTTTGAGGCCGTGCGCGATGCCGACCTGGCCACGCTGATAGCGCCCTATCTGGTGATAGGGTTGGTGACGCTCTCCGTGCTGATTCTTGTGCGGGTGATGAAGATGCCCAAGAACGGCGACGCCTCGGGCAAGATTGACTTCCTGCCCACGCTGAAGCGCCTTTTCGCCGTGCGCCGTTACCGCGAGGGCGTGATAGCCCAGTTCTTCTACGTGGGTGCGCAAATCATGTGCTGGACCTTCATCATCCAGTACGGCACGCGCCTGTTCATGGACATGGGCATGGGCGAGCAGGCTGCCGAAGTCCGCTCGCAGCAGTACAACATCCTGGCCATGGCCGTGTTCTGCGTGAGCCGTTTCATCTGCACCTTCTTGTTGCGCTTCTTCAACTCCGGGCTTCTGCTGCGCACCTTGGCCATAGTGGCCGCCGTACTCACGCTCGGCGTGATGTTCTTCCAGAACATTTGGGGCATGTATTGCATCGTGGGCGTTTCGGCCTGCATGTCGCTCATGTTCCCCACGATTTATGGCATCGCGCTCCAAGGCTTGGGCGAAGACGCGAAGTTTGGTGCGGCCGGTCTGATCATGGCCATTCTGGGCGGTTCGGTGCTTCCTCCGCTCCAGGCCTCCATCATAGACCAGCACGTGTTGTGGGACATGCCGGCCGTGAACCTCTCGTTCGTGTTGCCGTTCATCTGTTTCCTGGTGGTCGTCTGCTACGGGCACCGGTCTTACAAGCGGGGCTGGACGTAAAAAACTTCAGGGCGGGGCGCAGTTTCCCGCCCTTTTTCTTGTGCTTCCGTGGCTTATGTTTTAAATTTGTACACTTGAAACCATAAAAAACATAAGCATGAAAATATTTGGGATAAAGATGGCGCGATGCGGGGCGGCTTTGGCTGCCTTGTGGGCGTTTGCCCCGTTGGCCGCCCAGCGGGAGATGAAGACCATCAACGACAGTTGGGAATTCCGCATGCCCGACGCGGAGCAGTGGGAACGGGTGAACCTGCCCCACACCTACAACCTGGATGCCTACGACGGGCCGCGCTACTATCAGGGCAAGGCCCTCTATCGCCGCACGCTGGCGTTGCCCGAGGTGGAGCCGGGGCGGCGCTACTACCTGAAAATCGACGCGGCCAGCAAGGCGGCCGACGTCAGCCTGAACGGCGAGCCCGTGGGGAGCCATGCCGGAGGATATTCGGCTTTCACGATAGACGTCACGGACCGGATACGGACGGAAAACCTGATAGAAATCACGGTGGACAACGGGCGGAAGGACATCACGCCCATTTCGGCCGACTTCACCTTCTGGGGCGGCATTTATCGCGACGTGTGGCTCATCTCGCTGCCCGAGCAGCATTTCAACATGGCCAACATGGGGTCTTCGGGCGTCTTCGTCTCCACGCCTGAGGTGAGCGCCGAACAGGCCGTGGTGCGGGTGCGATGCGAAGTGACCAACGATGCGGACCAGGATAGCAAACTCGATCTGGTGAATCATGTTTACTCTCCGGGAGGTGACTTGTTGCAGGTCTTTCGCCGGCAGAACATCCGGCTGAAGGCAGGTGAGACTCGCACGGTGCAATGCACGTCGGAAGATATCCGCACGCCCGAGTTGTGGACGCCCGAGTCGCCCGCGCTCTACGTGGTGAAGACGGCTTTGGTGGAGCCGAAGACGGGCAAGGTGCTCGACGAACAGACGAACAAGGTGGGCTTCCGCTGGTTCTCCTTCGACGGGAACAAGGGATTCTTCCTCAACGGCAAGCCTTATAAACTGCGCGGCGTGAACCGCCACCAGGACCAGGCGCCCGTGGGCGTGGCGCTGGACGACGAGGCCCACCGCCGCGACGTGCGCCTGATGAAGGACATCGGCTGCAACTTCATCCGCATATCCCACTATCCGCAGGACGACGCCATCTTGGAGGCCTGCGACGAACTGGGACTGCTGGCCTGGGAGGAAATCCCCATCGTAAACATCGTGGAGGACACGCCGGGCTACGCCGACAACTGCGAGCGCAACCTGCGCGAGATGATACGCCAGCACTACAACCATCCCTCCGTCATCCTGTGGGGCTACATGAACGAAATCCTTCTCGTCACGCCGGGACCGGGCAACTCCCGCTGGCCGGCCTACAAGGAGCGCACCGTGGCGCTGGCGCAGCGCCTCGAGAAGGTGCTGAAGGAGGAGGACCCGGCCCGGGCCAGCGTGATGGCCTACAACATGACCAACCTTTACCATGAAATCGGGCTGGACCTGACGGACGTGGGCGGGTGGAACCTCTACCAAGGTTGGTATGTGGACAAGTTGGAGGACTTCAATGCCTGGTGCGAGTACCAGCATGAACACTATCCGCAATTACCCGTCATCATCAGCGAATGGGGAGCCGGCAGCGACCGCCGCCTGCACACCACCGAAGGGCGCGCTTTCGATTTCAGCATTGAATACCACCAGACCTACGTGGAGCATTATCTGCCTTACATCGAAGAAAAGGAATGGATCAGCGGTTGTGCCTATTGGAACTTCGTGGACTTCAACGTGGCCGGCCGACAGGAGTCCATGCCGCGGGTGAACAACAAGGGGCTGTTCTACAACGACCGTACGCCCAAGGACGTGGCGTATTACTTCAAGGCGATGTGGCGCGAAGACATTCCCGTGCTGCACATTGCCAGCCGCGACTGGGCGGTGCGCACCGGCAAGCCCGGCGAGCCGCAGGCAGTGAAGGTCTACACCAACCTGCCCGAGGTAGAACTGTTCGTCAACGGGAAGTCGGCAGGCCATCAGGCGGTGGCCAACTGTCACACCGTGTTCCAAGTGGCCTTGCCCGAGGGCACGTCCGTGCTTTTGGCGCAGGGCACGCGCGACGGACAGACCGTGCAGGACGCCATGGACATCCGCCTGCAGGACCAGCCCGACCTGTCGAAGGGCGAGGAACTGGCCATCAACGTGGGCAGCAACTGCTTCTTCACGTCCGACGTGAGTCAGCTCACCTGGTTGCCCGACCGGCCCTACGCGCCGGGCGGATGGGGATATGTGGACGGCAAGGAGCGCAGCACCACTTCGGAGATTGTCAACACCGTGGACGGGCCGGTCTACCAGACTTGGCGCGAGGGTGACTTCGCCTACCGCATCGACGCTCCCAAGGGCGACTACGAGGTGGAACTGCTGATGGCCGACGTGACGCGCCCGGCCGTGCAGCTGGCCAACCTGCTGGACAAGGCCAATGCCGAAAAGGCCGCAGGCGAGTCGCGCTTCAACATTTCCATCTGCGGCAAGCAGGTGGAGGCCGACTTCTCTCCGGCCGACGGCGGACGTTTCCGCACGGCCTTCAAGCGGCGCTACATCGTCCGCAACGACGGCGACTGCATCATGATAGGGCTGAAAGCCCTGAAGGGCAAACCCTTCCTCTCCGGCATCAAGGTGCGCAAGCTGTGAGGCGGCATCGTGCTGCAGTTGGGTGAAGTGCCGCAAGGCGTGGACTACGTGGCGGAACTCACGATGAAATGACGCGGGCGGCAGTCGTGCCGCGAATGGACGAGGCGGGGCGCTGTACCGGTGGTGCGGCGCCCCGTGTTGTGAAGGCGCCAAAAGGCCGGCGGACAGCAACAAGTCCCCAATGATTCATTTTGTCAAAAAGTCAAGGCACTCTCGGCGAGAATCGCGCAAACGGGCGCGGGGCGGGAGCAGAACGGGAATACGCTAACCATGCGCGCCCAAGGGAATGCAGGATGAAAGCCGAAAGCCGGTTTCCGTGACATTTTGCCGCCCGCCACGGAACGCCGTGCGGCCGGAACCCGCTCCCGCGTCAATTCTGCGGGGGAATGGCTTGCAAAAGAACAAATGAGATTTGCATGCGGGCGGGCTCCATCCGGAGCGGGAAAAGCCCTCCGAAGCCCTGTTCTTCCCCTCTTTCTGCACTCGCAGGAACTGCCTTGCGGCAAAAAGGTTTCGTCTTTGCGGAAGGCGGTTCATTTCTTTGCGGAAAGCGATGCTGTTTTTACAGCGAAAAAACGACCGTCGGGACGGAGAAATGCTCCATACAAACAGTTTCTCCACCCGCGTTTTAACAGTCCGGCTCCTGTTTGCGGCGGTCCGTCCTGTCAATGAAACACGGAAGCGAACGGAAGGCCTTTCTTTCTGGCAGGAAATTCCGTGCTTTTGTGACAATCCGACACGGGTGTTGTTGCAAGTTCCCACTGAACATCTACTGAGCCGAAAAAGGCCGATAAAGTGCGATGTTTTGCATATATAATGCAATAAAAGGACGGAAGTAAAGTTTTACCTTTGTAAGGTGGTTGGGTAGAGATCCCTGCAATGGACATAAGGTATAGTGTCAAATAAAAACGAGGAGAACCATGAAACAGCATTTTTCTTCCGCTCCGGCCAGGAAAGCCGCGAAGCGCATTCTGGCCATGGCCGCCGCAGGCGTTTGCCTGGCAGCGTGTGTGCAACCCGTGCAGAAAGGTTATGACGTCGATTCCGTGGCCTCGGCCAAGGGGACCGAAGTGTTCAAGCCCGATTGGGACAGCATAGCTGCGCATTACAAATTCCCTCAATGGTTCACCGACGGGAAGTTCGGCATTTTCATCCATTGGGGCGTTTATGCCGTGCCGGCCTTTGGAAACGAGTGGTATGCGCGCAACATGTACCAACAGGGAACCCCGGAGTTCAATCATCATGTGGAAACCTACGGGCCGCAGACTGAATTCGGATACAAAGACTTCATCCCGATGTTCAAGGCCGAGAAGTTCAACGCCGACGAGTGGGCCGAACTTTTCAAAGAGGCGGGAGCCAGATACGTGGTGCCCGTGGCGGAACACCACGACGGCTTTGCCATGTACGACAGCGAACTGAACGAGTGGAACTCCGTCAAGATGGGGCCGAAGAAAGACATCATCGGCTTGCTGAAGGCGGCGGTGGAGAAGCGCGGCATGGAGTTCGGACTTTCCAGCCACAGGGCGGAGAACGCCTGGTTCTACGACGGCGGCATGAAGTTCCCCTCCGACGTGCAGGACACCACCATCACGCTCTACGGAAGGCGCTACGCGCAAGAGCAATATACGGAAGACTTTGCCCGCGAATGGCTGGAGCACACGTATGAATTGGTGGTGAAGTATCAGCCCAGTCTGATTTGGTTCGACTGGACAGTGAACAATCCCGTGCTGATGCCTTATTTCAATCGCTTCTTAGCATTCTATTATAATAACGCCTTGGATTGGGGCAAGGACGTGGTGGTCAACACCAAGCAGGGGTATCCGACCGACGTTCAAGTGTGGGACATGGAGCGCGGCAAGTCGGACAAGATGATGGTGCATCCCTGGCAAACCGACACTTCCGTGGGCAAGAAGTCGTGGTGCTACGTGGACGGTGAGGAGAACAAGACTCCGAAGCAAATCGTGCACGACCTGATAGACATCGTCAGCAAGAACGGCAACCTCTTGCTCAATATCGGTCCGCGTGCCGACGGCACCATCACGGACGAGCAGAAGAACGTGCTGCTCTCCATCGGGAAATGGTTGAAGGTGAACGGCGAAGCCATCTATGGCACGCGTTGCTGGAAGAAATACGGAGAAGGGGATGCCGTAGTGACGAAAGGTTCCTTCTCGGACAACACGGCAGCGAAATACACTTCGCGCGACATGCGCTTCACCACCAAGGGGAATGATTTCTATGCCATCGTGCTGAACTGGGACGCCGACCACGTTCTCGTCCGTTCGTTGGACAAGGCCGCTATTGGCGATGCCGAAATCAAGGGTGTCTCCCTTTTGGGCTCGGCGGAGAAGTTGCGCTGGGAACAGACCGACGAGGGGCTGAAAATCTACTTCCCCACGCAGAAGCCATGCGACTACGCCTATTCGTTCAAGATATCCTTCGATCGCGAAGTGGGCACCAACCTGGCTTCCGAAGCCTCCAACGAGGTGATGAAGCACGGGGCGTAAGCGCCGCTATGACGCTGGCGGAAGCGGATTTTGCCGGACTGAAGGCATAAAAAATGCAGAGAAGGCGATAAAATGCAACTTTAAGCGAATATAATTCAACTGTTGACGTGGAATAAAGTCCTATCTTTGCACCGGATGATTAAACGCAACGGCGTTCTGCCCGGAAAAGGGCGGTTCGCGGGAAAAGAACTAAATGAAAGCAGATTTATTTATGGCAAGGAAATGGATTAAGTTTTTATTTTGCGGGGCGATGATGACCATGGGGAGCGTATGTCCTGCAACGGCTCAGGAAAACGTGCAACGCGAACCGATACAGACGGGAGAATACGAGCCCACGTGGGAGTCGCTGGCAAAGTATGAATGCCCCGACTGGTTCCGCGACGCGAAGTTCGGCATCTGGGCACATTGGGGGCCGCAGTGCGAACCCGAATCGGGCGACTGGTATGCCCGCAACATGTACTATCCCGGCAACTGGCAGTATGACGCGCACGTGAAGAAGTACGGCAACCCGAAGGATTTCGGCTTCAAGGACGTCATCAACGAGTGGAAGGCCGAGGAATGGGAGCCGGATTCGCTCATCCGTTTCTATAAGAGCGTGGGCGCGCGTTTCTTCATGACGCTGGCCAACCATCACGACAACATGGACCTCTGGGACAGCAAATACCAGCCGTGGAACTCCGTGAACATGGGGCCCAAGAGGGACATCGTGGGCGAATGGGCCGCAGCCTGCAAGAAGTACGGCCTGCCGCTGGGCGTGAGCATCCACGCCTCGCATGCCTGGACGTGGTATGAGGGCTCGCAGGACTTCGACGGGAAACTGACGAAGGCCGACGGAAAAGGAAAATGGTGGGAAGGCTACGACCCGCAAGACCTCTACGAGCAGGAGCACGAGCGGAGCAAGAACAGCCAGGACATCGGCGCCATCCACTCCCAGTGGGCATGGGGCAACGGTGCCGCTCAACCTTCGGAAGAGTTTAAGACGAACGTCTTCAACCGCACGCTGGACGTGGTGAACCGTTACAACCCGGACGTGCTTTATTTCGATGACACCGTGCTGCCTTTCTATCCCATCAGCGACGAAGGGGTGAGGATACTGGCACACATGTATAACAAGAGCCTGAAGGACAACAAAGGCAAGATGCGCGCCGTGGTGACCGGAAAGATTCTGGAAGACCAGCACAAGGAAGCCATGGTGTGGGACGTGGAGCGCGGCATCCCCGACCGTCCGCAAGAGAAGGCTTGGCAAACCTGCACGTGCCTGGGCACATGGCATTACGACTGGGGCACTTACGAGCGCGGCGGTTACAAGTCGGCCGCACAAGTGGTGAAGATGCTCGTCGACATCGTGAGCAAGAACGGCACCTTGCTGCTGAGCGTGCCTTTGCGGGGCAGCGGGGCGATAGACGACAAGGAAGTGGCCATCCTGAACGACATCAAGGCTTGGATGGACATCAACAGCGAGAGCATCTACGACACCCGTCCGTGGACCATGTTCGGCGAAGGACCGTTGGCTGAGGCTGTCAATCCGATGAACGCGCAAGGATTCAACGAAGGCCAGAACTACACGGGAGCCGATGTGCGCTACGTGCAGAAAGGCAAGTACGTGTATGCCACGGCCTTGGGTTGGCCCGAGGGGCAGACCATGGTGATGACGAGCCTCCGCAAGGGTTCTCCTTACTACAAAGGCAAGGTCAAGAGCGTGGAACTGCTGGGTTACGGCAAGGTGGACTACACTTGTGACGCCGACGGCCTGAAGGTGACCCTTCCGGGCGTGAAGCCGAACGAGATTGCTCCTGTATTGAAAGTGAAGATTAAGTGAATGGTGTGTTAAATTAATAAGAGTGGAAAAGCGGGCTGCCTTTAGTGAAAGGATGAGCCCGCTTTTCATATATGGCGGGGCGCCGGAGTTGCCGTACGCTTCGTGTGTGTCGCTGTGCGGACTTGTGCGCAACTGGCCGCTATTGTCCCGTCTTGGGACTATATAGTCCAATCCCCGGCGGCCCCATTTCCCTACCTTTGCAATGCCGGACAGCGTGTCCGGCTTAAATTTTCTAAACCTTACAAAAATGAAAAAAGATCCAACCTTATTTTTGTGTGGGGCATTGCTGTGCTCGTTCGCAGGAATGCCGCAAGTGTGGGCGCAGGATGCCGCGGGGCAGGAAACCATGCCCGGGGCCATGGAGCGCGAACCGATGCAAACGGGGGAATACGCCCCCTCGTGGGAATCGTTGTCCAAGTACGAATGTCCGGAGTGGTTCCGGGATGCGAAGTTCGGCATTTGGGCACATTGGGGCCCGCAGTGCGAACCGGAGTCGGGCGACTAGTATGCCCGCAATATGTATTATCCGGGGGAGTGGCAGTATAATGTGCACTTGCAGAAGTATGGCAACCCGAAAGATTTCGGTTTCAAGGACGTCATCCACATTTGGGAAGCCGAGGAGTGGGAGCCGGATTCCCTGGTGCGTTTCTACAAAAGTGTTGGTGCGCGCTATTTTATGGCGCTGGCCAACCATCATGACAATCTCGACCTTTGGGACAGCAAGTACCAATCGTGGAACTCCGTGAACATGGGGCCCAAGCGCAATATCGTGGGCGAATGGGCCGAGGCGTGCAAGAAATATGATTTGCCTTTGGGATTGAGCATCCATGCCTCGCATACTTGGACGTGGATGGAAGGCTCGCAGGACTTCGACGGCAAGCTGACGGCAGAAGACGGCAAAGGGCTGTGGTGGGAAGGTTACGACCCGCAGGAGCTCTACGAACAGCGCCATGAACGGAGCGCAGGGAGCGAGTCGGTGCGGGGATTGGATACACAATGGGATTGGGGCAACGGGGCTTCGCTGCCAGATGAAAGGTATAAGACGAAATTCTATAACCGGACGTTGGATGTGATCAACCGGTATGATCCGGATGTGGTGTATTTTGATGATTTCACCTTGCCATTCTATCCCATCAGTGATGAAGGGCTGGACATCGTGGCGCACATGTATAACAAAAGTTTGAAGGACAATGATTGGGAAATGCGCGCCGTGGTGACAGGCAAGAAGTTGACCGTCGACCAAAAAGAAGCTATCGTGTGGGATGTGGAACGAGGCATCCCGGACCGTCCGCAGGAGAAGTATTGGCAAACCTGCACTTGCTTGGGACAATGGCATTACGACCGTGGCGTATATGACAGGAATGAGTATAAGTCGGCACCTACGGTAATAAAAATGCTGGTGGATATAGTGAGTAAGAATGGCAACTTGCTCTTGAGTGTGCCTTTGCGGGGCAGCGGGGCCATCGACGAAAAGGAGTTGGCCATTTTGAACGGTATTAAGGCTTGGATGGACATTAACAGTGAGAGCATTTATGGCACCCGCCCTTGGGGAACATTCGGTGAGGGACCTACGGCCGAAGCTTCCAATCCGATAAACAACCAAGGCTTTAATGAAGGAACGAATTATACGTCGGAAGACATCCGCTATGTGCAAAAGGATGGTGTGGTCTACGCAACCGCATTGGGCTGGCCCACGGACGGCGTGATGGAACTGGAGTGCTTGTCTGCGGCTTCGCCTTATTGCACGGGTAAGGTTGCCTGCGTGGAGTTGCTGGGGTATGGCCCGTTGGAGTTCTCTTGCGATGAGACGGCTTTGACGGTGTCCTTGCCGGAAGAAAAACCGAACGAGATTGCTCCTGTGCTGAAGGTGGCTTTTACGGAGGCCGTGGCTTATGAGGACCTCCAGGTTTTGTTGGAGCTGGCGGATATGAAGTTAGAAGAGGCCCGGATGCATGTTGGTCATGGAAGCGGGTTCTACCAGTCCGATTATGTGGAGCGCTTGTCGGATGCGTGCGGGAATGCCCGGGAAATAGGACTGGAGACTGATGGGGAGGCATTGTCTTTGGCTTTTTTGACTTTGCAGCAGGCTTATTCGGCGTTGTCGCTGGACGCTTTGATGAAGGGGGGATTGGTGGAAGACGAGGAGCTCGCGCAGAACGTGACGGTCCGCTATTTGGAAGAAGCCCGTCATTTTTCGCGGACGGACGAGCCGGGCGAAGGGACTACCCGTTTCGGGCTGTTGGCCGAACCGTGGGTGGTCACGCCCAATATCATCAATAAGGATAATAACACCCATGGAGGTTTCGACAGCTATATTTGGGAAGGAAATTACTCGGGGCGCGCCATTGGAGTGCAGAAATGGGAAAAGAGCGAGGCCGCGATTGAAAACGGGATGATTTATCAGACCACGACTTTGCCGGCCGGCGATTACAGCTTGAGGTTGAACGTGCACGAGCAGAACAAGTTTAGTGAGGGAGAAGCTTGCCTGGCCGTGGTGGAAGGAGCGGATTTCTTTGAAAGCGAAAACGCGGAAGGGCGTGTCTTGGCTTCGTTCGACATGTCGGGAACATCGTCGGGAGCTACAGTGGAGACCTGTCGTTTCTCTTTGGACAAGGAGACTACGGTGAGCTTGGGATGGCACGTGAACTTGCCGGCCGATGCCGTGGAGAAAAGCATGCGCATTTCGGCCATTTATTTGTTGGCCGACGGCACGGACGTATCGGAACGGTATCTGAAGAATTATGAGAATATCCAGCGAAAGGACAAATCGTATGAGCGGTTCGGCGTGTCGGCTCATTGGGAAACGCGGAATTACTATATCCCGCAGTCTAATGGCGACGGAATCAAACGGGGGATAGACTATTACAACGGTTATAACGCCTTGATGCTTGGCATTTGGGACGATGCGGAGGGAGCGACGGGTGACTTGTCGAACGTGGCACTCTACCGCCGGGTGAAATTGCCGGCTGGAACTTACTTTTTCGGGGCTGCCTATGAGAATGTTTACGAAGTGGAGGCCGGTTATATCTTTGTGTCCGCTGAATTGTGCAATACAGACGAACTTAAAACGCATTCCATTGCTTATTCCTCCATGGACGAGGCTGCAAAAGATGGGAGTTGGTATGGCCTGAAATTCACATTGCCGGAGGATTCCACGATTTATCTGGGCTGGATGGCCGATTTTACGCAGGGGGGAAGCCAGCAAGAGTTCCGGATGGAAGAGGTGGTCTTGTTGCGCTATTTGGACGAAGAAGCGCAATGGGTTGACAGCTTGGCGCTGACAACAAACGAGGACGGTTGGCTGTATATGCCTGCGGCTTCCTGGGCCAAGGTCGTAGACGGGAACTTGGCTGAACAGTTCGGGCAAGCGCCTTATGTGGCTTTGAGCAACATCTCTAAAGTGCAGCTTGGACAGGTGGATTTGACGGGAGTGGAGCGCATGAAATTCGTGATGGGATGTGACCATGCGAATGAACAACCGGAGTGCCGTATCGTGGTGGACAACGAGGATGAACCGTGGGGCTCGGTCAGCGTTCCATACGCGCCTTCGCTTTACTCACCGGGCGAAGTGGAAATCGAGCTTGAGCCGAAAGAAGGCGTGCATACGGTGTGGCTGGAGATGTCCGGAGATGCCAAGCTGTTTTCCGTGGAGTTCTTGAAAGATGGCGCTTCGCAAATCGGTGAGATTGCTCCGGGGAATGACGCCGGAACATTCGATGTGGAATGCGTGGGTGGCATGCTCAAGATACCGAATCTGGAGAATGACCGGGTACGGATTTATGGGGCTGATGGGCGTATATTCTTGGTGAAAGAGCGCTTTACGGGGGATTTGATGTTCCGTTTCCCGGTAAAAGGGCTGTATATCGTCAAAGTGGGCGACCAGACCCGTAAGGTGGCGTACCATTGAGAAGGACGTTGCTTCGTAGTGGTGCGGAATAGACAGGATTGAGGACCTAAAAAAGTGATGGCGGACCGGGCATACCTGATTTTTGTATGTATGTCCAGCCCGCCTTTCAATGCCCATGTCTTGTTGCGCTGGGGCATGCCGGCATGTCCGTGCATGCAGAATCCGGAGCTGCGGCTGGCGGAGCGCCGGATTGTACTTTGCGGAGAGTATTCGAGTACTCTGCGGCAAGTACTCGAGTACTTCCCGCAAAGTACGCTGCGCGATGCCGCGCGGGGAGAAGGCGTCATGCGGCCGCGGAGGCATCCTTTTCTGCAAGGGCGGGCCCGTTTGTCGGCCCTCCGGTTGCGGCGAAGTGTGGCGGGAATGCCGTGCCGGGGCACGGCGGGGATGGAAAAAAGAAGCCGCGCATGCCCGTGGTTGCGGGGCATGCGCGGCTCGTGTTCTGATGGCCGGCGTTCAACGGCTGCTTTCCGCTGCGGCGGAAAGCCCTTGGCGGCGGTAGTATCCCTTTTCGCAGATGCGTTTCCACACGGCCTCATCCAGTGCGGCGGAGGCATCTCCGCCTTGTGCTATGGTGTGGCGGATTTGGGTGGAACTGATGTCAATGAGCGGGGTGTCCGCCAGCCTGACGCCGGGCGGGAGGGTGGCGGCATCCACGGGATAGCCCGGACGGGGATAGACGACGATGCGGTGGTGGCGCAGAATCTCGTCGGGCCTTCGCCAGCGGGCGAACGACAGCCAGTTGTCGGCCCCGATGATGAGCACGAAGTGGCGCGACGGGTAGGCTTCCCGCAGGGCGGCCAGCGTGTCGGCGGTGAAGGACGGGCGCGGCAGACGGAACTCGAAGTCGCAGGCTTTGAGTCGGGGATGGGAGCGCACGGCCATGCGCGCCAGCTCCAGGCGCACGTTCTCGTCGAGCAGTTCGGGGTCGGCTTTCTTGAACGGGTTCTGCGGCGACACCATGAACCATATCTCGTCCAGTTCCTCGTTGCGGCAGAGCAGGTCGCCCAACTCCACATGGCCTTTGTGGATGGGGTTGAAGGAGCCGCCGTAGATGCCGGTCTGCGTCATGCCTCGGGCGGGTTCTTGTGGCGGAAATGTTCGCGCGGATGGCGCTTGCGGTTGAGCCATACGCAAATCAGGTAGGCCTGCAGGAGGGCGGCGATGGCCATGGCGATGGCGATGAGCACCCAGTCGAAGAAAAGGGCCACCCCGAGGAGCAGGAGGCTCAGGACGCAGAGCACGACGCTGGTGGCCAGGTTGCGTTTGATGGTATTCTCGTTCATGTCGGTAGGGTTTTATGAGTCGAGGAACGCCTTGAGCCTCGCTTCGGCTTCGGCTTCGGCTTGTTCCAGATTGTCGTTGATGATGACGGTGTCGAATTTCGGGGCGAACGAAAGTTCGTATTCGGCACGGGCGATGCGGTCGTTGATGACTTCCGGGGCGTCCGTTCCGCGTTGCTCCAGCCGGTGGCGCAGCTCGGCCACCGACGGGGGCTGGATGAAGACGCTCAGGGCGCGGTCGCCGTAGTGCGCCTTGATGTGGCATGCTCCGTGTACGTCCACGTCGAGCACCACGTTCTGTCCGCTCTCCAGCTGTTTCTCCACCTGCTCCTTCAGCGTGCCGTAGAAGCGGTCCTTGTACACCTCTTCGTATTCCAGGAAGTCGCCGGCGGCAATGCGGCGCCGGAACTCTTCGGGCGAGAGGAAGAAATATTCCACCCCGTCGCGCTCGCTGCCCCGCGGCGGGCGGCTGGTGGCGCTGATGCTGAAGGCCAGGTTCAGCCCTTGCTGCATCAGGTGGTTGATGATGGTGCTTTTCCCGCTGCCGCTGGGCGCGGAAAAGATGATGAGTTTTCCAGCCATGTCGGTCTACATTACGTTGAGCACTTGCTCTTTGATTTGTTCCAGTTCGTCTTTCATCTTCACCACGATGTTCTGCATTTCGGCCAGGTTGCTTTTGCTGCCCGTGGTGTTGATTTCCCGTCCCATTTCCTGTGCGATGAAGCCCAGCTTCTTGCCTTGCCCGTGTCCGTTCTCCATGGTCTCCATGAAATATTTCAGGTGGTTGGCCAGCCGTTGCTTCTCCTCGCTGATGTCCAGTTTTTCTATGTAGTAGATCATTTCCTGTTCGAGCCTGTTCTTGTCGTAGTCCACGCCCGGGATGGCCTCCAACGCCTCGATCAGGCGTTGCCTGATGCGCTCCGTCCGGCTTTGCTCGTAGGGCTCGATACTCTTGAGCAGCTGGCCGATGTTCTGGATTTTCTCGGTGAATTTTTTCTGTAAGGCGGCTCCCTCTTGCTGGCGGAACGCCACGAGCTGTCCGATGGCCTCCTCGATGGCCGCGCGCACCACGGCCCATTCTTCTTCGTCCAGCTCTTCCGCTTCCGTGCGGGTCATGACGTCGGGGAGCTTCAGCAGGGTGGCAAACCAGTCTTGCGGCAGCGGGATGTTCCGTTCCTCGCTGATATGCTTGATTTGTTGGTAGTAGTTGTCGAGGATGGCGCCGTTGATGGGCGTGGCGGCCTGCGTGTCGTCTTTTTCAGTCCAGAGGGTGAAATCCACCTTCCCGCGCTCCAAGGCCTTCCCGATGAAGGAGCGTATCTCCATCTCCTTTTCGCGGTAGAGGGGGACGATTCGCGTGGAGAGGTCCAAAGCCTTGCTGTTTAATGATTTGACTTCAACGTGTATTTTCTTTCCTTTCACTACGGCGGTTGATTTCCCGTAGCCCGTCATTGATTGAATCATGATTTAATAATTATTTTGTGCAAAAGTAGAAAAATAAAAGGATAAAATTGTAATTTTGTGGCGTTATTCAAGGAAAAAAAGCTATATGTCTTGCATACTGCATATCGAAACAAGCACGAAGGTTTGTTCTGTGGCCGCCACTGAGGACGGCATGGTGTTGTTTGAGAAAGAAGACAAGTCCGGGCCTTCGCACGCTGTGCAGTTGGGTGTCTTTGTGGACGAGGCCCTTTCGTTTGTCGACAATCACGGGATTCCGTTCGATGCCGTGGCCGTGAGCTGCGGCCCGGGCTCCTATACGGGACTGCGCATCGGAGTGTCGATGGCCAAGGGGCTGTGCTACGGGCGCGGCCTGAAGCTGATAGCTGTCCCCACGTTGGAACTGCTGTGCGTGCCCGTGCTGCTTTATCAGGAGGATTTGCTGCCGGACGACGCGTTGCTGTGCCCGATGATTGACGCCCGCAGGATGGAAGTCTACGCCGCCTTGTATGACCGGGCGTTGCGGCCGGTTCGTCCTACGGCGGCAGACATTGTCGACTCGGAAACCTACCGCGCATATCTGGATGAGCATCCCGTGTTCTTCTTCGGCGACGGAGCCGAGAAATGCCGGGCGGCGATAAGCCATCCCAATGCCCATTTCCTGCCCGACGTGTGCCCCTTGGCCAAAAACATGGGGCCTTTGGCGGAAAAGGCGTTCGCCGCAGGCCGCTTTGAGGACGTGGCCTACTTCGAGCCGTTTTATCTGAAGGAGTTCGTGGCATCGAAACCGAAAAAACTGTTATAATGATATATAATACACAACGCAAGAAGTTGCCCATGCCGGAATACGGGCGGGGCATACAAGAGATGGTGGACTATGCGCTCACGCTCGAAGACCGGGAAGAGCGCCAATGTTGTGCCCAGACGATCGTGACCATCATGGGGAATATGTTTCCCCATTTGCGCGACGTCCCCGATTTCAAGCATAAGCTGTGGGACCACTTGGCCGTGATGGCCGACTATAAGTTGGACATAGACTACCCTTACGGCGACATGCCGAAGAAAAATGCGGGCGGAAAGCCGGCTCCCATGCCTTATCCGATGAAGCGGATAAGGTATCGCCATTATGGCGCTTTGCTTGAGAGCCTGATGCGGAAGCTGGCCGAGATGCCCGAAGGACCGGAGCGCGAAGAACTGACCTTGCTGACGGCCGGGCAGATGAAACGGAGCCTGGAGAACTGGAACCGTGACGCCATGGACGACGACAAGGTGGCCATGGACTTGGAGTCTTATACCCATGGCGCCGTGCATTTGGACAGAGAGAGGTTCCAAACCATGGAGCTGCTCGAGAAAGAACAAGGTGGCCGCATGGTGGCTTCCCGTCCCGTGGGGCGAAAAGGAAGAAAGAAGAACTAAACGTGAGGGCTTGAGCTTTTTATGGCATCGTTTATAATAGAAGGTGGTCATGGATTGAGCGGGGAAATCGTGCCGCAAGGTGCGAAGAACGAGGCGCTGGAAGTCATCTGCGCCACGTTGCTGACCTCGGAGCCGGTGCGCATCAAGAACGTGCCGGACATATCGGACGTGAACCATCAAATCCGTTTGCTCGAGGATCTGGGCGTGAAAGTGACACGGAACGGACCGGGCGACTTTACTTTCCAAGCCGATGAGGTGAACGTGGATTACGCCGAGAGCGACGAGTTCCTGGAGCGGTGCACAAAGTTGCGCGGCAGCGTGATGCTCATCGGGCCGATGGTGGCCCGGTTCCGCCGGGCCATGGTGGCCAAACCCGGAGGCGACAAGATAGGCCGCCGCCGCTTGGACACGCATTTCCTGGGCATCCAGAAGTTAGGCGCCCAGTTTGACTACGATGCGTCCCGCGGGGTGTACCGGATTCATGCCGACCGCCTGTATGGCACTTACATGTTGTTGGACGAGGCGTCGGTGACGGGCACGGCCAACATCATCATGGCCTCGGTGCTGGCCATGGGCACGACAACCATATACAACGCGGCCTGCGAGCCTTACATCCAGCAATTGTGCCACTTGCTCAACCGCATGGGGGCAAACATCAGCGGCATTGCGTCCAATCTGCTTACGATTGTGGGCGTGGAGTCGCTCCACGGGGCCCGGCACGTTGTCTTGCCGGACATGATAGAGGTGGGGAGCTTCATCGGCATGTCGGCCATGGTGGGACAAGGAGTCTACATCAAGAATGTGGCCTACGACCAACTGGGCATCATTCCTTATACGTTCGGCCGTTTGGGGGTGCAGGTCATCCGTAGCGGAGACGACATTTACATTCCCAAGCACGAGCATTACGAGATTGAGTCGTTCCTGGACGGCTCTTTCATGACGCTGAGCGATGCGCCGTGGCCCGGGCTCACGCCGGACCTGCTGAGCGTGTTGCTGGTGGTGGCCACGCAGGCCAAGGGCACGGTGCTCATTCACCAGAAGATGTTTGAAAGCCGTCTTTTCTTCGTGGACAAACTGATAGACATGGGGGCGCAAATCATCTTGTGCGATCCGCATCGCGCCGTGGTGGTGGGCCACGACCACCAAATCCGCCTGCGTGGCGGCCGCATGACGTCGCCCGATATCCGGGCGGGTATTGCCTTGCTGATTGCAGCCATGAGCGCAGAAGGCACGAGCCGCATCAGCAACATCGAGCAGATTGACCGCGGATATGAAAACATAGAATCGCGCTTGGCCGCACTGGGGGCCAGCATCAAGAGGGTGGAAGATTGAGAAAATGATACGCGACGAGGAAGTATATAAGATTGGTATGTTGACCAAGGCGCACGGCGTGTCGGGCGAATTGAACTTCGCCTTCACCGACGACGTGTTCGACCGCGTAGAAGCCGATTATCTGGTTTGCCGCATGGACGGCATCCTAGTGCCTTTCTACTTGGAAGACTACCGCTTTCGCAGCAATTCCGCCGCCTTGGTGAAGTTCGAAGGCGTGGATACCGAGGAACAGGCCCGCCGCATGGTGGGCGTGGAAGTCTACTTCCCGAAGGCTTTGGCCGAAGAGGCCGGCGACGGGGAATACGCCTGGAACTATTTCGAGGGATTCACCGTGGTGGATGCCGGACGGGGCGAACTGGGGCGCATCGAAGCTGTGGACGACAGCACGATGAACGTGTTGTTCGAAGTGTCGGGCCTTTCGGGAGAGGAATATCTGATTCCTGCCAGTGAAGAATTCATAGACGACATCGACCATAAAGAACGTAAGATTTACATGAGTCTGCCTGAAGGCCTCCTGGCTTTGGGCGAATCGTAAGACAACCTTGCATGGAGACAAAAGAAAAGAAAAGAATAGCGATATTGGGCTCTACCGGCTCCATCGGGACGCAGGCCCTGCAAGTGATAGAAGAGCATTCCGACTTGTACGAGGCTTACGTGCTGACGGCCAACAACCGCGTGGAGTTGCTGGCCGAGCAGGCGCGGCGCTTCTTGCCGGAGGCTGTGGTCATAGCCAACGAGGACAAGTACGCGGAGTTGCGCGATGCCTTGGCCGACCTGCCCGTCAAAGTATATGCGGGCGCCGATGCCATTTGCCAAATCGTGCGGGAAAAGCCGGTGGACGTGGTGCTGACGGCCATGGTGGGCTTTGCGGGGCTCAAGCCGACCATCAGTGCCGTAGAGGCCGGCAAGGCCATAGCCTTGGCCAACAAGGAGACGTTGGTCGTGGCGGGGGACTTGGTCAACCGCCTAGCCCACAAGTACCATGCGGACATCATTCCCGTGGATTCCGAACATTCAGCGATTTTCCAGTGCCTGGCCGGCGAGGTGAGCCCCATAGAGAAAATCATCCTGACAGCTTCCGGCGGCCCGTTTCGCACTTATTCCATGGAGCAGTTGGCCACGGTGACGAAGGCGCAGGCCCTGAAGCACCCGAGTTGGTCCATGGGCGCGAAAATCACGATAGATTCCGCTTCCATGATGAACAAGGGATTCGAGGTGATCGAAGCCAAGTGGCTCTTTGGTGTTTCCCCGGAGCAAATCCAAGTGGTGGTGCATCCGCAGTCGGTCGTGCACAGTGCCGTGCAGTTTGCCGACGGGGCGGTCAAGGCCCAGTTGGGCGTGCCGGACATGCGTTTGCCCATACAGTATGCCTTTTCCTATCCTTTGCGGCTGGACAGTTCCTTCGACCGTTTGGACTTGTGCCAGGTGGGCAGCCTGACGTTCGAGGCGCCGGACTTGCGCCGCTTCCGCAACTTGGCCTTGGCCCGCGAAGCTTTGGCCCGCGGCGGCAACATGCCGTGCATTCTCAATGCGGCCAACGAAGTGGTCAACCGGGCTTTCCTGGAAGACCGGCTGGGCTTCTTGCAGATGAGCGACGTGATGGCCGACACGATGCAGAAGGCGCACTATGTGGCCGAGCCTACTTACGAAGACTACCTGCAGACCGACGCGGAGGCGCGGCGGATTGCGGCATCGTGCCTTACAAGAAACTAACTACATCAAAAAAACAAACACAAAATAGATGGATGCAACATTGATTAAAGCCCTCCAGCTCGTGCTGTCACTCTCCATTCTTGTGGTGTTGCACGAAGGAGGCCACTTCTTCTTCTCCAAGCTCTTCCGTGTGCGCGTGGAGAAGTTCTTCTTATTCTTTGACCCTTATTTCCACTTGTTCAGCACGAAAGACAAGTGGTTCACCCGTTTGTTTCCCAAGTGCAAGGACAACGAGACGGAGTATGGCGTCGGCTGGTTGCCCTTCGGCGGCTACGTGAAAATCTCCGGCATGATTGACGAAAGCATGGACACCGAGCAGATGAAGAAGCCGGTGCAGCCGTGGGAGTTCCGCGCCAAACCCGCCTGGCAACGCTTGCTCATCATGGTGGGCGGGGTGCTGGTCAACTTCCTGTTGGCATTGTTCATCTACACCATGATTCTTTTCTGCTGGGGCGAACAGTATGTGCCCGCCAAGGACATGACGATGGGCTTCCAGTTCAACGAGCAAGCCGAGAAACTGGGCTTCAGGGACGGCGACGTGCTCTTGGCCGTGGACGGCAAGGAGTTGAAGCAGTGGGACGGTTCGGTCTACCGCTCCGTGTCGGAGGCTGCCGAGGTGACGGTCTTGCGCCAAGGCCGTGAGGTGGTCCTTG
The DNA here is from genome assembly GCA_944321525.1 of uncultured Paraprevotella sp. GTDB lineage: Bacteria > Bacteroidota > Bacteroidia > Bacteroidales > Bacteroidaceae > Paraprevotella. The sequence goes on from CALULQ010000003.1 coordinate 68,373, forward strand.
CCATGCCCGAGGACATGAACATGCTGGAGATGCTGAAGGCCAATCCGCCTTTCATGGTGCCTTGGGTGCCTTCGGTGGTGGATTCCGTGTTGCCTGCCACTCCCGCGTGGGAGGCCGGTGTGCGGTCGGGCGACCGCATCGTGGCTTTGGACGGGAAAGCCGTGGCCACGTGGGCCGACTTCGACGTCATCATGCAGGAGCGGCTGGGCCGGTTGGCCGAAGGCTGTTCGCCGGCCGACAGTATGGCGTTGCGGAGCCTGACGGTGGCATACGCCCCGGCGAATGCCGATGGCCGCGTGGACACGGTGTCCCTCATGCTGACGCCTGATTATAAGCTGGGCGTGGTGAAGCGCTCATTGCTGGACTATTATGAACCGGTGAAGGTGGATTATGGTTTCTGGGCCAGCATTCCCGCCGGTGTGTCGCACGGCATCGACGTCCTCTCGGGCTACGTGAGCGACTTGCAGTATGTCTTCACGGCCGACGGGGCCAAGAGCGTGGGCAGCTTCATCACCATCGGGAGCATCTTCCCGGCCACGTGGGACTGGCTCACCTTCTGGGAGACCACGGCCTTCCTGAGCCTGATGCTGGCCTTCATGAACATCCTGCCGATTCCGGCCTTGGACGGCGGCCACGTGTTGTTCCTCATTGCGGAAATCATCCTGCGCCGCCCGCCCAGCGAGAAGTTCATGGAGCGGGCCCAAGTGGTGGGCATGACGCTGATATTCGGGCTCATGCTGCTGGCCTGCTATAATGATATTGTGCGCTTCTTGTTGTAGCACGGCTGTCATATAGTGTATTACATTCTGCCAAATTCTTGATTTAGGTCAAGAATTTGGCAGCTTTTGTTGCAAAATGATTCTGTCTCCTTGCGCAATAGGAGCGTACTTGCTAACTTTGTAATGCGAAAAAGATAAAGGTATAGCCAGTTTAAGGTAAAGATATAAGTAGGTAGTTTTGTTTTGAGGTAAAAGATTGTTTTTCAAATGGATACTCAAGTATGTCAAATCTTGGCCACCAGTGCGGTGATTGCAGTGCTCTGCGTCGGGCTGCTGGTGGCTACCGTGAAAGACGGAAGGTTATAAGGAAAGGAAAAAAGAATGAGGAACGACATGCCACGCGACCCCATGATGTTGATGGGGTTTATCAACATGAAACTGCGCGACTATTACCCTTCTCTCGACGCCTTGTGCGACGACATGGGGGTGGACCGCGGGGAACTTGAAGGCAAGATGGCCGAAGCAGGTTTGGAGTATAATGCGGCGGCCAACAAGTTCTGGTGACACACAAACGCAAATTAATATAGAGCAACATTCCCTCCGAGGCATTATGTCCTGCGGAGGGAATGTTGTTTTGTATGCGGCCGGGGAAATGCGTTCCGTTTTTCGGACGCCGATGGCGGACGCTTGTGAGGACAGGCGCTCCCGGCCTTGCCCGACGGCCGGCCGCGCCGTGCGCAGTCCGCGGTTGTACTTTCCGCAGAGTACTCGAGTACTTCCCGCAGGGTACTCGACTGCTTTGCGGGAACTACCGTGGCGTGTTCCGCAAGTTGGTGGGCCGCCTTCATGTGAGGGCCGTCTGAAGAATGAGAGTCTGTTTTCTGTTTGTTAGGGCTGTTTTTTTTTGACAGCCAAGGCGTTGGTTTGTCTTGTCGGGCGTGAGGTTGCGTCGTGATTCTCCTGATTCATTGTCGTTTTTTGGGCGCTACTCGGGGCGGGTGGTCCATACGTTTTTAAGTTCCGCGTTCCGGATGCGTTTCCACCGGGCCGTTGGCTTGTTTCCCTTCGTCTTTTCCGCTTATTTTTGTTCTTTGAGTAGCTTTTCGTTTTCCCTGATGTCGATTTCTATTTTGCGTAGGTAGAATTTGATTTTGGCTTCAATCTCGTCGAAGCGCTGCTTCAGGTGGAACACGTCCGTGCGCTGGCGGTAGTATTCCGCGTTATGTCCCCGGCGTTTTTGCGCTTCCAGTTTTTTGAGGATTTCCTGTTCGCTTTGCAGGGTGCTGTCCACGATGGCCAGTGTGTCTTGCGCGGCCAGCAGCTCAATGCTGTCCATGACGATGATGCCCGTGGCGCGGGCCTCGAAAGCCGTGGGGAAGAGCTGGCGCATGACCAGGATGCTGTCTTTGGCGGCAGCATAGTCGCCGCCCTTCATCAGGTTGCGGGCGGTTTCTACCATTCGGCCTGCGTCGGCTTCCACTTTTTCTTCCTTGTCCGAGCACGAGCAGATGGCAAGTGTAAACAGCAAGGTGTATAATGTTTTCCTCATAAGCTTTGTCTATACGGGATTCACCCTGCAAAAGTACCATTTTTTTTGAGAAAATATTTCAACCCGAAGCGCAAAAAATCGTAATTTTGCAATTATTTTATGCTATTTTTTGATAATGAGGAAACTGACGAAAGAGGATTTAGTGCGATTGTTGGACCACAGGATATTCCACCAGATATCGGATTTGGCTGACGCCATGGGCATAGAGTGTTATGTGATAGGAGGTTATGTGCGCGACCTCTTCCTGGAGCGCCCGTCCAAGGACATCGACGTGGTGGTGGTGGGCAGTGGCATACGTCTGGCGCAGGCCTTGGCCGCCACGCTGGGGCGCGGGGCGCACCTGAGCGTGTTCAGCAACTTCGGCACGGCGCAGGTCAAATACCACGGCCACGAAGTGGAATTCGTGGGCGCGCGCAAGGAGAGCTACAGCCACGATTCGCGCAAGCCGGTGGTGGAGGACGGCACGCTCGAGGACGACCAGAACCGCCGCGACTTCACCATCAACGCCTTGGCAGTGTGCCTGAACAAAGCCCGTTTCGGAGAGCTGGTGGACCCCTTCGAGGGGTTGCTGGACATGGAAGACCGGCTGATACGCACTCCGCTTGACCCCGACGTGACGTTCAGCGACGACCCCTTGCGCATGATGCGCTGCATCCGTTTCGCCACGCAGCTGAATTTCTTCATCGACGAGGAAACCTTCGAGGCGCTGGAGCGCAACCGGGAGCGCATCCGCATCATTTCGCGCGAGCGCGTGGCGGAGGAGCTGAACAAAATCATGATGACGCCCACGCCCTCGAAAGGCTTCGTGGAGTTGGAACGCTGCGGGCTGTTGCCCCTCATCTTCCCTGAATTGGCCGCCATGCAGGGCGTGGAGAAGGTGAACGGGAGGGCGCACAAGGACAACTTCTACCACACGCTGGAGGTGCTCGACAACGTGTGCGCCCAGTCGGACAACCTGTGGCTGCGTTGGGCCGCCCTGCTGCACGACATCGGCAAACCGCGCACCAAGCGCTTCGACCCGGTGGCGGGATGGACGTTCCACAACCATAACTTCATCGGCGCCAAGATGGTGCCGGAGATTTTCAGGAAGATGAAGCTGCCGATGAACGAGAAGATGAAGTACGTGCAGAAACTCGTGGGGCTGCACATGCGCCCCATCGCTATAGCCGACGACGAGGTGACCGACTCCGCCGTGAGGCGCCTGCTCTTCGAGGCCGGCGACGACATTGAGGACCTGATGACGCTGTGCGAGGCGGACATCACGTCGAAGAACGCGCAGCGCAAGCAGCGCTTCCTGGACAACTTCAAGCTGGTGCGCCGCAAGCTGGTGGACCTGGAGGAGCGCGACCGCATACGCAACTTCCAGCCGCCCGTGTCGGGAGAGGAAATCATGGCCGTGTTCGGCCTCACGCCTTGCCGCGAAGTGGGGGCGCTGAAAAGTGCCATCAAGGACGCCATACTCGACGGGGTGGTGCCCAACGAGCACGACGCGGCCTATGCCTTCATGCTCGGGAAGGCTGCCGCCATGGGGCTGAAACCGGTGGGGGAAGTTCCGCGGGCGGAGGCCGCTGAGGCTTAGGAAGGCGCCACGAAGCGTCGGTGGCGGCGTGTTGCAAAGCACCCGTGCTCTTATCCGTGGAAGAAGGATGAGGGCACGGGTGCTTCGTGTCTTGAGGGGGCGGACGGACGACGGGCCCGCGGCCTTTCCGTTCAGGCGCCCGTCTTCTGTCGGTAGAGCGCTTCCACCATCCGGCAGGCCGTTTCCAGTCCGATGCTCCCGGTGTTCACCGTGAGGTCGTAGTGGTGAGGGTCTCCCCATTTCGCGCCGGTATAGTATTCGTAGTGTGCGATGCGGTTCCGGTTGATGCGGCTGATTTCGGCCTCGGCTTTCTCGGCCGGGATGCCATATTGGGCCGTGCAGCGCCGCAGGGCATCTTGGCGGTCGGTGTGGCAGAACACTTTGACTACCTGCGGCGAGTCGTGCAGGATGAAGTCGGCAAGGCGCCCCACGATGACGCATGGCTCCCGCTCCGCCAGCTCGCGGACGATGGAACTTTCGGCCACGAAGAGCGCGTCGTCGGGCGAAAGGCGGCGTTCGCGCGGCGTCTCGCTGCCGTCCGCCGTGATGCACTTCAGCCAGAACGACGGGATGGATTGTTCGTTCTTCGCGATGTAGGCTTCGTCGATGCCGCTCCGTTGGGCGGCCATGCGGATGAACTCCTTGTCGTAGAGCCTGATGCCCAGGTCGCGGGCCAGCATCTCGCCCAGCAGGTGGCCGCCGCTGCCGAATTCGCGGGCGATGGTGACGATGCAGTGCCCGGCGGGCAGGGGGACGGCCTGCGGCTGTGCCGGTCCGGCGTCGCCGAGCCACGGGTCGATGAAGCGGTAGTAAGGCGTGACGAAATGCACGATGGGTCCTACGAGCAGGGCGGCGACGACCGTGCCCTCGCGCACGCCGTGCAGGCCGCCGATGAAGCAAAACGACATGACGCAGGCCAGGATGACCAGCGTGGTGTCGAAACCGAGCTTCACGTAGCCGAAGTCTTTATGGAACCGCCGTGCGATGGCCCTCACGAGGTATTCGCCCACCATCAGTGCGGCGTCGGCCTTCACTTCCAACGCGATGCCCACGGCCAGGATGACGCAACCCACGAGCAGGTTGAGTATCTGGGAAACATAGGTGGCCGGATTGAGCCAGGAGAGCAAGAACATGGAGAAGTCGATGCACGTGCCGAAGAACACGGTGATGGGGATTTGGAGGGTGAACGTCAGCCAGTCGGCTTTCAGTTCCTTGCGGGTCATCAGGGGGAGTTCGAACAGGATAAACAGGAGGTTCAGTACGATGGTCCATTGTCCTATGCTGAGAGGGGTGAACATGCTGGCCACGTAGGTGACACTCGTGATTGGCGAAGTGCCCAGCATGGCTTTGGTGATGTAGGCGATGCCCAGCGTGTTGACAAACAGCGCGAGGGCGAAAAGGAAATAACGTCTGGATTTGTGTCTATGCTGCATAAGCAATCTGTTTTTTGTGATTTACACAAATATACGATTTTTTATGCAGAAAAGGAAGCGCCGGAGATGGAAAAATGAGGACGGGCCAGCGGCATGTGGCGGATGCGGCAGCCGTCGCCCGTCCCGTGTGGAAAGCCATTCCGCCCCCTTATCGCGTGAGCGAGAAGCGGAGGCTGAAGCCGAAGTCCTGCGTGATGGTGGGGTAGGAGTTCGACGAGAGGAGCGGCTGGTTGCGCTGGCGGTCGTAGTAGAGGCTCAGCGTGACGTAGCGGCTCATCGTGTAGTCGGCGCTGAAGGAGGCCTTGACGGCCTTGTTGCCGCTGGTGGCCTCCGAGAGCGAGGTCTGGATGTTGCGCGTGATGGCGTCCTGGTTGCGCAGCGAGAAGTCGAAGCGCAGGTTCAGGTCGTGGCTGATGACGCGTGTGTTGCGGTTGGCCGTGCCGGTGGTGCGGTTGTTGTTCCGGTTGTTGGCCGTGTTGCGGTTGTTTCCGCTCCGTGTGCTCCGTGCGGCCCGTTTGCGGCGTCCGCCGAAGAGCGAGGAGAACTTGAAGTCGTTGATTTTGTATCCCCACCCGATGACGAAGTCGTTGCTGCAGGCTTCGTTGATTTGTGCCGCGGTCATGTTCAGCGTCAGCACGCGCGTCTTGCGGTATTCCACTTTGAACGTCATGTTGTTGTTCAGCGTCAGGTCCAGTCCGGCAAGGGGCGAGAAGGCTTCGTTGATGGACACCGAACTGATGTCGTACATGCTGCTGGGCAGGATGGCGTTGTCGGTGGTGTTGCGGATGAATCCCAGGTCGCCCATGTATTCCATCCAGCTGCTGTACGTGTTGTAGGAGCCCACCGAGTAGACGCTCTTGTAGGAGTGGTTCAGCGTGACGCTCTTGAAGTGGTCGCGAATCCAAGGCAGGTAGGCCAGTCCCTTGTAGGACACGGTCCAGTTGGGCAGCATGCGTGCCAGCGACGGGAAGAGGTCCAGGGGCGACTTGGCGTCGCTGCCGCCGGTGTAGGCAGCCAGGAAGGCCGGGATCATCACGTCGGCCGAGTATTTGTCCACGGTGCCGTTGGCCGGGTCGAACTTGCCTTGCAGTCCGGTGGCGGCGGGATAGGTGGCTCCGGCATAGCGGGCTTCCACGCGGCGCTGGAACGTGTTCAGGTATTGCTGGAAGCGGGTGAAGGTCTTGCTGCTGTAGCCGTTTCCTGCGTTGCCGCGGCTTTCGAAGGCCGACTTGATGGAGATGGTGGTCATCGTGAAGCTGCCGCTCTGCGTGGTGGGCATTCCGGCATACATATATTGTATGCTCTTGTTGCTGTTCACCGTGCGGCTGGCGTTCAGGTCTATCTTCAGGTCGGGGATGGGCTCCAGCGTGGCCTTGATTTGCAGGTCCTCCATGGCATTGGTCGTGGCGGGCGTGCTGATGCTGTCGTTGTTGAGCAGCCAGCCGCGCTCGTTGGCCTTGTCGATGTAGCTGTCGCCCGTGAAGCCGAAGGCGAAGTCCAGACCGGGCGACATGGCGCCTCCCGTGCGCTGTCCCAGCATGTCGCCCACGTTGGGCAGGAAGCCGGGGAGCGACATGGCATACGTGTTGCGGTAGCTGAGGCTCACGTTGCGCACCATCATCATGAAGCGCGTGGCGCCTTGGAGGTAGGGATACCATGCTTTTTCCTTGAACGGAGTCTTGGCGACGACGTTCACGCGGAGCTTCAGCGTGTCCATGTTGAGGATGCGGATTTTGTTCTTGTCCAGCCGCTTGTATTTGATGGGATAGCGGCGTCCCGAGGCGGTGACGGCCGTCACGCGGATGCGGCGGCTCTTCTGGTTGTGCGTCACTTCGACGGTGGTGTCGGGCTTCAGGGAGACCTCTCCGGCGTATCCCTTGAACTTCGGGTTCTTGGCCTTGGCATTGGCCGTGCCTTTGGCGTTGTCGGCCACGCGCTTGTTGGCCGTGCTGTCGGCGCCCTCGGTTCCGGCCTTCTCTTGGGCCTTGCGGGCCTTTTCGGCATTCTTCTCGCGCACGCTCTGGTCCTTGGCCTTCTTGCGTTCGCTGGCGGAGAACTTCCGGTTGACTTCTTTCAGGAAAGACGACATGTTGTAGAGCGTCTCGAAGTTGAAGCGCCCGTTCACGGTGACCGACCGTTGGTTGTTGATGGTGTTGCCATACGACGTGCCGTCTTCCAGTTCCATGCCGCGCTCCCAAGAGTAGTTGGCAGAATAGTTGCCGTCCAGGCTCATCCATGCGAAGCAGGGAATCTTGTCGAGCGGCACTTTGTACGACGCGGTGAAGTCCTGCTGGTAGTCCAAGGGTGTGCCGAAACCTTTGATGCTTTGTTTCACGGAGTCTTTCCACACGGCGTACTGGTCGGGATAGAGGTCCTTGTTCACCGGCACGTTCGGCTCCTCGATTTCCGCATGCGTGGCGGAGTTGAAGGTGAAGTGCAGGCTTTTGGTCAAGTCCCACCGCAGGCTGAAGTCGCGGTTCCAGAGGAACTCCTTGGAATAGGAGAGGGGAAGCGACATGGGGTCTTCCAAGTTGTCGATGTCGCGCTCCTGGTATTCGTAATAATTGCGCAGGATGTTGGTGTTGAAACTGATGTTCTGCGGCAGATAGTTGAAGTTCTGCTCGCGCACGATGTCAAGCCATTTGCTCTTGCTCTTGAGGCGCTTCTTGAACGGTTCGAACGGCTTGTAGTCGGGCGAATAGTTGTAGCTGAACGCGCCGTTCCAGTTCTTTTCGGTTTCCCATGCGGTGGTCTCGCCGGTTTCGTTGTTCACGCTATGGGAGTAGCTCAGCGAGAAGTTGGCCGGGTCGTATGGCATGGGATGCTTGGGCGTGGCGATGTTGAACCTCACGTTGCTCAGGCTGAAGTTCTTGTTGGTGGTTTCCGTCGTGGTCAGGCTGCGCAGCGAGTCTTTCTCGTGCTCCGTGGCGCATGCGTCCAAGGCATCCTTCAGCAACATGTCAGTGTCGAGCGGGTTGTATTTGGGCCTGATGACTTCCTTGTTGTAGGAATAGTAGATGGGGGCCGTGAACCGGAGCTTCTCGGGCAACAGCTTGCCCAGTTCGAAACTGGTGGTGATGCTGTAGTTGTACATGTCTTCCTGGTTCCGGTCGGCCACTTTGTCTTCGATGCCGCCGAAGCCCGCGGTTTCCATGTGTCCCGTCAGGTTCACGCTTCCCAGGTCGGAGAGCTGCACGTTGAGCGTGCCCTGCGCGGCCCATCCGCCGTCGTTGCTGTATTCCTGCAGGCGCAGTTCGTTGGCCCACACTTCGACCGACTTGGTGCTGCGCGAGTTGTTGCGCACGCCGATCATGATGGTCTTGATTTCACCGAGCGTGGGGTTTCCCATCACGCTGACTTTGTTGTTGGGCCGGCTGTTGTCGTAGATGGAGTAGAGCGTGGTGAGGTTCGTGTTCCCCAAGCTTTTCTCACGGTTGCGGGCCTGCTTGACGTCGGTGAAGACGCTCAGGTCGATGTCGATCATGTTCTCTTCCGGCCACACGGCGCGGCATTGTTCGGCGGAGTACGTGTCGTAGTGCCCGGCGTCGGTCAGCTTCAGGGGCACTTCGTATTCGTAGAAGTTGTTCTTGTAGTCCGAGCCGAGACGGATGAAGATGCTGGTCTGGTTGTCCTCCGTTTCGGTCACGTTTTCGGCCAGCGCGTTGGCATGCACGAACATCTGCAGGTGCTTGTATTGGCGCATGTCCAAGTTCGTGTTTTTGTACACGGCGCGGGCGTCGCCCGTGGCCAGCTCCCTGACGGTGAGCGACAAGGCCTGCTCGTTCTCTTCTGCCAATTGGCTTTGCGACGGGTCCACCACGCGGCTGATGCCCGGGGGGAGCACGTAGTTCACCGGTGTCTTGTCGTTGTTCTCCTCTATGTTCACGGCCGAGATTTCCATGCTGCCGTTGGTGGTGGGCATTTCACCGGCGTAGAGCGCCTGTTCGTAGGAGCGCCATTCGGCCTTCACGAGGTCGAGGGTGGCGAAACGCAGGATGATGGGTTGTTCGAAGTCCGTCATGAACATGCGCATGAAGCGTATGCTGGTGAAGTCGTTGATGTTGCCCACTTTCTTTTCGTATTCGTCCACGGGCACGCGGAACTGATACCAGTTCACTTCTTCCGTGTTGCCGTTGCGCAGCTTGACACTGGCCGTGCGGCGGTCCACGATGTAGTTGCGCCCTACCACGAAGTCTTCGGGACGGATGCTGATGCGGTATTGGTAGTATTTCTCGTATTCGTTGAGCGTGTAGTCCTGGTTGATGTCCTCCACGTCGGGTGTGGTCTTGTACGACGTGTCGTAAGACTCATTGGCGTTTTCGTTCGAGCGGGAGTTGCCTTCCGGAAGGTTGATGTATTTGTAGCGGTCCAGGATACTCCGTTGCTGCGCGTCGTAGTCCGAGCCGCGGAAGTAATGGTAATCATCGGCGGCAGGGTCGGCCATCAGGGAGTCGTAGACTTGCGGGCTGACTTTGCCTTGCACGGCCATGAGGAACTCGCGGTAGGCCCCGAAGGTGCGTTCCTCTTCGCTGTTCAGGCCGTTCAGGCCGACGTCTTGCCGCTCGCGGGCGCCGGATTCGTTGTTGAAGGCGTAGACCACGCTCGTGGTGTTGGGCACACGGCCCCATGCCGTTTCGGTATAGTAGCTGGAGTTTCCGTCGATGGGCATTCCGCTTTCGAAGAATTTCTTGCCGTCGTGGAGGATGTCTTCGCTCACCTCGCCGAGGTTGATGTAGAAGTCGCCGCCGTAGTTGCCGCCCGTCTCGCGGGTGTAGATGAAGGGGTCGAGCATCCAGAACTCCACGTATTCAATGTTGGCCGTTTCGAAATCGTTGGTGTCCAGTTTGCGCATCATGCCTCCCCAGCGGGTTTTGGGATTGGTGAGCCGCCCGTTGTAGTCCAGGTCGGGGTTCAGGTTGTAGGCTCCCCGTTCCGAGGGATAGAACGCCAGGTTCATCACAGGCAGCGAACTGGCCGAGTTGTAGCTGGTTTGTGTCCGGTTGGGATAAAGCTCGCGTTCGTACACCTCGCGCACATAGTGGTTGGAGAGCTGGTTGAGGTCGCTTTTGATGTGCGCCGGCGTGAGCGACGAACTTTGCCGCGTGAAGAGCGGGTCGACGGTGTACCAACTGAGCAAGGCGCGGTTGTAGCCGGCGCGCACGTCGTTGACCAGCGTGCTTTCCTCGAAGTCGGAGGGCACGCTGGAAATCATCCAGCTGGTGGGTTGCATCACGCTGATGCCGTTCTTCGTGTTTTCGAAGTCGTCTATATACGACGCCGAGCCTTGTATCTTTTTGTTCTGTCCGGCGATGAGTTGCGCGAATTCGCCCGTGAAGCTGATTTGCGAGGGCTGGGTCACGTCGATGAGCGGGATTTTGTCGATGAGGTTCGTGAGCCATTGGCTTTCCTTCTTCCATGAGAGGTTGACGCCCCAGAGGGTGTTCTTCAGCGGTTCCTCGCCCATGTTGACTTTTGTGGTGAGCGGCTGCTCGTTGAGGAACATGAAGGTGCCGCCCAAGGTGAAGTCTTTGCTCACGTCGTATTGCAGGTTGAAGCCCACGAGCGTCTTGCGCTGCATGCCGTAGTTGTCGTTGCTTTCAAAGTCGACGCTCACGTTCGTGCCGGCGTCGATGATGCTTTGGTTGATGATGGTCACCACGCCCATGGAGTAGTCCACGGTGTAGTCTTGGTTCTCCACGAGCGTCACTCCGCCGGCGCTCACGGTGACGGAGCCTTGCGGCACGTTCATGGCCCCGAGGCTGATTTCCGCTCCGTTGTTGCCTTTATATTCTCCGGTGAGCAGGAATTTGTTCTTTTCCGCAATCTGTTTGGCTGTTGTCTTGGTGGAGTTGTAAAGTTCGTCGAAGCAGTATTTGTCGGCCAGCGCGTCGTCGTTCAGGTAGCGGCGCAGATGGCTTCCGAAGGGTTCCACCACGGGGAAGAAGATGCGCCCCTTGCTGATGGTGTAGCCTTCCACGTAGTCAAACTGTCCGTTGGGGTTCGCCTTGTTGTTAGCGTCCAAGCGGTCCAAGTTCATGATGCGGAGAATCTTGGTGTTCTTGAATTGCGGTTCCGGCAGATAGGACACGTATACGCCTGCGGAGTCACTCTGGTATTGGATGTCCAGCTTGAAGTCTTCCTTTTGCGTGGTGGTGGCGCCCAGGCTGTAGACGTTCTTCATCATCAGGTGCCAGTTGCCCATGCCCGGCGCGTTGGACGTGTTCTTCAGGGCCTTGACGAAGAGAGCCTGCGTGTTGTCGGTCAGGTCGGAGGAGAACTCTCCTACTTGGTAGGTGGTTCCATTATAGGTATATTCGAAGGCCACGGCCAGCACTTCGTCCGGCTGTAGCGTGAAGTTGAGCGACACGTAGCCAAGGGCGGTGTTCACGGTGTACTCCGTCGAGGAAAGGAGGCGGGCGCTTTGCAGTTTCTCGTAGTCCACGCTCCCTTCGAAGCCGGCGATGGCGTCCAGGTCGGTCGACGTCTGGCTGATGTCGCGTGCGGCGGCATGCTGCGAGGTCATGGTGGAGTAGAGGTTGTTGGCGTTGTTTGAGGCCACTGTGGCAGCCCCAGGAGTCCACAACGGGTTGGAGATGCTGTCGTGCTCTCCCAAGTCGGTGAAGGCCACGATGTTGCGGTTGCTCTCGTAGCTGCCGGACTTGTTCGTCACCCACAGTTCGATGCGCTTGATGGTGACGCCGGACATCACGGTGGGCAGTTTGCTCATGTTCTGGTCGTAATGGTCACGGAAGAAGTGGGCCAGGAAGAAGTGCCGGTTCTCCTCGTATTCCGTGGCCTCGAATTCGTAGTTATGGCTCTGCGTGCCTCCCTTGGAGGAAACACTTTTCGAGGCCGACTTCTTTTGCGACACTACAGTCTGGAGTTTCAGCTTGCCGAATTGCAGGTCGGTGCGCAATCCGAAAAGCGAGGAAGCGCCTTTGATGAGCGAGGAGTTGGTGGGGAGCGACACGTTGCCGCCTTCGATGAGTTTGATGATTTCGTCTTCCTTGCCTTCGTAGCGCAGTTTCATGCTTTGCGCGTCGAAGTCGAACGTGGCGTCGGTGTTGTAGTTCAGGTTCATGTTGATTTTGTCGCCCACGCTGCCGTTCATGCTCATGTTGATTTTCTCCTCGAAGTCGAAGCTGAAGGTCTTGCGCCGGTTTTCCGCCAAGCTGGGGTTGTCGGTCTTCTTCAGGTTGCCGCCTATTTTCAGTTCGGCCGAGCCTTGCGTCTTGATGCGCACTCCGCCGGGGCCGAATATCTTTTCTGCCGGGCCAAGGTCGAACTGCATGTCGGTGAAGTCGAACTTGTTTTTCCCCTCGCTTTCAAATTCTTCCGCGTTGCGTTGGCGGTAGTAGTTGCGGAGCGACTTTTGCAGGGTCCATTCCTGGTATTCCTCCGGTGTCATAAGCAAGGGCGCGTTCAGGTAGCTGTCGCCCAGTTTGGTGCCGATGGTGTAGTTGCCCGTCTTAGGGTCGTACACCGTGTCCGTGGTCAGGTTGTCCGGGTCGCGCAGGTCCATGCTCCGTTGTTTCAGGTCGTCTTCGTCCTGCGGGGCGGTGCGCTTCACGCTGAATCGCGGTTTGAGAGTGTCCGGTTCGGCGGGCGCTGCGGCTTGGCTTTGCGGCAGGCGCGGCGAGGGCGCATTTCCCATGCCCGCCAGCGCGTTGACGCTGACAGCGAGAAGAAGGATGTAGAGCCATTTGTTGCGGAGGTTTCTCATGCGTTGGTGTTTGACAGCGAAGTCCGTTGGCTTCCTATAATCGTTTGAGTGCGAGTTTGATGACGCGCTCCACGGCCGCGTCCGGTTCTTCTTTCAGTATGGCCGTTGCCACTTTCTGCGACGGTGCGGGCGGGAAGCCCAGCATGGTGAGTGCGGCCACGGCCTCTTCCAGAATCTCTGAATGTTCCGGTTGGGCGGATGAGGAGAGGCGTCCGGCATCCGTGCCTTCGATGTCCACCGTGGCGATTTTGTCTTTCAGGTCCACGATGATGCGCTGTGCCGTTTTCAGTCCGATGCCCTTCACCGTTTTGAGCAGCTTGTCGTTGCCCGAGCTGATGACGCCCGCGAGCTCCGCCGGCGTGAGGGCGGAGAGAATCATGCGCGCCGTGTTGCCGCCAATGCCGGACACACTGATAAGCAACAGAAAGAGCGCACGCTCCTGCCGCGTGGAGAAGCCGAAGAGCACGTGGGCGTCTTCGCGGATGGCTTCATAAACGTATAATTTGGCTTCCTGCTTGCCTTGCAAGGCGGAAAATGTATTCAGTGAGATGTTGAGGCCATATCCCACGCCGTGGCAATCGATGACGGCGAGGGCCGGAGTGAGTTCGGCAATCGGCCCCTTCACGTATTCTATCATGTCTTCTTTCGCTAAATATACTAAAGAAACGCATTTCTTATATATTTATTGTAGGGAGCCGGGCAAAAAGTTGCATGCCGTCTGATAACAAGGCGCGGTTCAGTCTTTTCCCGCCTGCGGGGCGACGGTGACGAATTCCCCGAGGCCGGTCTGGTACAAGTTGTCGAACAGGTCCTCGTTGAACACCCTGACGTGCGAGCCGATGGTGTTCCTCACCAGGCGGTAGTAGAGGTCGCGGAAAGAAATCTGCGGCTCTTCCCGTATGGCTTCTGTCAGCGTAGACGTGAAGCGGTTGCTCATCCACACGTTCAGTTCCGTGCTGTAGACATCGGCTTTCGATGTTTCTTTCTCGTCGGCCGCCGCGATGCATAATACGCCGGGAACACCTATTGCTGCCTTGGCGACGCTGGACGAATAGCAAGTCTCAATCAGCCAAAGCATTTTCCTGTATTTCCTTTCCTGCGACAGTTGCCGGAGCGTGGTTCCCATCAGTTCGTTGGTGAAGCCTTCGGGCAGGTTCCCGAATACGAACTCTCCGGATAGCCCGTGCCCGCTCCAGAACACGAGCACGTTGTCGCCGGGCGAACCTTCAATCACCTCGGGCAGTCGCTCGCTCCTTTCCCCGTTCAGTATGGCTGTGATGTCCTCGGGTTTTAAGTCTCCCAGTTTGTAGTCGATGGAAATGTCGTGGTACAGGTTCGGGCCGTCCGGGGATACGCGCACTTCTCCCGCCGTGGGATTGTATGTGTTGTAAGCCAGGTCGTCGGCCATGATGAGTATGATGTGCCTGTCGTCGTATCCATGGTTCTTCAGAATCTGGTACATGTCGAGCACGTCGGCTTGGTGGCGGTAGTTGGTCCAGCCCTCCGACGCGGCGACGAGCAAGGCCCAGTGCCCGCCTAAGGCGGCGTATTCCATGCCGGACGGAGTGTCGTTGAATTCCTGTTCCATTTGTGCTTTCCAGTTCCATCCGGCCAGGCTGGCGTCAGAGCGTCGGCTTCCGTCCGAGGTGCAGAAGTCCTGTATGACGAATTTCCCTTCATTCACGACCCAGTTGCAATATGTGCTTTGCAGCACGTTGGTATATACCGTCTTGTCAAAATCCAGTTCTCCTCCGGCGCCGTAGATGTTATAATAGTTTCCGGAAGCGATGCCTGTGAACTCGCGTTCCATGCCTTCTTCGTCCCATGTGATGAGGCGGGGATGGCTGTTGTCCACGATGCGTGCCAAGGCGTCGTTCATGTCCTCGTTTTGACGTTGCATGCAGTCGGCGGCGGCGAAGGCGCACAGCATGAGCGCGTCATAGAATTGCGTCTCGTTTCCGGTGGGTGTTTCCCCGAAGCGCAGTCCGTAAGCGATTTCGAACCCCGATTCAGGTGCGGCGTACATGGCCACCCCTTCCGCGTTTTGGGCCATGACTCCCAGGTTGAGCAATTGAGGGTTGAATGCCACGTCGGAGAAGAGCAGGCGCGGGCAATTCCCGCTGTGTCGCTGGTTGCTTTCCAGCATGGCCTGTACGTCTTCCATGCCCGAGGGCACGCAGATGGCATAGTCGGCATTGCCGGTCATTATTTGTTCGATGCAGTCGTCGCGGTTGCCTGCCGTGTAGGTGAGGATGTCGTCCGTTTCCAGTCCGAGTTCCTGGGCTTGGAAGGCAAACCAGTCCGAAAAGGTTTGTCCGTAGATGTCCGACGGGGCGAGGAGTGCCACGCGGCGTGCCTGGTAGGACACGGCTTTGGCCAGCAGGACTTCGCATTGGGATATGTCGGTCTCCGTCAGGGCCCACAGGAAGCGGCGCGAAGAGAAGGCGCGCACGAGCTCGGCCGACGAGGCCGTCGGCACGATGAGCGTTTTGTAGGTCTTGGCGCATTGGTAGGCCATTTCCTGTGCATGGCTTGAGCTGTAGGGGCCAACGATGGCGCAAACGTCGTCGCGTGTGGCCAGTTCCTGGCCCAGCCTGCTCATGTCCGACTCATTCTCGTCGTGCCATTCCAGCGTCAGTCTCACTTGCCGGCCCATGTCTTTCTGGGCCGATTCTATGTTCTCCAGCGCCCATTGCGCCGTGCGTTCCCACCGGGCGCGGTTGTCGTCGTCGAGGGGGAGGACGACGGCCACATGGTATTCGGTGGTTTCCGTCCCGATTTCGGGAAGGGCGGTTTCCTCGGAGCAGGCGCCCAGGAGCAGCAGGACGGCGATGAGCAGCAGGGTTGGGTTATAACGTGTCTTCATAAGCGTCTTCTTTTTGAATGGCTGTTTCCAGGGTTGTTTCCACATATCCGTTGAAGAATTGTTCGTAGGACGGGGCGATGACGACCTCCACCAGTCCCGACGACAGTCCCAGGCGCTGGTGGGCCGGAGGTGTCTGGCCGCACGCCCATTGTGCGAGGAAGTTGTAAACGGCCCGGTCGATGTGCTTCACCACGGAGAGCGTCACCCGGGAAGAGTAGTCCGACTGGTCTACGTCCATCCCGGCCGTGTAGAATGTCCGGGGATATTCGCGGGTGAACCGCAGCAGGCCTTGGCTGCTTCCGCCCGCTATCGGGAACACGAAGCCGTAGTTCTGTTCCAAGGCGTAGCAGAGCCGGTAGAGGCTGTCGGCCATGGCATAGCCTCTGTCGTCGTCGGACAGGTAATACGTGTCGAGCAGCATGCCCCCGTTGTCCTTGAAGCCGGCTTCGAAGCCTCTCCGCCCGTCGGCCACGGGGCCTTCCAGCGGGTTGGCGCACACCACGGCGCTTATGAAGGAATTGGGCAGGAGCACGGCGGCGCTTCCGGCCTGGTAGCATGCGCCGTAGATGGGCAGGTAGAAGGTGTAGGCGGGCAGGTCTGTGGCGCGGCTTTCGAGGAGCAACACCTCGCCCCGCGCCTTGTCGGGGATGAGCCCGGCGTGTGCCCGCAGCATGGGCTCGAAGTCCGACGAGCCCAGGATGAGCAACCGCTTTCCGTCGGACACCGAGTCGTTCATCCAATCCGTCATCAGTTGCTCCGCTTCGTCCATGCTGAGCGGGGAATGGGTTTCCAGACGGAACCCGTATTCGTTCTTACACTCCCTGATGCCCTTGTATAAGTTGTCGTTGTAGCCTCTGTCGCCCAGTCCGTTCGGGGAGTGGATGACAGTGACGTCGGGCACGTCCTGGGGCGCTACTTGTTCTTCCGCAGGTCCGCTTTCGTCTTGGCAGGCCGCAAGGGCGAAAAGGATGGTGAACAGGAAATAAGGTTTCATGGCGCAATGGTTAAGGGGAATAATGAGAGAAGATACCCCCGCGCCCGGAAAGGGAACGGGAGTATCTTGACAAAGAGAGGCAGTGAACTCATTCTCAGTTCAGTTCGCCGAATGTCTGCACTTGCAGGTATCTCTTGCTGGGGCTTTTCCATACGATTTCCCACCAGTCGATATGTCCTGTCTTCAGATGGATGGAATAGACCCCCACGCCGAAGAGATAATACTTATAATCGTCTATCCAGTAATAGTCTTCTTCCAGTGTCATGCCTGCTTCGCTGAAGAGGGGGTGCAGGTTGTCCCAGTTTTCTTTTGTGACCTTGGCCGCCTCTTTGGCCAATGAAACGGAGGCGAAGTCTTCAAGTGTGTTGGCTTTCCAAAGGCCTTTTTTATGCGACAGATAGACGAGCAGTCCGCTCCGGCCTGTCTTGTATTCCCTGATGCACAACCAAGGTTGCATGCCTTCGTAGGCCGTGGCAAGGCTTACCTTGTCGCCGAAGAAGTAGGCGCTTTCCCCGTTGTTGGGCCATGCGGAGGCCGGGATGAATTCCACTTTCGACACGTGGCGGATGTCCGTGTTTTCGGAGAATGTCACTTCGGCAAACGCCGGGATGGCCCCATTGCCCGACACGGGGGTGAACACGGCCTGTCCTTGCGGCAGTCCTTCTTCGCTTTTGAGTGACACCGAGACGATGTCGCCGTTTTCCAGGAATGAAGCGTTGGGAGCCTGCCAGCTCTTGAAGAGTTGCTTGGCTTCGGCCAGGTTTTCCACGCCGATGGAGACCACCGTCGTGTCGGCCGGATCGAGGGGCACACCGTTGGCACGCTGCACGAATTGTCCCAAGGAGTCGATCTCCACCAGGTTGTCCTGCAGGAACTTGAGCTGGTCGAAGTCCGTGATGGTCATGGACTCCACGTAGCCTTCTTCGCCGGGTTTCGGGTAGGAGGGCGGCGTTGTCTCGTCGTCGTCCGAGCAGGCCGAAGCGCCGACCAGGAGGCACAGGCACAGGCTGAATGCAAATAAGTGTTTCATGCTTGTTGTTGTTTTAATCGTTTATAATATGGTTCAATATGATTTGTGCCTTTTCCATCTGGGCGGCCCCGTTGGGATGCACCACTGCTGCGCCGGTCCCGTTGTTCAGGAAGTTGACGGGTTGGCGTTTCTTGCATTTCTCCACGTATTGGTCGATGGCAGCCTTGCTGGTTTTCAGGGCGTTGCCCGAAATGAGCCGTACGTCGGGCAGGTAGCGCCGGGCGAACTGGAACGAGCGGCCGGCCGACTTGAAGGTGACGAACACGCAGACCACGAAGTCGGGGATTTCTGCGTCGTAGATGGTCTTTCCGTCCTCGCTCACGGGGAAGAACACTTGCGGGTCTACGATGAAGCCCCGCTTGTTGCCGGTGCCGTCGGTCAGCAGGCAACCGTAGTAGGAATAATCGCTTCCCTCCTGTTGCACCATGCTGCAGCTCGAGGCCTCGCCGTCCACGGAGGGCGAGATGAGCGTCTCCTTGGCAAGCTGGTGGTAGGCCATCTTGTTCCCGCTGTTGGTGGTGCGGAAGACGCTGCCTTCCTTCACGCTCGCGCGGTCCACGAGGTCCACCGTGGCCGGTTGTTCCAGTTGCATGAGGTTGCGGTAAATGCCGGTGTGCCCTTTCTCCATGTCGGGATACACGCCATAGTAGCTGACGACTTCCACGTCGCTGATGTCGGGAAACAAGTCTGTGTTGATGTTCAGCTTGATGCTTTCGGGGTCCATGAAGGTGACGAGGCGCATTTCGTTGCCGCTTCCTTCCGAGGTGCTATAAGTGTGGTCGGCGCCCACCGTCAGGTTGATGCGCCGTGTGGAGCCGATGAAGTGGTCGTCCGCCACGTAAATCACCGGGTCGTCCGCCAAGCTCCACACGCCCTCGCCAATGTGCGTGTCGGGGTTGGTTGTCCGGAACACGCTGGATTTGAGCGACAGCGGGCTGATCTGGTTGCCGCTGAAGCTTTGGATATATCCTTTCAGGTCGATTTTCCCCGTCAGGTTCAGTTCTATCTTTCCCGGCATGGAGTCGATGTTGGCCTCGTTGAGCCCGTCGTCGCCCATGATCCAGTCGTAGGCGAACGAGGCGATGTTGCACACCGTTCCGGCGTAGTAGAAGGCTTTGTTCAGGGGGCTTCCGGTGAGCGCATTGTCAATCTGCGCCAAGGCCGAGTTCTGCACGTCGGCCAGCATGTTGCCCAATGAGGACAAGGTGCTGCTGACGCCGCCGGTCGAAGAGGCGGCAGGGGTGGCGGAAGAGTACTTGCCCGAGATGTCTGCCGAGAGCGAACCGGCGAGCGAGACCGACTGGTTGGTCACCGTGCGGCAGGCCATGGAGATGATTTCGTTGGAGCTGAAATAATCGTTCCCCTCAGGCACGTAGCCGGACATGTCGATGTCGAAAGCCGTCCAGCCGCGTGACAAGGCCGTGGAGCTCATCGCCGTGTAGGGCGTGGACCAGCATTTGAAGGTCTGGAGAATGCCCGTCCCGCACAGGTCCACGGCGTTGTTCACGCTGCTGTGCACGGTCGGGATGCTGTAGGCCAGCGCATTGTAGAACGGATATTTCATCCTGGGCTTCGACGTGCCCATGTTGATTTCGAAGCTGTGCTCGGTGCCGTTGCCGGAGGCGTCGGTGTTGAAATAGAACACGCGCAGGATGCCCAGGTAGCGGTTGTAGAGCCCGAAGTAGTTCAGGTCGCGTCCGGCATCGTTGCCCAAAGCGCAGAAAGCCATTTCCCAGCCGTCTTTCTTTTTCACGTTCCGGCAGATGTCCTCCGGAATCGTGACGCTGCTGTAAGTATCCGACCACGGCGTGAAGATGCGTTCAAAGCCGTATTGGGAGAAGATGACCACGGTGTCCTGGTTTTCCCAGTCGGTCAGGAACTTGTCGTTGGAGTTGCTGTCCGGCACGAAGTTGAAGCCTTGGCAAACCGTGAGTTCCACCATGTTTCCGTCTTCCGCCATGAGGATCAGCTGCGCTTCCTTCTGCACGTTGGGCTGGCTTTCTTGGGCTTTGATGCGGATGACGGGGTGTCCGTCCTGGGTGCCGGTTTATTCCACGGAAAGCCATGTGGCCGGATTGGCGATGCTGGCGATAGGGGAGTTGAGGCTGTCCAGGACCACGCTGAGCTCGTCTTCGCCGTTGGCCACGTTGTACATATAATAGTAGGTTCGTGTTTCGGCAGGGGGCGTCGAGGCCGCATCATCGTCCGAGCAATTGCTTAGGGCAAGGGTGATGCACAATGCCGAGAAAAGGAGAAATAACTGTTTCATGAAAAATGTGATTAATGAAGAATGATAATGTAAATCGTACGTGTTTTGTTTCTTTCGGTTGGGAGACTCCGGCGCGCTGCCGACGGCACAAGTGCCTGCTGTTTCGCGGCGATAGCTACCCCTTTTAACTTTTCTTGCGTAAAATTAAACATTCGGCAAAAGTCTTAAATGGCGTTTTTGGCTTTTCGTGTGACATTTTTGGCCAGTAATCGTAATATCTTGTTTCAGAGTTGTTTCTGCAAGGCATTTTTGGCGCTGTCGCAAAACGGACATGCGCTTCCTGTGGCCGGAGGAGCGGAGGGGCGGGTGTGGAACGGATGCCGGGGAGAGGGTTCGTCACGGAAACGGAGCGGGACAGGTGGTTGGTTCCCAATGGGGCGTGCGGCTGGTTAGGGGTGATTGGGCGTTTCCAGTGGCCGCCAAGCAGGGAACGGGTTTGTGTCCTGATTCTTTTTGTGCGGCGGATAAGGCGCGCGGCCCCTTTGTCCCGACGGCTGTCCTCGACGGGGGAGTGCCGCGGGGCGGAAAACGGGGGAATGCGTTGCGGAGTGTTGGATTGTACTTTCTGCGAAGTACTCGAGTACTGTGCGGCAAGTACTCGAGTGCTCTCCGCAAAGTACAGCGGCGTGCTGCAGGCGGCATGGCTCCGTGCTGTCGGCGGCGCACCTGCGGAATGAGCGGAAAAAAAGCGCGCATTCACGGCCATCGCGCCGGACGGTCGTAAATGCGCGCTTTCGCTTTGGCTTGTTTTAGTATTTTAGACCAAGTCGTATTTGATCTTAATCCTTGTTTTAATGGAAGAACCATAATGGTCAGCAAACGCTGGAGACTGCGGCGCGGCAAACGCTGGGTTTTAATCCTTATTCTAATGGAGGACCATAATGGGCCAGGATATGATGAACCTATGTT
Source organism: uncultured Paraprevotella sp. (assembly GCA_944321525.1). Taxonomy (GTDB): domain Bacteria; phylum Bacteroidota; class Bacteroidia; order Bacteroidales; family Bacteroidaceae; genus Paraprevotella. Next base: position 89,444 of record CALULQ010000003.1, read on the forward strand.
CATGCTCTGTGAGTCTTAATCCTTATTTTAATGGAAATACCACAATGAGGGCCACCAACACGGGCGACTGGTCCGCTGCCACCAAGTCTTAATCCTTATTCTAATGGAAGTACCACAATGGGGCTATACAACTATGGCAACTATCAATGCTAAAGTGTCTTAATCCTTATTCTAATGGAAGTACCACAATGGGAAGCTGAAGATGTTCTTGTTGATTGGCTTGATGCTAGTCTTAATCCTTATTCTAATGGAAGTACCACAATGGGAGTAAAAACAATCAATTCTATCTGTTAGACAAGATTGGGTCTTAATCCTTATTCTAATGGAAGTACCACAATGGGAGCTTCAAATGAAGAGCCAGATAGTGAAGTTCTATTACGTCTTAATCCTTATTCTAATGGAAGTACCACAATGGGTGTTCTATTTTGCTACAGAGACTACTCTGGGCTATGTGTCTTAATCCTTATTCTAATGGAAGTACCACAATGGGTGGCAAGCACTATGATAGTGTGGCTAAAGCATGTGCTGGTCTTAATCCTTATTCTAATGGAAGTACCACAATGGGCTATGGGAAGACTGATGGTATAGAGGATAAAACCAAGGTCTTAATCCTTATTCTAATGGAAGTACCACAATGGGATATGGCAACAATAAGTGTCAAAGTGGTGAGTGTTCGGTCTTAATCCTTATTCTAATGGAAGTACCACAATGGGTCTAACAACTATCAAATTAATCGCCTTGATGTAGAAGTGTCTTAATCCTTATTCTAATGGAAGTACCACAATGGGTTTAGTAATTTAAAGGTTTATGGTGGTAAGTGGTCCGGTCTTAATCCTTATTCTAATGGAAGTACCACAATGGGAAGTGAAGACTCCGGGCTACGAAGAGCCCATGTTCAGTCTTAATCCTTATTCTAATGGAAGTACCACAATGGGACTCCTGCTCTTGATGAGTGTTGGGCCATGAAGGTAGATGTCTTAATCCTTATTCTAATGGAAGTACCACAATGGGGGCTATGTTCCATCAGCCTTAGGTCAGAAGATGGCCAAGTCTTAATCCTTATTCTAATGGAAGTACCACAATGGGTCCAAAGAAAATGAAAAAATATAATCCAGACAACTGTCTTAATCCTTATTCTAATGGAAGTACCACAATGGGGGAATCGAAACGCTTGTATTACACAACGAGCTGGCAGCGTCTTAATCCTTATTCTAATGGAAGTACCACAATGGGGGAATCGAAACGCTTGTATTACACAACGAGCTGGGTCTTAATCCTTATTCTAATGGAAGTACCACAATGGGAGTAACCCATCTATACGCTTATACATCAACCCAAAATAATCGGGAAAGACTGGATTTCCCTTGTCCCGGCCTAAAAAACAGGCCTTCTTTAAGGCGGCGCAAAGGTACTCATTTGTTTCATTATGTCAAAGACCAATTCCGTTATATAACTTTAAAATATTGAATGGGAAAACATGCTAAAGGCACAATTCCCTTCAGAAGAAAATCGTATTCTTGTTATGCAAGATGATGTCCAACTCAATCTTTTGCCCAATAATCCGCATGGAGCGCAGATAGTCCGTAGAAATGGGCACAATCAATATGCTATCCTTGTTTTCGTAGGCAGCCTGCACTTGGGTCAAATCGTTCCGTATCGTTTCATAATCGGCCGTGGACAAGTCTGCCAGAAAAATGGAGCGTTGTATCCGGGTGCACCCCTTCCGCAACAAGTATTTAGCAACCAAAGCCCTCACTTTGTTGCTTCCGATATCATACATTACAAAAAACAACATATTAGTAGCCGGTCTGTCCGGGCGATAAATGATTCCTAAAGCTCTTTTAACTCGCTCTTCCAACGTGGGCAAATCGTCCATGTCGTTACTCAACCGATTGGGAGCGGCAGAAGTCGAGATGCCGGCATGTACAAGCGCCTTCATCTTTTCGACAAAAGTCCATTCTTTCTTGCTTTCCCTTTTCATAAGCTATCTTTCACTTATATAGTTGGACACTAAATTCACCATCAGTTCATTCAATTCCTCGTTTGTCCCAGTTCGGGGAGAAGATACTACGGAAAATCCTTTTCTTCCGAAGAACAGATTCAGCTCCGCCTCCTTCAGTCCTAAGGCGAAACGCAGTTTCTTGCCGTATTGGATGTTTCTGACTTCGGTCACCGACACTCCTGTTTGCTCTATATATTGTACCAGGTCGTCTATTATGTCGTTCAACACCTGAGGGACGAATATGGGCTTTTGCTCCTTTTGCTTCTTCAGGCCAAGCAATCCGCGGATATGCTCCATGACTTGCCTGTCCGGTTCGGCTACCCGGGGCTTTTCGTCCTTCCGGCCTTCCTCGGACATCTGCAATAAGACCTCCTGTTCATGTTTCAGCCCGAACAAGCCTTCGGGGTCGTCCGCAGGCAAAAAAGACTGCATGTCCACCGCCTCGGCATCGGGGTTGTAATAAGCATGGGGATCCATACTGATGAAACAAGCCCTCGCCACATCACAGGTCTGACGGTCGACGACCTGCTGCAATCCGTATTGCCGGCAAAAACTCTGGAGGAACGACCTGTAGAACACAGAATAAAGGCCGCTGTCGTAACACCGTTCCCTTAACCTGAACATGACCTTCAGCCCGTCTTCGCCAGGAGAAAGGAAAGAAAGCACGACCCTGCTGTCGGCTTCGACCTTGCGCCTGAGCGCAGGCATGGATATTTGCTTGGCCGACACATGGTCTATGTCAAGAATGAAGTATTCCGCGTAAGCGAAATTGTCGGCCTTTCGGTAGGGAGGACTGAACATGGCACATACGAAATAGGGCAGCTGGCGTTTCAGTTGGGCGTATTGCTTGTCATCCAGTTCCCGTATAATACGCAGTTGCCTGATCTGCGAGGCTATGGCCGGCCGGGGATTCCGTATGGAATCGAACACATACTTGACCGTCACTTTCTGGAGGGCAACCGTATTGTTGGTTATGTTTGCACCGACTGATATCATAAGCTAAAGGTATTTTTTCCACATTTGCGCCAAATCCTGCGCATAAAGAAAGATTTGCTGAATCCTGCTCCGGGAAACACCCCTGAGGGAGATCACCTCTGCCAGATAGTCGTTCAGCGATTGTATCATCACCCTGCGGCCGAGCGTCTCCAGCCAATACGAACCATCTTCCCGAACGGAATAATACTCGTCGGTAATCGCCCGCTGCATCAGCAGAGAGCAAACCACATAGTCCACCCAAACCCGATAAAGCTCGATGACATCGTAGACCAATACCGGGCGATTGTAATCATCCCGATGCATAATTCCCACATAGGGGTCTATGCCCACCTTTATCAGGATTCCCTCTATCTTGCCATACAGCATGCCATAGCCATAGTTCAGCATGGCATTGGGAACATCGGTGGCAGGATGCTGGCTCCGCAAGGCAAAACGGTATTCTTCCGGAAGAAACAGGTTCAAAGCGTCGAAATAGATCTTGGAAGCCACGCCTTCCCAACCACGCAAGGCGGGCGCCACATCGGAGACGACTTCACCGTCAATCTGCCGGACCTTGTTCCGGTAATCCTCCAGCCTGCAGATGGCTTTCTTTATGCTTCGTTCTGTCTTGGAATCCTTAGCAAGCATCATCAGGAGCAGGGCTTGCTGGTTCTCAATCTTGCGAAGGATGATGCCCTTGATCCAACCGACAGCATCGTGCGAGAGCGAGAATGCCAACTGCCCTTTCCGGATGGTGGAAACCGAACCGTATTTAGGGCTCCAGATTCGGCCGATGGGCTGCCCGCCCTTGTCCATGAAAAGCACCTCTATTTCCCTTTCAATGGCCAACATGACGGCATCGCTGGTAATCTGCGCGCCGCGGCTAATCTGAATGGACGTGATTCCCGCGGCGGGAATGCGCTGCCTGCCATCCTTGGTGGTGATGACAAAGCCTTCATTGTCGCGATTTAGAGAAGTGCCGAATGTATTTAAGACCAATTCCATAAGCTTCTGCTTTTACGATTTTAAGATCAGCGTTTCACTCATATTTCCTGAAGCGGACGAAACAGAAATAGGCTTCCTTGTAGCCATTCTCCTCCCTCACTTTCCTTTCAGACGTGGATGCCACACACGTAAACCCGGCCTTACGAAGTTCATTCACCAAGGCAAATGAGAAACACATCTCTCCCATGATGTGCAACACATCCCTTTCGGGACGATACCGCCCGACAATGGCTTGCATGAATCGCAGGACCAATGCGGAGATATATGCCTCGTCTACCTCGGGCGGAATGTCGGGAAAAGGCATGTCGACGATTTTCCCATACAGGTTTGCCGCGTCCAGCTGGCTTTTCTCCCAGCAATTTGACGGATGATTGGAAATGTTGATAAACATAAGCAGCGAATTAATCTTTAGCCGCGTTCCGAATCTCTTTCATGAAGGCGTCCAGGTCCAAGACATCCTCACGGCTCTTATAATCAATTCCCATATTCTTGGCTGTCCTTTTAAGCTTCTCATCATTGACGGCCAAAGAGACTATGAAAGTCTTGGCCGAAAGCCCCAGCACCGCTTCTTTGATGGCTGTCGCCTTGTAAACCGTTTCATTAAACATTCGCTCACCAACGATGCCGGTCTTGCACTCAATGACAAACAACTTGTTCCCGGAAGTGAATACCACATCCAAATCATTCTGGTTATGCTTTTCCGTCCCTTGTATCAAGACTCCCAAGCATATATCCTGCGGATGTATATATTCCTCAATCTTGTGAAACATATACTCTTCAAACCAACCGCCTGTAAGGTAACAAATTTCTGCTTTGTTCAGGATGCCCTTACTCATGGCCGGAAAGTGAATGTCATCGACAAATGCGGCCAATCCTCTTATAGAAGGATATTTCTCTGTTCCCTCACAAGTTTCGACCTCGCTAATATTGATTTGCTTCTTGTTCCGATATGCCCGCAATAAGTCGATTACCTTAAAATCCAATTCACCACGAATGAACTTGTCGAAAAAGGCTTCAGTATAAGATGCTTCTTCCATCACCTCCTTTTGAGAGTAGGTAATGTTGTAATTGGAAAGATATTCCCCCACACTAAGCCTGTATTTCAGGGTGACAGACTCATTTTGATTGGGAATGAGGATGCAATTCTTGGGAAGAGGAATATAAGCGAATTTACTGTTGTAACGCTCGAACACATGCTGGACCAACAGGCTCATGTATTTGGTTCCCCCGGTCAGGTTGACAAAATACTGCTTCTCATTAGACAGTTTCTCCAGAAGTCGCTTTTTCATATCATCCCATCTTTCTTCGCCTCCCGCGGGGAAAATAACACTGTCGGTTTCACAAGGGAAATGATAATCCAACGCCTTTATTATCCAACCAATCCGTTCCCTAAACTTTTCAGGACTGGAGGAAATAAACAACAGGCTATCACCCGGCAAAAACATTTCTTTAATGAACAGATAATTGGGTATTGTCTGTTCTGATACGATGCTGACAATTGTTTTAGACATAGTAGTATGACCTTTTATTAGTTAATGATATGAGATAGTCTGACAAAACCCAAGATGTCGCTGTCTTCGTCCAATCTACGGGTCTTTGGAAAGACATACTTCTGATAATTATAATTTCTGGGCCTTGCTTTATTGATAATATCAGTGAAGTTTTCCAAGTCTTCACACCAAGCGCCGGTTATAAACCTCCAGCCAGATCCGTGCCCGATTCGTAATACGCATTCTTCTCCTTCACGGCATTCACGGATTGCAGTCTGTATGTCGGTCAAGACATCAATATAGTCGTCTGCTCCTTCATAGCCATCGTCAGACTTTTGAGACCACAGCTCTATTTCATCCCTTATCAGTGACGAAGTATGTTCATTTAATGTCTTAAATAATGCTGGCAGGGAACGCATACACTCAGGGAGGGCGCTCAATTTGCAGACCCCTTGCGCATTCTGATGGGCTTCCGTAGCCAATTTAAGCTGAAAGACAGATGAACATGAAGTGGCTATAGCTTCTACAAGTTGCGACATGTGCCCATCACGCAATTCATTCTTTTGCCTGATGTTCAGGTTTTCCATCCGCGTGGATATCTCACAGTTTTTTCTGAAATAAGCGTCTCCCACGATGAGGAAACGGAAGATGTCGCTATTGGGTGAGGATCCAAAAAGTTCGGCTTCCACTTGCTTTGCAGAAAATTGCCCGCGAATCACCTTTGTTTCCACATCCTGCAAATCTCGAACCAGCCTAGCCAGAATAGCTGTTCGCAAGGCTCCTTTGATAGAACTTCCCGGAATATAAGGCAATCCCATCCCATTATGAATACATTCTTTCAGCGTGTCATTGGGCCTAACCTGTGAGAAACTCAGCACTTTTCGCTTGGCCAGATCCATCGGTTTCACTTCCCGCTTGTATTGTCTGACAAAATCCAGAGTGTTTAAGGCATGACGATCAATAGCAGCCACCCAATCACTAAGATGTCCGACACCAATCAAATTCAAGACCTTTTGTGGATCTACAACATAATTATAAGTTTCGTTGGCATCCCTAACGGTTATAAAATCGCTACGGTTTTGCAGAAGGACGCCGTCACCGATATGTACAGGCGAAAGAGTCTCGATTTTTATCTGGTAAGTATTATTCTCGTTCATAATTGGGGACGTTTAATAGATACAGTAAAAGGTTTACCGCTACGAAATACCGGATGCAACAATTCATCGTTCCACTCCGGACGCAGGTCTACGATTTTCCCCTTGAGCTCAAATGAGGTGTGAAATACAGACCCAACATTGAACATATAAACGGACTTCTTACGCAGATGCATAAAATCGGGGTAAGAACTGCCTGCTATGTATCCGCCACGCAAAATCAACTCGTAACAAGACTCCGGCAAATGAAGTTGAGGAACTTCGGTTTCGGTCGGGGTATAAAGCGACAAAAGCATCGTAGCATTTGCCTCTGAAACCACGGGCAAAGAAACTATGCCTGATTCTACTTCGAATTTCCCTCCTCCCACGCTTTTATCAGTTCCAATACCACATTCTCCTAACAAACGGAATAATGTGACAAGTTCATCCTGAATGTTTACCGGTGCCTGTAACAGACAATACAGACCCGCATCTTCGTGAAAAAAAGTCCATTCAAAGAAAAATGGCTCAGCATCGGCCCTCCCGTCCAACGGCACCTTGACACGTTGGTTCACTTGTGTGCGATAAGGAGTATCTTGATACTCGTCACCACCGTCTGCCAACAAGAAACACTCTTGTAACTGACTTTCCTTGACACGAAGCTTTTTGCCAGTAATAAGTTCCTCCCATAATTTCCGCTCCACAAAGCTGATCTTCTTTATTTTTTTCCTTGCAACATATTCATCCTCGTCTGTTATTTCCAGGTCTATTCGCCCCATGGGCTTGGGCAGGAAATAACGGTTGCCAATGTATGGAAAAGCAGAACTGATGATAAAAGAGTCCATAAAATCCCGCAAATTTCCACAACCTTTTGTCTGAGCTTTCATAGCAGCCAATGCAGCTGAAATCGTGTCACTCTGCAAGGATGAGGCCGCAAAATCATAGTTTTCACGTCCGTTTCCTATATGTAGCGGAGTCAGATGCCTAAATTTGATAAGGAGACAGCTAACCATAACATCAGTAAGTTAATATTTGGGGGTTATCCAAGTCGATGTCAAATGCCACTTGTCCATATCCACGCGAACCATTGCCACCCAAATAATCGTTTTCCAGCAATTCGATGGCCTGCTTAAGTGTAGTCCTTAACCGTTGCTCGTCTTCTCCCTCATAGATATTTAGCACCATATTAACCTTAAATTTGGCTCCGGCGGGAACACGCTCAAAGGTTCGTGGATTTGCTCTAGCCGTCACTCTGTCGATAGCTACTTCTGTTTTGCTTTCCGTATACGGCAAATCCGTATTCTCAAACATCTCCGGATGGCTGGTATCCATTTCTGCATCTCGTACGATGAGACGCGAAGGTCTGTTATTGTCCTTTCCGGTAGCTACACCAAATAATTGACCGGACACGGAAGTCGGTTCTTCACTGGCTTTGGCTTCTCCACGGCTTGTAATCGTAGCACATCCATTCGCGAGCTCAATCAGAGCTCTCATTTTTCCCTTCAGCGAACTTCCTGGTATATATGGAATATTATTAACGGGGTTACGTACTACGAATTTGTCTGGACCACCAATATTCAAGGCAGCATTTGTCCCGCCAATGTGCAACCCTGTCTTCAAAGTAATAATACCAGTATATATAAGCTTCTTCTCTAATTTAATTGCAGCCATAATTCTAAATTTACTTGTTAACTTTTTGTCCTCCAATAGCTCTGTGATATGCTAATATTGCTTCTATAAAATTACAGAAGTTTTGATAGCTTTTCTGATTAGAAACATCAGCCCACGCCTTATCGAAAATTAGCTTAAACAATTTGAGCCCCTGATTGTTTTCATCACGGCCTAAGGCATAAGCAACTTTAGGCTTCAACAGATAAAATGCCGATTTCTCTTTTTCAAAGTCTCCCATCTGAATGCGTTTGATTTCTCCGTAAATGCTACGAATTTTAGAGTTGGTTAAATTATTCTCTGCCATAAACTTTCCAGCGTTTTCAGCATATTCAACCAACTCCGATGTCGCATTATTCGTAATCCAATTCTTGTCATATGATAACCTTGAGAAACAGGATTCTGCATTTTCTTTAGGTGCCCCGTCAGAGGCTCTTGTTCCACCCTTGGGGTTCGCAAAGCCTTGAAATTTGCCTTTAGGATACTGATTATTATTCATAAATAATATTAAAGATTAAACATTTGTATTACTTCTATATTCCAGTTCTGCCCATCGAGCAGCAAAGTTCCATAGTTCCAATGCATGGTAATTGGTTTCCAACGGACGACCATTCAAGGTCTTCCTTGTCTTATCACATACTTCCTTAATGCAACAATCTATTAAGTTTGCGACCTCAGGAACAAAGCGTTCTTTCATACGGTTTAAATCGTACGTCAACATCCAATAGGTTTTTAATTGAGTAATACGATGTTTTTTAATACCTGCATTAGCATAGTGACGCATGATCTTTGCCAAGAATGATTTAGGAAGTTTATCTTCGTGCAACAAAGCGCAAAGTTCGTCTTTTAATGCTTTGACAGGCTGATATTCATGGTCCCAATTCAAAGGAGTTCCCAAAAAAGACAACGAATTCTTCTCCTTGGGTTTTCCGTTCGACAGAAAGACTCTATGAGATTTGGCTCGTTGCTCTTCAACGGCACTTTCTTCAGCTCCTTTCATTATAGGGAACTTTGGAGGAATAACAGCAATGCCACCAGAAAGCGAGAACGAAGGGTTATTGCACGTGTAAGCTCTGAAATCATTTCTAATCCTTTCTGCCAATTGGATCGCAACGTCCCAACGACCTACAATAAAGACGTCGTCTCCTCCACTATAGACGATGAATGATCTTTCCGGTTCTATCTCCTTCCAAATTGTGTTCAAATAACCGGAGAAGAAAAAGTCAAAGGAACGGCTTAAGGCTGCAAGGCGCGACAATGTTGCCCGATTGGCAGGTAATCCTTTCTGGAATATATTCCCCAAATTATCCACATCCATTCTTAACACTCCCATTCGAGAAAAGTTAGGATTCTCACACATTTCTTCAAATGTTGTAACCCTATCTGCCCCCATCTCATTCCCGCTATAAAATTCAAGTCCATAGATATTATAGGTGCACTCCATGGAATGCATGAAGTTACAATCCTCTTCTTTTCCATTTAGGGTGAGTAACATAATATTATCCGCAGCAGAGCGCAACTTGTCTTTCATCTGAAGGACATCAGACTCTTTCAATAAATAATAAGTAAATCCTAAGTCTGCCGGCGTAATATGAACTTTGTCTTTCCAATAGTCTAGCAAATCTCCTTTTTTAATAACGAGCAAATCGGTATCTCTTAATTTTTCACCCAAGTCTATTTGTATAGCGGTTAACGGTTTTAAGGTCAGCGAACCACGCTTGCAAATAGTTTCAGACGCAGCAAATTCTTCTCCTGTGATCGTATCCCGTTGGGCTTCTCCTCCTTGCATGATGGGATTAAAAAGAGAGTCATAGTTTGCCTCGATTTGTTTGGCAAACTTAGCCATTTTCTTACGATCCCGTTTGACAAACAAACTGCCCCACACTTTTCCCAAATCCTCTCCATTACGGTGCATCAATGCATCCTTGGACAATTCTACTGCATCAATTGCAACATACAAAGATGTTCCATGAACCTTGAAAAAATGCTCTTCAATAACAGCAATACATTTCTTTAGCTGATTTTGATGAAAAGGCGTATTGGGGGCAATCAGATAGAATCCACCCCCAGAATTATATACGATATTAGCTTGGAACAAATGAAGTTCATTCAGCAAATACCTGACGACTGCATCGGAAAGGATATTCAAATAAAAGGATCTTCCTTTTAGATTCTTGCCTGCATATTTGGATACGATCTGATATATATAAGATTGTATACCACTAAAATCAGCACCAATAAGCAAAAATGGGCATTGCTCTTTATCGTGAAGTTCGCATTGTTGATAATCATATAGGCAAACAGCCAAAGCCGCTGTAGTTTTTAAATGATCATATAAAGACACATCTGGGAAATTGATGGTACTTGAAGGAATATATCCTGTATATTTAAATAGTAGTGCCAGCAGGCTTTCCGCAAAAGCCACATGAGTATCTGCTTGTATAAATTTGAATTCACGCACAAATTCATTCCAAAGCCGGGAATAATCAGGGGCTGAAGAAAAACTTGATCGTGGAAAAAGTTCCTTAGAAAGATGTAGTTTATCTACAGGTAAATGCATGTAGACTTGTTTCGCATTTGCATCATCATCATCATCATCATTATAAATATCAATAGTTTCTAATACGGAGACCATACGCTTTTTTTGGAACGCATTCCAATTAGTTGTAGTTTCTTCTGCCGCATCTTTAAGCGCCTCATCCGAATTACGGTCCATGCCAGAAGAAAGACAATCAGCTTCTTTTATGATGCGTCCCAAGTCGGATAACAATTCGGTTGGAAGATGATGGCCTGCAGCCAAATACATCAAATTATTTCCGCCCACGGAAAATAAACCAGAATCTTCCCATAATAAGTTTTTGAATGCAGCAATATTGTCTTCAATAAATTGAGCCGTCCATAATACATGTTTATGAGTGTATTTCCCAGCTGTGGAAGGGCAAAATAAAGATTCATCCTTGCACAAGTCTCTTAAATAAATACTATTTCGGACACTTCCCTCATCTGCTCTCTGGTAAAATTTACCAATATCATGCAGCAACGAAGCCAAATATATGCGTTCTCTTATCTTTTCCATAATATTGTTAGATGATTAATGTCAAATAAATTGTAGTAAAGCAAAGGTATGAAAAAATATCAATAATCGATTATTTATTGTCGCTTTTAATATAAGATAAAATGCCATGACCTATACTGACTCCTTTTCCTAGGCCTATATATTCTGGTAAAGAAATATTGGTTTTAAAAGTAACATTGAATGTTTTCATACGCACTCCCTTATAAAGGCTCCAGAATTCCGAATCTATAGCTAGGATTTTGCAATGGATTTGTTGCCTAACGAAAAGTCCTATTCCCTTGGTAAACGAGAGGATGTTTCCGATAAGCTTTTTCTCCAAAAAAGATGTTTTCTCTACAATTCCCTCCAATGTCTGATACTCTGCATAATTCTTTTCATTCAAAGGTAACCACATGTTTAAATGATAAATGAAATCTGTGTTCCAAACTTGAACCACAACTTGCCTTGTCCAAATTGAAGCAATTTCCATTTTTAACTTACGCTGTCCGATGCAGAAGTGGAAGTTAGATTCAGAAAATAAGTTTCCTATAACTTCAACTCCATCTGAAAGACTAACAATAAAGGCCTTTCCATGAAGACGTTTGTATTGGATATAAGGATATGAATATCGGAATCCTTCGCCTTCGTGATTATGAAACAGAACCAAAGATGCCGGAAGTTGATTTAATATAGCTCCACGAAACAACTCTATTTCCTCCTGACGTATTTCATTTTGAAATAGTATGTAGAACAAACTTACTTTCATTTCTTAGTGTCGGCGTTGAGGTAGTTAAAAATAAAACTGTGGCAAGTTATGAAAAAATATATAAATCTGCAAGGACTGAATTTGAAATGTTTGCGCGGAAATATTCTTTTTACTTCCAAGTAATCATGTGAAAATAATTACTTTTTAATAATGTCTTTTGGCTTGTGGCCGTAATCTCTTGTTTCAGAGTCGTTTCTGCAAGGTATTTTTGGTGCTGTTGCAAAACGGACATGCGCTTCCAGTGGCCGGAGGAGCGGAGGGGCGGGTGTGGAACGGATGCCGGGGAGAGGCTTCGTCACGGAAACGGAGCGGGGCAGGTGGTTGGTTCCCAATGGGGCGTGCGGCTGGTTAGGGGTGATTGGGCGTTTCCTGTGGCCGCCAAGCAGGGAACGGGTTTGTGTCCTGATTCTTTTTGTGCGGCGGATAAGGCGAGCGGCCCCTTTGTCCCGACGGCTGTCCTCGACGGGGGAGTGCCGCGGGGCAGAAAATGGGGGAATGCGTTGCGGAGTGTTGGATAGTACTTTCCGCGAAGTACTCGAGTACTGTGCGGCAAGTACTCGAGTGCTCTCCGCAAAGTACAGCGGCGTGCTGCAGGCGGCATGGCTCCGTGCTGTCGGCGGCGCACCTGCGGAATGAGCGGAAAAAAGCGCGCACTCACGGCCATCGCGCCGGACGGTCGTAAATGCGCGCTTTCGCTTTGGCTTGTTTTTGGGTATTCTTGCCCTTTGCCGCTTCCGGTGTACGGGCATGGTGCGGCAAGACTCTTCGTGGCCTTGCGGCCCGTTTACTTGAGGTAACGGGCCAGCGGGCTGTCTATCTGGCGCAGGCCTTGTGCGATGCCTTGCGCGTTGAGCCGGGCGCCTTTCAGCGAGGTGTGGGTGTGGTCGTGGTTGTAGTATTCCTTGGCGCCTTCCTGTCCGATGCGGTCGAGGGCGTCGGCCGTGATGTTGTGCAGGTCAACGAATTCCACGGCCGTTTCGGCGGCCACCTCGCGATACCATTTCCCGTAGCTGTCGTTTCGCCGTTCTATCTTCCCGCCGGGCCATTCGTTGCGCGGGGTGAGCGAGACGAGGATGGGGGTGCCGCCTTTCTCGCGCACGTCGTCGATGAATTTTTTCAGATACCAGCCGAAGGAGTAGATGACCTCGTTGTAGCTCCGGTCGCCCTTGCGCACGCGGTAGACGTGGCTCGTGTCCTGCGCGCAGGCGATGACGCCGCGTGCTTTTCCCCGGTCGATGTCGCCGATGTCGTTATGCCCGAACTGGATGAGCACGAAGTCGCCGGGGCGGATGCTGTTGTAGACCTTTTCCCAGCGCCCTTCTTCCAGGTAGGTGCGGGTGCTCCGTCCGGCCATGGCTTCGTTGGCCACGGTGATTTTGTCCGTGTCGAAGACGGTGGCCGCCTGGCTGCCCCATCCCCACATGCCGTCGGGGTCCTTGTCGGTGTTCTTCACCGTGGAGTCGCCGGTGATGAACACCACGGGTTTGCCCTCTTCGCGCTTCACGTTCGTGGCGGGCAGTTCCATGTCCGCCAGGCAGGCTTGCAGACCGCTGATTCCCGGGTGGGTGCAGGCGGCGATGCCTTCGGCCGCCGAGCGGGCGTTGAGCCGGGCGCCGAAGGCGCTGGTGTGGATGCGGTCGAGATAGAAGTGGTAGTTCAGTTTCCAAGTGGAGAATTTGTCATACTTGGCCGCCGATATTTCGTTCAGGTCGATGAAGGGGATGTCCTGCTCCTCGGCCACCTGCCGTGCCCAGAGGCCGAAGGTGGTGTTGACGCGCCCCACGTCTCCCGGCCGGTTCGCGTCCCAAGCGTTGCGCGGGGTGAGTGAAAGCAGGATGGGATGCGCCCCCAGCGCCTTGCATTCGCGCACGAAGCGGCGCAGGTATTCGCCATAGCTGTAGACGGTTTCCCGTTCGCCGGTTTCCTTGATGGTCACGTTCAGGGAGTCGGTGGGGCTGATGCCGCGGATGGAAGCCCGCGCGCGTCCGCTGTCGAACGGTCCGTTGTCGTTGTGCCCCAGCTCGATGATGACATAGTCGCCCTTGCGGATGCCCTTCTTCACGTCGGGCCACAGTCGGCGGTAGAACGTGCGGCTGCTCGTGCCGCCCAGTGCATGGTTCTCGACGCTGATTTTCGCTTCGTCGAAATATTCGTGGGCGAAGAATCCCCAGCCCCATTGGCCGTTGTCGCCGTTGCCTTTCGTGCCGGTGCGCATCGTGGAGTTGCCCACGAGGAAGAGCACGGGGCGGTCTCCCTGCCGGGAAGAGCCCGGCACGGGGCGGGCGGTGTTGGCCAGTTCCAGGCTGTCGAGGGTCAGGTCCACTACGTGGTTCACGTCCTCCATCGGACGGAATTTCTGGGCGGTCTGGGCCGTGGCGGTCCATCCGTATCCAAGGAGTAAAAGTGTCAGTAAGTCTTTCTTTTTCATGATTATGGCGTATTTTCTGTTTGAGTCTGTTGTTGTGCGCCTTGCGCCATCCGGCGCAGGTATCCGGCCAGCCGGTCGCCGTCGCGCGGCGTGGGCGGTTGGCGGTCGGCCATGCGGCCGTCGCGGTCGATGAGCAGGTAGGTGGGATAGGCCTGTATGGACAGGTGCCGCGTCAGCGCCTGTCCCATTTCCGGCGGCAGGTTGTAGTGCACGCTGTTCCGTCCGGTCAGGTCGTTCTCTTTCAGGAAGTTGAGCCAGCTTTCTTCCGGTGAGTGCACGGCCAGATAGAGGAACACGATGTCGTCTTCGTCCGCGAGCGAGGCTTTCAGCGCCGGAACTGCCTTCATCTGCAACTTGCACGGCTCGCACCATGTGCCCCAGAAGTCGACATAGACGATTTTGCCGCGGTACGGCCGCAGGATTTCGGCCCACAGGCTGTCCGGGCTTCCGATGCCTTCGAGCGCTTCTGTGGTTTTCAGGCTTTGTGGGTGAGACAGGTCCTGGCCTTGCAACCGCTGGTAGCGCTCCTGCCGGGCGGACACGAAGGCATACAGTTCAGGGTCGGAAAGACGTTCGCGGGCGAAGCCGATGATTTCCTGCGGGAAAGGCGCCCGGCGGCGGTCCAGTTCGTGCAAGACGACGCAGGCCGCATGGAAAGCCTTGAGGCTGTCCGCGACGTGCAGCAGGCGCAGGGGGGCGAGGTCTTTTTCTAGATTGCTCCGGATTTCCCACGTGTTGATTTTGTCTTGGTGCGCCTTGGCCAGTTGGCGGAACTCTTCGCTCTGTGTGAGCGCGCCGGCCCGTTCCATGGCGTCCAAGTAGGGGGCCATGCGCTCTTTCCACATGGCCGAGTCGGCCTGCAGCGATTCAAGGGAGAAGGACATGCTGATGCCCTCTTCCAGCAAGAGGAGGTCCGCCCGTTCGCGGTCGCTGAAGGTGTGGATGCCGTTCCGGTGCAGATAGTCAGCCAGCGTGGTGGCGGGCCACGTCACGCTGGAAGGCAGGGGGGAGGAATGGTAATGGCAAAAATTGTTCAAGGCGTAGCTCAGGTCGTCGTAGGCCGTGTAGGGCGGTCGGGCCAGTGCCAGCAGGGAGTCCACGGTGTGGAGAAAAGAGGAGGGGAAACGCTCAAACTGTCGCCGCTTGAGCGTGAACGCCTTTTGCAACATTTGGCCGGCGCATTGCAGCGCGATGCTCCGGTCGAGGTAGTCCGCGGCTTGGCGCGAAAGGGTGGGGGCGTCCTGCGCGTAAGTCGCGAGAACTTGCCGCTTGAGGCGCAGTTCGTCCATGCACACGGTTTTCCATTCTTCGGGCGAAAGGTCCTTGGAACGGTGCCAGTCCGCGTACCTGACGGTGCCGAGCCGCCGGTGACCCTCGATGATTTCCCTGTTGAAGTCCGCGCAACGGCCCATGAGGAAGATGCGCCCCTCCTCGTCGGCGTAGAGGGTCAGTGTGTCGCCGGGGGAGAGGATGGCCGGCATGAAAAGTCCCTCGAGCGCGTTGTTGATGTGCACTTCCGTGGCGCCCGTCACGGGCACGATGGCGGTGAACCGCCCCAGCGAATCCACGCGCGGACGGATTTCAAAGTCCTCTTCGGCAAAGGGGGAGGGCGCGCGGAGGAGAATGCCTTCCGGCGACTTGTGGAAGGGAATGTAGCCCCGGACGATGGCCGAGTCCGCCGCGTAACCGGTGGGCAAGGCGGGGACGTCGGCGGTTTCCCGCGGCACGGGGGGCACGCGGCACAGGCGCACCGTGGCGGGCGTGCCGCCGGTGGCGGGTGTGATGGTGCAAAGGCTGTCGCGGCCGGGCACGAAACGGAGGTGCAACGTGACACGTTCGTTGCCGCGTCGCAGGGCGACGGTGCCTTTCCGGCGCTGCAGTTCGATGCGGTCGTAGGTCCAGAAATCGTTCCGGAAAATGGCGAAGCGGTCGAAGAACGCGTATGTCCATTGCGCCGTGGCCGTGTCGGCCCAGCAACCTTTCAGGCGGTCGATGCCTCCGGCGGCTTGCAAGGACAGGCACCATGCGGCCGCAAGACAGAGGAGTATTCTTTTTTTCATGGTCTTGTGCTCTGTGAACGCGTTGCAAAGATAATGTTTTGGCACAGAAACTGCGGCTCTCGGGCGGAAAAAAAGGAGATGAAGGCATGAAATGTCGGTACAAAAGGGGCGAAGTCGTCTTTTTATCCCCTTTTTTCTTGGGCGCTTGCCATAAAATCAGTACATTTGCGGGTTGTGGTTTTTCCATGAAGCGAAAAAACAATCTTGATTAGATAATTTAAGGAAAAGAACTATGAGTTTAAAAATCATCGTACTTGCCAAGCAAGTGCCCGACACGCGGAACGTGGGGCCGGACGCCATGACACCGGAAGGCACCGTGAACCGTTCCGCACTGCCCGCGATCTTCAATCCCGAAGACTTGAACGCATTGGAACAGGCGTTGAGACTGAAAGACGCTAATCCGGGTTCCACCGTGACCGTCATCACCATGGGGCCGCCGCGCGCCGCCGAAGTGATCCGCGAAAGCTTGTATCGCGGGGCCGACGGCGGTTACCTGCTCACCGACCGTGCCTTTGCCGGCGCCGACACGCTGGCCACCAGCTATGCGCTCGCTACGGCCATCCGCAAAATCGGGGTGCCCGACGTGATTCTCGGAGGCCGCCAGGCCATTGACGGCGACACGGCCCAAGTGGGACCGCAGGTGGCACAGAAACTGGGATTGCCGCAAGTGACCTACGTGGAGGAAATCTTGGCGTGCGCCGACGGGAAAATGACCGTGAAGCGTCACATCGACGGTGGCGTGGAGACGGTGGAAGCCCCCTTGCCGCTCGTGCTGACCGTGAACGGCAGCGCTGCGCCGTGCCGTCCGCGCAACGCCAAACTGGTGATGAAATACAAGCGGGCCATGGTGCCGATGGAGATGCCGGCGGAAGGACTGCCCTACGCCGAGGAATACGAGAAAAAGCCCTACCTCACGCTGGGGCAGCTCACGACGGCCGACGTGGACGCCGACCTCGCACAATGCGGACTGAGCGGCTCGCCCACCAAGGTGAAGGCCGTGCAGAACATCGTGTTCAAGGCCAAGGAGAGCAAGGTGCTCACCGCTTCGGACGCCGACGTGGAGGGATTGATACAAGAATTATTGGCTAACCATACAATCGGATAAAGACTCATGAACAACGTATTTGTATATTGCGAGCTTGAAGGCACTACGGTGGCCGAGGTAAGCCAGGAATTGTTGACAAAGGGGCGCAAACTGGCCAACGAGCTGGGCGTGCAGCTCGAGGCCGTGGCCGCCGGGGCCGGTATTACGGGGAACATCGAATCCCAAATCTTGCCCTACGGCGTGGACCGCCTGCACATCTTCGATGCGCCGGGCCTGTCGCCCTATACGTCTTTGCCCCACACGGCAGTGATGGTCAATTTGTTTAAGGAAGAGCAGCCGCAGATTTGCCTGATGGGGGCCGACGTGGTGGGCCGCGACCTGGGGCCGCGCGTTTCGTCCGCCCTCCATTCCGGACTGACGGCGGACTGTACCGCCCTCGAAATCGGTCCGCACGATGACAAGAAGGCAGGCAAGCACTACGACAACCTGCTCTATCAGATCCGTCCGGCGTTCGGCGGCAACATTGTGGCCACCATCGTGAACCCCGAGAACCGTCCGCAGATGGCCACCGTCCGCAGCGGCGTGATGAAGGCCGAGGTGCTCGACCCGAATTATAAAGGAGAGGTGGTCGTACACGACGTGGCCAAGTATGTACCCGAAACGGAATATGTGGTGAAGGTCATCGACCGCCATGTGGAAAAGGCCAAGAACAACCTGAAGGGCGCTTCCATCGTCATCGCCGGCGGTTACGGCATGGGCAGCCGCGAAGGCTTCGACATGCTCTACGAACTGGCACACGAACTGCATGCCGAAGTGGGCGGAAGCCGTGCGGCTGTCGATGCAGGCTTCTGCGACCACGACCTGCAAATCGGACAGACGGGCGTGACCGTGCGCCCCAAGGTGTACATCGCCTGCGGCATCTCCGGCGCCATCCAGCACATCGCCGGCATGAAGGAAAGCGGCATCATCATTTCGGTGAACAGCGATCCGAACGCACCGATCAACGCCATCGCCGATTACGTCATCAACGGTACGGTGGAGGAAGTCGTGCCGAAGCTTATTAAGTATTACAAACAAAACAGCAAGTAAACATGGCTAATTACTATTCAGACATACCGGAACTCAAGTATCACTTGGAGAATCCGATGATGAAGCGCATCGTGGAATTGAAAGAGCGCGACTTCAGGGACAAGGACGAGTTCGACTATGCGCCGGTGGACTATGCCGACGCCATGGACTCTTACGACAAGACTTTGGAAATCGTGGGCGACATCACGGCCAACGTGATTGCACCGAACGCCGAAGGCGTGGACGCCGAAGGCCCGCACCACCATGACGGACGTGTGGATTATGCCAGCGGCACGGTGGAAAACCTGGACGCGATGGTGAAGGCCGGCATGAACGGCATGACGATGCCCCGCAAGTACAACGGACTGAACTTCCCCATCACGCCGTACACGATGTGTGCCGAGGTGGTGGCTGCCGCCGATGCCGGTTTCGGCAACATCTGGTCGCTGCAGGATTGCATCGAGACGTTGTATGAGTTCGGTGACGAGGACCAGCACAGCCGTTTCATCCCGAGGGTCTGCGCCGGTGAGACCATGTCAATGGACCTGACCGAGCCGGATGCCGGTTCGGACTTGCAGAGCGTGATGTTGAAAGCCACGTTCGACGAGGCCAACAATTGCTGGCGGTTGAACGGTGTGAAGCGTTTCATCACCAATGGCGATGCGGACATCCATCTCGTTCTGGCCCGTTCGGAAGAAGGGACGAAGGACGGCCGCGGCCTTTCGATGTTCATCTACGACAAGCGCGACGGCGGAGTGGACGTGCGCCGCATCGAGAACAAGATGGGCATCCATGGCTCACCCACGTGCGAGTTGGTCTACAAGAACGCGAAGGCCGAGCTTTGCGGCAGCCGCAAGTTGGGACTGATCAAGTATGTGATGGCGCTGATGAACGGTGCGCGTCTCGGCATCGCCGCCCAGTCGGTCGGCCTGAGCCAGGCTGCCTACAATGAGGCTTTGGCCTATGCCAAGGACCGCAAGCAGTTCGGCAAGGAAATCATCAACTTCCCGGCCGTGTACGATATGCTGGCCACGATGAAGGCCAAACTCGATGCCGGCCGCGCGTTGCTCTACCAGACTTCGCGCTATGTGGACATCTACAAGGCTTTGGACGACATTGCCCGCGAGCGCAAGTTGACGCCGGAAGAACGTGCCGAGCAGAAGAAGTACGCCAAACTGGCCGATAGCTTCACGCCGCTGGCCAAGGGCATGAACTCCGAATACGCCAACCAGAATGCATACGACAGCATACAGGTTCACGGTGGTTCTGGCTTCATGCTGGAGTATGCCTGCCAGCGCATTTATCGTGACGCACGCATCACTTCTATTTACGAGGGTACCACCCAATTGCAGACGGTGGCCGCCATCCGTTACGTGACCAACGGGGCTTATATTGCTACCATCCGCGAGTTTGAGGCTGTGCCGACTGCTCCGGAATTCGAGGGCTACATGACCCGCATCAAGGAGATGGCCAACAAGTTCGATGCCTGTACGAACGCCGTGAAGGAGATGAACAATCAGGAGTTGCATGACTTCGTGGCACGCCGCCTGATGGAAATGGCGGCCGACACCATCATGTGTCACTTGTTGCTGCAGGATGCCACCCGCCGTCCCGACCTCTTCGCCAAGAGTCTGGACGTGTATGTGAACTATGCCGAGGCCGAAGTGGAGAAGCACTTCAACTTCATCCGCAAGTTCACACCCGACCAGTTGGTGAACTATCGCCAAGTGGAAGCCGTGGCAGCCGCTGAGTGATATATATAAAATAGGTATAAGAAGGGAATGCGTGGGGCGTCAGTCCGGCGTGTTCCTTTCTTTTTCTTAAAAAGTCTTTGCGCCAGCGGATGTTTATGCGTTTTTTTATAAATTCGCGAACACAAAACAAAATACTTGAAATCTCATGCCATCTTTAAACCGGATTTTTCATAAGGGAGAGACAGCTCCGGAGACGGGAGAGGTTTCCGTGAAGGAACGGCTTAGGGATTTTGAAAAGGGCACCAAGTGTATTCTGGATAGCGACAGGTTCTTGGCTCGCAGTGATTATAAAGGTCTTACGGAGATGTATGCGGATATCCATTCCCTTCTTTCTGTTTTGGAGCAGACGAAGATGCTGGAACCGTACTGTAAGGCTAACAAAATCAGCGTGAAGAAAGCGAGGGCGTTCCTTGCTCTTTATCAAGATCTGGCATCGGGCGAACCGAAGTCCGTGAAGAAGCATAATGAACACTTTGTCAGCAAACATCTGAAGGAAGAGCGGTATTATCTGGACCACATCCTTCAAGACGTGGATGCGGGCATACGGCTTGACGAAGAACAGCGGCGTGTGGTGCTTTCGGATGAGGACTACACTTTGGTCGTGGCCGGGGCTGGAGCCGGAAAGACCACGACCGTGGCGGCAAAAGTGAAGTATCTTGTGGAACGCAAGGAAGTGAGGCCGGACCAGATATTGGTCATCTCGTTCACCAACAAGGCCGTGGGTGAGCTTCGTGACAAGATCAACAAGGCCATGGGGATAGACTGCCCTGTGACGACGTTCCATAAAACGGGCTATGCCATTCTCCGGAGACAGGACGCGAACCGGAAGGCGGTGGTGGACGGAGGCTTCATGTTCCATGTGGTGAAC
This sequence comes from uncultured Paraprevotella sp., assembly GCA_944321525.1. Taxonomy (GTDB): domain Bacteria; phylum Bacteroidota; class Bacteroidia; order Bacteroidales; family Bacteroidaceae; genus Paraprevotella. The sequence goes on from CALULQ010000003.1 coordinate 110,761, forward strand.
CAATATCTGAAGAGCAATATATTGGACTCTCCGGGGCTGGTGGACAAGCTCATCCTCTTCTTTGGAAGCTATTTTGAGGCTCCCTACGAAGGAGATGACCTTAACGCTTTTTTCAATTATGTATCCAAGGCCGACTTTTCTACCTTGAAAGGCAATATGGAGGAATATGCGGAGCAGGTCATTGACCGTCGGACGGGCCGGTGTGTCAGCATTGCCCATGAGACACTGCGCTCGGCACAGGAAGTGCGGATTGCGAATTTCCTGTTCATGAACGGGATTGATTATTCGTATGAGAAGCCTTACCCTTATCATATCCTTCGTTCCCACAAACTTTACACGCCGGACTTTACCATTGAACAAGATGGGCGCGTGGCTTATATCGAGCATTTCGGCATTGCGGAAGACGGATGGAACAGCCGTTATTCCGAAGAAGAGCTGATGCGGTACGAACAGGAAATCGAGGATAAGATAGCGTTGCACCGGAAACATGGCACAGAGCTGATTTTCACTTATTCGGATTACAATGACGGGCGTGATTTCCTGAAGCATCTGGAGGAGCAACTTGTGGAGCATGGCTTTGAGCTGCGTCCAAGGTCTTCGCGTGAGATTTTCGACAAAATCATAAGCACGGAGGAAAACAAATACATCTCCAGACTGGTCAAGTTGGTTTGCACCTTCATCCGGAATTTCAAGACACAAGGGCTGGCATTGGAAGATTTTTTCCGTATTCAGGCCCGGACTTCTAATGAGCGCACCAAGTTGTTCATGCTTATTTGCGAGCAATGCTTTCATGAATATGAGAAGCGGTTGAAGGAGAGGCTGGCGATAGACTTCGAGGACATGATCAACGATTCCGCACGGATTCTGCGGGAAGAGGAGGTGAAAGGCAAGAAGCTGGATTTCAAATATATTATTGTAGATGAGTATCAGGACATCTCTCGCCAACGGTTTAACCTGACCCAAGAATTGGGCAAGTTGTGTGATGCGAAAATCATTGCCGTGGGCGATGACTGGCAGTCTATCTATGCTTATGCCGGTTCCGACATCACGCTGTTCACCCGTTTCCGGGAATCTTTCGGTTATGGGGCAAGCCTGACAATCGCCCGGACTTACCGTAATGCTCAGGAAGTGATTGACATTGCAGGTGGTTTCATCCAAAAGAATGCGACACAGATTCGCAAGAGCCTCGTTTCGCCCAAGCATATTGACCGGCCTGTCGTGGTGGAGACTTATACAGAGGAGGTGGACCGGAAGAAATATGAAGGCCGGGGAGGGAAGTATTTCCTTGTGGGCGAGACGGTGGAGCGGGTCATCGGGCAGATACAGGACGAGAATCCCGGGCGGCAGCCTTCCATCCTTCTGTTGGGACGCTATGGCTTTGACGCTTATAACCTGTGCCGCTCGTCTGATTTCATTTATGAGGAGAAAACGGGTAATGTGATATCCAAAAAGTTCCCGTCATCGCGTCTGGAGTTCATGACCGTCCACCGTGCCAAGGGACTGGGTTATGATTATGTCATTCTCGTCAACGCCCGTAACGAATTGTATGGCTTCCCTTCCCAAGTGCAGGACGACCCGGTGTTGAGATATGTCGTGAAGGAGGACCGTTCGATGGAGTATGCCGAGGAACGCCGCCTTTTTTATGTGGCCTTGACGCGGACCAAGAACCGGGTGTATATCGTCACGCCCCGGCAGCGTCCTTCCGAGTTCGTTCTGGAAATCGTGCGTGACTTTCCGGGAGTGGCGGTGAATGGCACATTGGATGACCAGGTGCGGGATAGGGGAGAGGTCAAGCATTGTCCGGTTTGCGGTTATCCCATGCAGTTGCGTTATAAGAAGTCTTATGGGCTGAGGCTGTGGATTTGCTCCAACGAACCTGAAATCTGTGATTTCATGACCAATGACTTGCGGGGCGGCGACTTGCCGATTATCAAATGTGACGCGTGCAAGGACGGGTATCTGATTGTCAAGGAAGGCCGGAATGAGCCTTTCTTGGGCTGTACGAACTATACGGCCGACAAGAAGGGCTGCAACCGGACCATTTCCAAAAACTATTATAATAGGTGTATGAGAGAAGAGAGATAGGGCGGGCTTCATAGCCCGTCCACATCTGTCTCAGACAGTCCGGTGAGTTGTACAATCAGGCTCTTGTCCATTCCGTTGGCTTTCATGTTTCGTGCTATCTCGCGTTTTTCTGCGTCTCTTCCTTCTTGTAGTCCTTTTTCTATTCCCTTCTGCATTCCTTTTTCTATTCCCTTCTGCATTCCTTTTTCTATTCCTTCCTTCATCCCCTTTTCCATCCCTTCTTTTATTCCTTTTTTCATCCCTTTCTTCATCCCTCTCTCCATTCCTTCTTTTTGGGCTTTGAGTACTGCTGTGGCGATGGTGTTTTTCCAGTCGCGGTACACTTTCAGGCTGTCTTCGTATGAGTCATATTCTTCCTTGGTGAACTTGGCGATTTCGGCAGCTTCGAAAAGGCGGGTGAAAATCCGTTCCTGAAGGGCTGGCGGACGTTCCATCAGGCGGGACAGGTTGCGGAGTACGAAGAGCCACTTCTCAAACATCCCGTGCAGTTCATCCTCGCGTTTGTTGAACTTCGGCATCTCCAGATAGATGAAAGTCAGTTTGTCGTAGAACACTTCTTTAGTCCGGTTGTCCGTGAGTTGCACTTCATGGTGGAAATAGTTATCATCCTGCGTGTCGAACGTGAAGTTCAGGATTCCGATGACGTATACGGCTTTCAGTCGGTAGTCCCACTCTCCTTTTTGTCCTTGTTCGCGGATGGGGAATGTGGCGTAGTAGAGGCTTCGGTCTTTGAAGAACTGCTGTTCGCCGCGTTGCATTTCCACCAGGATTTTCTCGCCGCGTTCATTTTCGCAATACACGTCGAACACCGCCCTGCGGTCACTTTCCCTTCCGCCTATATGTTCCGTGTTCAAGTAGGTGAGCGAGTGGATTTCCTCCCGCCCTTGCAGCAGGCTGTTGATGAAGCTGATGAGCAAATCCTTGTTCATCTCTGTCCCGAATAGTTTCTTGAATCCGAAATCCGTATAGGGGTTTACATAGCGGTCTGGTAATGTGTCATATCTGTCCATGATGCAGCGGCTTTTATGATATCTGGGTTTCACCTTGCAAAGTAAGCAAAAAAGGAAGACAGCACAAACAGCAAGGGCGAAAAACATTATTTTTGTGGGGGAGAAAGTGTTCCGGAAGGCGCGGATGCCTTTTTTCTGAACGGATTGGAATACGGCGTGTATGCTATATTGACAGCTGTCGGAAGAAAAAAGCATTCGTAAACCAATTTAAAGGAAAGAAAAGATGAAGAAATGGATACTGGCGGGAAGCGCATTCGCCTTTGCCGCGTGCCTGTGGGCGCAGGAACCGCAAGAGATACGTGGAATCATAGAAGAGTCCCACGATTCCGTTTGGTATGCCGGACAAGTGAAGGCATGGGACAAGGTGGTGGCGCAAGACACGCTGGACGAGAAGGCATGGCGCAACCTTTTCGAGGCTGCGAAAGGGCTGTCGATGGTGGCTTCCCGTGAGGGCGGGAAGGCCATGCAGGCGGTCTTGGCCCGGATGGAGCAAGCCATCCCCGGGACTTTCACCTATAATATCTCAGCCTACCGGGCCCAACAAGGACCGGACAATGCTTTTGCGGAAAAGGCGCTGAAACAGTTGCCTGCCGACATCAGGGACCGGGGCTATGATGCCATCCTGGGCTACTTGTGGATGATGGGCGATGCGGACGGTGAAGGTGAACGGGCGGACTTGTTCAACGACATTCTCCGGCGGCAGTACGAACACGGGAAATATCCGTCGTTCATTCTCCGTTACGATTACAATCAGCTGCAGGGGATGGACGAGGGCGGTCTCTTTTTCGGGAACGGCGACATGGATTTGTATGGCAAGGTGATGCTGCAGCGGGTGCTTGGAGTGGACACGGACAAGGTGCTGGTTGTGCTTCCCATGTTGGGGATGCCTTCTTATCGCAATGCCTTGTGCCGCAAGCTGGGCATACCTTCTTTTCCGCCGCGCAAGGTGAAGACGGAGGAAGAGTATGAGAAGGCTTTATGCGACATGGTGGATTGTCTGATTCGGGAAACGGGACGGCCGGGATATTTCGCCACTGGTGCACGGCGTCCCCTTGAGAACATTGCCGGCAAGCTCTACAACGAAGGCCTGGTGTACAAGTACAGTGAGCGTCCCTACGACAACATCGCGGCGGCCAAACGGCATGTGGAGCAGGATTACCATTTCGATTACCTGACCGAACCCGAGTTCAGAAAAGAAACCTGGTGGTCCGGAAGTGAAGGCTTGCAGCTGAACTACACCGTGATGCTGGCCCATCTGGTGAGGTCGTATCGGGAAAAGGGAGAGGAGAAGAAGGCGGAGCGGCTCTACAGCACCCTTCGGGCTTCCGTGGAGAACGGGCATTTCTCCGAAGAACGGAAAAATGTATATCTGGATTATCTGGAACGATGGCGATGAGGGCTTGGTTTAGGAATGCTTACAAGCTCCTTCCGGACGAGGAACTGATGATGCGGGTGGGGCGGCACGACGACGAGAAGGCGTTCGACGAACTCTACCGCCGCCATGCCCGCCGCCTGCAGGGCTTCTTCTTTCGGATGCTGGGCGGCGATGGGACGCGGGCGGCGGATTTCATGCAGGAGACTTTTCTCCGTGTGTGGGCTGCCCGTGGGCGTTACGAGGCGGGGCGGGGATTCAGCCCTTGGATGTTCAGGCTGGCCTATAACCTTTGCCGCAACGAATACCGCCGGCTTGACGCGATGTCCGTCGGGGCGGAATGGGACGAAGGCTGCGAAGCCGGTTACGAGACGCTGGAGGAGTTGCGGATGGACACGGAGGACTTCGACCGTGCCTTGCGGGCCGAATTGCAGCGTTTGCCTTTCGACCGGCGGGTCTTGTTCGCCCTCCGTTATGAGGAGGAACTCACCGTTCCGCAAGTGGCTGCGGTGCTGGGCGTTCCCGAGGGAACGGTCAAGTCGCGGCTCCACTATTTACTTCAACATTTGAGACAAAAACTGAAAGTTTATGAAAGGCTTTGAATCACAAGTGGCCCATGCGGCCGTGCGTTTGCGCGATGGTGAGAACGGCCGTCTGTCCGTGAAGTCCGGCCTGCGCCGTCCGCGCCGTTTGTCGTGGGGATGGATTGCCACGCCGGCGGCAGCAGTGGCCGGCATATTTATTGGAATGGGATGGGGGCGGATGTCCGGGAACTCCATGCCCGCCACGGCGCAAGTGTGGGACACGGTCGTGGAGCGCCGTGTGGTGTACGACACCGTGACGTTGGTCCGGCAGGAAGGCCCCGCGGCCGTGCAGCCAAGGTCGGTGCGGCGGCCTCCGTCGCCCTCTTCAGCGTCGGTGCGGCCTGCCGCTCCCGCCGTTGCAGCCGGGGGCGCATCGTCTTCTCCCGACACGCTCGGGAGGTGCATTCTGGACGACGGAGTGGACTATTCCCTGCTTTGCGAGGCCTTGTGGTGATGTCAAAGTAGCATTTTGTCATTTTGACAGCATCGGAGCGCGAGAATCGCGCCGACGGGAGCGGGACGGGAAGCGGCCGGGAAAACGCGAGTGTCGGGCCGTTGCGGAGATGCGGGATGATGCGTATTCCCGCCTTTTGCTTCCATCCTGTCGGGGCGGAGCTCGTGTCGTGCGGACGTCTTGTGTCCGTGCGTCAGCCGGAACGTCGAAACTGCGTGCAAAAAGTCAGCCGGACCTTGTCCGCGAAAAGTTCCCAGCGGGACGGAAAAGGCGGTCCTGTGCCTGGTTTTTCCCCTTCTTCCGCTCTCTGGCGGATGGTTTTGCGGCAAGCAATTTCCGCTTTTGCGGCAAGCGATCCTCCTTTTTCCGCAAGAAAATCCAGTTTCGTGCGGCTAAAAAACGTGGAATGGGCCGCGGAAATGCTCGTATAGTGCATTTCCGCGGCCTGCATTTTAACGATTGGCTGTTTTTCTGCCCCTTTCCTGCCGGTCGGGTGGAACGGAACTCCTTTGTGTAGCTTCCTTTTTGTCGGTCCCCGGCTTCTTTTGGTGTCATTTTGATATTCCTGCCCGGCCGTCCGCATCTCCTGCGGGCGTTTTCTGATGGTTGTGGCGCGGGAGGGGAAACATGCGCCAAAAGCTGCAAGCATCGTTCCGGAAGTTGTTTTTTTGCGGCCTTTGTGCTATCTTTGGCGGTCGAATAAGAAGAATTGGCATGAAAGAGAAAACAGACCTTATATTCGGTTTCCTGAAGGAGGTGGCGGCGCACAACGACCGCGAGTGGTTTGCCGCCCACAGGCCGCAGTACGAAGAGGCGCGGGCCGCTTTCGAGGAGATGGTGGGGCGGCTGATACCCCGTATCGCGATGTTCGACGACAGCGTGGCCCATCTCGCGGTGAAGGACTGCACGTATCGCTTCTACCGCGACACGCGCTTTTCGGAGGACAAGTCGCCCTATAAGCTCCATTTCGGGGCATACGTCAACGCTTGCGGCAAGAAGTCGTGGCACAGCGGCTACTACTTCCACCTGCAGCCTGGCGGCTGCATGTTGGCCGGAGGGGCGTGGTGCCTGCCGCCCAAGATGCTGAAGGCCGTGCGGCAGTCTGTCGTGGACGAGATAGAGGAGTTCCGCTCCATCGTGGAGGCCGACGATTTCAAGGCCGCTTTCCCCGTCATTGGCGAGACGCGGCTGAAGACCCTGCCCAAGGGATTCCCGAAGGACTTCCCCTATCCCGACTATATTCGGCCCAAGGACTATTCGGTGTGCCACGCGGTGGACGACGATTTCTTCCGTGGCCCGGACTGGCTGGAACGCACGGCACAGGTGTTCCAACTGATGAAGCCCTACAACGACTTCATCAACTATACCATCGACGAATGCGGCGAAGAATGAAGTTGAACCTTTAAAAACAGAATAAAATGAATGTAGGAGACAAGGCGCCCGAGGTTTTGGGCCTGAACGAGAACGGAGAACAGGTGTTGCTCAGCCAATACCGGGGTAAGAAAGTGGTGCTCTATTTCTATCCGAAGGACAGCACCTCCGGCTGCACGGCTGAGGCCTGCAGCTTGCGCGACAACTATGCCGCCCTGCGCGGGAAAGGCTACGAGGTGGTGGGTGTGAGCGTGGACAGCGCAGCCTCGCACCAGAAATTCATCGCCAAGAACGAGCTGCCCTTCACGCTGATTGCCGACACGGACAAGACGCTCGTGGAGCAGATGGGCGTGTGGGGCGAGAAGAGCATGTACGGACGCAAATACATGGGCACGTTCCGCACCACGTTCATCCTGAACGAGGAAGGCGTGATTGAGAAGATTTTCGCGCCCAAGGAAATCAAGACCAAGACCCACGGCGAGCAGATATTGGCGCTGTAGGCGCCCCGGCCCGCTTTGGGCTGCGGAAACAAACGGCAACCGCCCCCGCACGATGCAGGAAGCATGCGTGCGGGGGCGGTTGCCGTTCGCGACGGGAAGAGGGTTTAGCGGGCCAGGTAGTGGCGCGCCACCTCGAGGGCCGTGTGTATGTTGTCGCAGATGTTCTTCTTGCCCAGCAGTTCGTAGAAACCGCTCTTCTTGAGCGCCTCGTGCACCTTGGGGTTGACGCCCGAGAGAATGATGTGCACGCCTTCGCGGTGGCTCATCTCGCACAAGTTCGTCAGGTTATGTATGCCCGTTGAGTCGATGAAGGGCACTTTCCTCATGCGGATGATGCGCACTTTCGGCTGCTCTTTCGTCTGGAGCACCACCTCCTCGAAGCGGTTGGCGATGCCGAAGAAATATGGCCCGTTGATTTCATACACTTCCGTGTGGTCGGGTATGTGCAGGTGCTCTTCCGTGAGTGCCGTCCCGTCGGCGTCCGTGGGGACGATTTCATCCTTGAACAGGTTGACTTCCGTGGTCTCCATCACCCGTTTGATGAACAGCAGGCAGGCCAGGACCAGTCCGAACTCGATGGCTACGGTCAGGTCGAAGACCACCGTGAGGAAAAAGGTGATGAGCAGCACGGCCACGTCGGCCTTGGGGTTGCGCAACAGCTCGCGGAACGTTCGCCACCCGCTCATGTTGTAGCTCACCACCACCAGCACGCCGGCCAGGCAGGCCATGGGAATGTAGCGGGCCAGCGGCATGAGCAACAGGAAGATGAGCAGCAGCACGGCGGCATGCACGATGCCGGCCACGGGCGTGCGTCCTCCGTTGTTGATGTTCGTCATGGTGCGCGCTATGGCGCCCGTGGCCGGGATTCCCCCGAAAATGGGCGAGAGAATGTTGGCGATTCCTTGTCCCACCAGTTCCTGGTTGGAGTCGTGGTGGTCGCCGATGACCCCGTCGGCCACGGTGGCGGAGAGCAGCGATTCGATGGCGCCCAGCACGGCGATGGTGATGGCCGGCGACACCAGCTGCTTCACGCGCTCCCAGTCCAGGTCGGGCACGTTCATGCCCGGCAGTTCGGCCTTGATCATGAAGCGGTCGCCGATGGTTTCCACTTGGGTGGCCAGGCCGTAGCGTTGCAGCAAGTAGATGCCGACTGTCATGACGACGATGGCGACGAGCGAGCCCGGAACCTTGCGGGTGAGCCGGGGCGAGAGGGCGATGAGCGCCACGCTACCCAGCCCTACGCCTGTGGACCACGGGTCAAGACTGGCGAAGTGGCGCGCGTAGGCTATCCACTTCTCCACGAAATCTGCCGGCACGTCGGCGATGGCCAAGCCGAAAAGGTCCTTCACCTGCGTGGTGAAGATGGTCACGGCGATGCCGCTCGTGAAGCCCACCACAATGGGGTAGGGGATGTATTTGATGATGGTGCCCAGGTGGAATACGCCCAGCAGGATGAGAAACACCCCGGCCAGGATGGTGGCCACGAGCAGTCCGGCCTCGCCATATTGCTGGATGATGCCGTAGACAATCACGATGAACGCCCCTGTGGGCCCGCCGATTTGCACTCGGCTGCCGCCGAAGAGCGACACGGCCAGTCCGGCGATGATGGCCGTGATGATGCCCTTCTCCGGCGTGACGCCCGAAGCGATGCCGAAAGCGATGGCCAGCGGAAGGGCCACGATGCCCACGATGAGTCCGGCCATGATGTCGGCCGACAGTTTCTCCTTGTTGTAGTCTTTCAGGTCGAGCAAGAGTTTCGGCCTGAATGCGAATTTGTCCATAATGTGTTCCTTTTGTGTTTGTTATTCCTTCTACTTCTTTTTTGGAGGTGCAAAGATAGTGCAAGCCGAGTGGAATGCAAAGCAAAAGCGCATGAAATGCGTTTTTGTTTTCATTTCCGAGGCGCCGCCCGTCTTCTGGAAAGATAGTGCAAGCCGAGTAGAATGCAAAGCAAAAGGGCATGAAATGCGTTTTTGTTTTCATTTCCGAGGCGCCGCCTGTCTTCTGGAAAGATAGTGCAAGCCGAGTAGAATGCAAAGCAAAAGGGCATGAAATGCGTTTTTGTTTTCACTCCCGAGGCGTCGCCCGTCTTGTTTAAAGATGGTGCGAACCGGGAGGGATGCAAGGCAAGAGCTGGCTGAAGAATGTTTCGCCACGGGGCAGGATATGCACGGAAATGCTATGAAAAACGCATGCCGGGCAATACAAATGCGCTTTGAAAGGCGGAATGCGGAATTAAAATGTTATCTTTGCGCTTAGAATTATTCACTATTAAAAGCAATATTAAAATTATGTTTGAAGGACAACCAAAAGGTCTTTACGCGTTGGCATTGGCCAACACGGGCGAGCGCTTCGGATATTACACGATGCTCGCCATTTTCACCCTGTTCTTGCAGGCGAAGTTCGGCTATTCGGCCACAGACACCTCCACCATTTTCTCGTCGTTCCTGGCGGCCGTCTATTTCATGCCGTTCTTAGGCGGCATCTTGGCGGACAAGTACGGATTCGGCAAGATGGTGACGCTGGGCGTGTTCATCATGTTCGTGGGCTATCTGCTTCTGGCCATCCCCACGGGGGCCGATGCGGCCGGCAAGGCCATGATGTTCGGTGCGCTGGCCCTGATTGCCTGCGGCACGGGACTGTTCAAGGGCAACCTGCAGGTGATGGTGGGCAACCTCTACGACGCGCCCGAGTATAAGGACAAGCGCGACACGGCGTTCAGCCTCTTCTACATGGCCATCAACATCGGCGCGCTCTTCGCCCCGACGGCTGCCACCAAGATGACCAACCATGTGTTGGGAATGAACGGGCTTACTTATAACGCGCAGATTCCGGCCCTGGCCCACCAGTATCTGGACAACGCGGCGGGCATGACGGAGCAGTCGGCCGCCACGCTGGAGACGCTGAAAGCTGCCCAAGGCTTTGCGGGCGACACCGCCACGTTCTGCCAGACTTACATTGAGAAACTGTCGGAGGCGTATAACTATGGCTTTGCCGTGGCTTGCGTTTCGCTCATTGTTTCTATACTTATATATTATGGGTTCCGCAGCACGTTCAAGCATGCCGACTACAACGCGCAGACGGCTCAGGCCGACGGGCACGTGGCGGCCGAGGAACTGACGCCGGCCGAGACGCGGCAACGCATCACGGCCCTGTGCCTCGTGTTTGCCGTGGTCTTGTTCTTCTGGATGGCCTTCCACCAGAACGGCCTGACGCTGACGTTCTTTGCGCGCGACTACACTCAGGCTTCGGCTTCAGGGCTGTTGGGCATGACGTTCAACGTGTTCAACCTTGTGCTGCTGGCCATATTGGTCTATGCGGTGTTTGCCGTATTCCAAAGCCACACGGGGCGCGGCAAGACGGTGGCCGGTGTGGTGTGTGTGGCCGTCCTGGCGGCTTTGGGCGTGCAGTATGTCAACCGCGACGAGACGGTGGAAATCCTGCCTCAGATTTTCCAGCAGTTCAATCCGTTCTTCGTGGTGGCGCTCACGCCGGTTTCGCTGGCCATATTCAGCTCTTTGGCCAAGAAAGGCAAGGAACCGTCGGCTCCGCGCAAGATTGGGTTGGGCATGCTGATTGCCGCGTGCGGTTTTGCCCTCATGGCTTTCGGTTCCGTGGGCTTGCCCACGCCGGACGAGCTGTCCAGGGGCGCGGAGGTGAACCTGGTGTCGCCCAACCTGCTCATCTCCACTTATCTCGTGTTGACGTTTGCCGAATTGCTCCTGTCCCCCATGGGCATCTCGTTCGTGTCCAAGGTGGCTCCCCCGAAATATAAAGGAATGATGATGGGCGGTTGGTTCGTGGCCACGGCCATCGGTAACTACATGGTGGCCATCATCGGTTACCTGTGGGGCGGCATCGAGTTGTGGATCGTGTGGAGCGTGCTCATCGTGCTCTGCCTGCTCTCGGCGCTGTTCATCTTCTCCATCATGAAGAAGCTGGAAAAGGTGGCCTGACGTGCCGGAGAAACAATATAAAAGGAAACGCCCCCTTGGACATTCTGTTGTTCCAAGGGGGCGTTTCCTTAGTGGCTTACCGGTCTTCCCATATCTCTTCCATGGGCTTGCGTGTCTTTTCCGGCACGTCGGGCGAGGCGGGATAACCGATGGGAATGATGGCCACGGGATACCATTCCTCCGGGATGTGGAACAGTTCTTGGCAGAGCTGCACGCGGAAGTTGCACACCCAGCACGTTCCCAGGCCTTGTTCGGCAGCAGCGAGGCACAGGTGCTCGATGGCGATGGCCAGGTCGATGTCGGCGTGATTCTTCTCGTCGTAGCGGCGTGTCCAGGCCTCGCCACGGTTTTCGCAGGCCAGGACGTAGGCCGGTGCTTCGCGGAACCATTCGCGGTCGTAGCATTGCTGCAGGCGTGCGCGGTCTTCTTCTGCGGTGAAGAGGGTGAATTTCCACGGTTGTCGGTTCACGGCCGACGGGGCCAGCCTCGTGCATTCTTTGATGTATTCCAGTTTCTCTGCCGGAATGGCGTCCGGCTTGTAGGCGCGCACGGAATAGCGCGCTTGGCAAAGTGATTTAAAGTCCATATCCTTATGTTTTTGGGTTCTGTGAACAAATGTACATAAAAAACAATAAATCTGTATTTCGTGCGGCGGAAAAAGTGCATGGGACATCAAAATATAATTTTTGGAAAATGTAGGCCATAAAATTTGCATCCTTGGATTTTTTCGCTATCTTTGTTGCATGGCCATCCTACGAAACTCTCAAGGAGCGGAAAGTTGGCCAGCTAAACCTAAGTATAAATTCTAAAATGGAAAAATCATGTTGACGCAAATGATTATCACGTCGATGGCAGCCACGTTCCTGCTGCCCAAGTTGCCCTATGCACCCGATGCCTTGGAGCCGGTCATCAGCAAGGAGACCATAGAATATCATCACGGCAAGCACCTGCAAGCCTACGTGAACACGCTGAACACGCTGGTGGAGGGGGCTGAATATGCAACCATGAATCTGGAAGAGATTGTCTGCAACGCTCCGGCCGGCCCGTTGTTCAACAACGCCGGCCAAGTGCTCAACCATACACTGTACTTTGAACAGTTCCGTCCGGTGGAGGCTGGAGGCGCGGCTGCCCCGACTGGGAAGCTGGACGAGGCCATCCGTGCTGCATTTGGAAGTTTCGAGGACTTCCAAAAGAAAATGGCGGCAGCCTCCACCGGTTTATTTGGCTCGGGATGGGTCTGGCTGGCCCAGAACGCGCAGGGCGGACTGGAAATCGTGCAGTGCCCGAACGCCGGGAATCCCGTGACGAAGGGACTTGTGCCCTTGTTGGGCTTCGACGTGTGGGAACACGCTTACTATGTGGACTATCGCAACCGCCGTGCCGACCACATTGCCGCCTTGTGGCAGATTGTGGATTGGGAGGTGGTCGCCGCCCGGATGAAATAATGTTTTTTTCGCATAGGTAAGGTAAAGAGATTGGTGTGTAAGTTGTTCCGCCCGCTGTTGTAATCGACAGCGGGCGTTTTTTTCGGGTCAGCCTTCCGCGGGTGTCCGGCCGGCCAAGGAGCGGACGTATGAACGGAGCAACCTGTAGAACGGTTGATGGCAGAGCGTGCGGCCGTTTCCCACGAGGATGAGTTTCATCCGCGCCCGGGTGATGGCTACGTTCATTCGGCGCAGGTCGTGCAGGAAGCCGATGTTGCCGCTTTCGTTGCTTCGCACCAGACTGATGAGGATGATGTCGCGTTCCTGTCCTTGAAACCCGTCCACCGTGTTCACGCTCAGCAGGTGGCGGTAGGGTTTGAAGAACGGGTCACGCCTCAACAGTGAGCGGAGCAGTTGCACCTGTCCTTTGTAGGGTGAGATGATGCCGGTGTCGATTCGTTCCTGCAGGATGCGTTCCTTCCCGATTTTCGTGAAATAACCTTTCAGCACGTTCAAGGTGAGCCGTGCCTCTTGCGGGTTGGTGCGGCTGGTGCTGTCGGGGTTGAGGGCTTCGCTGAAGTCGGGTGCGTCGGCGGTGTCGGAGGCGGAGGGCAAGGCCGTGTCTGTCCCTGCTTCCAGATAAGGTGCGGTCTGCGCTTCGTCGGACGTGTCGATCCATTCCATCGGTGTGTCCCAGTCCAATATGCCACGATACTTCACCTCGGGTGCGCTCTCCACTTTCCCGTCGTAGAAGCATTCGCTGGAGAATCGCATGATGGCCTCGTTCATGCGGTATTGCATGCGCAAGAGGCTGACCACGCCGGGTTGCCGAGTGGCGATGGTCTCCATGAGCGTGCGGTCCAGTCCTCCTTTCAGGGCTTCGGGGCATTTGATGGTGGGCGGCAGCTGGCGGTGGTCTCCGGCCAGGATGACGCGTCCCGCTTTCTGGATGGCGATCCAGCAGGCAGCCTCGAGGGCCTGTGCCGCTTCGTCGATGAAGAGGGTGGAGAATTTCTTGCCCGCCAGGACGCGGTTGGCGCTGCCGGCCAGCGTGCAGGCGATGACGCGTGCCTCGTTGAACAAGCTTTCGTTGATGGTGATTTCCAGTTCGGTGGCCCGGTCGCGCAATCGTGCAACCTTCTGGTGGAAAGCTTCCCTCCCGCCCGAGGGCCGATGGTCGTACAGGTCGCGGATGGCTTTCCTGATGGCCCAAAGCGAGGGGTAGGCAGGATGGGCCTCGAAGCGGCGCTCATAGGTGAAGGAGAGCATTTTGTCGTTGACGCGCGACGGGTTGCCGACGCGCAGGACGGAGACGCCGCGATCGGCCAGCTTCTCCGAAATCCAATCCACGGCCATGTTGCTTTGGGCGCAGACGAGCACCTGGCTTTCGCGGTGGAGCGTTTCATAGATGGCTTCCACGAGAGTGGTGGTCTTTCCCGTTCCCGGCGGTCCGTGCACTATCATCACGTCCTTGGCGCGGAGCACTTCGTTGACGGCCGCTTCCTGGGTGGGGTTCAGCCAAGGGAAGCGCAACGGCTGGAACGTGAACCGTCCTGCGGGCTTCACGCCGTAGCAAACCTCGCGTAGCTCGGCCAGCCGGCCGTGTTTGGCCTCCGCCACGCGGTCGATGGCCTCGAACATCAGGCGGTAGGTCGTTTCGTCCAGGTAGAGTTGCACCCCGACGCGCTCCCCGTCGCGCAGCCGGGCCAGGGCTTCCGCGTCGGGCAGGGCGACGACCATCATGTTCCCATCCACGTAGCTCACGGTGGCGGTGAACTTGAAATAGTGCAGGAGTCCGCCGTGCGCTCCTCCCCGTCGTGCTTCTCCCGATGCGTCTTGGGTGAAGAAGCACACTTGTTTTCCCGGTTCGAAGCCGTGGTCTTGGTCGGTGTGCTCCGTGCGTTCCACCTCCACGACCAGTTGGTTGAGCGAGTTGTAGTAGCTTCGTCCCAAGTTCAGCGGATACCAGCAATAGCCTTGTGCCACCTTCCGGGCCACGCCAGCCGTTTCCGTTTGTGCGCGGAACTGTTCCCTTTCGTACTTGTATTCCATTTCCAGCAGTTGTTTCTGCTGTTGGAGCCAGAGGATGGAGGATGCGGGCATGTGCGGTTTCAGGCTTTGGGGTTAGGGGCAGCGGCCTTTTCGGCTTTGAGGTCGGCCCGGCTTTTGCTATGGGTCACCAGCCACACGCCGCTGAACACCAGGATGACGGCCAGCCCCTGGCTCCAGCCGAATACGCCCAGGCCCGTGGCCACGCTGACAATGCAGGCCACGATGGGCTGCACGTAGTTGTACATGCTCACGATGGTGGGGCGGAGCATCTTTTGGCCGTTCATCATCAGAATGTAGGCCAGATAGGTGGCGACGAAGACGACGAAGGCCGTCTCCAGCCATGTGCCGACGGGAATCGTTGCCCACGGCAGCACGGCCAGTTCCTTGTAAGTGAACGGCAGGATGACGATGGAGGCGTAGGTGAACATCCATTTCATGCACGTCACCACGCTGTATTTCTGGATGAGCTTCTTGAAAATCGTCAGGTATACGGCGAAGCTGCATTGCGCCGTGAGGCACAGCAGGTCGCCCGTCAGGTTGCCCGTGCCGGCCCGTGCCGTGTCGCCGTTGCCCAGGATGAGCAACAGGGCGCCGATGGCCCCGCAGAAGATGCCCAGCACTTTTTTGTTTGTCACCGGTTCCCTGAGGAACAAGGCCGCCAGAATCATCGTCACGATGGGCAGCGTGGTGGTGACGATGCTCGCGTTGACGGGCGACGTGAGCGACAGCCCCACGGTGAAGCAGCATTGGTTGAACACGATGGCCAGCATGCCGGCGAAGAAAAACATCAGCAGGTCGCGCGGAGCCACCTCTTCGGCCTTGCGGCTGAACGCGGAGGTGAGCCAGAAGCAGCAGGCCGCGCCAACGGCACGGAAACTCACGAGGGCCAGCCCGCTGATGCCATGCGCCATGGCGTCTTTTCCCAAGGGGGCCATCAGCCCCCAGGCGGCGCAGGCTGCGAACATGCAGAGGTGGGCTCCCAGATTTTTGTCTTTGTACATGTTGATATGTGATATGAACCGTAAAAACGGTTGCAAAGTTACGGCGAAAATCACAAAATTTAGCATCTTTCCGTTGTTTCTTTTCCGCGGAAAGCCTACCTTTGTAAGGAAAGGAATAAGAAAAGCTTGTGCTATGGAAAAAGTTGGCGATTACATTCGGCGCATCGAGATTGCCTCGCTCTGGAGCGGGAAAAAGCATATCGTGTGGGACTTGGACCGCTCGGTCAACATACTGAGCGGGGTGAACGGAGTGGGGAAGAGTACAATCCTGAAGAAAGTGGTCACGCAACTGGTGAATGGCACGAAGGAAGACGGGGCCGAGGGGCCGGACGTGAAGCTCACCTACGAGCCTGCCGACGCCGACACCGTGCGCTTCGACGTCGTGCACAGTTTCGACCGCCCCTTGTTGCACGGCGCCGTGCTGGAGAACCTGACCGACGCCCGGGTGGTGACGGAACTGGACTGCCAGTTGTACCTTCTGCAGCGCCGTTACCTGGACTACCAGGTCAACGTGGGCAACCGCATGATTGCCATGCTCACCAGCGGCGACCCGCAGGCCCGCGAAAAGGCGCAGCAGGCCGCCGAGGCGCGCGTGCATTTCCAGGATATGGTGGATGACCTGTTCAGCGAGACCGGCAAGAAAATCGTCCGTGCCAGCAACGAAATCCAGCTGGAGCAGTTCGGCGAAATCCTGTCGCCCTACAAGCTTTCCTCCGGCGAGAAGCAGATGCTCGTCATTCTGCTCACCGTCTTGGTGGAAGACCGGCAGCCCTACGTGCTCTTCATGGACGAACCGGAAATCAGCCTCCACGTGGAATGGCAGCAGAAGCTGATAGGCCTGATACGGCAGTTGAACCCGAACGTGCAGATCATCCTCACGACCCACTCGCCCGCCATGATCATGAACGGGTGGATGGACGCCGTGACGGAAGTGACGGACATCACGCAGCAGCCCGAATAGGCAAGAGAGAGGAGGAGAGAGCTTATGCCCAAAAGATTATCCGAGAACCTGACCTCTTTGTACCTGGGGGCCGCGCAGAAGCTGAAGTCGAAGAAGGCACGGAAGAAAATCGTGGCTTACGTGGAGAGCTACGACGATGTCTTCTTCTGGCGCACCGTGCTCGACGACTTCGAGGACGAGGGGCACTATTTCGAAATCATGCTCCCTTCGCGCAGCACGCTGGGCAAGGGGAAGAAGCTGGTGCTGACGAACAGGCTCGGGCCGCAGCTGGGACATTACATGATTGCCTGCGTGGACGCCGATTACGACTACCTGTTGCAGGACGCCACGTCGACTTCGCGCATGATCAACCGAAACCCCTTCGTTTTCCACACCTACGTCTACGCCATCGAGAACTACCAGTGTTATGCCGAGACGTTGCACCGCGTCTGCGTGATGGCCACCCTCAACGACCGCCAGGTGGTGGACTTCCCCGCCTTCATCGCAGAATATTCCCAGATTATATGGCCCTTGTTCGTGTGGTCCGTGTGGGTTTACCGCAACGACCATTACCGCGATTTCACGCTGACGGAGTTCGGCAACCACATAAGT
Source organism: uncultured Paraprevotella sp. (assembly GCA_944321525.1). Classification (GTDB taxonomy): domain Bacteria; phylum Bacteroidota; class Bacteroidia; order Bacteroidales; family Bacteroidaceae; genus Paraprevotella. Next base: position 128,122 of record CALULQ010000003.1, read on the forward strand.
TTCAGCGACATCAACGTGTATCATCCGGAGGACACGCTTGAGTTCGTCCGCCGGAAGGTGAACCGCAAGGTGGCTTGGCTCCAGCGCCGTTTCCCTCAGGCGAAGAAGAACTTTGAGGCGCTGAAGGCCGACTTGCTCAGGCTGGGTGTCACGCCCGAGACGACATACTTGTACATTCAGGGCCACACGTTGTTCGACAACGTGGTTTCCCCGTTGCTGGGGCCTGTGTGCGCCTTGTTGCGCAAGGAGCGCGAGCGCGAAATCCGGAAGCTGGCCGAGCACGACACGCAGCGGCAGAACGAGCTGTCGTGCTACCAGCACAGTCAGAATCCGGTGGAAGAGATGCTGCGGAAGAACGTGGGCTTCAAGGGCGCACCGCCCTATAAGCGGCTGGAGCGCGACTTGCGCCGCTTCCTGCAGCGCGTGGATGCGGAAACCGCTCCGCGCGAAGCGGTGGCTGCAGGGCGCGTGACCGGCGAACGGCACGGGGCGGGAGCTCCGGCTGTAAACTAATCGGTTTTGCCATTCCGCCCGCCGGCAAAGGCCTTGTCGCGGAATGGCAAAATGATAGCAAATCTTCAGGTTTCTTGTCCGGAAGGATAGTTTTCTGCGGATTCCCTGACTTGCAGGTCGGATTGGGAGGACAAGTTAGAGCCTCAAGTGTTAAAAACGAACGTCCGGTAGTGTATTATACGTGCATTTCTTTGGGAAAAAAGCGCGTTTTTGCGGGCAAAAAAGGAAAATTTTGTGCGCAAGGACGAACGAAATTGTGCGCAAGGCGATGAATTTTCAAGCGCAAAGGCGGAAAAAGATCTACGGAACACTGCTAAAAAGCGGACTCCGGGGGCACTTTTTTGTCTAACCGGGCGTGTTCCGCAGCCATGAACGCGATGACAGTCTGTCGGCCGTTTGCGACTTTGGCCGACGCAGTCGAGCGCCTGATGCGCCATTCCGCCTCCGGCAGGCGGCAGAGTGTCGGCGAACGGGCCTTTGGGTTGTCATTTTGTCTTTCCCGTGCCGACGAATACGGGCGTATCCGTATTCCGGCTGCCCGTGCGGCCGGAATACGTGAATCTCGCGCCTTGCGCGTGACAAAGTGACAGATTGCTACAAGGTGGAGGTCCGGGGGGAATGCCATGGGGAAACGCATTCCCGTCGTTGTTCCGGCTACCCAGTGCGGTCGCTATACAAAGAATTTGTCCAACTTCTTGATGAACATGTTTTGGCAGAACACCACCACGCTGTCGCCTTCCTGAATCTGCGTCATGCCGTTCACGTGCATGCCTTCTCCCTTCCTCACCAGTCCGCCGATGGCCACTCCGGGCGGCAGCCCGAGGTCCTTCACCGGCTTTTTGGTCACTTTCGCCCCGGCCTTCACCTCGAATTCGGCCACGTCGGCGTCGGCCACCGTCAGGCATTTCACGTTGCTCACGTCGGCGTCCAGCATCATCTGGTAGATGTGGCTGGCCGCGATGGTCTTCTTGTTGATGATGGTGCCGATGTCCAGTTTTTCGGCCATGGAGATGTAGTCCAGGTTGTCCACCAGCGCCACGGTTTTCCTCACTCCGAGCCGCTTGGCCGTGAGGCAGGCCAGGATGTTGCTTTCGCTCTGGCCGGTGAGGGCGACGAACGCCTGCGTGTGCTGTATGCCCTCGGTGATGAGCAGCGAAGAGTCGCGCGCGTCGCCGTTGATGATCATCACGTCGTGGTCGCCCAGCGCTTCGTTCAGTTCGTTGCATCGTGCCGGGTCGCTTTCAATGATTTTCACCTCCATGTAGCCCGGCACATTCAGCGCTGTGTGCATGGCGGTGCGCCCCCCGCCCATGATCATCACGTTCTTGACGTCGGCATAGTGCTCCTTGCCCACGATTTTGCGGATGTAGGGGATGTATTTCTTGGTGGTCATGAAGTACACGATGTCGTCCAGCTGCAGCGAGGCGTCGCCGTTGGGGATGATGGTCATGTCGTTCCGCTTGATGGCCACCACGTGGTAGCAGGTGTCCGGTCCGCATAAGGTTTTCAGGGGGATGTTGAGGATTTCGGCGGTGGCGCGCAGCTTGATGCCCAGCATGACGAGGGCGCCGTTGTGCACCTCCCACCATTGGCGCACCCAGCTGTGCTTGATGCCCTCCACGATGTCGCGCGCGGCCAGTATTTCGGGGAAGATGAGTGAGTTGATGCCTATGCCTTTGAAGAAGTCCTTGTATTCGTTGTCCAGGTATTCGGCGTTGTCGATGCGGGCCACGGTCTTTTGCGCGCCCAGTTTGTGGGCCAGCATGCAGCACGTGATGTTCTTCATCTCGTCGGGCGTGACGGCGATGAAGAGGTCGGCGTGCGCGGCGCCGGCTTCCTTCAGGCCCTCGATGGATGTCGGCTTGGCGTTGACGGCCATGAGGTCCACGTTGTCGGCCACTTTGGACAGTTTTTCTTCGTTCTCGTCTATGAGCGTGATGTTCTGGCTTTCTTTGGCCAGAAGTTGTGCCAAGTGTGTGCCTACTGCGCCGGCACCGGCGATGACTATTTTCATGAGTGCTTATTGTGAGATGGCGCGAAGCTGTGCGATGATGGCCTCGCGGTCGATTCCTACTATGTGTTTGAGTTGTTCCACCGTGCCGTGCTCCACGAACTGGTCGGGCAGTCCCATGCGCGTCACGCGGGGGCGGAATCCGTGGTCGGCCATGTATTCCAGTACGGCCGAGCCCAGTCCGCCGCGCACCACTCCGTCCTCCAGCGTGATGATGCGGCTGAAGCGTGTGCCCGCTTCGTGCAGTATGTCCTCGTCCAGCGGTTTGAGGAAGCGCATGTCATAGTGGGCCACCGTGAGCGGCCGTCCCTCTTCCGTCTGCTGTTTCTCGAAGTCGCGTATGGCTTCGGCGGCCGTGTTGCCGATGGGACCGAGCGAGAGCAGGGCGATGTCCTGCCCGTCCTTCAGCCGCCGTCCGCGTCCCACCTCGATGGCTTCGAGGGGGCATTTCCAGTCCTGGTGCTCGCCGCGTCCGCGCGGATAGCGGATGACGAAAGGCCCCATGCCGGGCAGCTGTGCCGTGTACATCAGTCGTCGCAGTTCGCGTTCGTCGAGCGGCGACGAGATGGTCAGGTTCGGGATGGGGCGCAGGGCGGCCAGGTCGAAGGCGCCGTGGTGAGTGGGGCCGTCTTCGCCCACCAGTCCGGCGCGGTCGAGGCACAGGATGACGTGCAGGCGTTCAATGGCGATGTCGTGTATGATGTTGTCGTATGCCCGTTGGGCAAAGGAGGAGTAGATGTTGCAGAACGGGATCAGGCCGTCCTTTGCCATGCCGCCGGAGAAGGTGACGGCGTGCCCCTCGGCGATGCCCACGTCGAAGGCCCGTCCGGGCATGGCCTTCATCAGGATGTTCATGGAGCATCCCGAGGGCATGGCCGGCGTGACGCCCACAATCCTGGGATTGTCTTGCGCCAGTTCCACGAGGGTTTCGCCGAACACGTCCTGGTAGCGTGGCGGCAGTCCGCTCGTGTCCGGCTTGATGATTTCGCCCGTTTCTTTGTCGAATTTTCCGGGAGCGTGCCACACGTCGGCCGCTTCCTCGGCCGGCTTGAAGCCTTTTCCTTTCACCGTGTGCACGTGGAACAGTTTCGGGCCTTTCATCTCCTTCAGGCTGCGCAGCGTGTGCACCAGTTCGATGACGTCGTGTCCGTCGCTGGGCCCGAAGTAGCGGATGTTCATGCCTTCGAATACGTTCTGCTGGCGGCTGATGAGCGACTTCAGCGAGTTGTTGAAGCGGATGAGGCTCTTGCGCCGTTCGTCGTTGAGCCATCCCCAGTTGAACAGTTTCTTCGATGCGGCAAAGCGCAGCCGGTTGTAGAAGCTGCTGGTGTGGAGCTGATGGATGTAGTGGTTCATTCCTCCCACGCTCCTGTCGATGCTCATATTGTTGTCGTTCAGGATGATGAGGATGTCGTTCGGCGTGGATGAGGCGTTGTTCAGTCCTTCGAAAGCCAGCCCGCCGCTCATGGAGCCGTCGCCGATGACGGCCACGACGTGGCGGTGGGTTTCGCCTTTGTTGGCGGCGGCCACGGCCATGCCCAAGGCGGCCGAGATGGAGTTGGAAGCGTGTCCGCAGGTGAAGGTGTCGTATTCACTTTCGGCCGGAGAGGGGAAAGGCCTCAGCCCGTGCAGCTTCCGGTTGGTGGAGAAGCGGTCGCGTCGGCCGGTCAGAATCTTGTGCCCGTAGGCTTGGTGTCCCACGTCCCACACGAGGCGGTCGTAAGGCGTGTCGTACACATAGTGCAGGGCCACGGTCAGTTCCACCACGCCCAGGCTGGAGGCGAAATGTCCCGGGTTGTCGGCCAGTTCGTCGATGATGTCTTGGCGCAGTTCCTGACACACTTGCGGCAGCTTTTCCAAGGGCAAGCGGCGCAAGTCGGCGGGCGAATTGATTTGGGACAGCAGTTTATATGTATTTTTGTTGGTCATTCGTTTGATTTCGTTCGTGCAAAATTAGCATAATTTCATATATGTTGCTTACTTTTGCATGAAAATTTGTCTTTTTGTCAGATGAATAGTTGAAGGATATGGAGTTTCGTACGATAGTGGAATTTGCCATGCCGGGCGTGTCGGTCTGCCCCGCGCACCGGTTGGCATTGTTGGGCTCGTGTTTTGCCGATTATGTGGGCGGGCGCATGGTCCGTTCGGGATTGGACGTGCATGTCAATCCTTTCGGTGTGTTGTACAATCCGTCGAGCCTTTCGGCGGCCTGCATGTCGTGGGTGCTGGAGGGCGGATGGCCGGACGAATGCTTTTTCGAGTCGGGCGGCGCGTGGTATTGCTGGCTGAACGACAGTTCGTTCGCAGCGGAGAGCCGCGAGGCTTGCCGGGCACGGCTGGAGGAGGTGCGCCGTACGGAGGCTGCCCGCCTGCGCTCGCTCGACTATTTGTTTCTCACGTTGGGCACCAACCGTTGCTACGAACTGAAGGACGGCGGCCTCGTGGTGGGCAACTGTCACAAGCAGCCGGCGGGCCTCTTTGTGGAACGGCAGATGGACGTGCCCGAGGTGGTGGAAACGCTTGGGCGCACGCTGGAGGCGCTGTGGGAGGTGCGGCCCTCGCTGCAGGTCGTCTTCACGGTCAGCCCTTACCGCTATGCCAAGTATGGTTTCCACGGCAGCCAGCTGGGCAAGTCGGTCTTGCTGCTGGCCGTCGACGAATTGTGCCGCCGGCACGAAGGGCGTTGCCATTATTTCCCGGCCTACGAGATAGTGCTCGACGAGCTGCGCGACTATCGTTTCTATGCCGACGACATGCTCCATCCCTCCGAGGCGGCCGTGGCCTACATCTGGGAGCGCTTCACCGCGACCTGCTTTGCGCCGGAAACCCGAGCCTTTGCCGGTGAGTGGGAAGCGGTGGAGAAAGCCTTGGCCCACCGTCCGCGCCGCCCGGACTCCGAGACCCACCGCGCGTTCCTGCGTCAAACTATGTTAAAGTTGGAACGACTTGTCGGAAAATATCCGAACTTAGCGCTTACTCCTGAATATGAAAGGCTGAATGGCCTGTTAAACAAATAGATAGATTATGCCTTACACGTTAGAACAAATAGCCTCGTTCATCGGGGCACACCTTTGGGGAAGGGAAGAGGCGGAAGTCAGTTGGCTGCTGACCGACAGCCGTTCGTTGTGTTTTCCCGAAGATACGCTTTTCTTCGCCTTGGAAACGAGGCGCAATGACGGGCACCGCTATATCCCCGAGCTTTACCAGCGCGGGGTGCGTTCGTTTGTCGTCAGTCGCCTGCCCGAAGACTTGGCGGCCTATCCCGACGCCAGTTTCTTGCAGGTCCTTTGTCCGCTCAAGGCTTTGCAGCGCTTGGCCGAGCGTCGCCGCGAGGAGTTCGACATCCCCGTGGTGGGGATAACCGGTAGCAACGGCAAGACCATCGTGAAGGAATGGCTCTACCAGCTGCTCTCGCCGGAGAAAGCCGTCGCGCGCTCGCCCCGCAGCTACAACTCCCAAATCGGGGTGCCGTTGTCGGTGTGGGGACTGAACGAGCAGAGCGAGGTGGGATTGTTCGAAGCCGGCATTTCGCAGTGTGGGGAGATGGACGCGCTGCAGTCCATCATCCAGCCCACCGTGGGGGTGTTCACTTGCTTGGGCGAGGCGCACCGTGAGAATTTCAGTTCGAAGGAGCAGAAGTGCATGGAGAAGCTGAAGCTCTTCAAAGACGCGCAAGTGTTGGTTTACGGCATCGACGATCCCTGCGTGGCTGCTTGCGTGAACCTTTCGGCCTTCAAGGGAGAATACATGGCCTGGTCGCTGACGCGGCGCGATGTGCCCGTGGCGGTGTCGGCGGTGGAGAAGGAAGGGTCAACGACGCGCGTCACCTACATATATAAAGGCGAGGAGCATGCCTACGTCATCCCGTTCATCGACGATGCCTCGCTTGCCAACTCCGTGTCGTGCCTGTGTGTCTGCCTCTATCTGGGTATGGCGCCCGACACGATTGCCCGCCGGATGGAGGTGCTCGAGCCCGTGGCCATGCGCCTGGAGGTGATAGAAGGGCGTGCCGGATGCACCCTCATCAACGACAGTTATAATTCCGATTTCAATTCGCTCGACATCGCCCTCGACTTCATGAACCGCAGGCCGGAGCACGCAGGGCGGAAGCGCACCCTCATCCTGAGCGACATGGCGCAGACGGGAGAAGAGCCGGCCCGCTTCTACGGCCGTGTAGCCCGTCTGGTGGCTTCCCGAGGCGTGGGGCGGTTCATCGGCGTGGGCCCGTGCCTGAAGGCGGAGCGCGAAGCCTTTTCTGGCTTGGACGCGCATTTCTTCGACACCACGGACGAACTGCTCGCAGGCGGACTGCTGGACGCGCTGCACGACGAGGTGGTGCTCGTCAAGGGGGCGCGCAGCTACCGTTTCGACCTGCTCACCGAACAACTCGTGCTGAAGGTGCACGAGACCACCTTGGAGGTCAACCTCAATGCCGTGGTGGACAACCTGAACTATTACCGGAGCTTCATGAAACCCGACACCAAAATGGTGTGCATGGTGAAGGCGTCGGCCTACGGGGCTGGTTCCGTGGAGATTGCCAAGACCTTGCAAGACCAACGGGTGGACTATCTGGCGGTGGCCGTGGCCGACGAGGGCGTGGACCTGCGAAGGGCAGGCATCACGGCCAACATCATGATCATGAACCCCGAAATGGGGAGCTTTAAGACGCTCTTCGAGTACGACCTGGAGCCGGAAGTCTACAGCTTCCGCCTGTTGGACGCCTTGGTGCGTGCGGCGGAAAAAGAAGGCATCACGCATTTCCCCATCCACGTGAAACTGGACACGGGCATGCACCGGTTGGGCTTCGACCCGCAGAAAGACATGCCTGCCCTCGTGGAACGGCTCAAGCGGCAGACGGCGGTCATTCCCCGTTCGGTATTCTCGCATTTCGTGGGCAGCGACAGCGACGATTTCGACGCGTTCTCGGCCCGGCAATACGAGCTTTTCCTGCAGGGCAGCGCGCAGCTCCAGCAGGCCTGTCGCCACAAGATATTGCGCCACATCTGCAACAGCGCGGGCATCGAGCATTTCCCCGACCGGCATCTCGACATGGTGCGCCTCGGGTTGGGGTTGTATGGCATTAATTCGCGGAACAACGCCGTCCTGCACAACATCAGTACGCTGAAGACCACCATCCTGCAAATCCACGACGTGCCCAAGGAAGACACCGTGGGCTACAGCCGCAAGGGGCACCTGACGCGCGACAGCCGCATCGCAGCCCTGCCCATCGGATATGCCGACGGATTGGACCGGAAGTTGGGCTGCGGGCACGCTTATTGCCTCGTCAACGGGAAGCGCGCCCCATACGTGGGCAACATCTGCATGGACGTGTGCATGATAGACGTGACCGACATCGACTGCAAGGAGGGCGACACGGCCGTCATCTTCGGCGACGATTTGCCCGTCACGGTGCTGAGCGATGCCGTGGGCACGATTCCTTACGAAATCCTTACGGGAGTCAGCTCGCGCGTCAAGCGTGTGTATTTCCAAGACTGACGCGAAACGCAGGGCGGAAGGACGTGCGTGGAAGTCCGGAGCGGCAGGCAGCGCCATGCGGAGTCCGTCAGCGTACTTTGCGGAGAGTACTCGAGTACTTGCCGCAAAGTACGCTGACGGACTCCGCATCCTTTTCCCGTCTCTTCCGGCCAACCGCCGGCCTTTTTTCCGATGCGCTTTGGCCCGACATCCCAACCGGCCATAAAATTTGTAAAAACGTGACACTTTCCCGTTTTTTTCTTAATTTTGCATCTAAGAA
>CALULQ010000004.1 GCA_944321525.1 uncultured Paraprevotella sp.
TTCCCACCTCTCCCTGGCCGGATATCATGCAGGGCATGGTGCTGGCCCTGATGCGCGCACGCCACTATTGCTATCTGCAAAGTCCTTATTTCATGCCCACGGAGCGCATGCTTTTTGCCTTGCAGACGGCCGCGTTGGCCGGGGTGGACGTGCGGCTGATGATTCCCGAGCGCACCGACAAGCGTTTCCTCACGTGGGCTTCGCGCTCATTCCTCCACGATGTCATTCGTGCCGGTGTCCGGGTGTATCTTTACGAGGCCGGTTTCCTGCATTCCAAGACGCTCGTTTGCGACGACACGTTGATGTCGTGCGGGTCCACGAACATTGATTTCCGTAGCTTTGAGCGGAATTTCGAAGTGAATGCCTTTGTCTACGACCGCGAGGCGGCCCTGTACATGAAGAAACGGTTCATGGAAGACCAGGCGCACAGCCGCCTTCTCAATCTGGAGGCGTGGGAAAGCCGGTCCATTTGGTGCCGCATGGCAGAATCTTCCGTCCGCCTGCTCTCGCCGTTGCTTTAGCGGGAGCGGGGAAAGGTTCGGCGGGAGGCCGGTTGTCCAAAAAGAACGATGGGGGTTATGGTGCTGTTTCCTCTTTCTCCCTGAAAAAAGAGAAGTTCACGCTGCCGTAGGCGCGGTGTTCCACGAAGCAGGGGTGGGCGGTGAAGTTGTCCGTTTTGCCGTGTTCCAGCACGAAGAGGCCGTTTTTCTTCAGCAAGCGGTGCTCGAAGACCAGGTCGGGCAGCGTCGTCAGGTTGTTCAGGGCGTAGGGAGGGTCGGCAAAGATGAAGTCGAAAGTCTCGTTGCATTTGTTCAGGAAGCGGAACACGTCGGCCCGCAACAAGGTGCAGTTCGGGGCTTTCAGGGCATCCACCACTTGGCGGATGAATTTGAAATGCTGGGCGTCGCGCTCCACCGAGACTACCCGTCCGCAACCGCGCGAGAGCAGCTCGATGGTAATGCTGCCCGTGCCGGCGAACAAGTCCAGTGCCACGGGGCTTTCCTCGAAATCCAGGTAGCCGTTGAGCACGTTGAACAGGTTCTCTTTCGCAAAGTCCGTCGTGGGCCTTGCCTTGAAGTTGTGCGGCACGTCGAAGTGCCTGCCTTTGTAGATGCCGGTGATGATTCTCATGTTGCGTGTTGCGTTTTCCTTTTTTTATACGACGTTCGCCAGTAGCGCCAGCAGGTCGAAGGGGATTCGCGGGTTGCGTGCCAGCGCGGAGCGCTTGAAGATGTCCGTGGCGCTGGCGTTCTTCACGTTTCTCACGAACTTTGCGAGTAGCCTTGCCGTTTCGTCCTTCAGGCTGCTTTGTCCCAGCAGGACGCAGGGCGTGGTCTGTGCGTCGAGTTCCAGCCCTTTCCATGCCGAGAGCAGGTAATAGGCGGCGTTGCCGGCCACGTCGGCCGGGAAGGTGTTGGCATATTGTAGCCGCTGTTCCTTGAAGCAGAACACGAACATTTCCCCTTCGTCGAAGCAGGCATACAGCCGCGGTTGTCCGTGTTGTTCCGTCATCCATATTTTCTCCATCAGCATGGAGTGGTTGTGATAGAACCTGATGCCGGCGAAGTGCTGGCACAATGCCCGTTCCGTCTCCGGGTCGATGGTGAAGATTTGTGCAATCTCCAGGTGGGGCAGGATGTTGTAGTACGTCTTCCCCGTCTTCTCCTGGGCGTAGGTCAGGCGATAGAGCGCGTGCACCTCCTCCTTCCTGAAGCATTCCAGAGGGATTTGCATGGACGGTCCCGATGCCAGTCCGTAGACCACGCCGGGCGCGCCTTGCCGCAGCAGGGCCGACTGCTCGATGGCCCGTTCCAGTGTGTCGGCCATGCGTTCGCCCTCGGCGCATGTGTAATGCTCCGTCTCCACGGTTGCGGCGTTGGCAGTGCTGCAGCCATAAAAAGAAAGTCCATCCGCCCGCAGGCAGATGGACAGGTTATAGGTTTGTTGTTGCTTATTCCCAGTTGCCTGCATTGTTGTTCGGTGTCGTCAGGTCGCCAATCTTCAATCCCGCGTAGCGGCCCTGCTTTTCAGCCGCGTCCGTCAGGTTGTAAATCTCGCGTTCGCTCAGTCCCTTCAGGTAGGCGGCATAGGGTGCGCGACATTCCATCACGTTCTGCACCACGCCCGAACGGCCCACGTAGACGGTCTTTTCCAGTTCGAACACTGCTCCTTCGCCATACGGGATGTATTGCAGCGAGTCCGGGTCGCCGTTGCCCACGATGGCTTCTGCCATGGGGCTCCACGTCGTGTCGCGGCGGAAGCCTTCCAGTCCGTTTTCGGCAATGGCCTTGGCGTCGCCACTGTTCACGATGGCTGCGGCGCTCGATTCGGTCAAGCCCTTCTCCATTTGTTCGTCACTCAACTCGCCCACTTTGTGCACATGGGGGATGCGGGCCGTCTTGATGAAGTCGATCAGCACGCTCATGGTGTCGCAGAACTCGCCGTAGTGTTGTTGGCGGTATTGCTCTTCCGCGTTCTTGATTTGAATCAGACGTGCCTTTACTGCTGCTTCGCGTACCGCCATCTCCTCTTGGAACTTGATGGGCTGCATGATACTTTCGTAGCAAAGATAAAGCAAAACCAGGGCGCACAAGCCCAGGATGACATTAATCGCTTTTTTCATGATACATTTATAATTTTATTTGTTACTTTCGTATCGCAAAAGTAAGATAAATAAATTTAATATTCGACTTTTCGGCAAACTTTTTATCGCGGATTTATGATAAATAAGGATTTAGAGCGGTTTATTGCGGCAAAATGCCCTTTCGAGATGACAAACGGGCAACGCGAAGTGGTGGCCGTGTGGGCTGGTTTCCTCTTGTCGGCCGACGCCGGGGCGGCCTGTCTCCTGCGCGGCTATGCCGGGACGGGCAAGACGTCGCTTCTCGCGGCGCTGGTGCGGGCGATGGACGCGCTGGGCCGCAAGGTGGTGCTCCTCGCCCCCACGGGCCGGGCGGCCAAGGTGCTGGCCCTCCATGCCGGCCATGCGGCCTTCACCATCCACAAGCGCATCTACAGGCAGAAGGCTTTCTCCGCCGACACGGACAATTTCCTGCCCGACGTCAACCTCATGAAGCACACTCTGTTCATCGTCGACGAGGCCTCCATGATTGCGGGCCGGGGCGGGGGCTTCGGCGCAGGGAGCCTGCTCGACGACCTTGTCCGCTACGTCTATTCCGGCGCGGGCTGCCGCCTCTTGCTCGTGGGCGACGCGGCGCAGCTGCCTCCCGTGGGCGAGGAACTCAGTCCGGCCCTGTCGCGGGGCGAGCTCGAGGCCTGCGGCCTGCGCCTTTGGGAGGTGGAGCTCACCGAGGTGGTGCGCCAGCAGGCTTCGGGCGGCATCCTTTGGAACGCCACCCGCCTGCGCCGTTTGCTGGCCGAGGGCGCAGGCGGGTGGCCGCGGGTGCGCTTCACGGGCTTCTCCGACATCTGCCGCTTGCCCGGCGACGAGCTGATTGAGGCCATTGAGGAGGCCTACTCCCGTTGCGGCACGGACCAGACCATCGTGGTGACGCGCTCCAACAAGCGGGCCAACGTATATAATAATGGTATAAGGGGGCGCATCCTCGGCCGCGAGGAGGAGCTGACGGCCGGCGACCGTCTCATGGTGGCCAAGAACAACTATTTCTGGGGCGCGGGGCTCGAGGGGCGTGCTTCGGGCTTCCTGGCCAACGGCGACATGGCCGAGGTGCGCCGCGTCAGGCGTTGTCGCGAGCTCTACGGTTTCCGCTTTGCCGACGTCCTCTTGCGCTTCCCCGACTACGACGATGCCGAACTCGAGGCCACCGTCCTGCTCGACACCCTGCAGAGCGAGGCGCCGGCCCTGACCCGCGAGCAGGCCGACCGCCTCTTCCGTGCCGTGGAGGAGGACTATGCCGACGTGACGGTGAAGCGCGAGCGGATGAAGAAAATCAAGGCCGACCCTCACTTCAACGCTCTGCAGGTGAAGTATGCCTACGCCGTGACGTGCCACAAGGCACAGGGCGGACAGTGGCAGCGCGTCTTCGTCGACCAGGGATACATGACCGCCGAGATGCTCGGCCCCGACTACTACCGCTGGCTCTACACGGCCTTCACCCGCGCCACCGAGAAGCTCTATCTCGTCAACTGGCCCGAGGCGCAATCCGAGTAAACTCCCCTCTCTTTTGGAATCTCCACATGGCAATCGTGCCCCCCCGTTAACTTAATTAAAGTTAACGGGGGGGGGGGTAATTTGACATTTTCGAAATTTATTTAATATAAGTGTAGCCATAAATGACGGAATCGGCCTCCGTTCCGTCAAGAAAAGACTTGTACGATTGTAATCTTTGTGCTTATGACTGACATGGGATGCATAGTTCCCGTTGCGGGACTGGAATATGCGGATGAGCATTTTGTGTGTGAGAATTATTCGAACGGCAGGCAGGCCGTCCTGGGCTTCATCGAGAAGCAGGCGGGACAGTTGTTGGCCTACGACGCCCTGGCCCGTTCCACCTTGGTCTTCGTCCTTTCCGGCGAAGTGCGCATCTTTTCGGGCGGCACCTACTGTGACCTGCCCGTCGGGAGCATGACGCTCGTGTCCGCCGGCGACGGTTTCTATGGCGAGGCCCGTACCGACTTCCTATTGGTATATTGTTCCTTCAGCCGCGACATGCCCCTGTGCAACAAGTTCGCTCTCGAGTCGTTGTCGGCTTTCCTGCCGCGCTCGGGCGCCCCGGCCGGCATGGGCGGTGCCGTGTTGCCCGTCCGGCCCCTGCTGTCCCGCTACCTGCAGGTGGCGGGCGACGTGCTCCGCATCCGCATGCTCTGTGCCCACTACCAGCGCATCACGGTGGAGACCGTTTTCCTCCTCCTCCGCGGTTTCTACACCAAGGAAGAGCTGGCCCTCCTGTTCCGTCCCGTGCTGGGCCGCGACTTCGACTTCCGCGACAAGCTCCTGGGCGCCTATTCCGTCCGCATCACCGTCAAGGAACTGGCTTCGGCCAGGGACATGTCCCTGGCCACCTTCAACCGCCGTTTCCTGGCCGCCTTCGGCATTCCCGCCGGGCAGTGGCTGGTGGACAAGAAAAAGGAGCGCCTTCTGCGCGACCTGCTCGTCACGAAAGACACCGTGGCCGAGCTGGCCGACAAATACGGCATGTCGCCCAACTACCTGTCCTCCTTCTGCAAGGAGCATTTCGGCCTTTCCCCCTCCGAGATCCGCAGCGGCTCTTCCTCCCGTCCGCTCCCGCCGCAAGCCGGGTAAGTTCGTTCCGTTGTTCCCTCGTCGTTCTCGTTCGGGCGGATTTGCAATCCGCCCTTGTCTAAATATAAGGATTTCCAATCCGTAAAAGCCTTCTTCCGCTTAAAGTATAATCGTCAGTTCGTCTTTCCGTTGCGGCATACAAATAGGAAAGTTTTCTCGTTCTCGTTCGGGCGGATTTGCAATCCGCCCTTGCTAAATATAAGGATTTTCAATCCGTAAAAATCCTCTTCCGCTTTGTTAATCGTCAGTTCGTCTTTTCGTTGCGGTCTATAAATAGGAATGTTTTTTCGGGTCACAGACCCTTATATTTAGCCGCGGCGGATTGCAAATCCGCCGAAACGTACTCGCCGAAACGAACCGCCGAAACGAATCCCCCCCTTGCTAAATATAAGGATTTCTAATCCGTAAAAATCCTCTTCCGCTTTGTAAATCGCCAGCCTGTCTTCTTGTTGCGGCCTACAAATAGGAACGTTTTCTCGTTCTCGTTCGGGCGGATTTGCAATCCGCCCTTGTCTAAATATAAGGATTTCCAATCCGTAAAAGCCTTCTTCCGCTTAAAGTATAATCGTCAGTTCGTCTTTCCGTTGCGGTCTATAAATAGGAATGTTTCTCGGGTCACAGACCCTTATACTTAGCCGCGGCGGATTGCAAATCCACCGCAACGAATCCCATCGCAACGCCCCCCGCCGCAACGCCTCCCGCCTTCCCGCCTCCCGTCAGCGTACTCTGCGGCAAGTACTCGAGTACTCTCCGCAAAGTACGCTGGCGTTGTCCGCAAAGTACGCTCCGCCACTCCGCACGCCGTAGGCGGAAAAAGGCGGAAAGGCAGCCCCGCTTTGCGCACCTATAATAGAAGGTACGCGCGCGAGAGGGGCATGTTGGATGTTTTCGTAGGATTTTGAGTTTTTTTCGTAGGTGATATGTTGTCAGAACAAAATAAAAACAGAAGGACAAGAATGAGACTAAGACTGACATTGGCATCCATCCTCGTGGCGGGGATTTTCCGCGCGGCGTCCGCACAAGACGTCGCCCTCAAGACCAACGCCCTCTTCTGGGCCACTACCTCGCCCAGCCTCGGTGCCGAAATAGCACTGGCCCCCCAGTGGACGATTGACCTCTCCGCAGCCTACAACCCCTGGACCTTCCGCAACGACAAGAAGATGCGCTTCTGGCTCGCACAGCCCGAGGCGCGATACTGGTTCTGCGAGAAGTTCGAGGGGCACTTCGTCGGGCTCCATCTCCACGGAGCGCAATACTACGGCGGCTTCAGCGACACCCGCTACGACGGATACCTCGCCGGTGGAGGATTCACCTACGGATACGACTGGATCCTCTCGCCACACTGGAACGTGGAGGCGGCCGTCGGCATCGGCTACGCCCACTTGTGGTACAAGGAAAGCCCCTGCATGGAGTGCATCAAGTATGAATACGACGGGCGCTTCAACTATGTGGGCCTCACCAAGGCGGCCATAACTTTCACCTACATCTTTTAAACACATGATGATGAAGAAGAAGAATACAACATACCGTTTGATCGTTCCGGCCCTCGTGGCCGCCTGCCTCGCCGGCTGCGCCGCGGGCAGGCCCCGAGGCCCCTCGCCATGGACCCCGCGCGGCCCCGCACCTTCGAGGCCGACGGGCAGGCACGGGCCGCTGTCGACGTCACCTTCCGCGTCCCCGCCCACTACTTCTCCAAGCGCAGCCGCCTCGTCATCGCGCCCTACGTCACCGACGGCAGCCGCGTGGTCGAGGAACTGGAACCCGTGGTGCTCGACGCCCCCGTCTACGTCAAGAAGAGCCTGAGACAGAAGGCCCTCGACGACAGCTACGCCGACGACCTGGCCCCCCTGGCCCGGCCCGTGAAGAGCGTGGCCGAGGGCTTCGTGCTTCCCTACACCGCCACCGTCGCCCTGCCCCGCGGAGTGGATAGCCTCGGCGTCAAGGCTATGGTGAGCGAGGACGGCTGCGGCGAGTGCAGCGGGCTGGACACGCTGGACGTGGCCACCGTCGTGCGCGGCATCCTGCCGCTCCGCTGGATGGAGCCCCGCTTCGAAGTCGTCCCCAAGGTGGTGCGCGGCAGCGGGGAGGCGCGGCTGCAGTTCGTCATCAACAAATACGACATACGCCTCGACATGGGGCACAACCGCGAGGAGCTCTACGGCATGGTGCGCAAGCTTGAGCCTGTGCTCAAGGACTCGCTGGCCACCGTCGAGACCTTCGACATCTACGGCATGGCCAGCGCCGACGGGCCGCTCTCCTTCAACACACCCCTGTCGCGCAACCGCGCCCTCTCGGCCAAACGGTGGCTCATGGAGCAGCTCAACGTCCCCGACGACGTGGCCCGGCGCATCAGCGTGGGCTCCCGACCCGAAGGCTGGGGCCCCGTGCTCGAGGCCATGACCCGCGACGGACACCCCGACTCCGTGGCCGTGAAGGAAATCCTGGAGCGGCATGCCGGCGAGAACGACGACGTGGCCGAGCGCTACATCCGCCGCCTGCCCTGCTGGCCCGACATACGCGAGAACTACCTGCAGAAGGACCGCAAGGTGGAGTATGCCTACACCTACGTCATCCGCAACTTCACCACCGACGACGAGCTCCTGGCCATGTATGCCAGCCGCCCCGACGCCTTCAACGAGCAGGAGCTGCTCCGGGTGGCAGCCCTCGTCGCCACCGACCAGGAGAAGATGGACGTCTACCGCGCCATCCTCGAACGCTTCCCCGCCTGCGAGACGGCCGCCAACAACCTGGCCTACCTGCTCGTGGCACAGGGACGCGAGGACGAGGCCCGGCCCTGGGTGGCCCGGCTGCCCGAGCGATACCCCGACGCCGCAGAAAAACGATTAACCACGGAGGAACGGCCATGAAGAAACGAATGCTGACGATGAAGGAAACACTGCGCCGGATGGCCGCGGCCGCCCTGCTCCTGCCCGCCCTCGCGCTGACCGGATGCATACGCGACGACCTGCCGCCCTGTCCGCCCATGCAGGTGAAAATCAGGGTGCTCGACAAAAACTATTTCAACATCGACGCCGTGGCGCGCCTCACCGGGCTCGACCACCGAGTGGACGAGAACGGGCCCTTCCGCCAATACGTGCAGAAGCTCTTCTACGTCCTCTACGACCTCCACTCCGGAGAGGTGGTCATGATACGCAGCCTCCACGACGTGCAGGGCGACGAGCCCGAGGCCACTGCCTACCTGCCCGACGACCTCCCCTACGGCGACTACGTGCTCGTGGTGTGGGGCAACATCCCCAGCGAGGAACCCATACTGGAGGACGGCAACTACATGAGCTACGACATGCACACCGACGCCGTGGAGGGATTCGACCCCTACGTGGGATGCGACACCCTCCACTACACCCTCGAGCAGAACACCGACACCGTCTTCCTCGAGCGCGTCAAGGGCAAGCTCCTCATCGAGGCCACCGGACTGCCCGACACCGTCAACTGGTCGCGAAAGCACGTGCTCGGCCTCTTCGGACGGCTCAACGTGGCCGAAGGCTACGGAGCGCCGGGAGCCTCCGTCTTCAACCACACCGAGTGGAAGCCCGGCGCGCGCGCCGTCTCCGACACCTACGTGGCCCCAACGGGCTACGACCGCGGGAGCCTCGTCTCCGTCGACTTCTTCGCCGACCCGGAAAGGCAGACCCCCGTGCTCACCCCCGACGACGTGGAGGTGGACTTCCACCGCAACTCCATCGTCGTCCTGCGCTACGACTACGACCAGCTGACGGACAAGTTCACCATCTATGTCCTCATCAACGAGAACTGGGAGATGCTCCACGGCATGGAGCTGGATTGAGACCGGAACAGAGAAATGCTTAATAAAATTAGAGACTTGTAATTTTTATTATTAACTAATGTGTTATTCAAACATGAAACAAAAATTCTTTTTAGGTGCATTGATGGCCGGAATGGCTGTCTTCACCGCATGTTCAAGCGATGACGAAATGGTGATGCCCGCCGGCGTTGGCGAAGCCAATGGCGACGTGCAGGAAATCGTCCTTCAAGTGGCCAACGATGGCCTGGTGGCAAAGCGTGGCGGACGCCCCCTCTACAGCTCCGAGGCTGCGCAGGATGTGGACAAGGTTATGCTTTATGCAATTGCTCAAGATGGTGAAAATGCAGGAAAAGTAGTCCTGAAAAAGGAGATCTCTTGGAGTGATGCAGGTACGTACAGCGGTGGCGATGGTAAAGGCACGAAGAAATCCTTAAGGTTGCAGGACGGTGAGAAGTTACCTGTCGGTAAGTATAAGTTTGTGGCTTATGCATATAACAATACTGACAATGCTAATACTTACACCTATTCGGATGCCACTTGGGAGGTAAATACTACGGAATATTCAGACATCGTAGCTACTTTGACTCCGGGTTCGGATGGTGAAGAAATATTCGCCGGCGGCTGCGAAAAAGACGTGGTAATATCGGAGTACAAGAATACGGCTGGTGATAATGTTATCAGCGGCTTCACCGCAACGGTTCTTATGGCTCGTCAGGTAGCCGGTGGATTCGGTTACTTCACGGATATTCCGGCGGTAGATGGTGCTACGACTCTTCGTCTGGTTTCTTCCATGAAGAACCGCGAAGTGACGTTCGGTAGCTTTAACTACTCTACGCCCACGACTGCAGACGGTTTGGTTACAGACCCCGACTACGTAGTGAACGGAAAAACTGCAGATGGAACCTGTAATGCAAAATTCAACGGCTCGGGCACAAACGATGCTTACGTCATCTATTCTATTAACTTGAAGGACTGGTTCCCAAAAGGTGATGTGAGTGGCGACGGTCTTCTTGGCAAGGCTGATGCTGAGATGAATGATGTAGAAGAGGGAAATGTTTATTGGCAGATTCCTTCTGCATACACTGGCAAAGCCAACTTCAAGAGCGGTTCCGTATTCTCTGGCAAGTTCATCATTCCGTTTGCAGCACAAAACGGTAAGCAGACGATGGAGTTGCAGTTAGTGAGCGAAGACGGCGCAACTATTTACAAGAGTTGGTCTGTGAAGATCCCGACTGCCGACAAGCAGAACGAGGAAACGGAAGAGATTTATTCCGTTTATCGCAACCACATGTACAATTTGGGTGTTAAGACCACTGCAAATCCAGAGAATCCTGATGAGGAGGAAGAGGACAAGGAAGATCCCGAAAGCCTCAACCTGGGACAAGACCTGACTTTTAAGGTGATGTCCAATTGGGAAGCATTGCATTCGTTGGTTCTGGGTGACTAATCCCCTTAATTGGGCAAAACAAGAAAAGCGCCTCGCCCGTGAGGGCGGGGCTGTATCTACTCAATAAAAAAAATACAAGTTAAGACAAAAGTAGTAGATGTGAGGGGGAGGGCCTGCGCAGCGGCCGGGAACCGCCCCCTCTATTCAAAACCACCTGCATGCCGCCCGCAGGAAGAAAGGGCGGGAAGATGTTTTCGAGGCCCGGAAGAGGCCTCCACCCAAAGAGATAACAAAGTTTCTACACCTATATATATATGACCCTGAAAAGATACATCAGCCTCATGGGATGCCTGCTCCTCGCCGCATGCAGCGCCGAGGACGATGCCCCGACACCGGCAGGACAAACGCCCGGAGAAGGAGGGCCGGGAGCCGTGCGCGTGGAGCTGGCCGCCGACGGACTGCTGGCCACACGGGCCGTGCCCGGAGGAACGGACAACCTGCAAAACGTGACGGACGTCTACCTCTACGTCTACGACGCCGAGGGCAAAACCCTCGTGTGGCAGGCCGACGTGCAGTGGGACCGCCCCACAGGAGGCACCGAGCGCGACTACTACCACATTCCCGCCGGAGTGCTGACGATGGGGAAGGAGTACACCTTCGTGGCCGTGGGAATGGACGAGGAAGCCAAGAAAACCTACCGGCTGGAGACGGCGCCACAGATGGAGAAAGGCACCGACGGCTTCACGGTGGACTGGGAGACCTTCCCGGGGAATTGGAAAGACGCCGCCGCTACCGACAGCCCGTTGCCCCTCGCCGACCAGATGCTGCAGGCAGCGGCCGTGGAGAACGAGGACGGGATCGAGAGCGTGAAGCAACGCATAGCAAAGTCCGAGATCTTCTCCGGCAGCGCGACGCAGACGATGGTGGAAGGCAAATACAACAAGGTGGAGATCGACCTGCAACGCCGCATGGCCGGCGTGATGGCCTACCTCACCAATATCCCCGAAGGAGTGACCGCCATCCGCCTCGTGGCCCATCAGCCGCAACTGACGAATGTGCCCTTGCTGCCGCTGGTGACGGGAGATTTCGTCTCGGTTCCGATGGACGACGAGGACAAAAGGGTGGTGCTCGAAATGGAGATTGATGAAGAATACTTGCTCAGAGAGACGAACGAAGACGACCTGACGAAACAGACGGGCAGCGCGCTGCGCACCGCCTA
Source organism: uncultured Paraprevotella sp. (assembly GCA_944321525.1). GTDB lineage: Bacteria > Bacteroidota > Bacteroidia > Bacteroidales > Bacteroidaceae > Paraprevotella. Next base: position 11,615 of record CALULQ010000004.1, read on the forward strand.
TATGTTGCCGCTGCCCGCGCCGAAGAGCACGGAGACTTGCACCTTCACCTTGGAGCTCGTGAAAGGGGAAAACGTGGATAGCAAGGACGTGGTGTGGGAAACCACGGAGCCGGACACGGAGGGCAACATGCAGCCCGTGAAGAAAAAGGCCTTCGCCATAGAAGCCAACCACTTCTACAGCATCGGCAGCAAGGACGCCACCACCGACGACCCCTACGACCTGGGCGGACTGGAGGACGAAGTGGTCATCTACGTGGACGGCAACTGGCAAGCCGAAGTGAACATCCCGATGTAGCAAACAAAAGAACAAGGCATAATAGGACATGAATGACAGGTATGTGACAATAGGTAAGAAGATAGAAGCCGGCCTGCGCGCCGCAATACCCGCGGTATGGGTGTGTGCGGGCTTGTTGACGGCCTGCATGGCCGACGACCTCCCCGCTCCCGAGGCGGGAGAGGTCCCGCCCGCCACCCTTCCCGCCGCCGGCATCTACGTCTCCGGCGGCCGCCCCGACGTGGCCCTCTCCACCGGCAAGCGATACGTCGAGCCGGGAGATACCGTAAGCGGCCCGCAGATAGAAGGGATTTGCAAGGCGGACAGGGTGGATGTGTTTGTGTTTACGGCGCAGCATAGATTTACTGGTTATCCCAGTCTTGACGAACTCAAATATGAGATGACTAAAGGATTTGATTTGTCTGTGGTTGGATATGACAGATATGCTGAAGCTAATTGTTCTTTGAGTAAATCGGAACCCGTTAAATATATTTATGCAACGGCATTGGCATATAAAGCAGGAGAGGAGACTCGTTTCACAACAGAATTGGAAGAAAAGAAATATTCCGAACCGACATTGAAAGTAACGGCAGGTCAACTTATACCTGAATTATATTATGGCGTGGTGCATGTGGATGAAAATAGTGCGACCTCCAGTGATCAGTGGGATTACTGTGAGCCGGTTGATGAAGGAAAATTTCAGGATGATAGTTTCTGGTGGGGGAAAGCAGCTGGTGGAAGTTCTCAATTGACTTTCAAATTCAAAGGCCGCATCTTCCGCATCGTAAGCCAAATCAACTTGGAGGTGACGGAGGTGGAGAAAGCGTTGGTGGACAGCATGGTGCTGAAGGCGGATAACTACCCGCGGCAAATCACCCTCTATGGCACGCACGGGACGAACTATCCCGTGACGGCCTGCACGGCCTCTAATACTTCGGGCGCGACGTCCGTGGTGTTGGACCATGTTGCCTTTGCCGAGAAGGACACCTTGGGCACCACCACGGTGCGCCTCTCTTCCTTCTTCCTGCCTTCCGAGGCGGGCATGCATTTGAGCTTGTATATCCATTATCGGGATTCGGTGATGGACAGCTACGGTTCTAAATACCTGGAGAAGACTTACGACCTCCGGCCCGCCCGCAGCTACTACCTCACGGGCGCCGATGCGAAGGCCTATAACGTGGAGAAGAGTGAATTGAAGAACGGCGAAGACCTCTACGTCTACGACGGGAGCAATTACTGTTTCTACTCCTACGCCAACGTGCGGGTCAACCTGAGCGGCCACTTCGAGAACTTCGCCGCCAGCGACAGCAAGCCCGAAATCACCATCGAGGTGGAGCCGAACTTTGAGAAAGAGCATTATTATGGTGATATTGACTATAAAGCCAACTAAAATGAAAAGATATATTTGGGTTTTGTGCGCGGCCCTGATGGCGGCCGCTTGTACGGACGACACCGAACTGCAGCTGCCGTCCGCCCCGGAAGAAGAACCGTTGCCCGCCGGAGTGGTGGAGGTGCCCCTCACCCTGACCCTCGGCGCCGACTGGGAAGTGGACGCCCCGCAGAAGCGCGACGTCCCTCCCGGGCAGCAACCCTCGTTGTCCGTCGACGGACATGCCGAAACGGAGAACATCGACAAAGTGCGCGTCATCACCTTCCGCCGCCGCAACCCCGACGACATCATCGTAACGTCGGAAGCCGACACCGCCTTCATCTACGACCCCTCGAACGACCTGACGCTTGATTGCAAATGGGAAGAAAGTTCGCTCACGGACCATAAGCATCCGCATAAGGTGGCCCGTGACACACTGAGAAAAGTCTATGGCTACGAATACCGCGTGGTGGCGCTGGCCTACAGCTCCAGCCGCACGTTTGCCGATACGGAGGGAGTCGCCCCCGCAATGGGCGAGGAAAACGTGTTCGATTTCAATCTCTCGGACGGACTAAAGTTCCAAGACTTCAAGGTGACGGTAAAGGACTACGGGGTGTGGGATGACTTCCTGACAGGAAGTGGAACTATTACACAAGCGCATAGCGAAAAAAACTTGAGTCGGCGTATTGCTTTTGTGCCTCAGTTCTTTTTTGGTTATTGTCATACAGAAGACGGTAATCCAATTATTCCTTTTTCTGAGGATGGTGCAATCGGTACGGATGGTGAACCGGAGCAAGATATTGATAAACCTCTTACGGGTATCCTTTATAGAGGGGTGGCCAAGTTGGAATTGAATTTTAGGGCTGACTTGCATAAGGTGGCTGTTGTTAAAGATCCGTTATGGTGTGCTCTTTTGGCTACGAATGTAAATACAGCAGTAAGCTTGACAAGTTATGATGATTTTTTATCCCCGTCTCTTCCAATTACGAGCGGTGGTGGATATACAATGATAGACCGTGTCGTTTCTTTGGATAAATTGACAGGTGATAGACTTTTTAAGTTTACGGCGTATGTTTTGCCAGGGAAGATGAAATTGGGAATCCGTATAGAATATGCTGCTATAAGTGAGTGGGAGAAAATACGTAGTGGGAGAATCGTCCTGAGTAGAGGAAGTGAGTCTTCCGCAGAAAACGCGACGGGTATCATTTCTACGGATGTGAACGGCGAGGAGTTCTATTTTCGCCGGAATCATAAGTATGTGTTTGGCAATCCAGATGAGCCGGACACGTGTCCTTTATGTTATGATCTGACGGAGAAATATGAGCTTAAATAGATTCGTATTATATTATAACTGCTATATTATACCATCATGAAGCAAACCAGATATTTCCATCATATTCTTTTCCGCGCAGCCCTGTGCCTGGGGCTGCTGTGGCCGTGCCTGGCCGCCGCGCAGAAAATCGGGAGCGAGGAAGCCCCGGAGAAACCCGTATGGTCTCAGAACCCGAACGACTCGTTGAAGTATGGCGACCGCTACCGGGCGTTGGAGAACCGCCGCGCCTTGGTTGGACCCGGTAGCACGGTGAACAATATTGTCAACGTGGTGGGCGTGGGCAGCTGGGTGCAGGACCTGAACAATCTGACGGACGAGGACTTGAACAACTATACGGAGTTCCCCAAGATTGTGAACGTGGAAGCAGGGGCCGACATCGTGACGAGCGTGCGGGACATGAACAACCACTACGCCGAGGGCATGACGGCGGGCTTCTGCATGGTAGCCTCTTCGGGGACGAGCATCCTGTCGTTGGACGTGATTCAGGCGTTGCGGATTCAGTTCTTTCTCGAAGGGAAGGATGTGGGGACCGTGACGGTGACGGAAGGCCAAGAAGGAGCGGGCGTAATCTTGTCGCTCATCAGTATTCCCGGTTCGGACGATGCCTGCATCAACGTGACGGCGCCCGCTCCCGCGGAGTTTGACGAGATAGGCTTGATTGACGCCGGCGTGAACCTGACCGTGGCGGACCGGATGCAAATCAAATATGCTTTCGTGGGTGACGCCAAGGAAATACTGTTGACTTACGACGGCGTGGATAGTATGAATGAAGGGCTTACCGGCGAGGATAAAGGATATTTCCTGGAAACGGCCAAGGGATGGAATCCCGTGCTGTTGGGCATTCCCTTCCCCTTGTTGCCGGAAAATATCGAGGCCCTGACAAATAGTGACACTACGGACTATGCCCCCCTCACTCCCATTATCGCCGCCGGCTACCAAGGTGGCGTGAAGCTGTGTGCGGCGCACCATGAAAGTAATGAGGAAGTGTTCAAGGCTGGCGACGAGGTCGGTTTCAGATGGATCAACGGCGCAGCCCTCGACCTGGACGTGGGCGCGTGGATCCGCATCCTGCTCTTCGACCGCAATGGCAACGTGGTGCAGGAGGAGACGGTGAGCGGTGACGTGGTGGGTCTGGGCGTGGCCTCGGGCGGCAACGGCATGTCGTCTGTGGTGGCCGAGCGTGACTTCTCCGGCGCGGAAATCCGCTTCCACACGGTGTTGTCCGTCAGCGTGGGCGCGATGGGCATCTATTACGGTTTTGTGCGCGAGCAGCCCGAGATACCGCACCACTGCGACATCAATCCCACGGTGAGCACTAACGTCTGCGACGCGCAGAATTCCTTCCAATTGGAATCCAATCCCGACCTGTCGGTGACGTGGTCGCTGGTGGATGCTCCGGAAGGGTCGAAGGTGTCGGTCACTTCGGGTGGTTATGTTACGAACATGGACAGCACCGGCTTCTATCTTTTTGAAGCGAGGGCCGCCGATGGTTGCACCGAGAAGGTCTACCTGAACAAGGGCGACGGACTGGGCACTGACGAAAGTGAGTTGTGTGGCATTCCTGTCGTGAACCCGCCATTGGAGGAGGGAGAAGAGGGCGGCGACCTCTATGCGCTTTCGGGTCCGATTTACGATTCATCGGGTGCCTTGATATCCATCTCCGGCTTGAAGAATGAGCAGTACATTCTGGATAACGGTCTGGACAGCGCGGCCACGTATACCGGCGGTTTGGGATTGGCGTACGACCTGATGGTGACCGGCGTGAAGACCACGAACGGCAGTCTGATATTCGACGGGTCGGAGACGGATGCCGTGGCCCGGCGTGTGGGCTTCGTGGTGGAGTTCGAGACCACGGGACTGAGCTTGAGTGCGCTCAACTTCTTCCAGATTCGTTGTTATAAGAGCGGAGAGGAAGTATATCGTAATGTTGTCACGGAGACCAACGTGGTATCGCTCGGCTTGGCGGGAAGCAACAAGGTGCAGAAGGTGCGCTTCTGCATTGACGTGCCGACGCAGAAGGACGGCAAGCCCATCCAGTTCGATGAGTTCCAGTTGTGGAAGTCCGGCGTGCTGGACCTGACCGTCTCCACGCTGAGAATCTATTACCCGTTCATGGAGGATGCCACGAGCGAGTGCGGCGGCGTGATGAGCTGCGTCACCGAGACCATCTCGGTCTACGACCCGAATACGGATAGCGGCACAAGTGCCTCCATCAATGGCAACGAGACGCAGGTGGCCGGGGCCGTTTCGGTGGCCACCGTGTTGAGCAACCTTTCTTACCTCATCGACAACGACTTGGAGACCTATTTCGGCCTGACCAAGGCGGTGACGGTGGGCGGAGGTGTTGTCGTGGCCGTAAATACCGGACGCACACTTGACTTCCGTCACCAGCTTTGCCTGCTGGTGGATGAGGCGACTTATACGGCGGTAATCAATGCGGGAGCCTGGATTACCGTGAGCACGTACTATCGCGGCGTGGCCACGGGTGACGAGTTTACGGAGTGGAACGTGCTGGGCGTGAACGTCATCGGCTACGGCGACAAGAGAGTGATGGTGGTGCAGCCCAAGCAACGGTATGACGAGGTGCGCATTGAGGTGGGAACTATCGCTTCCGTGCTGGATGTTGATAAAAAGTTCTACGGTTTCTTCCTGCGCGGCGACATCGACAACGACGGCATCCCGGACTGTCAGGACCCGGAGAGTTGCTTCTCCAATGTGACAGAATTGACGATTGACCCGCTGTGCGTGGGGGATTACATGCAATTGTCCGGTAAGGGAATGAGCAGTACCGACTACACCCTGCGGTTGCCGGAACAGGGTATCGATACAACCTTTACGACTGATACGCAGGGAGGGTTCAGCCTGACGTTCCAGCTCAATACGCCCGGCCGCTATGACATGCTGTTCTACGACGGGAGCGGCAACTTGGTGACCACTTCGCAGTATTCCGTGCATCCGCTGCAGACCACATGGAAGACGCAGCCCGTGAGCACGGACTGGAACGAGTGGACCAACTGGACCAACGGTTCGCCTTACTGCTGCACGGACGTGATCATCCCCACGGGGGCCACGGCCTATCCGTTGCTGTCCCAGACTGTGGAAGAGGGCAATGCGGACGAATACTGCTGCGACGACATCCACTTCGAGCCGGGAGCGGCGGTGGACATGACCCCGAGGCTGAACTACGTGAAGGCCTGGGCCGAGATGGAGCTTGCGCCCAACCGCTACTACCTGCTCTCCGCCCCGCTGAAGCATACCTACACGGGCGACATGTTCATCCCGGAAAATCCGACGCTGCCGCCTTACTTTGAGGAGGTGACCGCGGACAACACTCCCCAGAACCGCTTTAACCCGCGCATCTATCAGCGGCTTTGGGCTACAACGGCGAAGGGGCGGCTGAGGGACGGTTTAGAAACTGACCTTGGCATTGAAGTGGATTTCAGTGACGGCATTGCCGTGGGGCTGTCCCTTTGGTCGAGGAACTTCAACCACTTGGCGTATGGTTATCCCATGGGCAACGGCTTCTCCCTGTGGGTGGACAACGGCGAGCTGCCTGCCTCGCAGACGTTCCGCTTCCGCTTCCCCAAAGAGCACACTTCTTATAATTATTATGAGGACTTCGATGGGGCGGAACTGGATAAGAAGGAGGAGGACCTTGAACGGGGAGAGGGAGATGATAACAAGCGCTTTGTCTATGAAGGAGTGAAAGAGGGAGCGGAGAATGTGGGATGGACGTATGAGCGCCGCACCACTGCGGAAGGGGCTACTTCCCAGCAGTCCCGCACGGTGTACGCAGGCGAGTTGCCTCTCACCGTTACGTTGACATCGGAGGAAGAAACGGAAAACTTCCTGACGGGCAACCCGTTCATGAGCCGCATCTACCTGAAGGGCTTCTTTAAGGACAATTCGGACGTGACAGCTGTTCAGGTGTATGATGGAGAGAAGTATGTCACGGTCAACAAGGACGCTTTGTCGACTGCTGATGTGGAATATATCGAGCCGATGCAGTCATTCTTTGTCACGCTGGGGGCGGCTTGGTCGGCGACGGTTACCTTCGACGAGGCATCGTTGAACCCGGAGGCCCAGGAAGAGGGGCCGTCGGGTGCGGAGACGCAAGCCGCCGCTTTGCGCGTGACGGCGGACAACGGGGCGGTCCGTGCGGCCACGTTGCTGGTGGACGGCGAGACCACGTCGGTGGCCACGCTCTTCGATGACGAAGTGCCGCCCGTGCAGTCCGTGTTCAGCCTGTCGGACGATGAGGCGTTCGACATCCGGAACATGGGGGAGGACGGATGCACCTCGCTGGGCATCTACCAACCCGAGAAGGGGGACAGCCTGACGCTGAGTTTTGCGGTCGAGCATGGCTTGGCGCTGGCGGACTATCGCTTGCTGGACCGCGCCACGGGAACGCTGTGGGCATTGGACGCTCCGGTGGTGCTGCGCGGCATCGGTACGTCGGTCAACCGCTATGCCGTGGTGCCGGCGGACTATGAACCGGAACCGGTAGCGGCCGGCGAGGTGTATGTGGAGTTGCAGGGGACTGTGGCCACGGCGTACAGTCTGGGTGCCGGCATCGCGCAGCTCTCGGTGTTCACCACCGACGGCCGTCGCACGTCGCTCACCGACGGCCGGGGCGGACAGCAGGCGTCGGTTTCCCTGTCGCGCGGCCTGCACATCCTGCAGGTGCGCCTGTCGGACGGCACGTCGCATGTCTTCAAGTTGCTGGTGCGCTGACGCCGCTTTCAGATACAAGAACATAAGGACATTGTTTTATCCTCATTCCATTGGTTCCCATTAAGAAGAGGAAGCGTGTCCTTGTGTTCTTTTTTGTTTGCGAAGGATTTTGGGGGACGGCGTTTACGTTTCGGCGGATTTGTAATCCGCCGCGGTTAAGTATAAGGGTCTTTGCCCCGATAAAAAGATTCCTATTTGTATACCGTAACGAAAAGACGAGCTGGCGACTGATACAGCGGAAGATGTCTTTTCCGGATTGGAAATCCTTATATTTGGTTTGGGCGGATTTCAAATCCGCCCGAACGTGTAGAGATTCAGAGGAGACCTGCAGCGATGCCCGTGCCGGATTGTCACCCAAGCACGGAACTTTCTGTCAGAAAGAAAGGCTTTCTTTCGTTTCCGTGTTTCGATGACAGGGCGGACCGCTGCAAGCAGGAGCCGGACTGTTAAAACTCGGGTGGAGAAACTGTTTGTATGGAGCATTTCTCCGGCCCGGCGGTCGTTTTTTCGCGGTAAAAACAGAATCGTTTTCCGCAAAGAAATGAACCGCCTTCCGCAAAGACGAAACTTTTTTGCCGCAAGGCAGTTCCTGCGGGTGCATGAAGAAGGGAAAAACCGGGCTTCGGAGGGCTTTCCCCGCTCTGGATGGAGTCTGCCCGCATGCAAACCCCGTTTATCCTTTTGCCAACCATTCCCCTTGCGGGACTGGCGCGAGGGGCGGGGTCCCGCCGCACGGCGTTCCGTGGCGGGCGGCAAAATGTCGCGAAAAACGACTTTCACCTTTCATCCTGCATTCCCTTGGACGTGCGAGGTTCGCGCATTTCCGTTCTGTTCCCGTCCCGCGCCCGTTTGCGCGGTTCCCGCAGGGACTGTTTTGACGTTTTGACAAAATGTCATTTGGGGACTTGTTGCCGTCCGTCGGCTTTTTGGCGCCTTCGTGACAGGAGACGGCCGGTGTCATCGAAATGTGCAAGGAAGTTTCCGAGGGCCGTTTTTCTTCCCTCCCCGGAACCGTTGGGACATACGGCTGTCCCCACTGAGTTTTTACTGAGCCGTTTGTTGGGTTGTGTGTGGGCGTTCCGGACGCGAGGGGGCGGGGGATGGATGGAAAAAGAGGCGGCGCAGCGGGGAATCGTCCGGGATTCCCTGCCGCGCCGCAATATAATATAGGTGTGATGAGCCTGTTTAGAGTGCCGCGAGCTCGACGAACTTGTCCACGGCGGCGCTCAGGCCGTCGGGGTTCTTGCCGCCGGCTGTGGCAAAGTGGGGCTGGCCGCCGCCTCCGCCGAGGATGAGCTTGGCGGCCTCGCGGATGATCTTGCCCACGTTCATGCCGTGGTCTTTCACCATGGCGTCCGAGGCTGCGGCGGTGAGCATGGGTTTGCCTTCATGGATGCTGCCGATGATGACCAAGGCGTTTTCCGTCTCGCCACGGAGCTGGAAGGCCATGTCCTTCACCACGTCGGCGGGCATGGGGACGACGCTGCGGAAGACGGTGACGCCGTTGACCACCTGGGCCTGCTCGATGATGCTCTTTTTCAGTTGTGCGGCCTTCTCGCGCACGGTTTCTTCCAGCTGCTTCTTCAGGCTGGCGTTCTCTTCGATGGCCTTGTGGATGGCGGCCTTCACGTCCGGCGCGTTGTTGAACATGGCGCGCAGGTCGTTCGTCAGGTCCTGCATGGCGTAGAGCATGTCTTCCACCTTCTTGCCCGTGATGGCCTCGATGCGGCGCACGCCGGCGGCCACGGAGCTTTCGCTGAGGATTTTCACCATGCCGATGCGTCCGGTGGACTTGGCGTGGCATCCGCCGCAGAACTCCACGCTGTCGCCGAACTGCACGACGCGCACACGGTCGCCATACTTCTCGCCGAAGAGGGCGATGGCGCCCAGTTCCTTGGCCTTCTCAATGGGCATGTCGCGGTGGTCCTGCAGGGGGATGTCCTCACGGATTTTGGCGTTCACCCTGCGCTCCACCTCGCGCAGCTGTTCGTCCGTCACCTTTTGGAAGTGGGAGAAGTCGAACCGCAGGTATTCGGGCGTGACGAGCGAGCCCTTCTGCTCCACGTGGTCGCCCAGGACGGCTCGCAGCGCTTGGTCGAGCAGGTGGGTACAGGTGTGGTTAGCCTCGCTGGCGGCGCGCAGGTCGGTGTCCACGCAGGCCATGAAGTCGGCCTCGGGATGCTGCGGCAGCGTTTTGGCGATGTGCACCGGCAGGTTGTTTTCGCGTTTGGTGTCGATGATGTCGATGGTCTCGTGCTCGGAGCAGAGTGCGCCTCGGTCGCCCACCTGTCCGCCCATTTCGGCATAGAACGGTGTCTTGTCGAGCACGATTTGGTAGAACGACTGTTTCTTTTGTGTCACTTTGCGGTAGCGCAGGATGTGGCATTCATATTCCGTGAAGTCCCATCCCACGAATTCCGTCTCGCCTTCGGCCAGCACCACCCAGTCGCCGGTTTCCACGGCTGCGGCGTTGCGTGCGCGCTCCTTCTGTTTCTGCATCTCGGCGTTGAAGGCGGCCTCGTCCACGCTCATGCCGTTTTCGCGGCAGATGAGTTCCGTCAGGTCGAGGGGGAAACCGTAGGTGTCGAAGAGCGTGAAGGCCTCCTTGCCGTCGATGATGTCCTTGCCGGCGGCGCGGGTGTCGGCCATGACGCGGTCGAGCAGGCGGATGCCCGTCTCGAGCGTGCGCAGGAACGATTCCTCTTCTTCCTTCATCACCTTGGAGATGAGTACCTTCTGCGCTTCTAGTTCGGGGTAGGACTTGCCCATTTCCTGAACGAGCACGGGCAGGAGCTTGTACATGAAAGCCTCTTTTTGTCCGAGGAAGGTGTAGGCGTAGCGCACGGCGCGGCGCAGGATGCGGCGGATGACGTAGCCGGCCTTGGCGTTGCCGGGCAGCTGTCCGTCGGCGATGGAGAAGGCGATGGTGCGCAGGTGGTCGGCCACGACGCGCATGGCCACGTCCTTCTTCGGGTCGTCGCCGTAGCGGCAGCCGGAGAGGTCGCCGATGACCTTGATGATGGGCTGGAACACGTCGGTGTCATAGTTGGACCGCTTGCCCTGCATGACGGCGCAGAGGCGTTCGAATCCCATGCCCGTGTCGATGACCTTGGCGGGCAGCGGCTCGAGCGACTGGTCGGCCTTGCGGTTGTATTGCATGAACACGAGGTTCCAGATTTCGATGACCAGCGGGTTGTCCTTGTTCACCAGTTCTCGGCCCGGCACCTTGGCTTTCTCTTCCTCGGGGCGCAGGTCGATGTGGATTTCGGAGCAGGGTCCGCAGGGTCCGGTGGCGCCCATTTCCCAGAAGTTGTCGTGCTTGTTGCCGTTGATGATGTGGTCTTCGGGCAGGTATTGCGCCCAGTATCCGGCGGCCTCGTCGTCGCGTTCCAGTCCTTCTTCGGGCGAACCTTCGAAGACGGTGGCGTAGAGGTTGCGCTTGTCTATCTTGAGCACGTCCACCAGATATTCCCATGCCCAGCTGATGGCTTCCTTCTTGAAGTAGTCGCCGAAGCTCCAGTTGCCGAGCATCTCGAACATGGTGTGGTGGTACGTGTCGTGGCCCACCTCTTCCAGGTCGTTGTGTTTTCCGCTGACGCGGAGGCACTTCTGGGAGTCGGTGCATCGCTTGCTGGTGGCCGGCCGGTTGCCGAGTATGATATCCTTGAATTGGTTCATGCCCGCGTTGGTGAACATCAGCGTCGGGTCGTCCTTGATGACCATCGGCGCGGAGGGCACGATGAGGTGTCCTTTAGACTCGAAAAACTTGACGAACGAGTCACGGATTTCATTTGCAGTCATTCGTTTCTTATTTTATGTATTACAAATTCCAAAAAAGTTTTGCAAAGATAGCCCGTTTTGCCTACTTTTGCAAGTAAATGACTGGAAACGACTGATAAAAGAACAGATTTATGGGATTGAACCAGAATAAGGAGTTGAAACTGTATTATTCCATCAGCGAAGTGGCGGAGATGCTGGGCGTGTCGGAGACGTTGCTGCGCTATTGGGAGAAGGAGTTTCCCTCGATAGCGCCTAAGAAGTCGGGGCGCAACGTCAGGCAGTACACGCAGGAGGACATCCGGGAGGTGCGGCTGGTGCACCACCTGGTGAAGGAGCGGGGCATGAAGCTGGCCTCGGCGCGCATCGCGCTGAAGAACAGCCGCGGGAAGGTGGAGCGCGACATGGAGATCGTGGAGCGCCTGAAGGCCGTGCGCCGCGAGCTGGTGCAGATTAAAAAAGAACTGGACGGGCTGGTCTGATGCTTGTTCGCTGGGAGTGACCTCCTTGGGGCGCAGTCGTTTCTGCTTCTTTTCCCTGAAGCTTATGGAAAAGTCGGCTGAATTTCGGTTGGTATGTGATAAGCAGCGAAGACGGTTAGGCCTGATATGCGGATATTTTTCCATAAAAAATGATTTGCCATGCAGTCTATGACGGTTGCAAAGTATCTTCTTCAAAGAAGAATCGCGCACGACGCGCTTATACCGCAATTGTATATGGACCTGGACAATCTTGTCGAAAGAGCGAAGGCCAAAGACCCACAGGCTTTCGACACCTTATATAAAATGTACTTCCGCAAAATGAGGGGAGTATGCCTCAAAATCATAAAAGGCGACGAGGAAACCGCCAAAGACCTCGTCCATGACGCTTTCGTGCTGGCATTCATTTCCTTGGGTGAACTTCGGGATAATAGGAAATTTGGCGAGTGGCTCACAACTATCGTCCGTAACGTGTCTTACAAAAATGTGGGGAAGAAAAGTGGAATCCATTTGGTTCCGCTTACGTCTGTGTCCGGTGAAGACCAATTGGCCGCTCCCGCCGCTTTTTCGTCGGAATCCGCTGTGGACAGCCGCGAGCTCCAAGAACTTATCAGTCGGTTGCCCGAAGGCTATAGGACGGTGTTTCGCTTATCGGTGATTGAAGGGTTCTCCCACAAGGAGATTGCTGGGATGCTGGGGATTGAACCTCACAGTTCCTCGTCGCAGCTAACGAGGGCCAAAGCCTTGTTGCGGAAGATGCTTGACCGGAAGCTCTGGTTTATCGGCATTTTGTTTGTGTTGGTTATACCTGTGTATGTGTATCTGTCGCGCCAAAGGCCGACGAAAAAGGATAAACTTCCCCTTGCGGAAAAGAAGCATGCGGATGAAACGCCTAAAGAAAATCCGTCAGGTTGGGTCGCGCACAGCACTACCGTGGCGCAGCATGATAATGTACATTCGCGGCAAGGAAGAGTCATGCAGGTTGTTCCTGTTGACAGTTTGTACGTGCCGGACTCTATCGAAACGGATGTGGACGTGCCAGACAAAATGATGGCCACAGAGATTCCGTGCGACACAGCGGGAAACTCTCCATGCGATACTGTCGTTGTCCGTCCTACAGGCCGCCCCGACATCCATTTGGCGCAAAAAACAACCTTGCGAAAGAATGGCCGGTGGCAAATTGCAGCCACCGGGACGTTGGGCATGGCCTTGGCACAAAACACGGGCAAACAGTTCTTGGCAGGACATATTCTCGACACCGGGTTGGACGGACCTCCTTCCATCATTCCCGGACAAGTGGGGACTTGGGAAGAATACAGCGGATATTTACACTTGTTGCAGCATGAAAACACTCCGGCCGACACCCTTGTCCTGATGGAAATCGCCGACCGTAATCATGGTGACATCATTGAGAAGGAACAGCACGACCGTCCGATAACATTCGGCATATCGGTGTCAAGAGCCATCAGAAACAAATGGAGCGTGGAGACAGGGCTGCAATATTCCTTGCTCAATTCTAAATTCGCGACAGGCGAGGGCGGCTTTTTCGTTGGTCGAAACCAAAGTGTCCATTACCTCAGTTTGCCGGTGCGTGTGTCGTACAAGTTCGCGGAATACAAAAGTCTGTCGGCATACGCGGCTGCGGGGGCGGCATTGCATATTCCGGTTTATGGAAAGTCGGATAGTTATTATGTGACGGAAAGCACCGCCATCCATATTGACCGTTGGCGCATCAAACCGCCTGTGCAATGGTCAACAAATGTCGGCTTGGGTCTGCAATATAGATTCATGCCGAAAGTAAGCGTCTATTTTGAGCCGACATTGAACTGGTATATTCCGAGCGGCAGCAGCACACATACCATTTGGACGGAACGCCCCTTTGTGTTCTCCGCACCATTCGGAATCAGGATTAGTTGGTAAAAGCCGCTGCCTCCGTGCAGTCTTTCAGACTTCGAGTTCCTCTATATAAGCGAAAACGAAGTTTAAATGCACGGTTATGTATAAAGCAGGCGATTATGTCCACAACGGATGGTTGTATCTGAATAATGTCTTCCGTCCCCGGCACAAGGTGTTGAGCCAATTGATGATTTACACTACGACGCGATGCCAGTCAAGATGCAGGCATTGTTCCATTTGGAAGAAACCAAAAGAGCAACTCTCGCTTGACGACATAAAAGAGGTCATGCGAAGCAAATGTGTGACGGGGAAGACCGTCGTGGGGCTTGAGGGCGGCGAGTTTCTGCTACATCCGGAGGCCGATGCCATCATGGAGTGGTTCGCGGAAAATCATCCGAACTACACGTTGCTCACCAACTGTCTCTCGCCGCGCCGGGTCATCCAAGCTGCAAGGAGATATCATCCGGCCCATGTTTATGTTTCGCTCGACGGCGATAAGGAGACTTATAAGAAGATGCGTGGAACGGACGGGCATGACAAGGTCATTGAGGTGGTCGGGGAATTGAAAGATGAAATGCCCGTGTCGCTCATGTTCTGCCTTTCCCCGTGGAATTCCTTTAAGGACATGGAATATGTCATCGGGCTGGCGCATCGGTTCGATGTGGACGTAAGGATTGGTATTTATGGGACAATGGATTTCTTTGACACCACGGCAGGACTTCTTGACGCGGGCATGGCGGACTATCTCGGACAGATTCCCGAGAGCATTCATTCCACGAAGGAAAATTATGATTTTGTCGCCCTCTACCACGAATGGCGTAATGGCTTCCTGCGTCTTCGCTGCCAGAGCATATTTAGCGAGCTGGTCATACATTCCAACGGAGATGTACCGCTGTGCCAGAATCTGGACCTCGTGCTTGGTAACATACATCAGCAATCCCTTGACGAGATATTTAACTCGCGTCCGTCCTGTGAGTTGCAGTGCAGATATTCGCGGGAATGCAACGGATGTTGGGTGAACTTCCACCGCAAGTACGACATTATCTTGCTTCGCGAACTTGAAAAGTTGTTTCCCAAAAGCTGGATAGAGTGGTTCTACGGCAAGTACCAATGGAGCGTGGATGCGACAGAAACATACAGACAACATTTTAATCGGATGGAGAAATGAATGTGAATGCCATTATAGACCGATACAAAAGGCAGAGAAGCCGGCAACAGTTGCGTTCATCCTGCAAAGGAGAATATGCGTTTGTGGGAGTGGGCGGCCATAGTACCGCCAATTTGTATCCAATACTTGACTATCTCCACGTGCCTTTGAAATATATCTGTTGCAATACGCCGGAGAAAGTCCCCCTGATAGAACGGAAATGGCGGGGTGTGCATGCTACTACGGCATTGTGCGACGTGCTTTCCGACAAGGACATCAAAGGTGTGTTTGTGTCTGCAAGTCCATCGGCCCATTTCGGGATAGCGAAGCAAGTCCTGGAATGTGGCAAGTCGTTGTTTGTCGAGAAGCCGCCTTGCCTCTCATCCGGTGAACTGATTCAGCTCATTCAAGAAGAGCGGGCTGGGACTTCCCCGGTAATAATGGTCGGTATGCAGAAACGTCATGCCCCAGCCACACGCTTGCTGGCTGGAAGGCTCCGAAAAGATAGGCCGAGGACATACAACCTGAGATACCTTACGGGGCTTTACCCTGAAGGCGATGAACTTTCAGACTTGTTCATTCATCCGCTCGATTACGTGACTTGTCTTTTCGGAAAAGCCGAACTGAAAGGTTGTGAAAGTCTACGGGAACATGGCGGACTGACATTACAGCTGCTTCTCAGGCATAAAGATGTATGTGGATTGTTGGAACTTTCCACGGCTTATTCTTGGACAAATGCGCACGAGTCGTTGACGGTGAACACACGAAAGGGCGTATATGAACTCATTCAAATGGAAAATTTGCGGTTCAGCCTGAAGCAAGGACAGGTGTGGGGTATTCCTTTGGAAAAAGTATTCCGGCGCAATACCGTGACCGAATTCTTGTTTTCCCGCAACAACTTCGTGCCTACCACGCTCAACAACCAGCTTTACACGCAAGGCTACTTTAATGAAATAGAATCGTTCGTTGAGGCCGTGGAGAAAAACAGTCCGTTGAAACAGCCCGCCGGTTTCAGTACGATGGCGGACACATACGAGTTGATAGATTGCATCAGGGAACGTATTTAGCCAAGACATTCCGATTCACCATTGAACGTGATGTGAAGTCAAGGGCGGTTCGGCCTATTGAGGCCACGTCCTTCAGAAGCTGCGTGTCCTTCAGTTTATGGCAGACAATTTGTGGATGTAGGCGTGGCCGTCGCTGTCGGGGTATCCCGGCATGTCGTCGCTCGGTATGGGGTGGCAGCAGTCGGCGATAATGTATTTCGGCAGGCTTTTCTCGTTGTGTATGACTGGTTCCTTGCGGTCCATGCTTCCGGCGGCCGTTTGTTTGCGCCCGCCCTTGCCCGGCGCACGGCAGTGGCGTGCGGAGAACGCGAGCGTACTCTGCGGCAAGTACTCGAGTACTCTCCGCAAAGTACAATCCGGGACTCCGCAAGGCGGCTCGCCGTTTTCGTGCCATTCCGGCTTCCTTGTGCGGGGTGCCGCTTCGCCTTTTGTCAGTCTATCCGGGTCACCTCCTCCACGCCCTGCATGTTCTTCAGTTTGTTGCAGATGGTCCTGACGTCGTCCACGTCGTGCACGCCGAGCTGTATCTCGCCGTCGAAGATGCCGTCCTGGGTGGTAATGGCCAGTTTGCGGATGTTGATGTTGAGCTGTCCGGAGAGGATGCCGGTGATGCCGTGCAGCACGCCGACGTTGTCGATGCCGCTGATTTTGATGGTGGCGGGGAAGTAGAGCGTCTTGTGCACGTCCCACGTGGCGGCCAGAATGTGGTTGCCGTCGCTCGTCTTGAGCTTGGCGGCCACGGGGCATTGGCGCTTGTGGATGTAGACGTGGCCGTCGCTGTCGAGGTATCCCAGCACGTCGTCGCCCGGTATGGGGTGGCAGCAGTCGGCGATGATGTATTTCGGCAGGCTTTCTTCGTTGAGGATGACCGGCTTCTTGCGGTCTATGGCTTCCGGTTTCGGGGCCTCCTCCTTGCCGTTGTCCTTGCTGGCCGTTGTTGTCTTTTTCTTCAGGAAGGGGATGAAGTGCGTCCAGCTGCTGCCGGTCTTGGTGGCCGGTTTGTCGCGCAGCACGTTCAGGTCCTCTTCGCCGAGCACCACGGTCTGGCAGCCGATGGCCTGATAGAGTTCCTCGCGGTATTTGATGTGGTGGAAGTCGCAGAGTTTGTCGATGTTCATGCTGTTGGGCTCGATGTCGGCTTTCTCGAAGAAGTCCGTGAGCCACTCTTCGCCCTGCTTCTGCAGTTCTCGCTCCTCGCGGCGCAGTATGGCCTGTATCTTGTTCTTGGCCTTGGCCGTGTTGGCAAAGTTGATCCATTCCTTCTGCACCCGTTGGGTCTTGGAGGTAAGGATTTCCACCTGGTCGCCGCTGTGCAGCTTGTAGCTGAGCGGCACCAGCTTGTGGTTCACCTTGGCGCCGATGCAGTGGCTGCCCAGGAAGGTGTGTATGCTGAAGGCGAAGTCGAGTGCGGTGCAGTCGGCGGGCATGGTCTTGAACTCGCCCTTGGGGGTGACCACGAAGATTTCCGAGGCGTAGAGGTTCAGTTTAATGGCGTCGAGGAAGTCGAGCGCGTTGGGCTGCGGGTCGTCGAGTATTTCCTTGATGGTGTGGAGCCATTTTTCCAGTTCGTCCTCGCTGTCGGCCGTGGTCTTGCTGCCTTCCTTGTATTTCCAGTGTGCCGCAAAGCCTTGTTCGGCCATCTCGTCCATGCGCGTGGAGCGGATTTGCACTTCGATCCACTGTCCGGTGCGGCTCATGAGAGTGACGTGCAGGGCCTGGTATCCGTTGGCCTTGGGGTGGGTGAGCCAGTCGCGGAGCCGTTCGGGGTGTGGCTTGTAGATGCGGCTGGCGCAGACGTAGATGCGGAAGCATTCGCTGATTTCGTCTTCCGCCTTTTGCGGTTCGAAGATGATGCGCACGGCCAGTATGTCGTAGACCTCTTCGAACTCGATGTGCTTGTTCTGCATCTTGCACCAGATGGAGTAGGGCGTCTTGATGCGCGCCTTGATGGTGTAGGTGATGCCCATGCGGTCGAGCTCCTCGCGGATGGGCCGCGTGAAGTCTTCGAAGAGGGTCTCGCGGTGCTCGCGGGTTTGTGCCAGCTTGTCGATAATCTGCTGGTATTCTTCGGGATGCTCGTAGCGGAAGCTCAGGTCCTCGAGCTCTTCCTTGATTTTGTTCAGTCCGAGGCGGTTGGCCAGCGGGGCGTAGATGTAGAGCGTCTCGCCGGCGATTTTATACTGCTTGTTGGGCGGCTGCGAGCCCAGCGTGCGCATGTTGTGCAGGCGGTCGGAGATTTTGATGAGGATGACGCGGATGTCGTCGCTCATGGTGAGCAGGAGTTTCTTGAACGACTCTGCCTGTGCCGAGGCCTTGTCGCCGAAGATGCCGCCTGAGATTTTGGTCAGGCCGTCCACGATTTGTGCGATTTTCGGGCCGAAGATGTTGGAGATGTCCTCCACGGTGTAGTCGGTGTCCTCCACCACGTCGTGGAGCAGTGCGGCACAGATGGAGGTGGACCCCAGGCCGATTTCCTCGCAGACGATTTGTGCCACGGCAATGGGGTGCATGATATACGGTTCGCCCGAGAGGCGGCGCACGCCTTTGTGGGCTTGCTTGGCAAAGTTGAAAGCCTTGGTGATGATTTCCACCTTTTTGCGGTGCCTCGATGCCAGGTAAGTGTCTACCAGATGCTGGAAGGCATCGTTCACCATTTTCTCTTCCTGTTCGAATGTCGTTTTTGCGGTATTGTCCTCCATGGTCACCTCCTCTGTTAGTTCGTTTTGTTGGTTATCTGACTCTCAGCCGCTTCCCGGCACGGATGCTGGTGCCCTTGATGCCGTTGAGCCGTTTGAGCTTGGACACGGTCGTGCCATAGCGCTTGGCGATGGTGGAGAGCGTGTCGCCGGAGCGTATCGTGATGGTTTTGGCCTTGCTGCGCGAGCCGGACGAGGTGGAGCGCTTGGCCGGTTGCGCCACGGCCACCTCCTTGCGGTTGGTGAAGAGCTCGTCCGAGTTGTAGGTGTAGACCGAGTCGCCGGCGGCGATGAAGGCGCTGATGCCGTGCGTGGGCAGGCGCAGGATGCAGCTGCTCTTCGTTCCCGGCACGAGTCCGGTGCGGTATTGCGGATTGAGCGCCTTGACCTCCTCGGCCTTCACGTTGCACACGGCCACGATCTGGTCGAAGTGCACGTCGCGGCTGACGATGATGGTGTCGGTGCTGGGCGGCAGCGTGGAGCTCATCGGGCAGATGTTGTGCTCGCAATAATAGTTCATCACGTAGTTGGCGGCGATGAAGGCCGGCACGTAGCCCCGTGTCTCCTGCGGCAGGTAGGGATAGATTTTCCAGTAGTCGCGTTCGCCCCCCGCGCGGCGGATGGCTTTGTTCACGTTGGCCGGCCCGCAGTTGTAGGCTGCGATGACCAGCGTCCAGTCGCCGAAGATTTTATAAAGGTCTTGCAAGTAGTGGGCGGCGGCATACGAAGACTTGATGGGGTCGCGGCGTTCGTCGACGAGGCTGTTGACGTCCAGCCCGTAGGACTTGCCCGTGGTGATCATGAATTGCCACAGGCCGGCCGCCCCCACGCGCGAGGTGGCGTTCGGGTTGAGGGCCGATTCAATCACGGGCAGGTATTTCAGCTCCAGGGGAAGCTGGTAGCTTTCCAGTGCTTCCTCGAAGATGGGGATGTAGAAGTTATTGGCCCCGAGCATGTACGACACGGACCGGCGCAGGCGCGTGCAGTATTGGTCGATGAATTTCCTCACTACTTCGTTGTAGGGCATTTCGATGACGTTGGGCAGGCGGTTGAGCCGCGAGATGTATTCCTCCTTGCTGTATTCGGGGTTCTCGTCCGAACTTTCGCACTGCTCGTCAGTGCCGAGATAGTTTTTGGCGTTCCATTCCTGCAACAGGCTGTCGAGCTCGTAGGTCATGCCTTCGGGCAGGGTGATGACTTCGTCCTGTCCTGTCTGTTCGTCGTGCACGGTGATGTCGTTTTGTGCGCTCAGTCCCGAAGCGAGACATGCCGTTATACAGAATAATGCGAGTTTCTTCCTCATGGTTTTCTTTTAAAAGTTTAAGTTGCATTGTATGCCTACCGACGCTTCCCTCCGGCGGCCGCCGAAGTCGAAGATGGCCGGTTCGATGCGCAGTCCCAGGTCCTTGGAAATGTCGAAGGACGAGAGTTCGGCATCGACGTAGGCATCCACCACCGAGAGCAGATAGACGGCGATCATGGCGAAGATGCTCATGTCGCGGTACTTGCGGTAGTAGTTCTTTTTGTTCTTGAATATCTCCTTGTATTGGTCTTCGCGCCCCTCGATGCTGTAGTTCAGGGGGAGCATGTCTTCGTAGCTTTTCGTGTTCGGGTCGTCGTCCATGATGTCCAGATAGGCTTGCGAGTAGTCGCTGAGCATCTGGTTGTTCCACGTCAGGGCGTACAGGCATCCGAGGAATCCCCCGTAGACGATGGGGATTTTCCAGAGCTTGCGGTTGTAGATTTGTCCGGCCCCGGGGATGATGAGCGAGAGCCACAAGGCCCGCTGCGGGTCGGGGATGAAGCGCTTCTGGTCGAACGGTTGGGTGTGTTGCAGCAACGAGTCGCTCTTCAGTCCGATGGCCATGGTGTCCAGTGCGGCCGGTTGGGCGGCGAGGCTGTCGGTACCGGCGGCCAGCGAGTCGGCCGCGGCGGGGAGCTGCGCCTGCAGCGAGTCTTGCGCCGCCGCGATGCTGTCGGCCGCCAAGGGCGTTTGTGCCCGAAGCGGATTGGCCAAGCTTGCCAGGCAAAGGATGGCGAGCAGGGCAGACAAGGTCCGGTGTATGGATGAATTCTGTTTCAACTTTTCAGGCGGTCAAATAGTTCGATGATGCGTTCCAGTTCTTCCTCGTTGGCGAAGGGGATGCTGATTTTCCCTTTTCCCTTGTCGGAGCAGGTGAGTTGCACTTTGGCCTGGAAGAATTTGGAGAGGCTTTGTTTCAGCACGTTGTATTCCTCGGGCAGCCGTGCGCCCCGGGGCGTGATTTTCTTTCCGCCGCTCTTCACGCTTTCGCCCTCGGTGAGTGCCTTGACCATTTCTTCCACCTTGCGCACGGAGAGTTTCTCCTTGATGATTTGCTGGAAGAGCTTGATTTGCAGCGTGGGGTTGTCCAGCGCCAGCAGTGCGCGTGCGTGCCCCATGTCGATGTCTTTGTTCTGCAATGCCATCTGTATGGGTGCCGGCAGCCGCAGCAGCCTCAGGTAGTTGGTGATGGTGGAGCGGTTTTTGCCGATGCGTTCGCTCAGTTTCTCCTGCGTCAGGTCGTATTGCTCGATGAGGTGCTGGTAGGCCAGTGCGATTTCCACGGAGTTCAGGTCCTCGCGCTGTATGTTCTCGATAAGGGCCATTTCCATGACGTTCTCGTCGTCGGCAGTGCGGATATAGGCCGGAATGGTGCGCAGTCCGGCCATTTTTGAGGCTCTCCAGCGCCGTTCTCCCGCGATGATTTGGAAGGTGCCGTCTTCCATCTTGCGCAGTGTGATGGGCTGCACGATGCCGATTTCGGCGATGGAGTCGGCCAGTTCGCGCAGGCTGTCTTGGTCGAAGTCCCTGCGCGGCTGGTTGGGGTTGGGCGAAATCTGGTCCAACTCCACTTCGTTGATGGTGGAAGAGCCGTCGGTGTGCACTTCCTTTGTGGAAATCAGGGCATCCAGTCCTCGCCCCAAGGCAGGATATTTTTTGTGTACGGCCATGTTTATTTGTCTTTTTCAATGATTTCTTTGGCTAGCGCCAGGTGGTTCTTGGCGCCGGTGGAGTCGGTGTCGTAGAGGATGACGGGCAAGCCGTGGCTCGGCGCCTCGCTCAGTTTGACGTTCCTTTGTATGACAGTCCTGAACACCAGTTCCTGGAAATGCTTCTTCACTTCGTCGTAGATTTGGTTGGCCAGCCTCAGGCGGCTGTCGTACATGGTGAGCAGGAAGCCTTCGATTTCCAGCGAGGGGTTCAGTTTGGATTTGATGATTTTAATGGTGTTGAGCAGTTTGCTGATGCCTTCGAGGGCGAAGTATTCACACTGCACGGGGATGATGACCGAGTCGGCGGCCGTCAGCGCGTTGACGGTGATGAGCCCCAGCGAGGGCGAACAGTCGATAAGGATGTAATCATATTCGTCTTTCAGGGGTGCGAGCAGATTGGCCACCACTTTCTCGCGGTTGGGCAGGTTGAGCATTTCTATCTCGGCGCCCACCAGGTCGATGTGCGAGGGGATGATGTCCAGCCCTTCGATGTCGGTGGTGTAGATGGCGTCCCGCGGGTCTGCATGGTCTATGATGCACTCATAGATAGAGCAGTCTATTTCCGATACGTCCACGCCCAATCCGGACGACGCGTTGGCTTGGGGGTCGGCGTCGACCAGCAGGACTTTCTTTTCCAATGTCGCTAAAGAAGCGGCCAAATTCATCGAGGTCGTGGTCTTGCCGACCCCGCCCTTCTGATTTGCTAAGGCTATAATTTTTCCCATATCGTAAAATTTGGTTAGCACAAAAGTAACGTATTCCCGAGTACTTTGCCCGCAGGAAAGTACGGAGAATCGTTAAATTGTTGAAAACTCGGCCTTATTGTTAATAACTGCAGGCGTATCGTTGGGCAAAGATAATGTTTTTTTCGGTGAATCCACAGTGCTTTTAAAGCTTTTTTCGTACTTTTGTGCAAACAAAATATAGGTGAAAATGAATGGAATGAAGCCTCTTCTTTTACTATCGAACGATGATGGGGTACAGGCAAAAGGATTGAATGAATTGATAGGCATGCTTTCTCCGCTGGGAGACATTCTGGTGATGGCGCCCGACGGGCCGCGGTCGGGGTCGGCGTGTGCCATCACGTCGGACGTGCCGTTGCGCTACCGCGTGCTGGACGAGAAGCCCGGCCTGAAGGTGTGTGCCTGCAGCGGGACGCCGACCGACTGCGTGAAGCTGGCCTTGGAGCAGGAGGCGGGGCGGAAGCCCGACATCGTGGTGGGCGGCATCAACCACGGCGACAACGCTTCGGTGAGCGTGCATTATTCCGGCACGATGGGATTGGTGCTCGAAGGGTGCATGAAAGGCATCCCCTCGGTGGGGCTGTCCTTGTGCGATACCGCCGCCGATGCCGACTTTTCCCTCGCGGCCCCCTACGTGCGTGCCGTCGTGCAGAGGGTGCTGGATGGGGGGCTGCCTTCGGGAGTGTGCCTGAACGTGAATTTCCCCAAGGCTTCCGCCGGCGGCTACCGCGGACTGAAGGTGTGCCGCATGGCGCGCGGCACATGGTCGGCCGAGTGGTTCGAGACCCTGCATCCGCGGGGGCGGAAATATTTCTGGCTCACCGGCGCTTTCCAGAACCTGGAGCCGGAGAGCGCCGACACCGACTCGTGGGCGCTGGCCAACGGCTACGTGTCGGTGGTGCCCATCGGGATAGACATGACGGCCTACCAGGCCATGGACGGACTTAAAAGCTTGGAAGACTTATGAAGTATTACCTGATAGTGGGGGAGGCCAGCGGTGACCTCCATGCCTCGCACCTGATGAGGGCGCTGAAGGAGCGCGACGCGCAGGCGGAGTTCCGCTTTTTCGGCGGCGACTTGATGCAGGAACAGGGCGGGACGATGGTGCGCCACTATAAAGACTTGGCCTACATGGGCTTCATTCCCGTGCTCTTGCATGCCCGGACGATATTGAGCAACATGAAGGCCTGCAAGCGCGACGTGATCGAGTGGAACCCCGACGTGCTCATCCTGGTGGACTACCCGGGATTCAACTTGTCGATAGCGAAATACGTGCATGCGCACAGCCGCATTCCCGTGTATTATTATATTTCGCCCAAGATTTGGGCTTGGAAAGAGCACCGCATCAAGAACATCAAGCGCGACGTGGACGAGCTGTTTTCCATCCTGCCTTTCGAGGTGGACTTCTTCGAGGGGAAGCATCATTATCCGATTCATTACGTGGGCAACCCGACGCTGGACGAGGTGGAGGCCTACAAGCGCGAGAACAAAGAGCCGTTCGACCGCTTCGTGGCCGACAACGGGCTGAGCGGCAAGCCGGTCATCGCATTGCTCGCCGGTAGCCGCAAGCAGGAAATCAAGGACAATCTGCCCATCATGGCCGAGGCGACGGTCAGCTTTACCGAAGACTACGACCTGGTGCTGGCGGCGGCCCCGAACATCGATCCGGGATTCTATGAAAAGCTGCTGGGGCATGCGCGGGTGAAGGTGCTCTACGGGCAGACCTACCGCATCCTGAACCACGCTTGTGCGGCCTTGGTCACTTCCGGCACGGCCACGCTCGAGGCGGCGCTCTTCCGGGTGCCGCAGGTCGTGTGCTACTACACCGCCTGCGGGCGGCTGGTGTCGTTCCTGCGCCGCCACTTGCTGAAGGTGGAATACATCTCGCTGGTCAATCTCGTGGCCGGCTCGCCGGTGGTGGAGGAGCTTGTGGCAGACGAGATGACGATGGGCAACGCTTGGGCGGAACTGGCCATGATTCTGCCGGGACGGGAGTGCCGGGAGTATCAGTTGAAGGGATACGAAAAGGTGGCGAAGAAGTTGGGCGAAGCCGGGGCGCCGGAACGGGCCGCGGCGCTGATGACGCAATTGTTGACGGAGCGGAAGAAGGCCGTTTCCGGTGGCGGCGTGCAGGCATGACGGCGACGGCCGGGCGGCTGGTCCGGCCACGTCGTGCGCAATGCCGGATTGTACTCTGCGGCAAGTACTCGAGTACTCTCCGCAAAGTACGCTGACGCACTCCGCACGGCGGATGCCTCCCTTCGGCGGCGCGGGCTACGGATGGCGGCGGGCCGCCGGCCGGTTTTGCTCCTTGTTTATAAAAACGAGCCGGATTGCTGTGACGGGCAATCCGGCTCGTTTTTTCCTTCATCCTGCGGCATGCGGCAGGTGGATGGCGTCGCGTGGTCAGGTCCACAGCGTAAGGGTGTAGAGATAGATGGCCGTGGCCGGGATGGCCAGCAGCGAACTGTCGAAGCGGTCGAGCATGCCGCCGTGGCCGGGCAGGATGTGCCCGCTGTCCTTCAGGCCCAACTGGCGCTTGAGCAGGCTCTCCACCAAGTCGCCCCAGGTGCCGAACACGGCCACCACGAGCGCTGCGCCCAACCATTCCCAGCGGTTGAGGCCCGCGTCGAAGCAGGCAAACACCTGCGAGGCAGCTATGGCCACGAGGCCGCCGCCGATGGAGCCTTCCCACGACTTGTTGGGCGAAATGCGGGGGAAGAGCTTGTGCCTTCCCAGCAGTGAACCGAAGCAGTAGGCGCCGGAGTCGCTGGCCCAGAGGAAGACGAACACGGAGAGCGGCAGCATGTAGTTGTAGGCCACGCCCAGGCTGTAGGACGCTTCGGGCTGGAAGGCCAGCACGTTCAGCGTGGCGAAAGGCAGGGCCACATACATTTGGCTCATCATCGTGAAGGCCCAGTTGTTGAGCGCATGTTCGCTTTTCAGGTAGAGCTCGCTCGCCAGCAGGTAGACCACCGAGAGCAGGTAGGGGACAAAGACGCTGGCAGGGGTGAGCCCGCTGCAGAAGCCCGAGACGGCGAGGAAGAGGTAGACGCCGGCCACCGTGCAGATGGGGCGGTTCACCAACACGTCGTCCCGTTGGTTCACGATGTGGCAGAACTCCCACACGCTCAATCCCGTGATGAGGGCGAAGAGCAGTTGGAACGAGAGGCTTCCCCACACGATGCCTCCCGCCAGCACGATGACGAACGCGATGCCCGTCAGTGTGCGCACCACCAGGTTTTTCATCTTGTCCGTCATTGCGCGTCAGTATTTTTCTCCGTTTCTTTTTCCGTGCTGTCCGTTTCCGATTTTTCAGGAGTGGTGTCCGGGGCATCCGTCCCTTGTGCGTCAGGTTGTGCGCCGTCGGCGACGTCCGTTCCGGTGCTGTCCGTTTCGTCCGTGGCGCTTTCCGGCGTGCTGTCGGCGTTTTCCGCTTCTTGCTCCTCGTTCATCGTGAGCAGTTCTTCCGTGCGGCTGGTCCAGGGACGTTTCCCGAAGATTTTCTCCACGTCCTCGGCGAAGATGACTTCGCGCTCCACGAGCACGCGGGCCAGTTCGGCGTGCCCGTCCTTATGCTCGTTCAGCAAAGCCTTCGCCCGTTCGTATTGTTCGGCAATCATGCGCTTCACCTCCTCGTCGATGAGCTGTGCCGTCTGGTCCGAATACGGCTTGGTGAAGTTGTATTCATCATTATTATAATAGCACAAGTTCGGCAGCCGGTCGCTCATTCCGAAGTAGGCAATCATGCCGTAGGCTTGCCGCGTCACCCGTTCCAGGTCGTTGAGTGCCCCGGACGAGATGTGGCCCGTGAAGAGTTCTTCGGCGGCCCGCCCGCCCAGCGTGGCACACATTTCGTCGAGCATCTGCTCCTTGGTGGTGATTTGCCGCTCCTCGGGCATGTACCATGCGGCGCCCAGAGCCCGTCCGCGCGGCACGATGGTGACCTTTACCAGCGGGTTGGCATAGCGCAGGAACCACGAGATGGTGGCGTGGCCCGCCTCGTGCAGGGCGATGGTCTGCCGCTCCTCGTTGGTCATGACTTTTGTCTTTTTCTCCAGTCCGCCGATGATGCGGTCCACGGCGCTCAGGAAGTCGTCCTTGCTGACGGCCTTCTTGTCGTGGCGCGCGGCAATCAGCGCGGCCTCGTTGCACACGTTGGCGATGTCGGCTCCCGAGAATCCCGGAGTTTGTCGCGCCAGCAGGTCGATGTCCACGGTGCTGTCTGTCTTCACGGGGCGGAGATGCACCTTGAACACTTCCTTGCGCTCGTTCAGGTCGGGCAGGTCAACGTGGATCTGCCGGTCGAAACGCCCGGCGCGCAGCAGCGCCTTGTCCAGGATGTCCACGCGGTTGGTGGCGGCCAGGATGATGACACCGCTGTTGGTGCCGAACCCGTCCATTTCCGTCAGCAACTGGTTCAGCGTGTTCTCCCGTTCGTCGTTGCCGCCCATGGCGGGGTTTTTCCCGCGGGCCCGTCCCACGGCGTCGATTTCGTCGATGAAGATGATGCAGGGAGCTTTCTCCTTGGCCTGGCGGAACAAGTCGCGCACGCGGCTGGCGCCCACGCCGACGAACATTTCCACGAAGTCGGAGCCGGAGAGCGAGAAGAAAGGCACGTTGGCTTCTCCGGCCACGGCTTTGGCCAACAGGGTCTTACCCGTTCCCGGAGGTCCCACGAGCAAAGCGCCCTTGGGAATCTTGCCGCCCAGGTCGGTGTATTTCTTCGGGTTCTTCAGAAATTCCACGATTTCTTCCACTTCCATCTTGGCGCCGGCCTGTCCGGCTACGTCCTTGAACGTCACCTTTGTTCCTTCGCCTTTCTCAATCAGCCGCGCCTTGCTCTTGCCCACGTTGAACACGTTGCCGCCGGTGGGACTTCCGCCGCTCATGCGCCGCATGAGGAAGATCCAGATGGCGATGATGATGAACAGCGGGAAGAGGTTCCAGAACAGGCTGGTCAGCATGTCGTTGCTTTGCTTGAAGCTCAGCGTGATGTTGGATTTCTGCTCTTTCTGGGCTTCGGCCACCAGTTCCAGGAGCTTGTCGTTGGAGGCATATTCCACCGTGACGGCCGGCGCGGGGCCGAGCGTCTTCAGGTCGGTCGTGCCGAACACGTCCTTGACATGCTCCTTGGCCACGTACATTTGCAGCACGCCCTTGTCCTTCTGGGCCACGATTCTGGTGGCGTAGCCGCTTCTCACGTATTTTTCGAAACGGGTGTAGTCGATGGTTTTGGAAGAACTGTCTCCCGTTCCCGTGAAGAACATGTAGGCCAAGACCAGCACGATGATGCCGTAAATCCAGTTCATGTTGAACCGTGGCATCTTGTTTTTATTTTCTTTCTCGTTCATAATCTTTCTTGGAATGGAGGTTTAGTCTATGTCGGGCAGGGCGGTGAGCCGTGCGTCTGCCCACAAGTGCTCGATGTCGTAGAACTCGCGGGTTTGCGGGAGGAAGATGTGCACGATGATGTTCGCGTAGTCCATGGCCACCCATGTGGCGTTCTTCATGCCGTCCACGGCCAAGGGCTTGGTGTGGCATTCCTTGCGGGTAGATTCGGCCACGGCTTCGGCGATGGCCCCGGTTTGTGTGGGTGAATTGCCTTGGCAGATAATGAAAAATTGGCAGATGGTGTCACCAATTTCCCGCAGGTCGGCAATGACTATTTGCGATCCTTTCTTTTCTTGTATGCCCTTCGTGATGGCATCTATCAGCTGTTGGGTTTCGTCCATGTGTTAAAAATGTACATAAATATCGGGCAAAGATAGCACATAATCCGTTATCAAATCAATTTTCCCGCCCAAAACCTTTAGCTTTTTATCTTTTTTAGGTAATAGGGAGAACGGAGGGCGAGCCTTCGGCATCTTCACGCCCTTGAAACGGCTTGCCGGAAGCCCTTTTTTGACGAACATGGCGCCGGGGCGTGAAAAAAGGCGATAAAAATTTGTGGGTTCGGAAATAAGTCACTACCTTTGCACACGCAAAAGGACAATGGGCTATGGTGTAACGGTAACACAACAGATTCTGGTCCTGTTTTTCCAGGTTCGAATCCTGGTAGCCCAACGAAGTAGCGCGGGCGGCGCAGCTTCCTTTTTGAAAGATTGGACTATGGTGTAATGGTAACACAACAGATTCTGGTCCTGTTTTTCCAGGTTCGAGTCCTGGTAGTCCAACGCAAAAGGCTTTCCTCTTTCCAGGGAAAGCCTTTTGCGTTGTATGGCACGTCGGATATGGGGCGGAGCCTTTCCGGGGCCGTGTTTGGAGTTTGTTGGGGATGAATCTGCTCTTTCCGTGCTGCTTTTGTTTACTCCTTGATTTTTATGATTTCCACAGGCGATGCCTTGAATTGAGGCATGCACATGCCGATGTCGGCCCCGATGTACGTGGGGTCGCACACGGTGTAGGCTTGCCCGCCGACCATGACGTGGTCGCCTTTCACCGTTGCGGGGAAGCGGACGGCGGTGGCCAAGTGGTTGGGGTAGTGGAGGAGTACGGCGTCGAGCTGCAGGAGGTCGCGCACCAGGTGGAAGTAGAGGATGGAGCGGTCCTCGCAGTCGCAAGCCTTGTAGTAGAAGTTCTCTTCCCCGAAGTTGTATTTCTCCTGGCCGAATTGCTGTTGGTCGGTAAGATAGGCGAAGGCTTTTTGCACGAAGTTGAGCAACATGCCGGCGGCTTCGGCTTGGGTTTTGCCTTCGATGGCGCGTTGCAGGGTGGGATAAAGCTGCCGGACGAGCCGGGAATCCATGGGCTGCGAGGCGTAGTAGCCCCAGTCGTTGACCTGCGGAACCTCGGCATAGTAATCCATCAGGTTGCGGTTGACGTCTATCTGGCAGGTCATTCCGGCATGGTCGGGGGTGGAGAAAGCCCTGCTTTCCGAAGGTTGGTAGGTTAGCGTCGGAGTTTCCCGCATGTTCAGGTCCAAGAGCCGCGTGGCGTTGCCGTGCGGTTTCCCGTAGCTTTCCACCTGCGTTTCTTGTCCGTATGGCCCGAAGATGTAGAAGGGTGTGCCGTTGAAGTTGTAGTAGCTCACGCCGCATACGGTTTGCTTTATGGGTACGAGCAGTCCCAGCTGACTTCTTCCTATGCGGCAAAGCCGCACGTCGTAGCCGAACTGGGCCATCAGGTAAGCTTGCATCAGGTAGGCGTCGTTGCTTGCTTGCGTCATGGCGTGCGCCAACTTTTCGGTCAGCTTGAACAGTCCCCAGTCGTTGAGTGAAAGCTTTTGGGCAATGTCCTGGCAGTCGGCGAGGAGAGGGTCGTAGTCGGGAGCGGACAGCAGTTTCCATGCTTCCGACACGTCGCGCTCGCTATGCCCCTTCAGGATGGAGCCCTTTCCGGGACCGGCATGAAGCTGGAACTGCGTGCCGAAGAAGGTGAACGCCTGGGTGGGGATGTCCGGGCCGGGTTCAGGGGCGGGCAGCGGGATGTCGGCCGGGCGGTCGGGCGCCTTCGAGGGGTAGTCCTTGATTTGCTTGATGGGCAGTTTGGCCGGTGGCGGCAACTGGTCGGGCGGCGCGACCGGATGGACGGTGGGCTTCACCGGGTCGGGCGATTTGGTGATGTCGAATCCCTTGCGCAGTTGGTAGGAACTCCACGACTGGGCCAGATATTCGGCGAACTCCTTGTTCTTTTGCGCCCTGAAGGCTTCGAATTCGGCCCGTTTGCGGTTGCGGTAGTTTTGCAGGGCTTCCCGCTTTTGCCGGCGGAACTCCTCAAAACTGTCGTTCCCCTGCGCCGGAACGATTTCCGGTGCAAGGGAACAACAAAGTAGTATGGCGATGCGGTTCAATCTCATGTCGCAGTCTTATTGTTTTTCAGCCTCGTAGATTTGCTTGATTTCCTTGGCGGAGAGCTTGCGCGTGTCGTAGACGCGGAAGTTGTCCACCGACATGTTCGTGCCATTCAGGGTTTGGTTATACAGGTCAATCTCGCCGCCCATCACGAATTTGGTGCCGCTGCCATAGCTGTTGTCGGAGGTTTCGCCTTCGGTGAATATGTTGGCGCCTTCGGTGATGACATCCACGGCTTGTCCATCTACATACAGGTTCGTGGTAATCGTGCTATATGTGGTCTTATGGAAGTCGCTGGTGAGCGCGATGTGGTGCCATTGGCCGTCGTTCAGGGTGGGGTGCATGAAGCTTCCGGTCGTGCTGTAGTTGTAGACATTGTTATAGCGTGTCACGATGAACTTCAATGCGCCGCCGCTCATGCTGAGTGTGAACATGTTCGGCCTTGAGGTATGGGACGACACCATATAGAAGATTCCGCCGTCGTTGAAGTCCTTGCCCCAGAAGCAGATGGTCATTTCGCGGGAGTCGATGATGGGCTGCGGCACCACGAAGGCGCTTTGCTCCGTGCGGCTGAACTTTACGGCTTGAGAGCCGGCCGCCACGCCTTCCACGAAGGTGGGGTTGTTGAGGCCAAAGCCGTTCACCGCGTTTTCCGTGGCGTCGTTGAAGTCGCCGTCGAACTTGTAATAGACGTACAAGCCTTGCGCCACGGCCAGGTTGCCGCCGTCGCTGCCGCCGCCTTCATCGTCGCTGCCGCCCGGTGCGTGGGTGGCGGTGATGGTGACAGGCAGTGAGCCCCCATCGGTGTTGACGTTGATGAAGGCGGCCGGAATGTCGGCGGTCATCTGCGTGCGGTCGAGCTTGACGGTGACGGGCTGCGAGGCGCCGATGGCCAAGCTGCCCGACTTCGGGCTGACGGACAGGCAGGAGTTGGTGGGGGCGGAGATGTTCCAGTCCAGCGTTCCGCCGGTGCCCACGTTTTTGACCGTGAACTGCAGCTCGGAGTATTCCGTGCCGAAGTTCAGGGTGGAGGGCGTGACACTCATCTTGGCGCCGAGGTCTTGCGAATTGACGGTGATGCTGACCGGATAAGAGTCGTTGCCCACGTTCACGGCCAGCTGGGTGCTGACGTCGGAGGTGAGCGACGTGCGGTTCACCTTGACCATGACGGTCTGCGTGCCTTTGGCGCCGACCTGTGCCGAGGTGGGCGACACGGTGAGATAGGCCGGATAGCCGGAGATGCTGTACTGCAGCGGGCTGTTGCCCTTGTTCTTTATGGTGAACGACAGTTGGTCGTTGCTGGGCCCGAAGTTCAGCGTGAGGGGCGAGATTTCGACGTCCGTGCGTCCCGGGCTCAGCTGGAAGTCGGCCGTGGCGGACTGTCCGGCATAGACGGAGACCGACTTGCTGTCTTCCTGATAGTTGTTGGCCTTGACGCTGACGGCGTAGTTTCCCGGTTCTATCTCGGTGAATTCGTATCGCCCGTCGCTCCCGGTGGTCTGGCTCAGGCCCGTGGGAGAGAGGGTGACGGTGGCGCCGGCGATGGCCGTGTTGGCGTTCGTCATGTCGGTGACCATGCCCGCGATGGTGCCGGTCATCACTTCCTCGTCCTTGGTGCAGTGGCTGAGACACAGCAGGGCCGCCATGCCGAGGATGATGTTGAAAAGATGTTTCATGTTGTTGTTTTATTATAAGTTAGTCACTTCATAACAAGAATCTCTCTCGTCCGCGCGTCAGAACCTCCATGCCAGCGACATCCCCGTGCAGGACGTCGACATGACGGGCTGCAGGGAGAGGCTTTGGCGCACTCTCCGGACTGTCACCCGCCGTGCGCCTTTGGCCGCTACGGCGTCTATCAGGTTGTAGACGTAGAGGGCCGCTGCCGCCCCGATGCAGATGTTGCGCCCCGACTCCCAGTTGTCGGCCTTGGAGTTGTAGGTCTGCGCGTGGCGCGGTTGCTCTTTCATCTTCTTGTGGTACGACGCGCGCTGGTTTTCGCAAACAACGACGCCCACGGCGCATGCGGCTTCCCCGCACAGGATGGCGGTGCCTTTGGCCACGCTGCCTTTATATATCTGTCCCCATCCGGGGATGATGGAGCGCGCCAATCCCCTCGCGCCGTACGATGTGGTGAGCGAAATCCGGTCGTCGTAGCTGCCGGCCTGCTCAAGGTTGCGGTCGGCCACGGTGTAAAGCACGTGGCAGGTGTATAGCCCGTCCCGCTCTTCCCAATATTCGTCCACGACGCGGCACTTCATGTCAATCCGTTTGCCGGATTCGTGGGCCGTCATGGCAAATTCGCGGTGAGACGAGTAGGTCTGGGCGTTTCCCTCGCGGTGCTGCACGGAGCCTCCGCCGACCGTGCTCTCCACCACGATGCCCCTTTCGTGTTCCAGGCGCGTGGAGAGGTTCACCAGTGCCATCTGCCGTGCGGCCTCCAGGGAGGCCCCCATGCCCTCGGCGTTGAGGAAGAAATAAGACGGCGACCGGCTTTCGGGCAGTTTGCGCGTGAGCCATTGCGGCTTGATCTTGTCCGACTTCCGGAGCTGCGCCGGTGCTGTCCCGGCGAAAAGGGCACAGAGCAACAGTAGTATGAGTTTCTTCATGTTCACCTTGGGGACGTTTATAATTGGCCGGCCTTATTCTGGCGGTATCTTTCCAGCTCTTCCTTGTACGACTTGCGGAACTGTTCGGCGTCGAAGCGCACGCCCAGTTTCTTGTCTTCGCTCAGCACGGCGTTTTCCACGGCTTCTTCGGCCGACTGCACCATGCCGATGCAGACGGCGCATTCGTAGCGTCCGTCGGGAAGCCGGTAGCGCTTGGAACAGATGATGGTGGTGCGGCTGATCACTTGTTCGGCAATCGAGGTGATATCCTGTTGCCGGTCGGCCGACGACGTGCTCGTCGCGTCCTTCGTGGTCGTACTGCGGTAGTTCTTGAAGATGTTGGTGACCAGCGCCTCAATGTCGCTGGCCATTTGTGCGCGGGCGTTGGCGGCAGCCGACTGGCGGGCAAAGTCGCGGTCGTGGTCGATGGCCGAGCCGTATGCCCTGAGCAGGTCGCCCTCCATTTGCATCGATTCCTTTTCACAATCGTCCAGTTCCTCTTCCACCTTGTTGTTGGCCGGGAACTGCTGCGGTGCGCCGGCATAGTTGGGATAAGGGGCATAGGCCGTCTTTGTGCGGCAGGAGGAGCACAGGAGTCCGGCAAACGTCAGTGCGAACATTGCACAAAAAGTTACATTCCGTTTCATGATCGTTTACTTTTAAAAAATACTAACAGCGCAAAGGTAGCGCAAATACGGCTTGCGTCCGAGATTGCCACGTTTCTGATGTGGCGACTTATCTGTATCCAAAAAAGAAACACGGCGGGCAAACAGGAGGCGGAAGGGCGGAGGAGGAAACTCCTGCCAGACGGGGAACGGCTGTTCCTTGTCCTCAAATTACGGTCGTCCGTTGCCGAAGGCGGGACAGCGGAGTGCGGAGTCCCGGATTGTACTTTGCGGCAAGTACTCGAGTACTCTCCGCAAAGTACGCTGAAGGTCTCCGCACGACACGGTGGCGCAATGGGCAAGGTCGTGGGCGCTCATCCTCGCGTCCGCCTGCTGGCGGCCAAGGGGAACGATGGTGCGGACGGTACGGGCGTGTGCCGCGTGGAGCGGGAGGACGGGGGGACCTTGTGGTGCCTTGCAAGGCTGATTAGTCATTGTCTTGCCGGTAGGCCTGTGAGAAATCTTGGAAGAAGTCGTGTTGGAGAATTTTCGAGATACGGAGCATGAGCGAGCTGTCCACGCTTTCCTTCTGGAATATCTTGTAGACGTTGGGGCGCGTGCAGCACAGTTGCCGTGCGAACCAGGTGACGGAGCGGCCTTGTTCGCGGAGCGTTTCTTGCAGGAGTTTTCCGAAATGGATTTTCATGAGCGTCATGTTCCGTCCCAGCCGGTCCTCTGTGGCTGCATTGTTTTGGCTTTCCGTTGCGGAGGATACAAAAAGCGAGGACCCTTACATTGCTCATCATTGCTTTCAGGCCTTCGCATTGCCCATCCCAAGTGACGAGCAACGCAAAAGCCCACGCCTATACACTAAGTTACAGTGCGCCGTGAGGCACACTGTAACCATACATGTCTTGTGGACGTTCCGTTGCCGCTGTCTTACTCGGGATTGTCAAGGTTGCGAAGTTTGAAAGCCCTAAGACAAACGCTGTTAACGTCTTTCTGTATGTCCTCCCCCTCTCCTGCTGATTTCCCCGAAGGGGGCGGAAGGGGTTCATGTCGTGCAAAATTAGTGATTTTTCTGAATATGGAAAGCTTCCTTCGCTTTTTTTGTGTTTTTTTCTGTTGCGGTTCGTGTTGTCGGGGGCTGGTTCAGGGCAGCCGGATGGTGCCCCAGTGTGGGTTGTGGTCGGAGACGTGCCCCGTGCGGGTGGGGCTTTCGGGGAGGATGCCGGTCTGGCTGACTTGTATGCCCGGGCCGACGAAGATGAAGTCTATCTTGTGCCGCTGTCCGGCGGGCACTTTCCCGAAGCCGTGGTACGTGTGGGATGTCCCTTCGCGGACGGGGCTTTCGCGGTATAAGTCGCGCAGTCCGGAGCCGTCTGCGGTCAGGATGCGGTAGGGGTCGCTGTCGGCACTCACGTTGAAGTCCCCGGTCAGGATAACGGGTTGCCCTTCCGACAGTTCGCGTATTTTTCCCACGATGAGCCTTGCGGACCGGCGCGTGGCTTCCTGCCCCACGTGGTCGAAGTGCGTGTTGACGAAAAGGAAGGTCTTGCCGGTGGAGAGGTGGCGGAAACGGGCCCAAGTGGCGATGCGCGTGCAGGCGCCGTCCCAGCCGATGAAGCCCGCGCTGTCGGGGTGCTGCGAGAGCCAGAAAGTGCTGCTTTCCAGCATCCGGACGCACGTCGTGTCGTAGAGGATGGGGGCATATTCCCCTTGCGTCTTGCCGTCTTCGCGGCCCACTCCGACGTATCGGTAGGCCGGCAACCGTTCCAAGAGGTCGGCCAGTTGCCGGTGGAGCACTTCCTGCATGCCCACGATGTCCCAAGCTTGTGCCCGTATCAAGGCGGCTACGGAATCCTTGCGCACGTCCCAGCGGTTGGGCCCGTCGTCGGGATTGTCGTAGCGGATGTTGAACGTGGCTATCCTGAGGAGACTGTCGTCGGTGGAGGAAGTCCGGGCCGCCAAGGAGGAGGAGAGGCAGTCCCACCAGACGGCGAGAAAAAGGACAAGGCACTTTGTTCTGAACAGAAAAGCCCGCGATGCCGCCAGCCGGGTGGTTCCGGCCTGCGGCGTCGCGGGCTTTATGCGTTCTGTGGGGTTCACGCTTGTTGGTCTGCGATCTCTTTGTCGATGGCGGCAATCTTCTCTTTCAGGAGTTGCAGCTCCTCCTTCAGCTTCTCCATCTTCTTGTTCATTTCGTTCAGCAGGCTGCTGCCTTTCTTTGAACTGCAGGTGAGGAAGCCCAAGTTGTTTTCATACGTTTTGATTTCGTTGCGCTTGATTTCGTAGGCGCGCATGAGGCGTTCCCGTTCGCGCGGCAGGCCTTGTCCGCCCTCCTTCGCGTCGTTCTTCAGGCTGTTCTTGAAGTTGTCCAGCCTGCGGCGCGAGGCCGACATGTTCAGTGCCTTGAACAATTGGTCCACGATGTCGTGGTACGTCTTGTAGAGCCGGTCTTTGTCCTTGAACGGCACGTGCCCCGTTTCGTTCCACTCTTTCATCAGTTCCTTCACGGCGGCCTGCTTGTCGTTTTCCGTTTCTTCCTCATTGTCGAGCAAGGCTTTCAACTTCTCGATGACGGCTTCTTTCTTTTGCAGGTTGCCTTTTTCTTCGCTGCGTTGCGAGGCCGAGTTCTTGTTCTTCTGCTCGAAGAAGTAGTCGCATGCGCCGATGAAGCGTTGCCACAACGACTCTGAATACTTTTTGGGCACGGCGCCGATGGCTTTCCATTCCTTTTGTATCTGCATGAGCTGGTCGGCCGTGGCTTTCCAGTCCGTGCTGTCCTTCAGCGCTTCGGCCTTTTCGCAGAGTTCCGTCTTCTTGGCCAGGTTCTGCGCCTGCTCTTCCTTCAGCCGTTTGAAGAAGGCCGCTTTCTCGGTGAAGAAGCGGTCGCATGCGTTGCGGAAGCGCTCAAAGATTTTCACGTTCATCTTTTGGGGGGCGAAGCCTATGGTGCGCCATTCCTTTTGCAGTTCGATGATGGCCTGCGTCTGGCTTTCCCATTCGGCCACTTTCTTGATGGCGGCCGTGTCGATGGCTTCTATTTTCTCGCAGAGGGCGGTCTTGCGGGCCAGGTTCTCTTCCTCCTTTTTCTTCAGGTCCTCGAAGAATTGCTGGTGGCGCTTGTTGACCGCGGTGGAAGCCGCCTTGAAGCGTGCCCAGATTTCTTCGCGGAGCTCCTTGGCCACGGGGCCCGTTTCCTTGAACTCCTGGTGCAGGGCTTGCAGTTGCTGGAAGGCGGAAATCACGTCGGTTTCTTCGCTCAGTTTCTCTGCCGTCTCGCACAAGCGGGTCTTGATCTCCAAGTTCTTCTTGAAGTCGTACTCGCGGAATTCATTGTTCAGTTTCAGCTGGTCGTAGTATTGTTCTACGTATAATTGGTAGGTTTTCCACAGTTCGTTGACCTTTTCAGCCGGTACGGGCTGCAGTTCTTTCCATTGCGCCTGCAGTTCCTTGAATTCCTTATAGCCTTGGTTGGCCTCTTCGGGCGTGGCGTTCAAGGCCTTGATTCGTTCCAGGATATCTTGTTTCTTTTTCAGGTTCTCTTCTTTCAGCCGGTCTTGTTCGGCTTGCAGTTCGGCCCTTTTCTGCTTGATGACGTTCATGGCTGCTTTGAATTCATCCTCCAGCACGTTGGGGGCGGGGAGGAAAGCCTCCGGTTCTCCGCCGTTCTCGACGAATTGAGCGCGTGCGGCAGCCACGTCGGCCTTATGTATTTTGTAGAAAGCCTGTTTCAGGGCGTCCAGTTCTTGCTTTTCGGGAATCGCATCGGCTTCGGCCAATTCTTTCACTTTCGCAACGACTTCTTCTTGGGTTTGCGGTGCTTCCACGGTAGTGGTTTCCGCCTCGTTCACCTCGGGCGTCACGTTTTCTACTTTATTTTCTTCCATCTGGAGGGTTTCTTCAGAGTCCATCTTGTTACTTGTTTTAGTGTCTGATTCTGTATGCTGTTCGTTAAACACGGCGCAAATTAAGTATAAAAAACGGTTACAACCTAAAAAATCTCCTACTTTTTTGCGCCGGACGACTTTAAATCCATGTTTTTCGCTTAAAATACCATACGAATGCCACGGTGATTCCTGTGATGAGTATCAGTGCCACGGGGAATCCTCCGGCCCATTTCTCCATGCCGTTGATGAGGTTCATGCCCAGCAAGCTGGCGATGAGCGTGGGAAACATGAGGATGATGGAGATGGAGGTGAGCATTTTCATCACGCCGCTGGTGTTGTTGTTGATGATGTTGGCGTAGGTGTCCATGGTGGAGTCGAGGATGTTGGCATAGATGGAGGTGGTTTCGCGCGCCTGGCTCATCTCGATGTTCACGTCTTCGATGAGGTCGGCGTCGAGTTCGTCCACCGGCAGCTTGAACTTCAGTTTGGAGAGCAGCGTTTCGTTGCCCCGGATGGATGTGATGAAGTAAGTCAGGCTGTCTTGCAGGCGCGACAGGTTGATCAGGTCGGCGTTGTCCACTTTGCGGTCCAGGTGTTGCTTGGCCTTTTCGATGAGCAGGTTGATTTGCTTCAGGCGCTTCAGGTACCACACGGCGGAGGAGAGGAACAGCCGGAACACCATGTCCACGGAGTCGGTGAATCCCACGCCCCGTTTCTGTTGGTAGCTCACGAAGTCTATCATCATGTTGGTCTCGAAGTTGCACACGGTGATGCACACGTCTTTGTTCAGTATGATACCCAAGGGGATGGTGGTGTAGGGCGTGCGCGAGCGCACTTCTTTCACGTAGGGAATGCGCAGGATGATGAGAATCCATCCGTCGTCGAATTCATAGCGGGCCCGCTCGTCGGTATCGGCGATGTCCATCAGAAAGTAGTCGGGGATGTGGAGCGTGTTCTCCAGATAGTCCATGTCGTCCTGTGTCGGACAAGTTACTTGCACCCAGCAGTTGGGTTCCCATTGGTCGAGCGTGCGCAAGCCGCGGTTTGTATTCCAGTAAGTTCGCATGAATAAAAGTCCTCCATAATTTAACAGGAACGGAGGCAGCTTCTTGCAAACCTCTGTCCTTTCTCAATTCATATTTTCCGCGTGATAATCGTCCATTTTGAATAAACACTCTGGTTAAAAATCGCTGCAAAGATAGTGCAAACCGATTGATTTCACAAATAAAACCGCGCTCTTTTGGGCATAAAATGTTGCTTTGGACGCCGTTTTCAGGATTTCCCGCCGATTTCTTCCGTCACGGCGTTGGTCAGCTCCACGAACTCCGCCACGGACAACTGTTCCGGCCGGCGGCCGAAGATGTCGGCGGCCAGGAACGCGCCGTGGTCGCGGGGCGACCGTCCTTGCAGGCGGGCCTTGTTGTCGGCGTCGGCCAGCACAGGGCGGATGGAGTTGCGCAGCACCTTGCGCCGCTGGTTGAACGTCGTCTTCGCGATTTGCCGGAAGAGGCGTTCGTCGCAACCCAGTTCCGTGGTGGCGTTGCGGGTCATGCGGATGACGGCGCTTTTCACTTTCGGGGGCGGATTGAAGACATGCTCGTGCACCGTGAAGAGGTACTCCACGCTGTACCACGCCTGGATGAGCACGCTCAGTATGCCGTAAGTCTTGCTGCCCGGTCCGGCGGCGATGCGTTCCGCCACTTCTTTCTGAATCATGCCCGTGCAGCAGGGAATCAGGTCCTTGTAGTCCAGCATCTTGAAGAAAATCTGGCTGGATATGTTATAGGGATAGTTGCCCGTCAGCACGAACGGTTGCCCGTCGAACGTGTGTTCCAAGTGCATTTTCAGGAAGTCGTCTTCGATGATGTTCTCCTCCAGTTGCGGGAAGTTCTCGCGCAGGTAAGCCACGGACTCAAAGTCGATTTCCACCACCTTGAGCGGGCGCTCCTTGCGGACGAGGAACTGCGTCATCACTCCCATGCCCGGTCCCACCTCGAGGATGGGCAGGCCGGGGCAGGCGTCCACCGTGTCGGCGATGTCTTGTGCTATCTGCAAGTCTTTTAAAAAATGCTGTCCGAGAAACTTTTTGGGCTTGACCGTCTTCATTGTAGTTTTTTTGTTTTACTTTTGCGGGTGCAAAGATAATATAAAAACAAGGATAGGCCGCATTGGAAACTTCTAAGATTATTCGGAATGCGTTGAAAATAGCCTTCCCGCTGGTGTTGGGAGGGTTGATTCTGTGGTGGATGTACCGTGATTTCGACTGGACGGGGCTGTGGGCGGCGCTCGAAGGCGGGATGGATTGGACGTGGATGTGGCTGTCCATGCCGTTCGGCGTGCTGGCGCAGGTGTTGCGCGCCGTGCGTTGGCGGCAGGCTTTGGAGCCGTTGGGCGAGCGCCCGCGGCTGGCCACGTGTGTCCACGCCATATTTCTGTCCTATGCTTCCAGCCTGGTGGTGCCCCGCGTGGGCGAGGTGTTGCGTTGCGGCGTGCTGAAGCGTTACGAGGGGACGCCGTTCACCCAGGCCGTGGGCACGGTGGTCACCGAGCGCATGGTGGATTCTCTCGTCATGCTGGTGTTGGCGGCGCTCACCGTTTTGTTGCAGTTGCGGGTGTTTTCCGTGTTTTTCGCCGAAACGGGCGTGAGCTTCAGTGAACTGGCCGGGCGCTTCTCCGCGGCGGGCTATTGGGTCACGGGCACTTGCCTGCTGGTTCTGGTGGCGTTCCTGTGCTTCATGGCGCGACGTCTGGAGTGGTTCAGCCGCACGCGCGGACTGATGCGCAACGTGGTGGACGGCATCTTGTCTTTGCGCGGCATCCGCAACATGCCCTTGTACGTGTTCTACTCTTTGGCCATCTGGATGGCCTATTTCCTGCATTTTTATCTGACGTTCTACAGTTTCTCCTATTCGGGGGAGTTGGGCGTCATGTCGGCCCTGATAGCGTTTGTCGTGGGCTCGTTTGCCGTGCTGGTGCCCACGCCCAACGGGGCAGGCCCTTGGCATTTTGCGGTGAAGACGGTGTTGGTGCTCTATGGCGTGAGCGAGTCGGACGGTGTGATGTTCGTCCTCATCGTCCATACCCTGCAGACGTTGCTCGTCATCCTGCTCGGGCTGTATGCCACGGCGGCTTTGGCCTTCACGCGGCGGCGCATGCCGGCGGTGGAGGGGTTGTCGCCCGTCGCATGAGATGGAAACAAACCTTTAATATTATATGATTATGAGTGAAGTGAAGAATTTGGAACCGCAAGCCGTATGGAGAAACTTCCATGCGCTGACTCAGGTGCCGCGCCCGTCGGGACACTTGGAAAAGGTGCAGAAATTCCTGTTGGACTGGGCTGCCGAGCGAGGCATCGAAGCTTTCAAGGACGGCGGCGAGAATATCGTGATGCGCAAACCGGCCACGCCGGGCATGGAGAACCGCAAGACGGCGGTGATGCAGGCGCACATGGACATGGTGCCGCAGAAGACGGCGGAAAGCGCGCACGATTTCGAGAAAGACCCCATAGAGACTTACGTGGACGGCGAATGGGTGAAAGCCCGCGGCACCACGCTGGGCTCGGACGACGGCATGGGGGTGGCCACCATCATGGCTGTCATGGAGGCGAAGGACTTGGAGCACGGGCCGCTGGAGGCCTTGATCACGGCGGACGAGGAGACGTGCATGTATGGCGTGAACAACCTGGCGGCCGACACATTGACGGGCGACATCCTGCTCAACCTGGACAATGAGACCATGGGCGAGTTTGTCGTGGGCAGTGCCGGAGGCGTGAACGTGACGGCCACCATGGAATATAAACCGGCGGAGGCCGAAGCGGACGACGTGGCGGTGCGGCTGAAGGTGGCGGGCCTGCGCGGCGGTCACTCCGGGTTGGAAATCAACGACAACCGGGCCAATGCCAACAAACTGATGGCGCGGCTGCTTTATATGGCCGTGCGCGAGAACGAGGCACGGCTGGCTTCGTGGACGGGCGGCAACATGCGCAACGCCATCCCGCGCGAGAGCGTGGCCGTGGTGACCCTTCCGGCAGACGACGTGGAAGGGCTGCAGGCATTGGTGGACGATTGCAACGGGCTTTTCAAGGAAGAGTTCCGCGGCGTGGAGGCAAACATCTGCGTCTCCATGGAGCGGACCGATGCGCCGGACCAGTTGGTGCCGGAGGAAATCCAAGACAACGTGCTGGATGCCGTCATGGCCTGCCACGACGGCGTGTTGCGCAACATCCCGTCCATGCCCGGCATCGTGGAAACCTCGTCCAACCTGGCCATTGTCAACGTGACGCCCGAGAAGGCCGAAGTCCTCATCTTGGCGCGCAGCTCGGACGAGGGCATGATGGACTATGAGACTACCATGCTGGAATGCTGCTTCAATATGGCCGGGATGAAAGTGGAGTACAGCGGCCGCTATGGCGCATGGCAACCCAACTTCGATTCGCCCATCGTGGCCCGCATGGTGGACGTCTACAAGCAGCTGTTTGGCGAAGAAGCCTTGGTGCAGGTGGTCCATGCCGGTCTGGAGTGCAGCCTGATAGGCCAGGTCTATCCGAATATGGACATGGTCAGCTTCGGACCTACGCTCCGTTCGCCGCACACGCCCGACGAGCGTTGCCACATACCTTCCGTGGCCAAGTTCTGGACGTTCATGAAAGAACTGCTTCGCCAGATTCCGGAAAAAGACTGAACCTGTCTTTGAACAGGCCGATTCGCAGCCCCGCTTCTTTCCCGGAGCGGGGCTGTCGCGTATTGGTGCGGATGAGGCATGGATGGCGGGGCGCGCGGCCTTTTCGTCGGCTTTCGGCGCGGATTCTGCTGCCCCTTCCGCCGTCCTGCCGTCCGTCGCGTGCGATACATTTTCCGCCGTCGCGCTCGTTTTGGGAGCGCACCGTTGGGCCTGCCACCGTGCGACGGCGGCATGTACAATCCGATTGAAGTTCATGTTTGTTCGTTCTTCTCACCGCAAATATACGGTATAAAAACGCTTCCGTCAAATTATCCCCGTCAAAACATCGTTAACCATTTCATCTATTGCTTTTTAGCTATTTTTCTGTGTGGGGCTGTTGCGACAGCATGGTGAATCCCCGCGTGAACCCTCTGCCGGCAAAGGGTTCACCGCAAATGCCTGTGACACAGCCTGTATGAACCCTGCGAACCCTTTTCCATAAAAACTCCCTGAAGCGGAGGAAAGACCGCGCCGTCAGTCCCGTATTCCGCCTTGTCCGCTTGTCGGATTTCCGCCGACCGCCTTGCGTCCGTTCGCCTTCCGCAAGGCGCGACGCGCTTGTGCGCACGACGTGGGCGGAGGTTTTCAAGCAGATGGGCAAATGCTTATATTCGCTGATACGGGTGTTGATTCTTTTCTTGGTTGCTTTCCTGAATGGGGGGATTTTGCAACTTTTCTGTTAAGCGTTGATTGCTTTACAAGATATTGTCCTCCTTGCTATGAACTGAGTAAATCAAACATTGTCCTGTGTCTTTTCATGAGTAAGGTGCGGAAACACTTCCTTGAAGCTTAGGACATGTTGGCATTGTATTTTGGATAAATTGCCTATCACCTCTGTACTGGAGCTGGTTGCCGCTTCAACAGACGTGCAGCGGCTAAATTTCCAGATGGATGGTATTGAAGGAAGTTCTTGATTGTTAAAGAATAAGGCGCTTCCAATGCTTAAAGACTAGCAGGTTTGTAGTTATGATATGTTCCAATTCTTGTGGGGGGGACGGAGAGCCAGATGGCCATTCGTGTATATTATATTGTTTGTTGCCTTGTTTGAAATATTTTCTTAAAATCCATTGATTTTTGAGATAAAAAATTTATCTTTGGGCCGAGCCTTTAGGACTATTTTTTGAGGAGAACCTTTAACAATGTTCATTTCCAGCGGAATACGAGACTAAAAGCTGTCTTTTTTTACTTGAAAAACCT
The DNA here is from genome assembly GCA_944321525.1 of uncultured Paraprevotella sp. Lineage (GTDB taxonomy): Bacteria > Bacteroidota > Bacteroidia > Bacteroidales > Bacteroidaceae > Paraprevotella. Next base: position 54,958 of record CALULQ010000004.1, read on the forward strand.
ATAAAATTAAAAAATATCAAAATGAAGAAGAACTTTTTAACGATGTTTGTTGCAACATTGACTTATTGCAACTTTGCGAGTGCACAAGAAGTGTTATTGCAATTTGGACAGACTTCACAACAGCAATGGATAGGTGTTGGAATTCAATTGCCTATTGATAGTGGAGTTATTCCAGATGGATGGTATAAAACCGATTTCCCAGAAGAGGAATGGGACACGATTCAGGGGCCGTTGAGTTCCAATAATAAGTGGCCCGATTATCAAAGTCCTTGGGGGGATAATAATACTACATATTTAGTGAGAAGGCATTTCAATGTTGAAAGTTTTAAGAATATTAATGTACTTGAATTTTATTGCGTGCATGATGATGGTTGTGAAGCATATTTAAATGATTCGCTTATATATTCTTCCACTGCGGTTGTATCGAATTATACAAGAATAAATGTTTATGATATTCGAAACTTATTGAAAATAGGCGATAATGTCTTGGCTGTAAAGGTCAGTGATTCTGGTGGAGGTGAGGCGTATATGGATTTCGGACTGATAGGAAGTTCCTTGGCAAACTCTTTCTTTGATTATAGTGATGGATGGAACGGTAGTTATGATCGATGTACCTATGATGATAATACTCAAGCATATAAATATGGGAAAGATTGGACCTGTGAACAGTCCTTTACTAATATGGAAGAAGGATTGTACAAATTATCGGCAAATGCTTGTGGTCTGAACTATTATAGGAATAATAGTGATGCTATTGCCCATAAGGACAATTCGCTTGATCAAAAACTATTCATTGGAAATGACGAGATTTCTATTCCGAGTGCTTTTTCGGAAATTGCGGAAACAGATATTTATGAAGGTTCGTACCGATGGGAATATGAGGGAGGCTATGTACCTTCTTCTGTAGATAGGGTTCCTGCTGCTTTAAAACGAGGTTTGTACCAAGCAGAAGTTTGGAGCTATTATGAGCAAAACAATTCGGAGCCTTTGACGGTGGGTGTTCGCTGTTATTCTGATTCTGACATTGATCGTTGGGCTGCATGGGACAATATGCGCTTGTTGTATTACACAGAAGATGAGGTAAATGTCTTGTTGGATTCTATAGTTGGTGAATTGACGGATTTTTCGTTAAAGCCTATGAGCAAAAGCTATAAGGATATGATTCAAGAATATCTCCAACAGAGATCATCTATGGATTATGCGACTAAATCGCGTGTATATGCCTTTGCAAAGAATAATGTTTTTGGTGAAAATATTGTTGCGTACGAACGGCTTTATCAAGCTTGTCAAATGCTTGCGGACAGCATTGGCAATATGAATAATTTTGTATCTCCTGCCGCAATCGAAGAGGCGAATAAATTGAAGGAAGAAGCCCTTTCTTCGTATGAAAGAGGGGCATATACTAATGAAGATGTGGAAACGGCTATTGGAAAAATGAATAAATTGATGGAACGTTTTTCGTATACTTATCTTGATATAGCAGTGGATGTTCCAGGCTCGATGGGAGACTCGATACTAAAATATGTGGAAAATTTTGTGGATATAAAGAGTCTCAAACTTTCTGGAACATTAAATGCTGATGATATAGGAACGATACAAAATCGCTTGACTAGCCTGAGAGAAATTGACATGGAAGATGTTAATATGGAAGAACTTTCTGATAGGTTCTTTTATCAGCGTTCTGCACTTGAGATAATAAGACTGCCAAAGAGTTTGGTAACGATAGGTGAATATGCGTTCTACAGATGCTATGCACTAAGAAATATAGATTTCCCATCAACATTAACTACTATAAAGCGATATGCTTTTAGCGAATGTGACAATCTGCAAGAAATTATTTTGCCAGAGAAACTTTCTTCTCTTGGAAATAATGCGTTTTATAGCTGTGACAACAATAAGAAATTGAAGTTACCTTCTTCGCTTAGTTCGATAAGTTCAAGTTCGTTTGCTTATAATTCTAATTTGACGGATATTGAATTTGCTGAAGGCTTAACTCGGATAGAAGGGTCTGCGTTTGCATATTGTTATTCAATCAAAACGATAGAATTTCCAACGACATTATCTTATATTGGAAGCAATTCATTTGGTTACAACAAAGCCCTTTCCGAAGTCCATTTTAATGAGGGGTTATATCAAATAGCTGATAATGCATTCTATGAATGTGATGCGCTAACAGAAATTACTCTCCCAAGTTCATTGGTACTTGCCAATAGTTCTCCTTTTGACTATTGCGACAACCTTGTAAAAGTAACATGTTTGTCGATAGAACCTCCCTATATGACAGACCAAATTCCATATGGTTGTGATATGGCGGGGCGTGAATTATATGTGCCGGCACTTTCAATTAACACATATAAACAAACAGCAGGTTGGGACAAGTTCCAGACAATAAGTCCGATAGATTATCTACCTGAAAATTTCACTGTTTTAAACGACTTGAAGTTGACATTGCCGGAAACTATGCCATCAGATTATAAGCCCAATGTGTCTCTTATCCATGATACAAAGGGGGCGTCTTATTATAATTATGGTAGCCTGACCGTTAATGGTGCAGGCACATTGTCCATGAATGATTTTTCTTCGATCTGGGATTTTAATTATCAGTACCAGAATAGTGACAGGGCTCAAAACTTTTGTTCTTTGGTGAATAACTCTCATCTTCGTGCAGACAGTGTGTTTGTTACGTTGTATTCAAGAAATGACAGATGGACATTTGTAATGTTTCCATTTGATGTGAAGGTGGCTGATATCAAAACGATAGAAAATGGCACAACAAATTGGGTGATTCGTAAATATGACGGTGCTAAACGGGCTGCAGGAGAGGTAAATGATACTTGGATACGAATGACTGATAGTGACATCTTGAATGCTGGTGAGGGATATATTATTCAAAGTAGTCGTTATGTGGGAAATTCATGGCAGGAGTATAGTGGCTTCAGAATAAAAGCCGTCAATAATGCTAATAAAAACAATATTTTTACATCAAATGACATTAGTGTTTCATTGAATGAGTTCCAAAGTGAATTTGCCCATAACAGGGGATGGAATCTTATCGGCAATCCATATCCTTGCTATTATGATACCCGCTTTATGGACTTCACTGCTCCCATTACTGTTTGGAATATGAGGGACAACACGTACACTGCTTATAGTCCTGTTGATGATTCATACGTACTTTGCCCTGGAGAAGCTTTTTTTGTACAATGCCCAGTTGATAACAAAGTAATTAGCTTTAATAAATATGGGCGTCAAACAAATCGTACTGCCAGAACATTGGAAGAAGTACGGACAAGGGCAAAAGCTGGTCAGCTCACAGACGTAAAGCGTATTGTCGTTAACCTGACTTTGTCAGATGATAATAGTACAGATCGCACTCGTATTGTTTTCAACGACAATTCATCAATAGATTATGAAATGGATAAGGATGCTAATAAGTTTGTTAGCCTCGCAGCATCCGTTCCTCAACTATATTCATATTATAATAATGTAAATTACTCAATCAATGAGCGGCCTCTGTTAGATGGCGTTGTTGCTTTATATGCGAGAACTCCCTCAAGAGCCGTCTATACAATAGCATTGCAGGAAGAAATTGATGGATATGACATTGTATTGGAGGATAAGGAGTTGAACAAACGCGTTGTGTTGGATTCAAAAACGACTTATATGTTCAATGCAAGTTCTGTTGATAATGCAAATCGTTTTGTAGTGTATTTGCAGAGTGAAACAACATCAATAGGCAGCGTTAATAAAACCGAAGAAATAGAAAACTCAGAAGGGATTTATACAATTTCAGGCGTGAGGGTTTCTGAACCTTTGAGCAAGGGGATCTATATTCAGAACGGAAAGAAAATCATTATAAAATAGTCAAAAGATGAATAGATTATTAAATATATTGCTCGTATGTCTGTTGCATGTGTCATTGGCGGTTGCTTCCACATATAATTTGTCTGTGGAAGTAACTCCTAATGGTGCAGGGACGCTAAATCTCACAAGCGGGACATACGAAGAAGGTAGTGCAATCTATCTTCGGACAAACGGAAACACGGGTTATGTGTTTAAGGGATGGTATGAAGGAGAAACTTTGGTTTCTTCTGTGGTTAGTTTTAATTATACAATGCCTTCTAAGGATGTTGTTTTACAAGCTAGGTATGATTATGATCCCAGTGTGCCAAGCAATCCTGCAATGCCGGATACCACAACGTATTTCACTCTAACCGCATCTGTATCTCCTGTGGGGGCTGCAAGTTTGAATACTCAAGGAGGTAGATATGCCGCAAATACACGAATATATTTGCGGGCTTACGGCAATGCTGGATATAAATTTGTAGCGTGGAAAGATGAAAGCGGACAGATTGTGTCAAGTTCAACATCGTTTGACTATTGCATGCCAAATGGAGATTCCCAGTTGACAGCGCTTTACACATACGATCCCGATGCGCCAGCGAATCCTGACTCAATGCCAATAACGTCTACTGTGACATTGCATTCAAAGCCCAACGGCGGTGGATCTTTTAACACAAATGGTGTTACGGAACCTGAGGGAAGTAGTGTTCGTCTTTATGCTTACACAAATGCGGGGTATAATTTCTTGCATTGGGAAAATGAGAATGGAAAAGTTATTTCTACGTCACGAGAATTTTACTATGTAATGCCTCGTGGCGATTCTAAAATATATGGTGTATTCGATTTTGACCCCTCTCTCCCTGGTAATCCAGCAAAGAACTTTTGGGATAAGGAGACGGGGGAAGTAATCGTGGATGATTTTACTGAAGGTCGCTTAAATGACGCTGTTTCTGAAGTGATAAATGGTAGCAGTGGTTCAAAAGTTACAATGATAACTGTAGCTGGACGTATTAATAGTAATGACTTTGGTATAGCTAACAATTATCAGAATTGTTCTCTTCTTGATTTAAGTCGCGTTGCAGGAGTAACAGATATACCTTCGTATGCTTTTGATGGGACGAATTTGGTGTCTATCTATCTTCCGGCAACAATTGAAAAGATAGGCTATCGCGCTTTTGAGGGGTGTGCATCATTGACTTCCATTACTAGTTATGCAATGACACCACCGATATTGGAAGACCGAGTATTTGAGAATACACAAGACGGATTGGTGGTATATGTGCCTGCAGCAGCGATTGCTCAATACCAAGATGCAGAAGGATGGAACGAATTTACAATTCTGCCCATACAAGAGGATATAAAAACCCTCACGGTTTCACTACCGGAAAGCGTTAATCCGGAGGATTTCTCCCAGATGTGGTTGGAATTGATAAACATAAAGAGCGGTCAGCGTCTTCACTATGTGATGACTGGCAAATCAGATTATGCATTCTCCAATATCATTCGTAATACCTCATGGAATATCATCGTTCGAAATGAACGTGGAGATGTATTTGGAAAAATAGAGAATGTGGAAATTAAGGATGAAGATGTATTCACGACATTTGCCGCCTTGTCAAAGCCGCAAAGTGTCAAGTTGTCTGTTTTTACTCCTGAAGGTGAAGATGTAACCTCGCAAGTGCAAATAGTTTGGTCGGATACGCTTGGGAATTACTTGGCGCAAGGCTCACAGTTTAACGGCCTTCCTATAGGTTATAATATAAAATATAAATTGACTTTAGGTAAGGAACTTGCCATGAAGTATAATATTCCAGCGGAAAGCATTTATACGATACAAGAGGATAACAATTCTTTTTCTGTTGGGTTGACAGCAATAGGAATGGTTGATTTGTCAGGATGTGTAAAAGACAATCAGACAAATAGTCCTGTTGCAGGTGCTATTATCAGTGCTTCTCAGACCTTTGCAGGCAAGTACACCAATACGGTAACGACCAAGACAAATAGTGCTGGGGAATATCTTTTGACGGCCTTCGGGGTACCCACCACACTAACCGTGGCAGCAACCGATTATATTAGTCAGACCCATGTGTGTGACACTCTGATAAACGGAGAACAGCATGTTAAACTAGAGGACATGCTGCTGAAACCTATCACAGGTGCCGCCGTTTCTATTGCATTTACCTATACAGCATCGGTGTTTGAAGGTGAAGCGGCAGAAACGCAAGAATGGTACAACGATTATAATAATGTTGATTATGCAATTTTCAATAAGACACAGCAGAAGAGTATTTCGCAATTCAATGTGCAATATCCAAAGATTGTGTTATTAGAGGAAGTTGCAACCAATGATGAGATTGAATTGACGGCAACAAGCCGAACATCTGCATTCATGCCTATAAAGGCCACAGCCGTAATCGGTCCGGACCAACAAGCCGATGTTACTTTCCCAATTATAGAGTTGGGTAAAATCCAAGCCAATTTCACAAAAAACTTAAATGCGGCAGTAGTTGCAATGCTTTATGATGACAAGGAAAAATTCATCAAGTCATATAATTATTCTGACGCATCGGTTACAATTGACAATTTGCAAGATGGAACATATACTCTTGTTACAATGGGGACTAGTAAATTGTTTAATACCATTTACGATCTCGAACAATTGCCTAAGGTTGGATTAGTAGTAAACAAGGATTATGTACAGCACAAGGTCGAGGTGAAAAGTGGTTGCATTGCTACTATTGCTATTGAAGAAGTGCCGATGCTTGACGAGAGCAAGTTATACTACACGGGCGAAAACACCTCTTTTTGTGTCAATAAGCCAAGTATAGTCATAGGCAACTATCTGACATTGACAGGTCAACTGGACTTTAAGTCATCCTATGCCGGTAGTATAAGTAATGTGCAGATGATTGTGGATATACCAGAGAAATGTTCTTTTGTAGAAAATTCAGTAATGGTAGGCAATGGCATTAGTAGCTATACTATGAATGGGTATCGTCTTACTATTCCGCTGACAAACTATTCAGACCGTGTGCGTTTTTGTGTAATACCTACAGATGGTGGCGAATATGCACCTACTGCATATGCACAGTTTGAACTAAACGGTTCAACTGTTCTGCAGCCAATAGGCTCAGCTCATTATGTAGCACAGAATTTGTCTATCAATGTGCCTTCTACTGTGGCAAGGGCGACAATTCCAATTAGTGGAACAGCTGTAGGTAAGTCTACTGTTGAAATCTACGACAACGATGTGTTGATTGGACAAACCACATCATTGGCAAATGGTGTATGGAGTACAACATGTGAACTGAATGAACCCTATAATTTGTCAATTCATAAATTGCATGCCAAAGTAACGACAAAACAGAATCTTATATTGACCTCTGAGGAAAAAGATCTGTTTTATAATATAAATGCAATTGAGATTAAGACTGTTACAATGTTGAATACCGCCCATACAGCGGCTAGTTTGGATTTATACGAATACAAAACAGTTTATGATTTTCAAAATCCATCAGCTGAGTCGGCAGTATATTGGTACTGGCCTTCTTATCCTGACTTTACTTTTTTGATTGATTTTACGGATAATTCTCCCGATAAAGTAAGTAATGTTCATCTTCATGTTTTATGTTTGGACAATTCGATAAAAAGTATACGGGCTTCATATGACGCAAGAAAAAATCTTTGGGTCGCCACGGCTCCTTTTACTAGTCGGACAAAACCCATAAATTGTTCTGTTACCTGGGATGCTGAAAATGAGTTGTTATTGGATCGTAAAATGCTTGATGACTATTCTAACGAGTTGGATTCAATAATTAGGAGTTACCATACTGATATAGACGATAGTGTTGATCTCGACATTGCAATTGATGAGTCGTTAAGTGAATATCTTTCTACGTTGTCAGAGGAACAATTGGATAGTTTGCTGGAATATCATCAAAATGCTTTTGATAAGAATAATGCTCGTTTATTGGAACAGACCGATAAGATGTTTGCAACAAATGCTTCAGATTCAATCGTCTCGGATTATGTCGATATTATTAGTCATCCTTTTGTGTGGAACTCTGAAAGTGATTTAATAAGTGATGGTTACGAAAAGATAGAATTGACAGATAGTACTGCCATATATCGGAAGCAGGAGGCGTCTTCCGTATTTTTGGTCGATTTCTCAGAAAGATCATTTGTAGAGATTATTGCACATCCTGAACTGGCGACAATCAATGAGATGCTTCTACGGGGTAATGCCAATAGGGATTTAGGAAATGCTATCTATGAGTTTGAAAAGAAAATTATTAGCGCTTTAAACAAAATAAGAAATGTCTATTTCGAGATTCAAAACAACTTTGATAAACTGATAGATGAATTTGTGGAGAATCAAAAAGAAGCAAAATATGTGATTAATGTGCAGAAGTTTACACATACGCAAAAGGAAAAGAAATTAAATAATCTTTTAAAACAGTATTATGCCGCCACAGACCCTGATGAAATAGCGCGCCTGGCAAAAGAGGTCAATAAGACACAAGATGAAATAGCAGAAGTAACAAAACTTATTTCTGATAATCAAAAGAAGTTAAAGGACGCAACTAATGCAATCAGGGATGTTAAGTATTTCAAAGGTTGGATCGGTGAAGTAATTCCATTGGCGAATTATATAGCATTAGGTTTGGAAACAATAGATAATGTATCTAAAGTATACAATATGCACTCACAAGTTCCTGCAGAGGAAAGTTGTAAGTGTGAAGATGCTAAAGACATGATTTCTGCCACGCATTCTTATATTGAGAATTTTCTTTTCGGAGAAGTAACTTACTATACGGTTAAATGGGAGGTTGAAATTTTAAATGATATAACCAGTGTGTTGGGGTTGACCGCATCATTAGGTACTGCTTTACCAGCAGTAGCATTAAAACAGTTAGTTAAGAAAATCGTCGTTGATTGGGGAATAGATTTTGCCCATGGTGCTATTTTCTCTTTTGTGGAAAAAGATATTCGTAAAGATATTAGTTCTATAAAACAAGAATGCAACAGTTGTGATGATGAGGAGGATGATGGCGATGGTGATGGCGACGGCGATGGTGATGGCGACGATGGTGATGGTGACGATGGTGATGGCGATGGTGATGGTGACGATGGTGATGGAAACGATGGTGATGGTGACGATGGTGATGGTGACGATGGTGATGGTGACGATGGTGATGGTGACGATGGTGATGGCAACGATGGTGATGGTGGCGATGATGATGGCAACGATGGTGATGGTGGCGATGATGACGGTGACGGCGATGACGATGGCTTTGGTGACAATGGAAATAGTTCGGGAGATTCTGGAAATGGACATTCAGAAGGCGTTGAGGACCCTTCTGGTTATGTTTATGAAGGCGTTGCGACAAACCGTCTTGAAGGTGTAACGGCAACTTGTTTCTATAAGGAAATTATAGAGGATATGTATGGTGATATGCATGAAAATGTAGTGAAATGGAATGCCGAAGAATATGCGCAGGAAAATCCTCTCTTCACTGACGAGAACGGATACTATCGTTGGGACGTGCCCCAAGGTCTTTGGCAGGTGAAGTTCGAGAAAGAGGGTTATGAAACCACTTATTCCGAATGGTTGCCAGTTCCCCCTCCCCAGTTGGAAGTGAATGTTGCCATGACGCAAAACCGTCAGCCTGAAGTAAAATCTGCTCGTGCATTTGTTGATGCTGTAGAGATTGAGTTTGATAAGTATATGATGCCAGAGCATCTGACGACTGATAATATCTTTGTAATGGATGGCGAGAATGTAGTGGATGGCAGTATTGTATTGCTCAATGAAGAAGTTTCCTACGAAGGAGAAAACACTAAGTATGCCTCTAAAATTCGTTTTAATAGCGATGTTCCTTTTTCAAATGAAGAGATCACGTTACATGTGAGCAATCGCGTTAAGAGTTATGCTGGCATCCGTATGGAGAATGATTTCGTTCAAAAGTTCTCCGTAGAACTTGAGGTGGGAAAGATTGAGGCAGACTCCATTGCGAATGTCTTCTGTGGTGACTCTATAAGCCTAACCATATCGGTACTTCCCGCAAAGGCATCTGCTGGCAAGGCTCTAACTGTTAGAAATACTTCTTCTATGATACTTGGCGTAGATAAGGAACGTGTAATCATTGATAACAAGGGTAATGCTGTGGTTGTTGTTCGAGGAGAATTACCGGGAACTGCAGCTGTTGTCTTTGGTGTTGAAGGTTATGATCTCGCCGCAACTACTATGGTGGCAGTTAAGCATGCACCGGAACACACAAAGACTCCTACCGCCAATATTGCTTCTGGTACAATTGTTGAAAAGGGGACAGAAATAACTTTGTCCTGTGCAACGCCTGATGCGGTGATCTATTACACATTGGATGGCTCTTGCCCTTGTGGCAATAATGCTTTGATTTACGATGGAACCCCAATCGTTATCAACGAAACGACAACTCTCAAGATAATGGCGATGGCTTCAGATATGTATGAAAGCGAAATCGTAGAGTATATCTATATTGTTGATGCGGATGATGCAGTTGATGAACTCTTGCTTGATGAAGATGTTATGATTTATCCATTGCCGATAAAGAACAGATTACACGTATCCGTTAGAGGCAGGGCCATTAGTTCAATACAGATAATAAGCATCAATGGTGCAATAGTGCGAAGCTATAATGTATCAGCAGAGGACATTTCGCTTAATGTTGGCGGTTTGTCGGCAGGGACATACGTTATAAATATTGTTGCAGGGGATGAAATGCATAGCAAAAAGGTTATAAAGGTTGAATAAAAGATACAGCTAATCCATCAAATACTTCAAGCCGTCTCTCATAATTGTGAGTGGCGGCTTGATTATTATTGCCCAATTAGAACTTCATTACTTGATAGCCCCAAGGTACTACTCCTATATACGACAATAGCGACTATCACTATAAAACTATGGTTACAGTCGCTATTGTTATGTATAAAGGTTTGACTTGTAGTTAGTCGAGTGCTTGCTTTTATTCCGCTTTTGCTGTATTAAACTGCTCCATCTCCAATGCGCGTGGGAAGATGAGGTTGTTCTCCAGGTGGATGTGTTCGTGGAGGGCGTCCTTGAACTGTTGGAGCTGTTGCAGGGCGAGGCGGTAGCTGGGGCAGGCGTCTTCGGGCGGAGTGAAGTCGGCCGTCAGGGAGGCGATTTCCTCGAAGCGGGCTCCTTCGTGGCTGTGCTCCTCTTCCATCACGTGGATGGGGTAGAGGATGGTGCCGCAATGGAATGAAGCGGGGCGTTCGCCTTCGGCCTGCGCCCGGCACATTTCATAGATGTAGGGGAACAGCACTTGTTCTTCCTTTTGCAGGTGGCTTTCCAAGGCGAGCAACGCTTCGTGGAACAGGCGGCGCACAGGCCGGAGTTCGGGATGGCGTTCCGCGTGTGCCGCCACGACCTTGTCCAGCAGGGCCTCCAGTTCGGGGCCTTGGGAGCGGATGTTGCGGTGGTGCGTCTTCAGCACGTAGTCCACCAGCAGGTCCAGCGGCCATCCGGAGAAGTCCGGGGCGGAGGCTGTGGGACTGCTTTGCAGCCGGTCCAGTTCCTCGGCCACGAGTGCGGGCGACACGTTCCGGTTCCGGCAGGCTTCGGCGAACGGCACATTGCCGTGGCAGCAGAAGTCGATGCGGTGGCGGGCAAACACGCGGGCGGTCTCGAAGCGGTCGGCCACGATTTGACCGACGGTGCGGGATGAATAATCTTTCTGTGGCATGTTCATTTCCTTTTTCTTATGCGTTCTTTAATCCGAATTTCTCCAAGTCTTCGTCCACGGTTCCGATGCCGCTGATGCCGAAGTTCTCGACCAGCACTTTCGCCACGTTCGGGGAGAGGAAGGCCGGGAGGGTAGGTCCCAGGTGGATGTCCTTCACCCCCAGGCTGAGCAGGGCCAGCAAGACGATGACGGCCTTCTGTTCGTACCAAGCGATGTTGTAGACGATGGGCAGTTCGTTGAGGTCCTGCAGTCCGAACACCTCTTTCAGTTTGAGGGCGATGACGGCCAGCGAGTAGCTGTCGTTGCATTGCCCGGCGTCCAGCACGCGCGGGATGCCGTTGATGTCGCCTAGGGGCAGTTTGTTGTAGCGGTATTTGGCGCATCCGGCCGTGAGGATGACCGTGTCCTTGGGCAGGCTTTCGGCAAAGGCCGTGTAGTAGTCCCGTCCGCGCATCCGTCCGTCGCACCCCGCCATGACGATGAATTTCCTTATGGCTCCGCTCTTGACGGCCTCGACCACCTTGTCGGCCAGTTGCAGCACCTGGTTGTGGGCGAATCCGCCGACGATGGTCCCGTGCTCTATTTCGGTGGGCGGCTGGCACGTCTTGGCCATTTCTATGATTTCCGAATAGTCCTTGTGCCCGTCCGTTCCGTTTCCGATGTGCTTGCAGCCCGGGAAGCCCGTGGCGTTGGTCGTGAACATGCGGCTTTTGTATTCGGCATTGGGGAGGGGCGGCACGATGCAGTTGGTCGTGAAGAGGATAGGCCCGTTGAACGAGGCGAACTCCTCGCGCTGTTTCCACCAGGCATTCCCGTAGTTGCCGGCAAAGTGCGGGTATTTCTTGAAGGCCGGATAGTAGTGTGCCGGCAACATTTCGCCGTGGGTGTAGATGTCGATGCCGGTGTCGCGGGTCTGTTCCAGCAGCTCTTCCAGGTCGTGCAGGTCGTGTCCGCTGATGAGGATGCCCGGTCGATGCCGGACGCCGATGTCCACGCTGGTCATTTCAGGATGCCCGTAGGCGGTCGTGTTTGCGCGGTCCAGCAGGGCCATGGTCTGCACGCCCACTTCGCCCGTCTTCAGCGCCAGGGCCGTCCATTCGGCCGCCGAGAGGTTGCCGGTGGCGGTTTGGGCCAACGTGTGTTGCATGAACCGATGTATGCTTTCGTCGTCGTGTCCCAGGCGCATGGCGTGCTCCAGATAGGCGGCCATGCCCTTCAGGCCGTAGACAATCAGTTCCTTCAGCGAGCGCAGGTCTTCGTCCTTTTCGCGCAGGACGCCCACCGTGGCCGCTTTGCCGTCGTAAGCCTCTCGTTCGCCCGTCCACTCCAGCTCATCCACGGCGGGGAGGGAGACGCCGCGTGCCACGGCCTGCGCCTTGAGGCTGTCGCGCATTTGCAGTCCGTCGTCGAGGCGCCGCACGATGCTTTCGTCGTCGAAGTTCGCGTTGGTGATGGTGCTGAAGAGGGCGTCCACGACGAAACTGTCCACTTTCCTGTCCACCGGCACGTTGTTTTCGCGCAGCTGGTCGGCCACTACCGAAATGCCGCGCACCACGAAGAGCAGCAAGTCCATATACCGTGCCGTAGTAGCGTTCTTGCCACATACGCCTTTCAGGATGCAACTTGTTCCTTTTGCCGTTTCCTGGCATTGGAAGCAAAACATGTTATTCTCCATTTCTTTTCTCGTTTTAAGGGATTTCTGTTATTTTTGTCTGTGCAAAAGTAGGGTGTCTTTCATCCTTATATTGTACCAATTGGTACATTCGGTGCGAATATTAGTTAAAAGTGACATGGAATTGACTACATTGCTCGGAACCCCTCCGTTCCAAGGCTTGGCAGAAGAAGATCTGGCGGCTTTCCTGTTCGGGACGCCCAACAGTTTGAGGCGGTTCAATCCCGGCGAGTTCATCGCCTTGCAAGGCGACTTGTGCCGTGGCCTGTACGTGCTGGCTGCGGGGACGGTGCGCGCCGGTATGCTGGGCGGCGAGGGCAAGGAACTGACCGTGGAAGAAATCCAGGCCCCGGCCCTGCTGGCTTCGGCCTTCATCTTTGCCACGGAAAGCCGTTTCCCCGTGCAGGTGGAAGCGGTGACGGCCTGCGAAATCTTTGTCATAGGCAAGGAGCGCTTCCTGGATTTCATGCAGCGGCACCCGTCGGTGATGCGGGATTTCTTGCGCGACATCTCAGACCGCAGCGTCTTCCTGAGCCGGAAGCTGAACGAGTTTGCCCTGCTGGACCTGAAGCGCCGCATACTGAAGTATCTGGAAACCCATCCCGGGGTGTACAACCAGCGCGAGGTGGTAAAGAAACTGGGCGTGACCCGCCCTTCGCTGGCCCGTGCCCTGTCGGAACTGGCGCGCGAAGGGAAGGCCCATGGCGTGAAGCCATGAAGCATGCGGCCAAGGTCCGGACGATAAGGAATTTTCGCGGCGCAGGGATGAGGGAAATGTCTGGCCCGCCATGGCGCAGGAGCAAGACGGCCGCCCCGGAAGGCGGGCGGACGCCGTGCGGAGTGGCGGATTGTACTCTCCGCGGAGTACTCGAGTACTTGCCGCAGAGTACTCGCGTGCTTTCCGCAAAGTGCGCTCGCGTGCTCCGCACGTCATTGCGGGACGTCGGGCAGAGCCGGGCGCGAACGGGCCGTTGCCAACCGGGCTGTTTTATCCGGCCGGCAAAAAAGTAGCCTCAACCTCGCGTGTTAGGATTTTATAACGTGAAAAAGTTTCCCGTCACGGCGATATTGCTTTTATTTGCATAATAATATTCATCTTTAAACAATAAGGAAACCGAACTATGAAACGATTCATCTTGTGTGGGCTTTGCGTCGTGTCGCTTTGCGGCATGGCCGCGCAAGTCCGGGCAGCCAGCTATGACAACTTGTGGAAACAAGTGAAGGAATATGAGCGGAAAGACTTGCCGAAATCGGCTTACGCCGTGGTGGAGCAAATCGCGGCCAAGGCCGGCAAGGAGGGGAAGAAAGGGCAGCGGATGGCGGCCTTGCTCTATGGTTGCAAGCTTCGCCAGCAGGTGGTGCCGGACAGCTTTTATACCGACATGCTGAGGCTGGAGCGGCTCAAGCGGCAGGCCACGGACGAGGTGGAGCGGGCCGTGCTGGCTTCGGTGCTGGCCGGACTTTATGAGGACAACGCCGGACGGAACCGGAACAACAGCCGGCGGACGGACGCGCATCCGGACAGCATCCGCGAGTGGTCGAGGGCGCAGTTCTGGAAGGCGGCTTCGGAGAACTACCGCTTGTCGATGGCGCATCCCGCGTTGCTGGCCGAAGCCCGTGCGGCCGACTACCTGCCCTTCGTGGAGCGGGGAGAGAATGCCTCGTATTTCAACGGCGACCTGCTGAACGTCATCGGGCGGCGGGCGGCCTACGGATGGAATCCCGAGGACCTCGATGCCGGCCGCCTAGCCGTGTATGGCCGGATGCTGGAGGCGTATCGGTCGAAGGGCAGCCGCGAGGCGGAACTGCTGGTCCTGCTGGATTCGGTGGCGGTGGTGAGCGACGAGGAGCGGAGGTATGCTTGGGATGCATACGATGAGGAACATGCGGAAGAATGTGAGCGATGGGTGCTGTCTTCCTCGTCGTCTTACAAGGCCTACCGGCAAATGCTCTCCCGCTTTGGCGACTTGCCGCTGGCGGCCGAGATTTATATCGCGATGGTAGACCGCCTGCCCGTGACGGACTCTTTGAAAGTGCAATGGGTGGAGGAAGGTTACGGGAAATACAAGGACTATCCGAGGGCCAAGGCATTGCTGAACGATAAGGAAAGGCTGGAGGCTCCTTCGCTGACCTTGGGATTTCCGGCGATGGCGAATCCGGATGTTCCTTTTGAAGGAGTCGTGGAGCACTGCAACGTGTCCGGAATGGAACTCCGGTGGTATCTTTTGCCGGGCGGGGTCCCGAAGGAAGAATCGTTGCGTGCGGCCTATCATAAGGACGAGGAGGCATACGCGAAGAAACATGGCCGGCTCATGAAGACACAGCGGTTGGAGTGGGCGGCTCGTCCGGCTTGGGCGGAGGTGCGGGACACGTTCATGCTCTCTTGCCCCGGCGTGGGATATTATGTGGTGGTGGGGAAGGCCGACGGCGTGAAGGACGCGTCGGGCGACTGGGCCGTGGCGCTGCCCTCCACGCGTCTGGAACTGGTGGGCGGCGTCTTGCCGGACAGCACCAGTTTCTACACCGTGTTGGACGGACGGACGGGCCGCCCTGTGCCGGGCGCGACCGTGGAATGGCTCTCGGGAGAGAAGGCTGTGCATTCCGCCGTGACGGACGCGGAAGGCAAGGTCCGCTGGACGGAGGCCGCCCGTTGGACGGAGAAGAACAACCGGCGTTCCTTTTCGGTGAAAGTCCATAAGGGGGAAGACCGTTATCATAAGGGAATGACGGCTTGGCTCTCTTCTGTTCCTTTTAATGAACATGACGGGGCGAGGGAGACGGAACGCCTCTATACCGACCGGTCCATCTACCGTCCCGGACAGACGGTGTACGTGGGTGGCCTGTGCACGGACGAGCGGCGCGGAGAGGAACGTGCGGTGGCCGGGCGCAAGGTGGCGCTGGAACTCCGCGACCCGAACGGGAAGACCGTGGCGGAGCAGACGGTGGAGAGTGACGGGATGGGAACGGTTGTCGCCACCTTCACCCTGCCCGCCACGGGGTTGTCCGGAGAATACGTGGTGAAGACGAAAAACAGTGCGGTGACCTTTACGGTGGAGGAATACAAACGGCCTACGTTTGAAGTCACCTTGGATGAACTCGCCGACCGTTACCGGCCCGGCGACACGCTGCGGCTGACGGGGGTGGCCATGAACTACAACGGCGTGCCTTTGCGTGCGGCCCGCGTGTCGGCGACATCCTACGTGTCGCGATGGTTCTATCGGCGGGGTGTGTGGAAGGAGCCTGTCCAGCTGGATACGGTCTATACCGATGCCGAGGGACGTTTCGTCTTGTCCGTTCCGGTCCGTGAGATGGAAAAAGAGAGGTTGAAGGGTGTCGGCGGCTTCCGGCAGGTGGTGGACGTGGCAGTCTTGAGCGCCTCGGGAGAGACACAGAAGGCGCAGACATCTTTCCCCTTGTCGAAAGAAGGTCTGCAATTGTCCCTGGAGGGCTTGTCTTCCACATTGGTGAAAGAGGCGCTTCCGAGTCTGGAAGTCTTGGTGCGAACCGCGGCCGGAACGCAATGGAAAGAGACGGTGACGGTGACATGCGACATCTTCCACGCGCCGGAAGGAGGACCGAAGAAGAAGGTCGTTTCCGGCATCCAGTTGCCGGCGGGCCGGTCGGTGCGGGTGGCGGAATTGTCCGCCTTGCCGTCCGGATGCTACGAATTGGCTTTGCGGGCCGTGGCGGCGGAAGATACGACTGAATATGCGCAAAGCTTCAGGATTTTTAGTTTGTCGGATGCCCGTCCGGCGGACGGTGTGAAGGATTGGTTCTATTGTGTGAACGACACGGTGGCGCCGGGGCGGCCGGGACATCTGAAGGTCGGCAGTGCGGCGGACAGTGTGTCGCTCTACTATATGCTTTTCTGCCGCGACCGCGTTCTGGAAGAGAAGGTGGTCCAGTTCTCCGATTCCATCTTGGACTTCACTTATCCGGAGATACCGGAAGGGGCGGACGGCATGCAGGCCGTGTTCTATTTCGTGAAGGACGGAGAGTATTACAATTACAGTCAGCATCTTGTGCGCTGTCGGCCCGACCGCAGTCTCCGCCTGTCATGGCTGACGTTCCGCGACCGTCTGCAGCCGGGGACGGAAGAGACGTGGCGGCTCCGAGTGACGCTGCCAGACGGGCGGCCGGCCCCGGCGCAGCTCATGTCGGTGCTGTATGACGCCTCGTTGGACGGCATACGGCCGCACGCTTGGCAGTTGCAGCTGTATTTCACCTACGCTTTGCCGCATGTGTCGCTCAATAAGATGTGGTGGTTCGGTGGGAATTCCATGACGTGGACGGCTCCCTTCCGGATGGCAACGGTGAAAAGCCTGAGCTTCGACCGTTTCTCCGACCTGATGCTGTTCTGGGGCAGCACTCGCGAAGAGGTCTTCGCCTTGCAGAGCGTTCCGGAAGTGAAGATGGTGGCCCGGAATGCCGGGATGGGGCGTGTGGGCAGCACCGTGATGCCCAAGACGGTGACGCTTAACATCGCGGAGACCGATGCCGTGGCGCTAGAGGGGAGCATTGCCGGGCTGGATCTGGATGCCAAGGAAGAGGAACAAGCGGGCGTGACGACAGCGGGGCACATCGCCGTGCGCGGCGACCTGCGCGAGACGGCTTTCTTCTATCCTCGCTTGATGGCGGATTCCGCCGGTGTCGTGACCTTGCGGTTCACGCTGCCCGAAGGACTGACCACGTGGAAGTTCATGGCCTTGGCACACACGGCGGACATGTATGCCGGGACGTTCACCGACGAGGTGGTGGCACAGAAAGAGGTGATGGCACAGCTGGCCCTGCCGCGTTTCGTGCGGCTGGGCGACCGGGCCACGCTTTCGGCCTCGCTCTTCAACTTGACGGAGCAACCGCTGCAGGGCACGGTGACGATGGAGGTGTTCGACCCCGCCACGGAGAAAATCTTATGGAGCGGTTCGACGAAGGTGAGTCTGGACGCGGAGACCGATTCCGTGGTAAGTTTCGTGTATGAGCCGGAGCCCGGGGTGTCGCTGCCCGCCTGCCGGGTGCTGTTCGAGGCCGGGGAATATACGGACGGCGAACAGCGCTACCTGCCCATTCTGGAGGACAAGGAATGGCTGACGCAAACGCGTCCCTTCGTCGTGTCGCACAGGGGCGATACGCTCATCCGGCTGGACGGACTGTTCCAGAACAACCACCGGGAGGCGGACCGTCGGCGGCTGACGGTGGAGTATACGGCCAATCCCTTGTGGTATGCCGTGCAGGCCTTGCCGTCTGTCCAGCAACCGCGGACGGACGATGTGCTGTCGCTCGCGGCGGCTTATTATGCCTCTACGTTGTCGGACAAGCTGGCCGGACAGTATCCGCAGATGAAGACGGCTATAGACTCTTGGATGCAGGAAGGCGGCGAGGCGGCGACGGGTATGCAGGCCGAACTGGCTGGTATCGTGCTGGAAGAAACTCCGTGGGTGGCCGATGCCGAAGCGGGGACGCAACGGATGATGGCGCTGCAACAGCTGTTCGACGCCAACCGTCAGGCCGACCTCCGGCGGCAGTTCGCCGTTTCGCTGGGCAAGCTGCAGCACGAGGACGGCGCCTTTGGTTGGTTCGGCGGAATGGAAGGCAATGCTTATCTGACGCGGCGGGCGGCACGCCTGCTGTTGCGGAGCGGGGCCGGACGGACGGCTGACGAGACATTGGCTTCTGCCGTGGACGTGAAGAAGATGATGCGTTACCTGATGGACGAGGCGCATGACGATATTTTGAAGGACAGGGAGCACAAGGCGGAGCATAAGACTTACCTTTATTCCGCTTCCGACTGGCTGGAGACGCTGTACTTGCTGAACTTGTGCGACGCGTCGTGGTGGGATGCCGCGGACCGCAAGGATGCGGACTACATGTTGGCCCGCCTGACGGAAGGGATGCACGGGCTGGCGTTGGCGGACAAGGCCGAGGCGGCCGTGGTGCTGACGGACATGGGCAAGCCGGACGAGGCGGCGCAACTGTTGGCTTCCATCCGCGAACATCTGGTAGACGGTGCGGAGGGACTGCACATCGAATATCCGTCGAACGGCTTTGTGGGTTCGGACCGCAAGATGGCCGTGCACACGGCACTGATGGAGGCATTGGCCTTGGCGGGCGGTGCGGACCGGGCGGAGGCGGACGGCCTTTGCCGCTGGCTGCTGTCGCAGAAGCGCCTGCAGGACTGGGGCACTTCCACGGCCACGATGGATGCCGTCTATGCCTTGCTGCAGGGACAAGGGCAGGACTTGACGCTGCATGCCGGTGACCAAGTGCGGCTGGAGTCGCCCAAAGGCGAGGAATGGGCTGTGTTGCGGACGGCGACCGACGGCGTGGCCGGTCTGGGCACGGTGACGGCCACAGTGGAAGGTCGCGAACTGGACGGCGGGGCCGGCGTGCTGAAAGTCACGAAGCAGGAGGAAACGCCGTCGGCTTGGGGAGCGGCCTACGCGCAGTTCCGCTTGCCGTTGGCGGAGGTAGAGGGAGCGGCCGCGGGATTGCGGGTCCGCGTGGAGACGGACAACGAATCGCCAAAGGTGGGCGACCGGCTGACGCTCCGTTATGTCATCACGTCCGACCGCGACTATGAATACGTGCGCCTGAAAGCCGGGCGTGCGGCTTGTCTGGAGCCGGTGGAGGCCTTGTCGGGCTATGAACGCTGCAACGGCTTGGGATATTACAAGGAAGTGAAGGACGCCTCGACGAACTATTTCTTCGAGCGCCTGCCCAAGGGCACTTATGTGCTGGAGATGGAATGTTACGTGGAGCGCGCAGGACGCTATACGGTGGGCGCGGCGAAGCTGAACGGCGTATATGCGCCTGAGTTCAGTGCCTACGCTTCCGGCATGACATTGGAGGTACGTCCATGAACCGGTGTCTGGTGCGGTGGGGCATGGCGGCGGCGTGCGCCGGTTGGGCCGCAGGCTTGATGGCGCAGACTGCCGTGGCGCTTGCCCCCCGCGACTTGGCCCGATGGCAGGTGGCGCCGGGCAATTACAGTGGGATTACGCCGCTGGGGCGCGGGCGCTATGCCGTGGTGAGCGACAAGGACGTGCGGGACGGTTTCTTCGTGTTTCGTGTCGTGCAGGATTCGCTGACCGGGCAAGTGACGGAGGTGGTGGACGAAGGCTTCCGGGGCGTGGCTTCGGATTTGGCCGGCGGACGCGATGCCGAGGGGGTGGCTTTCACTCCGGAGGATTCCTTGGTGTGGATTAGCGGGGAGGCCGACCAGCGCATCGTGGCCTGCCGCATGGACGGGACGAAAGCGGGACGGGAACTGGACGTTCCTGCTTTGCTGGGCGTGGCGGCCATTCATCCCAACTATGGCTTCGAGGCGTTGGGCTATGACCACGTGAAGGGCCTGTTTTGGACGATGACGGAGAACGTCCTGAAGGCCGACGGCTTGCCGGTGGGGCCGGGCGTTCAAGGGCAGGCGGCTTTGCGCTTGCAGAGTTTCGGGCGCGACGGCCAGCCCCGGGCAACTTACTCATACAAGCTGGACCCTCCGCAGGTGGAAGCCCGGGGACGGCAGTATGCCTTCGGAGCTGTGGCTTTGTGTCCGGTGGGCGACGGGCGGTTGTGGGTGATGGAGCGCGAAGCCAACGTGCCGAAGCGGCGGTTGAAGTCGCGCGTATATATAAAGGTATATGAGATACGCCCCGTTGAAGGGCAGGCCGGACCGGCGCTGGAGAAGCGTCGCGTGGCGGCCTTTTCCACCCGGATGCGCCTGTTCCGCCCCAAGTGGGCCAACTATGAGGGGCTGTGCGAAGGCCGACGGTTGGCCGACGGGCGTCGCACGTGGCTGCTGGTGAGCGACTCGCAAGGCGGCTACGGCAACAGGTTTTGCCATTTGCGTGATTGGATAAGAGTGTTGGTTCAAGAGAAGGAGACGGACAAACATGAAAAGGAATAAGTGGTTCCGGGCCGGGTGGACGGCCCTTTGCATGGCATGCCTCATGTCGGCATGCGGCGGGAAAGAAGAGAAGAAAGTCTCACTCGGCAATTCCAAGGGATTGCCGGGCGAGTTGTTGCTTATCGTGGACCCTTCGTTGTGGAAGACCGATGCGAGGGATTCGCTGGAAGGGGTGTTCAAGGGCAGCGTGCCAGCCTTGCCGCAGCACGAGCCGATGTTCCGCATGATGAGGATTTTCCCGGAGAACTATTCGGCCAAGTTCTCCACCCTGCGCAACATCGTTGAGGTGCGCGAGGACCCCAAGGTGGAGAACGTGGAGATGGGCGTGGCCTACAACGTGAAGGCCGCGCCGCAGGTGTATGTCAGCATCAAGGCGCACGACGCGGCGGCGCTCAACTGCTTCTTGTCGGAATACCGTGAGCGTCTCACGGGCTATTTCGTGGAAGGCGAATTGCGTTGGGAGGGCGCCCTACTGAAGAAGAAATACAGCGCGATGGTGGACAAGGCTTCGCGGGAAATCTTCGGATGGAGCGTGAAGACGCCCTCCGGAATCCGGAGCATGAAGCGGGCGGAGGATTTCCTCTGGGCCTCCACCGACCTGCCGGACCAAGACATGAACTACGTGTGCTACGCCCTGCCGCTGGCCGACAGCGCACGGATGCTCACGGAGCGTTGGGTGGAGCTTCGCGACTCGGTCATGAAGCGCAACATTCCCGGTGCGAAGCCCGAAAACTGGATGACCACCACGTATGAGAACGGCCAGCCGCTGGTGGTGCAGCGCCGCGTGGTGCTGCCCGACGGGCGCGAGGCATACGAGATGCGCGGCTTGTGGGAGATGCGCCGCGGGGCGCTGGGCGGACCTTTTGTCTCGTTGGCCTTTCCCGACCCGGAGCACGGTCGCCTGCTGGTGGCGGAAGGGTTCATCTATTCACCCAAGTCGAAGAAGCGCGACCTGGTGCGCCGTATGGAAGCGGCCCTGCGAACGCTGGCGCCGGTGCGTTGACCGCCCGTTGCCCTTCCGTTCAACGCGCCGTCTCGTGCAGTGAGGCTTTGCCTTCGGAGAAGTCGATCACGAAATCGCCGTCGGGTTCGCTCTCGGCGAATGCTTTCATCATGGCGCAAATGTCGCGCAATGCCGACTGGATGGTGGCAGGTGTCTTCTTGCCGCTGCCGGCTGTGGCTGCACATGCGTCCCACAAGGCCCGGTATTGCGCCATCCGCGACCGGGGAATGTGGCGTCGGGAGAGGCTTCCGGCGAAGTGCAGGCGGTAGAGGTCGGTGACGAGGTCCATGCCCGTCCATGCCACGGTGTCGCCTTCCGCCACATGGAGGCCGGCCAGCCGCATGAGTGCGGCCCCGTCCATGCGGGCGATGCTGTCGCGCACCACGGCGGGCATTTCCTTTTCCAGGTAACGCGAGGTCACGAGGGAGCGGAAGTGCCGGTCGCAGAACGCGGCATAGTCGGGCGAGTAGAGGATGTCGGTGTCCCAGACACCGGGCGCCAGCGCCCTTTCTTTCATGTAGCGCGGCCATAAGTCGCGGAAACCGCCCACGGTGTCGAGTACGACGGTTTCCACGCGGAAGCGGCCGGGGCTTTCCAATGTGAGGATTTTGTAAGCAGGCACGTCGGCCGCCGTCGATGGAACCTGTATGTTGTACAAGGAACGCCCTTGCCCGTCGGAGACTACGGCCGTGTGGTTCTGATGCAGGTGTCCCGCGAAGTGCAGCCCGATGCCGGCTTCCAGCAAGGCAGTGCCCACTTCCCGGGGCGGAACGCGGTGCAGGTTCATGGCCTTGGGCTTCATGAAGTTGGAAATCTGTTCGCCTGCTCCGTTGTGGAAGTCCGTGGCCGGATAGTGGCAAAACGCCACGAGCGTCTTGCCCAGTCTTCGTGCGTCGGCCGCCACGCGTCCTGTCCATTCGATGAGGAACCGTTTGTGTTTCCATACGTTGGCATAGCCAGCCGACGGGCTTCGATAGACGTCCTTTGAGTCGTCCGTGCGTTCGGGCAGAAACACGTTTCCGTCTATGGCCAGCAGCCATAGGCCCTCTACGGGTTCCACGACGTAGCTTGCGTCCACGCCTTGCAGGCTGTCACCCAGCATGTAGCGGCGCATCTGCGGCGTTGCGGCTTTTTCCGCCTCGTCGAGGGTGTAGTCTTCGTAGTCATACTTGCTGAAAGGTGTGGACCAATATAAGTATTCTTCGCGCGGCGAATAGCCGAAAGCCGCCCATGCCCTCATCAGTTCTTCGTATCCCAGGCAATGCAGCGTGGTGTCTACGGGCAGCTTCCCGCTGCCCAGTTCCTTGCTGCTTGCCATGGCCGTGCGCCGCCCGTCGGCCGAGAGCAGGTCGTCGGCCACGTAGTCTTTGCCGCGGGGCTGCGCGGGGTCGTGGTTGCCTGTGGTGACGAAGAACATCATCCCGTGCCGCTTCATGTAGGCGTCGAGCATCCGCCGGACAGCTTCCACGTTTGCGGCCTGCCCGTTGTCGGTCAGGTCGCCCGGCAGGACGACCAGCCGTATGCCGCGTGCGGCCACGTCGTCGAGGGCAGAGCGGAAGGCATGGATGTTTTCGTTGAAGAGCCGGGTGGAGCCGAGCTGTGCCGCCATCGTGCGGGCCAGTTCGGGGCGCGACACGACATCCTGCACGTGCGGGTCGGCGATGAAGGCCACGCGCAGCTTGCCGTCGGCGCGGCTCATGGCTTCGGCCACGTTGGTCACCGTCCAGTCGATGCCGAGCGGGTTGCCCTTCATGCGCCAGACGAGCGGCAGGCGCAGATCGTCGACAATCCACATTTCGCAGCCTTCGGTCCGGTCTGCCACGTGGAGCGACTTCAGTCCCGGTGCGGCCGGCAGGCTGTCCACCAGGTCGTAGCGCGTGTTGCCGTAGACGAAATGCAGGCTGTCGTGCAGTTGCCGCAGCGCCTTTCGGGAGAGCATGAAGGCCGTTTCATCGGCCGGCACGTCGATGGCCTTGCCGTGTCCGGGCTGCAGGAAGCAGAGTCGGCTTCCGTCCTCCACCGACCTTTTCCCCATCCGGTATGTGCCGCCGTAAACCTTCCCGTGGCGCGGCATGCTCCAGCGGATGGCGACCGAATCGTCCACCGGTTCGAATTTCATGGCAAATCGCCGTGTCTGCCCGTAGAGGGCAAATTCGAAACGGAAGGTGTCGGGCGAGAAAGCCCCGGCGCGGGTGCCTTCAGCGCAGCGGGGGAGGAAGAGCATTAATAATAGCAGTATGCAAGTTCTCATATTGTTCTGATTTTGTCGTTCGATAAGGATGGTTGGTGAATCGTCCCTGTCCGATGAGGCGTCGCCCCCGTTTCCGCCCGTCCCGCCGCGGAAGGCGGGATGTTGCCTTGCGGAGTGCGGAACTGTACTTTCCGCAAGGTACTTGAGTACTCTCCGCAGAGTACTCGAGTACTTGCCGCAGGGTACTGCGCCCGCTTCTGCCCGCTGCGGCGAGGCGTCGGGCAAGTCCGGGCGCTTGCTTGCCGGGCAGGCACAGGTGCTTGGCGGCCTCATGTGGCAGGACTGTCTGTCATGTTCTTTTGTTTTTAATCTTTGTCAGAACCCCGCCTCTTGGTTGCCGGGGAACATCTCGCGTCCCCAGTCGCCGGGTTCGCTTCCCATTTCCAACACCAGTTCGCCGCCCGCCACGATGTCGGCGTGGCGCAGGGTGGAGTAGGGATAGGGGCGGCCGTTGAGCGTGGCCGAGCGCACGTAGCGGTTGCGTGGGCTGAGTTCCCGGGCTTCGATGGTGAACGTCGCTCCCGGCCGCGGGTGCAGCACCGTGCGCTCCATCATGGGCGCGTTGATGAGGTAGTAGTCCTGCCCCGCGTTGGGATAGAGGCCCATCATCTGGAAGGCCAGCCACGACGACATGGCGCCCGAGTCGTCGTTGCCCGGCAACCCGTCGGGCCGGTCGGAGTAGCTTTCGTCCACAATGGCGCGGATGCGGTCGCTGCTGCGCCACGGCTTGCCTAGCCAGTGGTAGAGGCAGGGCGTGAGGAACGACGGTTCGTTGTTCACATTGAAATACCCGCGGTCGAAGAAGCGGTCGAGCCGCCGTTCGAAGGCTTCTGCCCCGCCCGAGGCCGCAATCAGCCCCGGCACGTCGTGAGGGATGCTCAGGGAGTATTCCCACGATGTGCCTTCGTAGAAAAACATGTCCCACCATGCCGTGTACCACGGGCCCTCGATGGTCAGCGGCGTGTAGCGAAAGGTGGGGTGCTGCAGGCGTGAGCGCCCGAAGGGCAGGTCGTCGAGCCATCGCCCCTCGGCGTCGCGCGGCATGATGAAACCGCGCGCCCCGTCGTGCTCGTAGTCCGCGCGCCACAGGTTCTTCCAGTTGCCCGACTGGCGGAGGTATTTCGCCGCGAGGCTGTCGTGTCCCAGTCCGCGTGCCACGGTGGCGATGGCGTAGTCGCAGTAGGAATATTCCACCGTGCGGCTGCCGGCCCTTGCCACGCCGTGGGGAATGTAGCCCAGTTGCAGGTAGGGCGCGAGCCCGCCCCGGCCCTCGGCCTCCTCGTTGCCGCCGGGGGGCACGGTGGCGTCCTTGAGCATGGCCTGCAGCGCCAGTTCGTAGTCGATGCCCCGCAGCCCCTTCACGAAGGCGTCGGCCACCACGATTTCGGCGTTCGAGCCGCCCTGCGTCCGTCCGTTGCAGTTGCCGCTGCGCGCGTCGGGCATGTATCCGTCGCGCTTGTAGATGTTCACCAGCGCGCGCACGATGTCCGTCTGCCTGTCGGGGTCGATGAGCGTGATGAGCGGCGACGACGTGCGGTAGGTGTCCCAGATGGCGTAGAAGTCGTCGTAGTAAGGCTCGCCGTCGGTCCAGAGCGGATTGTCGCCCGTTCGGTCCACGGGCATGAGCATGGTGTGGTAGAGCGCGGTGTAGAACATCCTTTTGTATTCGTCGGGCAGGTCGTCGGGGATTTCAATGCGGTGGAAGAGGCGCTCCCACTCGTGCACCAGCCCGCTCCTCACCTCGTCGAACGACCATCGCGGAATGTCCTCCCGGCAGTTCTGCCGCGCCTTGAGTTCGCTGACGAACGAGATGCCCACCTTCAGCCTCACGGTGTCGTTCCCGCCGCGGACGTCGAATTCCACGATGGCGCCCGTCTTCTCGCCCGAGTCGAATTGTTCCCGCGCGTCGCCCACGTGGCTGCCTTTCCATGTGCGCACGCGGCGGAACGGCCGGTCGGCTACGGCGTGGAAATACACCGTGTAGGCCCGTCCGTTGTTCCAGCCCCCGCGGATGCGGCTGTATCCCTCGATTTCGTGGTCGGACACCACCCTTACCTGTGAGCCTACGAACTGTTGTGCCTCGCGTGCGTCCGGCACGGGATTTTCGCCCAGGAAGAAGCCGGCGTCCACCAGCAGCCCTTGCCGCGCTCCTTGGGGGTAGGTGAAGCGGTAGAACGACGCCCGGCGTGCGGCCGTCAGCTCCGCCTTCACCCCCGATGCGGCCAGCTCCGTGGCATAGTAGCCCAGGGCGATCTCCTCCGTCTTGCGGCGGTCGGGACGGCTCGTGCTTCCCAGCGTGTCGTCTGCGGCCGGGGCGAAGGGCATCACGAGGATGTTGCCGTATTTCGGTCCGCCGCCCGTGCCGCTCACGTGCACTTGGGCGAAGCCGTCCACCTGCTCGGGCATCGGCAGCCAGCCGCTGTTGGGATGCACGGTGCAGTCGGGCGAAGGCTTCGCCATGCCGAAGGGGCACGAAGGGCCTACGAACACGCGCCCCAGACCTTCGCTCCCGATGCGCGGGTCCACGTAGCCGGCCAGCGGCCGGCGGCGGATGCGTTCTTCTTCGTCAATGTCGGCCATCACCTTGGCGAACAGTTCCGGACGGTCGAGGTTCACCAGGTCGGGCTGCCGCGCGATGGCTTCCTTGTAGGCCGCTTCTTCTTCGCCTTGCACGGCGGCCATGATGCGGATGCCGTTCCGGCGGCAGAAGTCGCGCACTTCCCCGGTGATGCGTCCGGGCGCGATTTCCACGTAAGACGGGCGGCATACGCCCATCCAGCGCCTGATGCCCTCCACGTCCGAGGCGTTGACCTTCACTTTCATTTCCGGCGCCAAGCGCGTGAACTCCTTCAGCATTGCCGTGTCGGCGAACCAGAAGAAACTCTTGTCGCCGCCGAAGCCCTTGGCGTGGACGAGGGCGATGAGCGGGGCCACGGGCGCGCCCGGCTTCACGTCGAAGAAGACGCGGGCGCGGCCCCGCAGCGAGTCGAGCATTTCGGACACGCGGGGGACGCGCACGCCCCGGAATTCCGGGGAAAACCACGAGCCGGCATCGAGCCGGTCCACGTCGGCCGACAGCATGTCGGCCAGGAACCCCCTTCCGTTGGTCGTGCGGTCCAGCGTCGGGTCGTGCAGGTTGTAGAGCACGCCGTCCTTGCTCGCCCTGACGTCCACTTCAACCCAGTCGGCGCCATGTTCCAGGGCCGCGAAGGCCGACGCCACGGTGTTTTCCGGTGCCAGATGGTTGGCGCCGCGGTGCACCACCACCTCTATTCTTCTGCCAAAGCCACGTTCATTGCCGCGGGCGGCGGCAATGAACGTGGCGGGTAGAAGGATGAATAAAAACAGAGCAAATTGTTTCTTCATGTCCATGGTCTTTTAATAACCTTCATTCTGTTTCCAGTGCGTGTTGGTGTTCAGCACCGACGTGGGGATGGGGAACACGCGGCGGAACTTCTCCTCCATGCCCTCGGGATAGAGGTAGCGGAATCCCCAGTTGTCCTCGAAGCGGCCGAAGCGTATCAGGTCGTTCCTGCGCCATCCCTCGTCGGCAAACTCCCTCGCGCGCTCGTCGAGCAGTTCGTCCAGCGTGGGGTCTGCCGCCAGCAGCGGGGCGTGCACGTAGGTGCGTATCTGGTTCATCAGGCTCATGGGCGTGTCGCCCTTCGTGGCCGTCCCCCCGCGGAGTATGGCTTCAGCCTTCATCAGCACGATGTCGGCATAGCGGAATATGGGCATGTCGTTGCTTTGGTTGTGCCCTTGCGAGGCCGTGGCCTCCACGTCGGGGTAGAACTTGATGGAGCGTGCTCCCGCGGCCCGCCCGCTTTGGTCGTTGCCCACGTCGAGCGTGCCCTCGCCTCCCGTTCGGAGCGGTATTTCGCGGGTGTAGTCCATTTGCCATTCTATCGGGTCGTCCTTGTCAGCCGCCAGATAGTCTTGGTCGAGCCCGTTCTTGGTAGTCTCGATGATGAAGGGGCGGTCGGTGCGTTCGTAGTTTTCCCAGTAATATTGCGGTCCCACGAGATATTGCGCGTTGCGGTCGTCGCCGGGCAGGCAGAACTTGTCGAGGAACTCCGGCAGGCAGCGCAGGTTGCCGGCAGGGCCGGAAGCCACCACGCCGAACTGGTCCTTGCCGCTGCGGCTTTTCCAGAAGCGGGCGTGCACCATGCCCTGCTGCGTCTCGCGGTCGAAGGGCATCACGAAGATGAAGTCGCGGATGTGCGGCCCGTTGTCCGGGCGGAACTTCACCATGAAGCTGTCCGTCAGGGCGAAATGCCCGCTTTCGATGAGCGCGTCGCACATGGCGATGCAGTCGTCGAGCTTGGGATTCGGGGTCGCCGGCGTGTAGTCGTCCACCCGTTCGGCCGTATAGACGTTCCAGTTCAGGTAAAGCTTGGCCAGCAAGGCCTCGGCCATGTATCGGGTGGCCTTGCCGTAGGTGGCCTCCGACACTTCTTCCGGCAGCAGGTCTTTGACGTCGAGCAGTTCCTTCTCGATGAAACGGCACACGTCGGCGCGTTTGCTGCGTTCGGGGTGCGACGTGGCGTCGTCATCCATGATGGGCACGTCGCCGAAGTTGTCCATCAGCAGGAAGTGGTAGTAGGCCCTCATGGCGCGCACGGGTGCCAGGTCCTCGGGGCTTTTCCCTTCGAGCATCTTGCGTATCTGGTTGCAGGTGGTGATGCCCGTCATGGCGCCGTCCCACATCGTGCCCAGCATGCCGTTGTCGGCGTTCCAGTCGTGCACGGTCATCTGCCGGTACACGCCGCCGTCGTAGTAGTCGGCTCCCATGGCGACTCCCGCCATTTCGTCGGTCGACATGCACTGCGCCATCCAGTGCTGGCGCCCCATGGCCGTGCGGTAGGGGTTATAGATGGCGGCGCTTACGGCCTCTATGGCTTCCGGCGTGTCGGGAATCTCGGTGTATTGTGATTTGATGTCCACGTCCAAGTCGGTGCAGGCCGTAGCCATCAGTGCGGCCGTGCAGCCCAGCACGATTGTCTTCAAACAGTTTCTTGATTTCTTCATGATTGTATATTCCGTTTAGAATTAGAAGTTGATGTTTACGCCCAGCATGTAGGTCCTGGCGCGCGGATAGGTGCGGCGGTTGTCGATGCCCGGCGTGAGCCCGCCCAAGTTCACTTCCGGGTCGATGCCCGAGTAACCGGTCAGGGTGAACACGTTGTTGCAGGTGAAGGCCAGCTTCAGGCTGTTGATCCAGTCGCCCACCCGGCCGAAGTCGTAGCCCAGCGACAGGGTGGAGAGGCGCAGGTAGCTGCCGTTCTCCAGATAGCGGTCAGAGAGATAGTGCGAGTTGTAGTCCGTGGCGCGGTTCTCCTCCGCGTAGCTCGTCAGCCAGTTCCTCACTCCTGCGTCGGCCACGTTGGAGAGGCGCGCCTTCGTGCCGTTCATGATTTTGTTGCCGAAGGTGCCTTGGAAGAATGCCGTGAGTGAAAAGCGTTTGTACGTCAGCGTGTTGTTCCAACCCATGGTCAGTTTCGGTTGTGCGCTTCCGGTGCATGCGCGGTCGGTGCTCAGCGGCGTGGTGGTGGTTTCGCCGGTGCGTTCTCCCGTCACGGGGTCGTGCACGTAGAAGGTCGACACTCCGTTCTCGTCATATCCGGCCCACTCCCAAGTGTAGAACTGGCCGATGGGATGCCCTTCCATGATGCGCTGCTGCTTGATGTTGCTCTGCCCGGCTCCGCCCAGGTCGGCTTCCCCGGGTTCTATGTAGTCCACCGAGAACTCGTCGTTCGACAGTTTTTCCACCACGTTTTTGTTGTGCGACAGGTTGAGGGCCGTGGTCCACCGGAAGTTTTTCGTCTGCACGGGCACGGCGTTGATGGTTACTTCCACGCCCTTGTTGCTGATTTCGCCCACGTTGGCTGTCAGCTCGCCGTAGATGTATTCCGTGGTCGACACGGGATAGGCGTAGATGAGGTCTTTCGTGCGCTTGGTGTAGTATTCCACGGTTCCGCCCAAGCGTCCGCCGAAGAAGGCGAAGTCGAGTCCCACGTTGAACATGCCTGTGCGTTCCCACTTCAGGTCAGGGTTGGCGTTGCTCAGTGCGCCGATGGTGTGTACTTCCTTGCCTTCCGAGTCAGTGAACCATCCCGTCACGCCGTAGCGCATGCGTGCCGTGAAGGCGTCGAATCCGAGCGAATTGCCGCTCACGCCGTAGCCCGCGCGGATTTTCAAGTCGTCGAACACGCCGAGGTCCTTGATGAACTTCTCCTCCGACAGGCGCCATGCCGCAGATGCCGAGGGGAAGGTGGCCCAGCGGTTGTTCTCCCCGAAGGCCGATGAGCCGTCGCGGCGCACGGTGGCTTGGAGCAAGTATTTGCCAAGGAAGGAATAGTTGGCGCGGGCGTAGAATGAGATCATGCGCAGGGTGGAAAGGTTGTAGTTGCCCAGTCCGGCTTCCGTGCGGTCGATGGAGTTGGCCATGCCCATGTTGTGATACGTCAGGTCGTCGCTGAAGAAGTCGTAGGCGCGCAACTGGAAGCCGTCGTCGGTGTTGTCTTCTTGCCAAGAGTAACCCGCCATGAGGCCGAGCTTGTGCGCCTCCTTGAAGGTATGGTCGTAGTTGAGGTACATTTCCATCACCTTGCTGTCGTTCTGCACGCTCGAGCGCTGGGCCTGTCCGTCCATCCCGGCAGCGATGAGCGAGTTGGCGGTGTTGTAGACGTTGTTGTTGATGTGTTCGTTCTCATACGAGAGCATGAGGTTGTATTTCAGTCCCCATCCTATGTCGAGCCCGGCTTTCGCGGTGGCCTGTATGCGCTGGCTTTTGGTGAAGTCGGTGTTTTCCTCGATGAGCGCCACGGGGTTGTAGTATTGTGTGCGCGAGGCATGTTCGAACCAGTTGCCGTTTTCGTCTTTCACGGGCGAGAAGGGCAGGTAGTAGTTCATGGCATCGTAGACCGAGGCCCCATCCGTATAGTCGGGCACTTGGTTTTGTTCGGTCAGGCTGGCGTTAAGGTTGAATGAAAGGTCCAAGCGGTCGTGCAAGGTCTTGGTTCCCACGTAGGCACGTCCGTTGAGGCGTTTCAGGTTGTCGCCTTTGATGATGCCTTGGTTATTGAAATAGTTGATGCTGGCACTATAGTTCGTCTTGCCAGTGCCGCCGCTGATCGACACGTTGTGGTTGTGCGACACCCCCGTGCGTTGCACCTCTTTCTGCCAGTCGGTATGCGCCCCGAGGTCGTCGGTCGGGTCGATGGACAGGCCGTTGCTCAAGACGAAGTCGCGGTATTCGTCGGCGCCCATCATGTCGAGGTTTTTCGACACTTGGTCGAAGGCCACGTAGGCGCTGTAGTTCACCGAAGCCCGCCCTTCCTTGCCTTTCTTCGTGGTGACGAGGATGACACCGTTGGCGGCTTTCGAGCCGTAGATGGCCGTGGCCGAAGCGTCGCGCAACACGTCGATGCTCTCGATGTCTTCCGGTGAAATGAGCGAAATGTCCATTCCCGGCACGCCGTCGATGACGTAATACGGTTCCATGGCAGCTCCCTCGCGCAGGGTCGAGGCGCCGCGCAGGGTGACCGACGACGAGGCATTGGGGTCGCTGCTGGTGGTGATTTGCAGACCCGGCACTTTGCCTTGCAGCAACTGCGCCGGCGACTGGTATACACCTACGTTGAAATCTTCACTTTTCACGGTGGTGATGGAGCTGGTCACGTCCTTGCGGCGCATGTATCCATAACCTACCACGACCACCTCGTTGAGCAGCTTGTTGTCTTCTTTCATTACAAAGGTTGCCCCGTTGGAGAGCTTGGCCGTGAGAGTCTGGAAGCCAATGTAGGAGATTTCGACGGCAGCTCCGGCGTCCACGCCTTTTAGTTCGAAGTTGCCGTCGAAGTCCGTGACGGTCTTCGCGGAGGACCCCTTTACCACGATGGTGGCTCCTATCACGGTTTCGCCTTTTTCATCGATGACTTTCCCTTTGATGGACCTGACGTCCGGCGCAACAGCTTGTACCACTGCGTCGTTTCTGCCTTGTTCGGCCTGCCGGTTGTCGGCTGCAGAGGCCGGCAAACAGGCTGAACCAGACAATAACAAGGCCCAAAGTAGATTACCTTTAAATTCCATTGTTTTTGTAATTAGGTTATTGTTTAAAACTTTAATGGTTATTCTTAAAAACACGCTGCAAAAGTACGGTCGTGGTATTACATGTTTCTTACGCGACGGATAATTAATGGTTACATGGCGGAAAAAGGCTGCGGCGATGGTGGCTCCTGTCCGTTCTTCCGAATCGTTCAAATGCAATCTGACTTTTGTTTGTAATCAGTTCCTTTTTTTGTTCATTCCCTCGCTTTTTTGCACTATCTTTGTCGCAAAATGAAAATACAAGTATGGTGATAAAAAGAAGTTTTGCATATATGGCGGGGATGATGCTGGCCGTGGCGGCCGTGGCGCAGCCCCGCGTGGAGCTGGACCGCGACGTGGCCAACATGGGCGAAATCATGTTCCAGTTGCCGTCGAAGGTGAGTTTCACGTTGAAGAATGCGGGCGACGAGCCGTTGGGCATCACGGAAGTCATCCCTTCGTGTGGCTGCACGGCGGTGGAGTGGACGCGCGAACTGATAGCCCCGGGCGCCGAAGGCACGATTACCGCCGTCTACGACGCCAAGATGCTGGGCAGTTTCCAAAAAGACCTGGAGGTATATACCAACGCTTCGGAAGAGCCCATGTACCTGCACATGCAGGGGCGTGTGGTGTCCAAGCTGTCGGACTATTCGGGCACCTTCCCCATCGACTTGGGCAACGTGCGCCTGAACGTGAACAACGTGGAGTTCGACAACGTGAACCGGGGCGACCATCCGGTGATGGAATTACAGATCCTCAACACGGGGCGCAAGAGCTACAAGCCGTATCTGATGCACTTGCCCTCCTACCTTTCCGCGGAATATTTCCCCGAGCAGCTCAACGGAGGCCGAATGGGAAAGATAATGTTGACCTTGGACAGCGAGAAACTGCACCAGATGGGACTGACGCAGACGTCCATCTATCTGGCCCGCGAGGTGGGCGACAAGGTGTCGGAGGAGAATGAAATCACCGTGTCGTCCGTCCTGCTGCCGGACTTCTCTTCGCTGTCGGCGCGCGACCGCGAACTGGCACCGCGGTTGGTGCTCTCGGCCGACACGCTGGACATGGGCGAGATGGGGCGGAAACGGAAGAAATCCATGACCGTGGAGGTGCGCAACGAGGGGAAACGCACCTTGCAGGTGCGCACCTTGCAGGTGTTCAATAAAGCGCTGAGCGTCTCCTTGAGCGAGAGAAACATCGCCCCGGGAGAGACGGCCAAACTGAAGGTGACCGTGGCGGCCAAATATCTGTCGAAGGTGAAGAGCAGTCCGCGCGTGTTGCTCATCACGAACGACCCCGCCCGCTCGAAAGAGATTATAACCATCAACGTGAAACCTTAAACGGACTTGTATTTATGGAGCATCCCGAAAACAGCGAGGAATATAGGGGACTGACCGTGAACAGCGGAGTGGCGCAGCCTTCGATAGTGAACCCCTACCTGAAGCGCGGCCGTTACCGCCACCGCGAGCTGTCGGCCGCCGACTACGTGGAAGGCATACGCAAGGGCGACGTCACGGTGCTGGGCCGCGCCGTCACTTTGGTGGAAAGCACGAACCCCGCCCACCAGGCCGTGGCCCAAGAGGTGATAGAAAAATGCCTGCCCTACTCGGGGCAGTCGGTCCGCGTGGGCATCAGCGGCGTGCCGGGCGCGGGGAAGAGCACGAGCATCGACGCTTTCGGCATACACGTGCTGGAACAATACGGGGGCAAGCTGGCCGTTCTGGCCATCGACCCCAGCAGCGAGCGCAGCAAGGGCAGCATCCTGGGCGACAAGACGCGCATGGAGAAGCTGGCCGTGCATCCCGACTCGTTCATCCGTCCCAGCCCCTCGGCCGGCTCGCTCGGCGGCGTGGCCCGCAAGACGCGCGAGACCATCATCCTTTGCGAGGCCGCGGGCTTCGACAAGATTTTCGTGGAGACGGTCGGCGTGGGGCAGAGCGAGACGGCCTGCCATTCCATGGTGGACTTCTTCCTGCTGATTCAGCTGGCTGGAACGGGCGACGAGCTGCAGGGCATCAAGCGCGGCATCATGGAGATGGCCGACGGCATCGTCATCAACAAGTGTGACGGGAACAACGTGGACAAGTGCCAGCTGGCGGCCACGCAGTTCCGCAACGCCCTCCACCTCTTTCCGGCACCGGAGAGCGGCTGGACGCCGAAGGTGATGACCTATTCGGGTTTCTACAACCTGGGCATCAAGGAAATCTGGGACATGGTCTTCCAATATGTGGATTTCGTGAAGCAGAACGGCTATTTCGAGCATCGGCGCAACGAGCAGGCCAAATATTGGATGTATGAGACCATCAACGAGCAGTTGCGCAACAGTTTCTTCCAGAATCCCGAAATCGAGTCCCGCCTGCCCGAAGCCGAGCAGATGGTGCTTTCGGGCCGGCAGACCTCGTTCGTGGCAGCCAAACAGCTGCTCGACGCTTATTTCGCCGCAGTGCGCGGCAGCGAGGGCTGAGGCTGCGTGGCGACGGATGCAGGATTTTTTGATTGTTTGACAAGAGAAACAGGCCGACTGCGGTCCGGAAGCGGGCCGCAGCGTGATAACGGACGGGGCCGGGAGTCGTTTCGATTCCCGGCCCCGTCCGTTGTGGCATACCCCGCAGGGACGTTTCCCGGGGCATGGCACTCAGGAAAACCGTAAGAGGGGATGCGCCGTGCGGAGCAGTACTCTCCGCGGAATACTCGAGTACTTCCCGCAGAGTACTCGAGTACTTGCCGCAAAGTACTTTCGCGTGCTCCGCACGGCGCATTCGCGCAAGCAGGCAAGCGGCGCTGCGTGTCGCGGCCGGGGGCGGTCCGGTTTGCCGCCGGGGGCCGGGGACGGGAATGGAAGGCAAGGGGCGGGGCGTGCCGCCTTGCCGGCGTTTCAATGCCTTGTGATGATGGAATAAAAAGCGGACAATTTGTCCGCGTGCAGGGGGAGGGATGAAACGACAGGTCCGGGCATCGCGCGATGTCCGGACCTGTAAGGGTTCATAAGCGCCGCCTGATGGCGTCGGCGCATTCCTCCATCAGCCATTTGGGGGTGGAGGTGGCTCCACAGATGCCTACCGAACGGCAACCGTCGAGCCAAGCGAAGTCGATTTCGTCCGCCGCGTCCACCATGTAGGAGCGCGGGTTCACGTTCCGGCATTCGTTGTAGAGCACCCGTCCGTTGGAGCTTTTCTTCCCGCAGACGAAGAGGATCACGTCGTGGCGCACGGCAAAGTCGCGGATGTGGGGCATGCGGTTGGCCACTTGGCGGCAGATGGTGTCGTAGTAGCGGAACGTGGCCGATGGCGAGATGTGCGCCTGGATGTATTCCACGATTTGGCGGAAGCCCTCGAGCGGCTTCGTGGTCTGCGAATAGAGGCAGATGTCTTTGCTGAAATCAAGCTTTCCCACTTCTTCCGGCGACTCGATGACGATGGCCGTGCCGTCGGTCTGTCCCACGAGGCCGAGCACTTCGGCGTGTCCGTTTTTGCCGTAGATGACGATTTGCCGTCCGGGCGTCCCGCCGGAGAGGTATTCCTTCTTGATGCGCTCCTGCAGGTGGAGCACCACGGGGCAGGTGGCGTCGATGATGTCGATGTCGTTGGCTTGTGCCTGCTGGTAGGTGGCGGGCGGTTCGCCGTGGGCGCGGAGCAGCACCTTGGCGTGGTGCAGGCGGGCGAAGGCGGCATGGTCGATGGTGATGAGTCCCATCTTCTTCAGCCGGTCGCACTCCTTGCCGTTGTGCACGATGTCGCCCAGGCAGTAGAGCGTGGCGCCTTGTGCCAGCTCTTCCTCGGCCTTGTTGATGGCGCGGGTCACGCCGAAGCAGAATCCCGACCCTTGGTCTATTTCAATGTTCATGCTTGCTGTCTTTTGTTTCGTTCGCTTTTCCTTCCCGGCGGCCCTTCGTGGTGGCGCTCATTCGGCTTCGGCCGCCCTGCGGTATTGCGCCAGCAGCCATTCCTTCTGTTCCGGGATGGTCAGGTGGCTGTTGTCCAGTTCTATGGCGTCGTCCGCCTTGCGGAGCGGGCTGACGTCGCGTGTGGTGTCTATCCGGTCGCGCTCCTTCACGTTCTCCAGGATTTCCTCGAAACTACCCGTTTCGCCTTTGGCCTGCAACTCGTCGAAGCGCCGCTGGGCGCGGATTTCGGGCGAAGCCGTGACGAAAATCTTCAGTTCGGCGTCGGGGAACACCGTGGTGCCGATGTCGCGCCCGTCCATGACGATGCCCTTCTCGCGCCCCATCTGTTGCTGGAGGCCTACCATGGCTTCGCGCACGAAGCCGAGGGCGGCCACGATGCTGACTTTCGAGGACACGGCCATCGTGCGGATTTCGTTCTCCACGAGCCGTCCGTTCAGGTAAGTCTGCGGCCGTCCCGTTTCGGGGTTGAGCCTGAAGGCGATGTCCAGGTGGGGCAGGGCGGCGCGCAGGGCTTCCGTGTCCACTTCGTCGCCGCGGAACAGCCCGTTTTCGAGGCAGTAGAGGGTGACGGCGCGATACATGGCGCCGCTGTCGATGTAGATGTATCCGATTTCGCGGGCCAAATCTTTGGCCATCGTGCTTTTACCGCACGAGGAGAAGCCGTCTATGGCAATGGTGATTCTTTTTGTGTGCATGCTGTTTCTTATATATATATAATAATGTATAGCTGTGTCAGAGGCAATAAGAGGCGTTGAATACGAAGGACGGGGCCGAGAGATGGTATTGCGCGTAGGCCATCCCGAAACTGAAGCGGGAGAGCAGGATGCCGGCGCCGGCGCAGAGTCCGGCGGCGTGCGACGAACCGGCCGCATCCATCTCGTTGGCCTTGCGGAAGTTGTAGCCCATCGAGACGTACAGGTAATCGGTGGGCAGGAAGTCGACGCCCGCTGTCAGGTGGTTCATGAGAATCTTTCCGGTGGAAGGCTCTTCGCCCGAAACGAAGTAGTAGTCTTTGTCCCAACGGGTCAGGTCTACGAGGGTGACGGAAACGCGGAAGGGAGCGTGCGCCAGCCTTTTCGTGAACCCCATCTGCAGGGAGAAAGGCAGTTTCTCGTGCGTGTCGCCGAAGGCCTTGACTTGCCCGCCCAGGTTGCGCGCCACGACGGAGAAAGAAAAGTCGGAATGCTCGTCATAGTAGTTCACGCCAAGGTCTACGGCCAAGGCCACGGAGGAATAGTCGGCGTATTTGGAGTAGATGAACTTGCCTGTGGCGCCTCCCGCCCAGCGGTCGCTCAGGTTGTAGGCGTACATGCCGCTCAGGGCCATGTCCATGGCGGAAAACGAGCCGACGGTCACGTTGTCTGCCGTGGTCTCGTCCATGCTGCCGTAGTGGGCATATTGCGCCGTGACGCCCATGGTAGACCGTTCGCCCAGCACCTTGACGAACGCCGCGCTGCCCACGTTGCAGCCTTGCAGGTAGGTCATATAGTTGAGGTTGAGCGTCTTGTCGGTGACGGAACTGAGCAGTGCCGGATTGGCAAACACCAGCGACGCATCGTCGGAAATCAGGGAAATGTTGCGGCCGCCCAAAGCCGTGGCGTGGGCCGACACGGGCATTTCCAGAAAGTTGAACACCGAGTTGGTTTCCTGGGCTGCCGCGGCGGTGGCGAGCAGGGCATATAGCGCGAAAATGAACTTTCTCATTCTTTTGAGCAAATTTAATGGCCAAAGATACGGCATTTTCTGAAATATCTGGTTATATTTGTGCGACATTTCCGAAGGGGCGTGCCGCGACCTTACATAATTATAACGCGCGAAAGGGCGATTTAGGGTGCGGAATGAAAAAAAATGTTCCCGACGAAAAAAAATGAGGCAAAGCGTGTGGCTATATGAAAAAAATGTGCTACTTTTGTCACGTTATGAAGAATACGTAAAAAAGTTATGATATGGAAGTAAAAAAATCAGTTAAGGCGGACCTCGAGGGAACCAAGAGCACCAGTTGGCTCATCGGTTTGGTGCTGGTGATGGCAGCCATGTTCGTGGCTTTCGAGTGGACGCAGCATGACATCAAAGTCATCGACAACAGCGAGCCGGTGTTCACGGCGGCCATTGAGGAGGACATGATTCCTATTTCGCACCAGCAGGAAGAGGTGGCAGCGCCCCCTCCAGCAGCAGCGCCCAAGGTG
The DNA here is from genome assembly GCA_944321525.1 of uncultured Paraprevotella sp. Taxonomy (GTDB): domain Bacteria; phylum Bacteroidota; class Bacteroidia; order Bacteroidales; family Bacteroidaceae; genus Paraprevotella. The sequence continues at coordinate 93,550 of CALULQ010000004.1, forward strand.
GCCGAAATCCTGAACATCGTGGACAACGAGACGGAATTGGCCGAAGAGGAGATTGAAACCTCAGAGGAAGTCAACCAAGCCATCGTGGCGGTACATGGAACCGGAACCGTAGGGCCTGTGGCTACCGGCCCGGTTGGTCCCGTGGTGGAAGAAGTGGACGAGAACATGATTTATGATATCGTGGAGGAGAACCCCCGCTTCCCCGGTGGCGAAGAGGCGTGCATGAAATGGTTGTCCGACAACATCAAGTATCCGCCCATCTGCGTTGAGCAGGGCATCCAGGGACGTGTTTATGCACAGTTCGTGGTGAACAAGGACGGTTCTATCGTGGACATCAAGATTGTCCGCAGTCCGGACCCCTACTTGTCGAAAGAGGCCGAGCGCGTCTTGAAGATGATGCCGAAGTGGAGCCCCGGCAAGCAGAGAGGTAAACCAGTGCGCGTGAAGTTCTCATTGCCGGTGATGTTCAGATTGCAATAATATAATAATGTAATAAGGAGAGGCTGCTCGCGGGCAGCCTCTTTTTGTTCGGAAAAGACTGTTGGTTATGTATAATTGGAAGGAAGTTTTAAATCAAGTGAACGAGGCGCTTGCCGCAATGCCTTTCGGGCGCAAGCCGGCCGAGCTCTATGCCCCCATACGCTATGTCCTGTCGCTCGGCGGGAAGCGCATCCGCCCCGTGCTGATGCTTATGGCTTATAATCTGTACAAGGAAGATGTGGGAACCATATCCTCGCAAGCCTTGGCCATCGAAATCTACCATAATTACACCCTCTTGCACGACGACCTGATGGACAAGGCCGACATGCGGCGCGGAATGCCCACCGTGCATAAGAAGTGGAACGACAACGCGGCCATACTTAGCGGCGATTCCATGCTCGTCATGGCCTATCAATACATGATGAAGGACTGTCCGGCTGGAAAGGTGGCCGACGTGATGGGACTGTTCACCGAAACGGCGCTCGAGATTGGGGAAGGGCAACAGTATGACATCGAGTTTGAAACGCGCTCCGACGTCACCGAGGACGAGTATATCGAGATGATTCGTCTGAAGACTTCTGTGCTCTTGGCTTGTGCCTTGAAGATAGGGGCGGTGCTGGCCGATGCTCCTGTCCGGGATGCGGACAGGCTGTATCGTTTCGGCGAGAGCCTGGGGCTGGCCTTCCAGTTGCAGGACGACTACTTGGACGTGTATGGCGATCCGGCCGTATTCGGGAAAAAGGTGGGAGGCGACATCCTCTGCAACAAGAAAACTTACATGCTCATCAATGCCCTCGCGAAGGCGCGGGATGACGACAAGGCCGCGCTGGAGGAATGGCTGGCCAAGCCGGAGGGGACTTATGCGCCGGAAGAGAAGATCCGGGCGGTCACCGAACTCTATAATAAGATAGGTATACGCGAACTTTGCGACCGGAAAATACGCTATTATTTCGACCAGGCCCGCGAAATTCTCGCGCAGGTGGACTTGCCGGACAGCCGTAAGGCTTTTTTGTGGGACATGGCCCAAAGCCTGTTGGGGCGCAAGGCTTAGGCTGAAGGAAGGAAACGGCGTCATGGAAATCATAGACACGCATGCCCATCTGTTTGATGAAGCTTTTGCCGGCGACTTGGACGAAGTGGTGGCAAGGGCAAAGGAATGCCATATAGAAAAGGTGTTTCTGCCCAACATTGATGAAAGCACCGTACCGGGGATGCTTTCCCTGTGCGGGCGCTGGCCCGGCTTCTTCTATCCCATGCTGGGGCTTCATCCCACGGAGGTGCGTCCCGGTTATGGCGAGGTGCTCGACCGCATGGAAGTCCGGCTGGCTTCCGGCAATCCCTTCATCGGGATAGGGGAGGTGGGACTGGACTATTATTGGGACCGCACTTATTACAAGGAGCAGCAGGATGCCTTTCGCCGCCAAGTGGAATGGTCGTTGGCCTACGGCCTTCCCCTCATGATTCATTCCCGTTCGGCGCACGAGGAGCTGTTAGAGGTCCTTTCCCCTTATAAGGCGGAGGGGATAAGCGGCGTGTTCCATAGTTTCGGCGGGACGGCGGAAGAAGCCGCCGATCTCTTGTCGTTCGAGGGATTCATGATCGGCATCAACGGGGTGCTCACCTTTAAGAAATCATCCCTGCCCGATGTCTTGCGCACCATTCCTTTGTGCCGTGTAGTCCTGGAAACCGATTCTCCCTACCTGGCTCCCGTGCCTTTCCGCGGCAAGCGGAACGAGAGTGCCTACGTCTGCCGCACGCTGGAACGAATGGCGGAAGTCTACGGCCTGCCGGTGGAGGAAGTCGCACGGCAAACTCGTGAAAATGCATTAAGAATATACCCGAAAGCTGCCAAATAAGGCCTCCGAAAGGTTAAAATTAAGTTTTTTGAGGGGTGAAACAAACTTTTTTTGCATAGAATGGTGGTAGTCCAGAAAAAAAAGAATATTTTTGTAGCGGAAAACGGAAGTATGTTTGTTACTCTTGTGCTCGCTGCCGTTTTTGCGTAAAAGGAGAGATGCTCGAGTGGCTGAAGAGGCACGCCTGGAAAGCGTGTATACGCCGAAAGCGTATCGGGGGTTCGAATCCCCCTCTCTCCGCAAACTTGAATAATGAGAAAACAAAAACAAATTAATATTAATCTTAAAAAATTAGACACACAATGAAAAAGTTTTTTGCAATTATTGCGATGTTTGGAGTTTTTGCATTCGGTGCGACTCAGTCGATGATGGCACAGGAGGATTCGTTGGCCGTTGCAGATTCTGCTGCCGTAGTTGATTCCGCTGCCGTAGACACGGCTGCAGTTGAAGAAGAAGTGGCCGAGGCCCCCGAGGCTGTTGCGCCCATCGTAGAAGAGGAAAGCTTCCACAAGGAACTGAAGACGAAGTTCATCGAAGGTGACGCCGGCTTTATGTCGTTGGTTGCCATCGCACTCGTGTTCGGTCTGGCTTTCTGCATCGAACGTATCATTTACCTGAGCTTGGCTGAAATCGACTCCAAGAAGTTGATGGCCGACATCGAGAAGTTGGTGAACGCCGGCGACATCGAAGGCGCAAAGACTTTGTGCCGCAACACTCGCGGTCCTATCGCTTCTATCTGCTACCAGGGTCTGATGCGTTTCAATGACGGCGTAGAAGACGTGGAGCGCTCCATCACCGCATACGGCAGCGTGCAGGCCAGCTACTTGGAGAGCGGTTGCTCTTGGATTACCTTGTTTATCGCCATGGCACCGTCACTCGGGTTCTTGGGTACTGTGATTGGTATGGTGATGGCGTTCGATGACATCCAGGCAGCCGGCGATATCTCCCCGACCATTGTGGCAGGCGGTATGAAGGTGGCCTTGATCACTACGATCTTCGGTATCATCGTGGCCTTGATTCTCCAGATTTTCTACAACTACATTCTTTCTAAGATTGAATCTATCACTGCCAACATGGAGGAAGCTACGATTTCTCTGCTTGACATGTGCATGAAGTATAACCTCAAAAAATAAGATTTGAACCATGGCAGCAAAGAAATATATGACATCATACTATGTCCTGTATGCCTGCTTTGCGATTATCATCGTAATGTTCGCGGCATTCTTCGGATATCGGTATGATAACATGAATGAGGACGGCCTGAATGCCCCCTATTGCACGGAAGGGCTGATGTGGCTGATGTACGGTATGTTCTTCGTGACTTGCATCTTGGCGCTTTGGAGCGTGGTGCGCAGCATCAAGATCTCCATGAGTGCAAAGGGCGAAAACATCACGGGCGTGCCGGGCGGAAAGGTGATGGCTTTCTCGTTCATCTTCATGTTCCTTTCTCTGGCAATCGGTCTGGTTTGCAACTTGAACGAGCCTGAGTTTGTGGCAGCGGATGGCAACGTGACGCCGGGTTACTTGGTGACCGTGACGGATATGTTCCTTTATTCTACTTATATTCTCTTGGCATTTACGGCATTGGCTATGCTCGTGAACATGTCGGGAGTGATGAAGAAAAGAAAGTAAGTAAAACGAATCTTTGATAAGGAGAGTAGATAATGGCAAAAGGAAAAAGAAAAGTCCCTGGAATTAACGCCAGCTCCACGGCCGACATTTCTTTCATCTTGCTCATCTTCTTCTTGGTGACGACATCAATGGATTCCGACAAGGGTTTGGCCAGGCGTTTGCCGCCTCCGCCCGAGAACGAGCAGCAGGACGCTGAAATTGATGTGAAAGAGAGGAATGTGTTGAAAGTGAGAGTGAATGCGGCAGGGCAGCTTCTCTGCGGGGATGACTTCATAGAAATTTCACAGTTGTGCGACAAGGCGAAGGAGTTCATCAAGAATGAGAACAACAGCCCTAACCTGCCGGAGAAGCACAACAAGAACATCCCGTTGCTGGGTAACTGCGTGGTGACGGACAAGCATGTGATTTCTGTGCAGACCGACCGCGGAACGAGCTACAACGTGTACTTCCAGGTGCAGAATGAGCTGGTGCGCGCTTACAACGAGTTGCGCGACGAGTTGAGCAAGGCTAAATTCGGACGGGTATACAGCATGTTGGATGACGAGCATCAGGCAGCCATTCGCGAGTATTATCCCCAGAAGATATCGGAAGCAGAACCTAAAAATTATGGAGGAGACAAACAATGAGCAGATTTAGCAAAGGTGGCGGCCGGGAGATGCCGGAATTGAATACCTCTTCGTTGCCCGACTTGATTTTCTCTATCTTGTTCTTCTTTATGATTGTGGTGACGATGCGTGAAGTTGAATTGAAAGTGCACTTCACGATTCCGGCTGGTACGGAGTTGGAGAAGCTGGAGAAGAAATCAGCCGTATCCTACATTTATGTAGGACCTCCCACGCAACAGTTCAGGGCATCCATGGGTTCGGGTACGCGAATCCAGCTCAACGACAGGTTCGCAGAGCCTGCGGAGGTCATGGACTTCATCGCCGAGGAGCGCACGCACATGTACGACCAGACGGCACAGGTGGTTTCTTTGAAAGTAGACCAGAACACGCAGATGGGTATCATCACGGATATCAAGCAAGTTCTGCGTAAGTCTTGGGCTTTGAAGATTAATTATTCGGCCACGTCGCGTGGTGATAATTAAATTAGGATTTTATAAAGAAGCGGCATTTTTATTATAAAATGCCGCTTTTTTTATTGCTTTTATTTCAGGGTCTTGGTTTTTTCCTTATTTTTGCAGCAAATAATATGTTTGACTATGGGGATTGCAAATATGGACGCTCTAGATGAGCAGATTCTGAAGATGATAGCTGACAACGCACGCATTCCTTTTCTGGAAGTGGCGCGGGCCTGCCGAGTGTCGGGCGCGGCGATTCATCAGCGCATTCAGAAGTTGACCCGGATGGGGGTGTTGAAAGGTTCGCATTATGTATTGGACCCGGAAAAAATCGGGTATGACACATGCGCTTTCGTGGGTTTGTTCTTGAAAGACCCGTCGGATTTTGATCGCGTGGTGGAGAAGTTACGGGAGATTCCCGAAGTGGTGGAATGTCATTACACCACCGGCGGTTATGACATGTTCATCAAGATCTACGCGCGGAACAACCATCACATGCTGAGTATCATACACGATAAGTTGCAGCCATTGGGCCTGCAGCGTTCGGAAACCATCATTTCGTTCCATGAAGCGATAAACCGCCAGATGCCGATTCCGGAAATCAAGGATAAGAAGGCGGTGCTGTCCAACGAGATGGAAGAACCGGAAACGGAAGAATAATAAAAGGGAAAAGAAACGCAAGGAGGAAGCCTCAACGGGCTTCCTCCTTGCGTTTATAGTCATTGAATACGAAGCGGAACCGATGCTTTTCATCCACATCATGTGGTGCGCTCTGCTCGAGTTCCCATTCCGGCAAGACGATGGGCGGGAAAAAAGCGTCGGCTTTTTCCGGCGTATCGTCTATTTCCGTGAGGTAGAGTTTGTGTGCCAAGGGGAGCGCTTCCTTATATACGCTTTCCCCTCCGATGATGAAGATTTCCTCTTCTCCTGCGCAATGGGCCAAGGCCTTTTCCAAACTCTGGAAAGTCTCTGCCCCGGGGAACGACTTGGCGCTGTCGCGGCTCAGCACGATGTTTCGTCGGTTGGGCAGCGCGCCTTTTGGGAAAGATTCAAAGGTCTTGCGTCCCATGATGATGGTGTGCCCAGTGGTGAGCGCCTTGAAGCGCTTCAGGTCGTCGGGCAGCCAATACAGCAGTTTGTTTTCAAAGCCAATGGCCCGGTTCCTGGCAATGGCAGCTATGATGGATATCATGATGTGAGTGTTTTATTGTTATACGGAAACTGTGCCGGCTATGTGCGGCCAGGGGGTATAGTCTTCCAGCGCGAAGTCCTCGTATTGGAAGTCGAAGATGCTTTTCACGTCCGGGTTCAGCCTCATGCGCGGCAGGGGGCGCGGCGTGCGTGTGAGTTGCAGTTTCACCTGTTCCAGATGGTTGTTGTAGATGTGCGTGTCGCCCAGCGTGTGGATGAAGTCACCCGGTTCCAGCCCGGTCACTTGTGCCATCATCATGAGCAGCAAGGCATACGAGGCGATGTTGAAGGGCACGCCCAGGAACGAGTCCGCGCTTCGCTGGTAGAGTTGCAGGCTGAGCCGCCCGTTGGCCACGTAGAATTGGAAGAAAGCGTGGCATGGCGGCAGGTTCATGTTGTCCAAGTCGCCCACGTTCCATGCGCTGACGATGATGCGCCGCGAGTCCGGATTGTTTTTGATGGTGTCCACGGCCTCTTGTATCTGGTCGACGAATCCCCCCTTGTAGTCCGGCCACGAGCGCCATTGGTAGCCGTATATATGTCCCAAGTCGCCGTTCTCGTCGGCCCATTCATTCCAGATTCTCACGCCGTGTTCCTGCAGGTATTTCACGTTCGTGTCGCCTTTCAGGAACCACAGCAGTTCGTAGATGATGGATTTGAGGTGCAGTTTTTTGGTCGTGAGCAACGGAAAGCCGTCTTGCATCCGGAACCTCATTTGGTGTCCGAACACGCTGATGGTGCCCGTCCCGGTGCGGTCGGCTTTTTCCACGCCTTCGTCCAAGATGCGTTGCAGTAAGTCGAGATATTGTTTCATGTTTCAGTTGGATTTTAGTGCGGTTCTTTCTTCTTTGAGACGAGGGCCGTCAGCCAGTCGCCTGCGGCGATGCAGAGCAGCACGACGCCCGCCACGTGGAGCAGGCTGGTCAGGTCGATGATCCATTCCACGGCGATAAGTCCCACGCCCCAGCAGGCATATTTGATGGCCGATTGCTTCAGCAGCCGGCTCCTCTTTTCCTCGTCCACGGTCTTGCGTGTCGGGTCGTAGGCTTCCCGTTCTATTTCCATCCGCTTGTTGCGCGAGGAGCGGTAAATCAGGTAGGCAATCAGGGCCACGGCGAGCAGCGGCAGCAGGAAGGCCACGATGCTGGCCAGGATGAGCAGTATGCCCGTCATGCCCATGATGCCCGACAGGAAGTCGAAGACGCCTCCATCGTCGAAAACGTCGTGGGAGAAGAAGTGTGCTCCGGGGACTACCGCCGGGCTTTGCCGCACGCTGTCGTCCGCGGCGTCTTCCAAGACCGATACCGTGTCGGAATACACCGTGATGCCGCCTTGCGCGTGCCCCATGGCCGGAGCCAGGCCCACCCACAAGAGAGCCAGGCATGCCGCTTTGTGCAGGAAGTGGTAAATGTGCTGTTTCATGCAGTTGGCTGTTTGTTTTTGCCTTGCAAAGATACCTTTTTTTCTTTGAGGGCAGGGCATAAAAGCCCGATTTAGTTGTCCGCCCCGTTTTTTTTGTCTACTTTTATCCGCACAAATGAAGGCAAGAAAATGACACAAGAGATACCACAAGAATTCCGCGATTATGCCTGCCGTTTGTTGGGGCAGGAGCATTACGACTGTTTTGCGCGTGCTTTGGCCGAACCGCCGTCGGTGAGCGTGCGCCTGAATCCCTTTAAAGCCGCCCGTGTCGGGTTGTCGCCCGGCGGGCTGCATGGAGCCGATGGCCCTGTGCCTTGGGCCTCCGGCGAAGGTTGCTATCTTCAGGGCCGCCCCTCCTTTACGGCCGATCCTCTTTTCCATGCCGGCGCCTATTACGTGCAGGAGGCTTCTTCCATGTTCTTGGGCCAAGCTTTGCGGCAGCATGTTTCCGGTCCGGCCGTAGTGCTCGACCTCTGTGCTGCTCCGGGAGGCAAGTCCACCCACATCCGTTCGCTGTTGCCGGAAGGCAGCCTGCTGGTCTCCAACGAGCCGGTGAAGGCCCGGGCGCAGGTGTTGTTGGAGAACATGACCAAGTGGGGTTACCCCGACGTGGCGGTCACGAACGCCTACCCGCAGGATTTTGCCCGCCTTTCGTCTTTTTTCGATGTGCTGGTGGCCGACGTGCCTTGCTCCGGCGAGGGCATGTTCCGCAAGGAAGAGGCTGCCGTCGAGGGCTGGAGCATGGACAACGTGCTGATGTGCCGCGACCGACAGCGAGCCATCCTGCGCGATGTCTGGCCGGCCCTGAAGCCCGGCGGACTGCTGGTGTACAGCACTTGCACGCTCAATGCCTACGAAGACGAGGAGAACGTGGCTTGGGTGGCGGCGGAACTGGGGGCCGAGGTGCTGGGCGTGGAAGTGGCCCCGCAGTGGGGCGTGGTGGGCAACTTGCTCCCGCCCGATGCCGCAGGTTCCTTCCCGGCCTACCATTTCATCCCCGGTTTCACCCGTGGCGAAGGTTTCTTCTTGGCAGTGTTGCGCAAGTCGGCTGACGCTTCCTCCTCCTCCATGGGCGCGTCCGGCCGCGGAGCAGGGCGGAAGCGGGCCGTCGCGCGCCAAGCGTCGTCCGTGGCCTTGCCCAAGTCGTGCAAGGCTTGGCTGGCGCATCCCGACGGGTTCGATTTCCTGCCCGATGGCGACGGCTGGTGTGCGGTGCGCAGTGCGTTCGCTTCGCGGCTGGAGGCATTGCGCCGTGCTGTCAAGGTGTGGCAGTACGGCATTCCCCTGGCCGTGGCGAAGGGGAAGGACTGGCAACCCACTCAGGCATTGGCCTTGTCCACGGAGCTCTCCCTGCCGGCCTTTCCCGCTGTGGCCGTGTCTTACTCCACGGCCGTGGCTTATCTGCGCAAGGAGACGCTCTCCCTGCCGTCCGACGTGCCGCGCGGATTTGTCCTGCTCACGTTCCAAGGCCTTCCGCTCGGGTTCGTGAAGAACATCGGCGGCCGGGCAAACAACCTCTATCCGCAGGAGTGGAAAATCCGTTCGTCCCATATCCCGGAATTCACCGTGTGCGAGAACACAGGTGAGGATTTATCGGTGAATGATTAAAAAAGATAAAAACCCGAAAGATTGTAGCGCAAAACATTTGCTTTTTGAAAGCAAAATGTTATATTTGCCCCATGAGAGTTCTAACCCGGTGTACACGTTGGGGGAAGCCCTTGTGGCGGGGAAACCGGAATGTTTCACTTTAATCTGAGTCGCGCTATGAAAATCTTGTTTATTGGATCCGGATGCGCCTGCAGGTTGCCTTTTGTGGAATATCTCTTTAAGAAAAAGCTGCAAGAGGAGCAGGTTCAAGACGTAGAAGTCGAGACGGCCGACATGGCCGTTTGGGGAGTCACTTCGAGTGGGGACGTTGCACCGCAGAGCAGTGGCCCCGACAAAGTGGGAAAATTGTTGGAAGAGGCTGATTTCATCGTTGTGATGGAAAGCAAGCAGCGCAACTTCCTGACCCGTTTCATGGATTATGCCAGCTGGAACAAGATCCATGAGTTCTTGGATTATTGTTCTGCCAAGAAAGGCCAATGGACCAGTTCCTTGTATGGTTATGTGGACTACCATACGCAGGACGACGAAATGTCGGATGGTTGCAAGAACCTGATAGGCCGGGTTAAAGCCTTCCTGAAGGAACATCTGACCGAAAAGGCAGAAAACGAAATGCTGGTACCGGCATAGGCCGCAACAGCGACCTGCGTGGGGAAGCCGGTTTCAGGGGAGCCGGATTCGCGTTTGTGCATCATGGGTATGGGCGTGGTGCCCATGCTTCGAGTGAATAATGCTCTGTCGGGGGATTCATCCGGCAGGGCTTTTTTGTGCCCTTCCCGGCCGGGGGATACGGCGGCTGCGGGCGGCGGCTACGCTCTTGTCCTCAGGCTTCGGCTCACGTTCCGGATTTTTGACTTTGTTCGTATTCCCACGGGGCATTCTTCCATCGTATGCCGATGTTTTTTGTGGTTTCATGCCGTTTCCGGCCGGATGTTGTTTCCGGATGAAGCCTTCAGTCTGCGTCCTTATTTCTATTTGTTTTTTAATCAGTCTTTCTGTGGATTTTCTTCTATACGTTTCGGGCACCCTCCGGAAGCGAGCAGAACGGGTTAAACATTGTAGCAAGATAGGAAGATTTTTAGACGTGGGCAAGAGGGGAAACCTATAATGTGTCTTCTTTCAGCAACTCGAAACAATGGCAATCCAGAAACTGCCCATTCTTGAAGCAAGCACTATGCTGAATGCCTGTTTTCTGGAAACCAGCCTTTTCCAATACCCGCATAGAGGCAAAGTTGTAGGCATAGACATTGGCAAAAATCCGCATGATATCAGTTTTGCTGAAATAATCGCTGACAGCTTGACACAAAGCCTGCGTCATAATCCCTTTATTCCAATGTGGTTCGGCAATCCAATAACCTATTTCCGCATTGAAGCGTTCTACGTCCGTGCCCCTGTCGAAGCTGATGTTTCCCACTGCTTCCGCATTTACTTCAATGCAATAATTGTTTTGCACGTCTTGGGACTTGGCGTATTGTATGAATGAAGCTGCATCTTCGGAGGTATAAGGATAAGGCAATCTGTCCCGGCAGTTGTCCCAAATCTTTTTATTATTGAGATATTTTGCCAAAGCGGGAACATCTGATTCCTGCCATGGGCGAAGGATAAATGAATTCATATTTTCAATGTTTTTGCGAAGATAAGGAAAATCGGGGAGCGGGGCAAGCCATAAACAGAAAAGCACTCCCGAAGCGTCCTTCCGAGGATGCCTGTCTGTGTTTGTTACCTGTCCACACTATCCGGCACAGTACCGAGTTTAGTGATGTCCTTGCCGTCCCGGTCGTCGTGTATCTCTATCTTGTCCAAGGCGGCGGTGAGGGCGGCGTATTCCTCATCAGTCAGTTCGATGTCCGCCGCGCCGAGGTTTTCCGTGATGCGGCTCTCGCTGCGCATTCCGGGGATGGGCACGATGAAGTCGCCGCCCTTCAATACCCACGCGAGGCTGATTTGTGCCGCCGTGCATCCTTTCCGGTCGGCATAGCGGTGAACCAAGTCGAGCAGCGGCTGGTTTGCCTCCATGTTCTCCGGCGAGAAACGGGTGATGACCCGGCGCACGTCATCCCCTTGGAACTTGTCCGACGGGGTGTACTTGCCGCTCAGGAAACCGTTGCCCATCGGCGAGAACGCCACGAAGCCGATGCCGAGTTCGCGGCAGAGCGGCAGCACGTCCTTTTCCCATTTGCGCTCCATCATCGAATATTCGCTCTGTATGGCGGTGAGGGGCGTGACGGCATTCGCCTTGCGGATCTGTCCGGCAGAGGGGGACGACTGTCCCCAACCGCGAATCTTGCCTTCCTTGATGAGCTGCCCCATCACGTAAGCCACTTGTTCCTCGCTTCCGTCCTCCATCTGATGCTCCGTGTAAATCTCGATGTAATCCGTCTGGAGACGCTTCAACGAGCCTTCGATGGACTTGTGGATGCCTGCCTCGCTCAGTTTCCTTTCGGGCATTGCCTGCCCGGGCAAGGGCTGCGGCCAAAATTTGTCGGAGATGACCACTCGGTCGCGCGGCAGTTCTTTGAGCGCCTTGCCCACGAACTCCTCGTTCTTGAAGAAGGAATACATTTCCGCCGTATCAAAGAAAGTGCAGCACCGGTCGAATGCCCGGTGCACCAACCGTATGGCTTCCTTTTCCTCGGGCGCTTTGCCGTAGGCGTGGGTGAAGCCCATGCAGTCCATGCCGATGGCGGATACTTCGATGTTTCTTAATTTTCTCGTTTTCATTGTCTGTCTGTTATTTATACTTCTCTGCCAGTTCATAGGCTTTCGCCCAATACTCCTGCGCGGAAAGGGCGCTTCCTTGCAGTTCGGGATATTCGTAACGGACTTCCCACGCACCGCGTTCATTGTACATCAGCCAATAGGTTTCCGCCATCCGTGCCGGGGCGAAATAGGTGTCTATGCCTATTGAGCCGCATACCGTCACCGTGCCTACGAAGATGCCTTTCGGTTGCAGTTCGTCGTGCAGCAGGCAAGCCAATGCACGGAGTGCCGCCTTGTCAATGGAAAGAGGTGTGAACGACGCCAGCGGATGCGTTGCCAGTCCGCCGCCCGTGAAGAGGATAACGCCTTGCTTCTTGCCGAAATCCTCGTCGGCCACCAGACGCGCACAATGCCATGCACTCGCCACATCCGTCTGATAATGGCGCATCAGTTCCGCGCTCGTCATCTTGTCCGGTTCGTCCGCTGCCGTGATGCCCACATTATAGATAAGGACATCCGGCGTTCCGAACTGCCCCTTCACCCAAGCAAAAGCGGTGTCCAAAGTTTCCGTCCGTTCCGCGTCCGCCTCGTGTACAAAGGTTTCAATGCCATCTTCGGCAAATTCCTGCTGATAGCGTTTCAACGACTTGCCGTCACGTGCCATCAGCACGACGCGAAAACCTTCTTTTCCAAATCTCTTTGCCACGTGGTAGCCAAGGCCTTGCCCGGCCCCTACCACTACGATTGTCTTTTTATCCATTGTATATTACGTTAATAAATTGGTTCCCAATCTTTCCGCTTCTCTTAAATCCGTAGCCATTCCCTTGTAATTCAAGCCGAACAAACGGCAGAAAATCCCCATCGTATAGTTCCCGGCTTCAAGCATGGCTGAGGATGGTCCGGCTCCTTGAAAAATGAAGTAAAGGTCTTTCCCTCTCAACTGATGCTTGTAAGAGGATTCATAAATGCGGTCGAGTAATGTCCTGAACAGTCCGGTCATAGAGTGCCAATAAACGGGAGAACCCATTACGAGAATATCCGCAGCCGTGATTTTTTGCATTACTTCATCAAACTGGTCGTCGGCAAAAGATTGTCCCAAAGGATAAATCTTGTAATCGACAAGATGCAATGTTTCACATTCTTTGCCGGAGAGCAGCCGATGTGCCATTGCTGCCGTATTGCCGTTTCTGTTAGGACTTCCGTTTATAAATAGAATCTGTTTCATCGTTTCTACCTATTGCTTTATTACATCTGATTTGTGATGCAAAGGTAGAGTGTCTGCCGTTTTGGGAAGTTGCTGTGAGGCTCAAAGTTCCGTTGCTCTATGGCTCAAGTAAAAGCATACTTTCCCAGAGGCGCACAATTGCATGAGAAGCATCTTCAAAAGGAACAACCGCGGTGTCAGTTCCACAAACGGTTGTATGAAATGGCATTCGGGAAACAGGCCTTCATGCCTCCTTGATACTGTTGAGATGGTAGTCCTTGAAGTGCGGCACGTGCTGAAATGGTAGCACACCGGGACGGTCATAATATCGCTTTTGGACATCCTGCCCGGACGGCTTCGGCGCACGTTCCGGATTTTTGACTTTATCCGTATTCCCATGGGATTTCCTTCCATCGTATGCCGATGTTTTTTCTGGTTTCATGTCGTTTCCGGCCGGATGTTGTTCACGGATGAAGTCGTCAGCCTGTTTTCTTGTTTCTATTCATCAGTAAATCAATTTCTTACGGGTCTCTTCTGCCCGTTTCGGGCAAGTTGGCCCGTCGCTTTGCGGAAAACGGGAGCGTACTCTGCGGAGCGTACTCGAGTACTTGCCGCAGAGTACTCGAGTGTTGTGCGGCAAGTACTGTCCGCAGCTCCGCACGGCGCGGTTCCGGATTGGGCAAGGCCGTGCGCGCGCCTGCTCTCTTCGTCCTTCTTCCGCGGTCTTAATTTCATACAAAATGGCTTTGCCTGACTTCGGAGTGTCCGCTTTCGCTGAGTGTTTCGTGCAGTCTGTGCTCCTTTCCTTGTCTTTTGTGTGCGTCTCCTTTTGCTTGTATTTGCTTTTTTCTTAATTTTGAAAGGCGGAACATTGTGCAGGCCATTGAAGCAGGCGTTCCGCCATGGATATTTCTTTGTGGTACTTAAACGGCAGATTATGAAAAGGATGTCTTTCCAATTCAGATTGATGATAATGATGAAACGAATGTTTCTGGTTTTGTGCCTGTGTGCCGCGGGGTGCGGAGGCGCCCAAGCCCAGGGATGGGCCGTGGTGGAGCGCGATTCGGTTTCCGTGGCGGTCGATGGCGGGAGTTGGAGCGGCGGTTGGAGTCCTGCCCTGCAAGGGACAGTGTTGTGGCTGAGGGCGGCGGAGGCCGGGAGCGGCGGAGTGCCGGTGTGGTATCTTGGCATTCCCGCACGGGTGCCGGCTGCGGCTGTTTCCGTGTTCCGCTGGTCGGCGGTTCCGCTCGAGGCCTTGTGCCGCACTTACGACCTGAAGGCTTGCTACGGGGGGAAGGAGAGCGTGGCCCGGGTGGACTTTGTCCCCTTCGACAGTTTGCTGCTGATGCGCCTGCGCTGGGTCGAAACAGACCGTGAGCCCGACTATTACGAACTGGGCCTGGACTCCGCGTGCATGTGGTCCAGCCGCGAATGGTCGGGCACGATGCCTTCGGGGAAAGAAGCCTTGTGGGACTTCGTGCCCGCGCTGAAGAGCGTTCGCGAGTTTCGCTACGATGCCGATAAGCGTGCCTTCTACGATGGGAGCGATTTCTATATGGTGGAAGTTCCCGAGGTGCCGCCCAAGGATTTTTCAGTGTTTTCCCCTGTGTTCAGATGGGTGGAGCGCTCTGTCGCCCGCATGGCGGCAGAAACCGGCGTGGACCGGCCGGAGTTTCCCGGCGGACTGCAAGCTCTTGCCGGCTTCATGCAGGAGCAACTCCAGACCGTCAGCATAGACGTGGAGGCCGGCATGGCGGGAGAGGTTGATGTGCGGTTTGTCGTGGAGAAGGACGGCAGCGTCAGCCAAATCAGGGTCGTGCGCACCCCGCACCCCCTTTTGGCGCAATACGTGCGGTCGGCCTTATGGAGCATGCCGAGGTGGAAGCCCGCCATGCGCGGCGGGCAACCGGTGCGGACGAAGCTGACCTTGCCTGTGAAGTTTTAGTCGTTGGGGGGTGCGGGCCGGGCGTTGGCGTCGGCGGGAGTCTGTTTTTCCTCCTTTCGTGCCTCGCCTTCAGGCTTCGTGGCCTCGGTGTTGGAGGCGGGCGCGAGTTCCGGAGTGTCGAACAAACCATAGGTGGTGCGCAGCACGCGGAATTCCGTGCGGCGGTTCAGGGCGTTGCAGATTTCCTGCTGCTCCTCGGGCAGTTTCAGGATGAAGGCCTCCGTCAGGGTGTCGTTCTCGTGCAGGAAGGGGTAACGCTCCGTCAGCCGTTTGCGGATCACCTTGGGGCGCTTCTCTCCATAGCCGATGGGCGTGAGGCGGTCCATGGCCACGCCGTGGGCGATGAGGTAGTTGACGACCGACTCCGCGCGGCGTTGCGACAGCCGCTCGTTGTAGGCGTCGTTGCCACGGTAGTCGCAGTGCGAACTCAGTTCTATCGTGATGTTCGGGTTGTCTTCCATGAGGATGACGAGCGAGTCCAGCGCCAGTGTGGACGAGTCGGTGAGTTCGGCACTGTCGAAAGCGTAGAACACGTTGTCCACCAGCACCGGAGCCGTGATGGAGGCCAGCTCGAACTGTAGGACGTATTCCTTGCTCACGCTGCTAGTGTCCACGCGCAATTGCTCCTTGTGGTTGAGGAATCCCTTGCAGGTGCCCAGGAACACATAGTCCACGTTCGGTTGTATTTCCTGCGTGAAGGAGCCGTCGCCCTTCACGCTCAGTTTCAGGTTTGTGCCGTCGTTGCCCACCATGTACACCAGTCCGTTGGGCAGTTCGTAGCCGTCTTTCTCATACACCCATCCTTTCACCGTGAGCAGCACTTCAGGACATTCGAAGCTCATGATGTGGTCCCATCCGCGCGCGTCTCCCCTGTTGGTGCAGAAGTAACCGCGGTTGTGCAGTCCCTCGAACGTCATGCCGAAGTCGTCGCCCTGCGAGTTCATGGGCGCTTTCAGGTTTTCCACGCTCCATTCGCCCGTGCTGTCCTGCTCGGCCTTGAATAGGTCCAGTCCGCCCATGCCCACGTGGCCGTCGGAGGAGAAGTAAAGCTCCCCGTTGGGGCGGAACGAGGGGAACATCTCGTTGCCCGGCGTGTTGATGGGCTCGCCCAGGTTGTCCACCGCGCCCAGCCCGTGTTCGTCCAGCTGCACGCGCCAGATGTCCAGTCCGCCCACGCCCCCCGGCATGTCCGAAACGAAATAAAGCCATTGCCCGTCCGGCGAAACGGTGGGGTGTGCGAAGGAAGAAAGCGTGTCTTTGGTGATTTCCAGCGGTTCGGGCGCGCTCCAGCTGGCGTCCGACCTCGTGGAGGTGTAGATTTGCGCGTAGCGCGGGTATTCCGGGTCGTGCGTACAGCGGGTGAAGTACATGGTCTGCCCGTCCGGTGAGAAGGCGCACGCCCCCTCGTCGTATTCACTGTTGATTTCCGACTCCACCCATTCCGGCGCCAGCCATTTGCCTTTGTCGTCCTTGCGGGTGACGAAGAAGTCGCCCGGTTTCACGCCCGTGATGCCGCTCAGTTCGTTGCCCGAGGCCTGCGGCCGTGTGGATGTCAGGTAGAGAATGTCCATGTCGTCGCCCGTCAGCATGGGACAATAGTCCGACCGCCGCCCGTTGAGCAGCGGTTCTTTCTTCACGGAGTATCGCGTGGAGTGCTTCTTCCAGATGGGGGCCAACTGGCAGCCCTGCAGCCCGTTTTGCGCCAACACGTCGTCCGGTTTGTACTGAAGGTAAAGTTCGTAGTTCTGCGCCGCCTTTTTGTAGTCGCCGTTTTTGCGTTGCATCTCCGCCAAATAAAAGAATACGATACTGTCGGGGTAGTTGTAACGCACGGCGTTCTGGTACGAGCCCATGGCGCGGCTGGTGTAGTTGATGCGGCGGTAGCAGTCGGCGGCCTTGTAGGCCCGTTCGCCGCGTTTGGCCCGATCCTTGGGCTTGGTGCGCATGTAGGCCTTGCGGTATTCGGCGCCCGCTTCGAAGTATTCCCCGATGGCGTAGAACTTATCGCCTTTTTTCACGTTGCTTTCCGCGCTACAGCCTGCCAGCCATAGCGCAATGAGAATACTGCTGAAAAGGGTCGCCCATTTTTTCATATCGCACTTCGGAGTGCAAATATAATTTATTTATTTCATTCGCTGCAGCCTGCGGGCGGATTTTTTGCCGCACCCGGTCAAAAGGGCGTGCCTTGGGGGCAAAAAGGAAGGGAGCCGTCCCGCAGACTGCGGAGCGGCTCCCCCGATGTGCCGTTGCGGCATGCGGGAATGTTATGGGAAGGCCACTTTTTCGTGCTTCACGGTGCCGTTGTCGTAGCGGGTCTGCCGGATGTAGATGCCTTTGCCCGGCCGGTCCACCTTGATGCCGCCCAACGTGTAGTAGGTGCGCGCCACGGCGTTCCCCCGTTGCATCTCCGCGTCGCCGATGCTGCTGCCTTCCACGGGGATGAATTCAAAGGGATAGGCTGTGGGTTGCGCAGTGGCGGTGAAGTTGATGCGGCCGTCCTCGTCCACTTGCCAGAAGATGTTGCCCGTCCGCGCGGACTTCTGGATGGCCACTTCGTCCACGCCCACTGCGCCGCTCAGGCGGAAGGGCTTGGTGGAGCCGGTTTGCCACGACCCGTCGTCCTTCAGGTAAGCCTGGTCCAGGAGCGACTGGAAGCCGTAGGTGGTGGAAGGCGGCGTGTTCTCCACCCGCCATTGCTGGGCCGGGTTGCCTTCGCGTTGCGGCTGGAAACTGGGCGCTTGTCCGTCGCCGGGGTTCGTCAGATACGTGCCGTAGGTGAGGTGCCGGATATAGTAGTCGCCGGCCGGGATGGTGGCATACCCGTCGGCCTTCACATACACTTGGTAGTCGAGGACGCTGGTCACGCCTTCCACGGTGTATTCCAGCGTGTATGTGCCCGATGTCGTCACCTGTCCCAAGGCGAGCACTTCGCCCGTCGACCCGTCGCTCCACCGGTAAGTGCCGCCGTCCTTGCCGTCGGCCGGTGTGGCCGTGAGGGTCACGTCGTCGCCCTCTTCCACGATAATCATCGGGGTATCGGTGTGCGTGCCGCCGTTGACGACGATGTCCGGGCGGATGTATTGCACATTGATGTGGAACGTCAGCTTCTGTCTCCGCCCGCCTTGTCCGGTGAAGATGACCGCGACGTCGCGTGAGGTGGTCACGTGGGGCAGGGTGATGGACGAAGCCGTGCTGCCCGTTTCCCATTCATAGAACCCCCATCCGTCCGTGGGTGTGATGGAGAGCCCCACTTCGCTGCCGTAGAAGGCGTTGACGGTGGACGCTTCCCGTGTCGTGCCGTTGTAGGTGACGTTGGGGCGCAGGGTGCATTCCTCGCAGTCGCCTTCCACGGCGATGGTGAACACCTGTTCGCTTTCCACCCCGTTTTCGTTCGTGTAGGTGGCGCGCCACACGCCGCTCCGGTCTGCCACGATGGTGATGTCCTTGGAGGTCTCGCCGGTGTTCCAGCGCCAGTTGCCCGTGTCGGCGGTGCCTTGCGGCAGTTGTGGCTTGAGGGTGACGACGGTTCCTGCGGGCAGGGTTTCCGTCGGTTCCAGCCTGTAAGTGCTCTTCAGGCCGCCCAGTTCGTTGTGCTCCACGCTCACGCCGTTGTATTCCATGACGGGGGTGAGCGGCGTGGGCACCTTGTCGGCCGGGGCGAGCTGTTCGTCGCGTGTGTTCATCAGCACGGAGTATCCCATGTGGTCGTATCCCCCGCTGGTGCTTCCTTCGCCTCCGCCGTCTATGCCCATTTGTTCGTAAGCCCATTCGGAGAACGGCATCTTCACGCCTTTCACGCCCTCATAATGGCCGATGACGGTGCCCCAGTACGGACGGATGGCCGCGCCCAGCGCGGGGCCCGTTTGCAGCCATGCCCTGGAGTCGGACCAATAGTACCCGTTGGTGGCGTAGTGGTAGTTCGTCCACGGCAGCCCTTGTATGCCTTGGCATTGTGCGGCGAGGTATTCGATGCCGGCCGCCAGGCGGTGGTCCATGTACGAGAAGAGGTCGTCGCCTTGGTTCCATCCTATGTGCGCCAGGTCCACGGCCAGTCCGCCGGCCATGGCCGCATGGCCCATGTCGCGTCCGCTTTCCTGCATTTGTCCCAGTTTGCCGTAGGCGCCGGTTTCGAGGTCAGATTCCGTTGTGGTCACAACGAGGTTACCCAGGAACTCCGTCAAGCCGTCGTTCAGGATGGGGTTGGCGGTGCGCGGGTCTTGGAACGTGCCCACTTGGTCGTATTTGAAGAACGACATGCCTTGGTTGTAGATGAAGACGTCGTCGCACAAGATGCCGATGCTCACCACGGCCAGCGCGTTGCAGAGCCCCCAGTTCGACCAGTAGTGTCCCGGGCAGTCCCACCACTTGTCGGCGTTGTCCCACGTGCCGTTGCGGTGGCGCAGGAAGCCGATGCAGGACGGGTACCACACGTCGAGCATCCAGCGGCGGAAGGCTTCGAAATCGTCCGCATTCCAGCCTTCGTAGTCGCGCATCAGCTCGGCGGCGTTGGCGAAGGCATAGCCGTAGAGTCCTGCGGCGAGCGCATAGTTCGAGTTGCCGCCGATGCCGGTGGTGGTGCGTGCCCAGGCGTTCAGGATGCGCACGGCGTTGTCGGCGTGCTCCGTCGTGCCGTCTATTTTCCAGCGCAGGGCGTTCTGGTAGGCGATGGCCCCCGCGCGCGCCGCCTGGATGTAGTTTTCGGCCCCTTCGCCGCGGATGATGGTCACCACGGGCACCACGTCGGCGTTGGCCTGCGAGTAGGCCGCGCTTTTCAGTTTGTTGTAGGCCGCCACCACCTTTTCGTTTCCGTTGGCGATTTGTTGGCGTATGCGTTCAAAGTCGGCATCGGTGTGGAGCGCGCCGGGGTGGCGGAATCCGCGGTCGGTGTCGTATCCCTCCGCGATGCCCGTGTCGTCGAAGTCGAATCCGGCCGTGGCCTCCAGGTTGCGCTGTGCGCTCTCCAGCGCCTTGAGCCTGTCGTCGATGATGTCTTGGTTCACCAGTCCTTCCCGTGCGATGTCCTGCGACAGGTTGATTTCATCCTGCAGCAGTGCCACCGCGGCGGCCGGATAGTCGCCGGCATGTTCCGCCACGAACCCGGTGGCTTTTTCGATGGCGGCGTTCAGTTCGGTGAAGTCGCCCGGCGTGCCGTACATGTAGTCATGGTCCAGTGCGTCGGTGGTTTCGGACAAAGTTTTGATTTCCTCCGTGCCGAGCACACGGTCGTAAAGCCGGATGTCGGCCACGAGCGTCTGCTTCAGATATTGGTCGGCCGAGAAGGGCGGCCGGCCTATCCAGGCGTAGGGCACGTCTTCGGTGAAGTTGGCCGTGTTGAGCGGCATGTCCGTGCTCGAGCCCCGCTGTTTGCCGTTCAGGTAAAGGGTGCCGTTGGCGCCGTTTTGGGTGTAGAGCACGTGCATCCATTTCCCTTTCTCCGACGGGGCGCCGATTTCAATGCCGTGTTCGTTGCCCCAGCCTCCGGTGGAGTTGGCGAAGCGTTGTGCGTTGAGGCGGTAGGCCGAGAATTTTCCTGCCGTCTGGGTGCAGGCGGCTTCGGTGGAGAACGACCACAGGAAGAAGCCCGCGCCGGAGAGCGAGGCTTCGTCCGCCACACGGTAGTACATGGAGATGGTGTACGAGTCCAGCCCCCTGAACAAGTTGCCGGCCTGCGCGCCCAGATCCAGGTAGCCGTTGCCGTTGCCCAGGTCGAGCACGTGGCGTTCGCCCATTTCCTTCACTGCGGCCCCGTTCTTGAGCGAGGCCGTGATGCCGGAAGCCGTCTTGTCCGCCACGGAAGTGCCGCTGGCATTGTCGAAATCAAAATGCAGGCGCAGTCCTTCCTCCTGAGCTTGGAGAAATTGCCCGCCGAAAGCCGCGAGGCCGATGGCCAGCAGCGTCTTTAGAAAGTGTCTTTTGTTTCTCATTTTTATGTGTGATAGGGTAGATGAATGATTCTGTTGCGCAATAAGTCTTTCTTAATTATACGAACGAAGGCGGCCGACTACCTATCCCTGCGTGGCGGATAGGCGTGGAAAAATGCAAAATCCGCCGGAAGCGGCCCGTCTGGGTCGTCTCCGGCGGATAATGGATGGCGTGGCGGTGGTCCGGTGTGGGGCTTCCCGGTTTCAGCCGCTTGGTGTCCACGTCAGTCTTGCCCGGCGTTGTTCCAATATTGTTCCAGCCGGTTGGCTTCCTCCTGGGTCAGGTGGATGACGGCCCCGTGCTTGGGCGCCTTGAAGTTGCTGGCCTTCATTTTGCTGGCCGGTTCCGTGAAGCGCCCGATGTTCTCGAAGTGCACGAAGTCGCTGGTCTCCACGAAACCGAAGTTGTGCGGGTTGATGCTGAACACGTCGTACATCAGCACCCACTTGTCCTCGCCGATGCGCTTCCACACGGTGGGCGCCTCGCAGGCCCCCGGTTCGAAGTCGATCCAGCGCGGGTCGTAGGCATATCCGCCGTCGATGCGGTCGGACACGGCATGCTTGATGCCCGAGCCGCCTTCGTGCGACACGTAGAACAAGTGATATTCCATCTTCTGCTTTTCCTCGTTCCAGAGCGGGGTGATGTCGCCGTCGATGGCCGACACGCCCGCCACCGGGTATTCGAAGAGAATCTGCGGCGTGGACTCGATGCGGTTGAAATCCTGGTTCACGTAGACGTAGTAGAGCCGGTTCTGCTCATTGCCGAAACGCATGGTGAAGTAGACCATCATCCGTCCCGTGGCGGGGTCGTAGACCGTTTCGGGCGCCCATGCGCAGCCAATCTGCGCGAACTCCTTCGACAGCTGGTCGAAGCGGATATTGGCGCGCGTCCAGTGTATGAGGTCGAACGACTTCATCAGCACCAGCCCGCGGTTGTTGCCCCATCCGTAGAGTTTCCCGTCGCGTTCCCATTCCGTGTCGCGGTATCCCTCGCGCTGCGCGTAGATGTGCAGGTCGGTCATGGCCAGGTAGAACCCGCCGTCCGGGCCGCGGTAGATGTGCGGGTCGCGTATGCCTTTCTGGTCGGCGATGGTGTCGCCGGCAATGATGGGTTTCCCGTCGTTGAGCGCCGTGAAGGTGTAGCCGTCGCGGCTGATGGCGGCGTGCAGGCTGTGGTCCTCGTCCTGGTGGTAGACCATGAGATAGGCCGCCATGTCCTTCTCCTGTGCCACGGCGTTGCGGTATTCGAAACCGGCGAAGGTCGTCTTGCCCTTTCCGGCGGCGAGCAGTGCCGGGCGCAGGGCGTAGAACCCGCCATGGTTGTTGTGGTGGTAACCGGAGACGTCGATGCCCTCGGCCAGCTGTTCCCAAGCCTGCCCGTCGGGACTGACGGAGATGGACAGCCGGTTGGCGCGGTTGAGCAACCGCACGTGGAAGTGGCGCTTGCAGTCCGAGCGCAGGGTCTGCGCCGGTTTCCCGTCGCGGTAGATGATGAAGTCCTTGCCGTCCGATGCCAGTCCGGCGAAGGCCTCCTCGTCGTAGAAGAGCACGAGGCCGCCGGTGGCGCCTTTCGCGAGGCGGATTTCCGTCTCCACCTCATAGCTCTTGTCCGTGGCGGTGACCGTCAGCAGGCGTCCGTCGGCGGGCGATTTCCCCTTGCCTTTCACGGTGAGCCCCGTCTGGCCGAAGGAGAGGGCTTCGGGGGCATACTCCTTCCAGAACGCCCATTGCAGTCCCAGTTCCGTGCCCGAGAAGTCGTCCGACAGCGTCATGGCCTGTTCCGGCGATGCCGTTGCGGCCATGGGTGCGGCGTCGCGCTTCAGTTTGAGCCAGCCGTCGGCGGTCCATTCCACCGGGTCGATGAGCGTCTGGCGTCCCAGCGTGTGGTAGCCTTGCGCGTAGGCGTGGTAGACAATCCACCAGTTGCCGTCGGCGTCGTCGATTACGGTGCCATGGCCTTTCGACCACCACGGTTCGCTGGCGTTGTAAGTGTGCACGAGCGGATTGTAGGGCGAGTTCTCCCATGGGCCGAACACGCTTTTCGAGCGCGCCACCACGGCCATGTGGCTGGTGGCCGGTCCGGCCGTTCCGCCTTCGGCCGACACCATGTAATAGTAGCCGTCGTGGAAGAGCAGTTTGGGGCTTTCGAGGAACATCTCCTTGCCTTCTGTCTCCCAGTTGCGCGGCCACTGCCAGCCGTCGTACACCTTGCGCTTCTCGCCGGTCACTTTCAGCCCATCGTCGCTCAGCGGGGCGATGATGCCTTTGTCCACGAAGAGATAGCGCCGTCCGTCCTCGCCCACCACGTGGCCGGGGTCGATGCCGCCCAGTTCGAGCTTCACCGGCTGGCTCCACGGGCCGCGTATGTCGTCGGCATAGATGACGTAGTTGGCGCCGGCCGCGGGGTAATAGATGTAGTAGCGCCCCTCGTGCTTCACCAGTTCAGGGGCGAACACGGAGCCGTTGCACGACGTCAGCGCGCGGGTCACGGGCTTCCAGTTCACCAAGTCGGTGGAGTGCCATATCAGCAGCCCCGGCGCATAATAGAAAGAAGAATGCGTCATGTAGAAATCTTTTCCGTCCCTGATGATAGAAGGGTCGGGGTAGTCTCCGGCCAGCATCAGGCGGGGGACGGTCTGTGCCCGTCCGGCCGTGAAGCCCATGCAGAGCAACAGCAGGCCGAGCAGGAGTTTGTTCCTAAGGGAATGTTTCATGGATGATAGTTTTAAAAAGTGAATAAGTGTATTGTGTGCCCAAAGTTATATAATTTGAAGGTGAGAGGGGGAGTGCGGGGCGGCAGAGGGCCTCCGTTTTAAAATTGTTTAACGCAATCGGAGTCCTTCCCGGCCTTTTGGCTCTGCCGGGGCGCCTGCCCGGCGCGGTTGACGTTTTGTCAAATTGTCATTTGCGGCGGCGGAGAATCGCGTATTTGCGGACGGGTGGCGGATTGTTCCCGAACAGCTGATTCTCGCGCGGCGGGGGCCGGACAAAATGAAAGGCAAAGCCCGGCGCGGGCTTTGCGGCTGCGCGCGGGGAATGGGGCGCATGCCGCAAGGCGCACGGCGGTGAGTCAGCAAAAAGCCTGTTTTCCTGTCATTCCGACAATGGCGGGAGTGGTGGCGGAAGGCGCCGGTTAGATGAAAAAGAGGGCCGGGACGCGGTGTCCGGAGTCGTTTCCTGCACGAAAACAAGGCGGCGTGCGGGAAGCGGAACACCGCCTTGCGCACAAAAAAAGTGTTTATTGCGCATTGCGATGGCCTTTGGAGCGCCCGGAAACCGGCTGTTTTGCCCCTTTTTGAGTCAGTTTGTGCCGCCGATAGTTAATTTTTGCATGCAAAATCTGGCTCTTTCAAGCTTGCTGTCGGAATGCCCGGTCAGCAAAAAACGATGAAACCCTTTCTTCTTGTCGTTGAGGAAGGCTTTTTGCTGTCACCTTGTCCTGATGGTTTTATTGTTTGAATAAAAGGTTCATTCGCTTCCTATCCTCGTTCGGCGGCGTCTGTTTGTAAGCCTTCTTCGCCGCGCGGTTGGAGGAGAGTTGGTGCGGATTTCGTTTTAGTGCGTCTTCTTGTCAAGTCGGTGCCCGGTTGCGTCGCCCTATGCCGGATGCTCGAAAGGCAGGCGGAAGGCGCACCCGTTCTTCCATTCCGAGCAGCCGAAGGCCGTTTTGCCCCGTATGATGTGCCCCTTGCCACAGAGCGGACAGGGGTCGCCCTCCTTGGGTTGCGATGCGGTGGTCGCCGCGTTGTCGGGCCGGGGTGTGGCGGCCTTCTTGCGTGCCGTCTTCTTGGGTGCGGCGTTTTTGGTTTTGGTTGCCGTCTTCTTGCCTTTGGGCGCGGGCGCTTCTTCCCTTGCCTCCGTGACGCGGCGGTTGGAGTTGTCCGCCAGCACGGTGTGCACGATGTCGGTCACCATCTGTTTCAGTTCGTCGAGGAACGTCTTGGCGTCGTAGTCCTTCTTCTCGATGAGGCGCAGTTTGCGTTCCCAGATGCCGGTGAGTTCGGCGCTCTTGAGCAGTTCTTCGTGGATGAGGCTGATGAGTTCCACGCCCGTCGGGGTGGCGAAGAGGCTTTTCCGCTCCTGCCGTATGTAGTGGCGCTTGAAGAGCGTCTGTATGATGGCGGCGCGGGTGGACGGGCGGCCTATGCCGTTCTCCTTCAGTGCGTCGCGCAGTTCGTCGTCGTCCACGAGCCGTCCGGCCGTCTCCATGGCGCGGAGCAGCGTGGCCTCGGTGTACGGCTTGGGCGGTTGTGTCCATTTCTCGGCCAGGTCCGGCACGTGCGGTCCGCTTTCCCCCTTCACGAAGGCGGGCAGCGTGCGCTCCTCTTCGGTGGGTTTGCCGCCGTTGTCCCGTGCCTTGGCGGCGTCCTGTGCGTAGACGTCGCGCCAGCCCGGTTCCAGGATTTGCTTGCCCGTGGCCTTGAAGGGAATGCCTGCCGTCTCGCCCAGCACCGTGGTGGTGGCAAAGCGGCAGTCGGGATAGAAGGCGGCGATGAAGCGGCGGGCCACCATGTCGAACACTTTCTGCTCGTCCGGCGTGAGGCCGCGCGGGGCCACGCCCGTAGGAATGATGGCGTGGTGGTCGGTCACCTTCGACGAGTCGAACACCTTCTTGCTCTTCTTCAGCGGCGCGCCGCGCAGGGGGGCGAGCAGCGGCCCGTATTCCCCGGCGATGCCGTTGAGGATGCCGCCCGCCTTGGGGTAGATGTCGTCGCTCAGGAAGGTGGTGTCCACGCGCGGGTAGGTGGTCACCTTTTTTTCGTATAAGGATTGGATGAGTTGCAGGGTGAGGTCGGACGAGAAACCCAGCCGGCGGTTGCACTCCACCTGCAGCGACGTCAGGTCGTAGAGGCGCGGCGGGGCCTCGGTGCCGTTCTTCTTCGTCACGGAAGTGATGGTGAACGGCGCGTCTTTGATGAGTTCCAAGGCTTTCCGTCCCTCTTCCTCCGAGGCGAATCCGCGGCGGGCGGCGTCGTTGCCCTTGTTGCTTTTCTTTTCCTCGCCGTCGGTTTCCCCTTCCTCGTCCTGTCCTTCGAGCACGACGGTGAAGGTCGTGTCGCGGTAGTTGGTGGTCAGCACCCAATAAGGTTCGGGCTTGAAGTTCTCGATTTCCTGCTGCCGGTGGACGATGAGGGCGAGGGTGGGGGTCTGCACGCGGCCGATGCTCAGCACCTGCCGCCCCTGCGCGTATTTCAGGGTGTAGAGGCGCGTGGCGTTCATGCCGAGGGTCCAGTCGCCGATGGCGCGGCTCAGCCCCGCCTCGTAGAGCGACTGATATTCGCTTTGGTCCTTCAGGTTCTGGAATCCTTCGCGTATGGCCTCTTCCGTGAGCGAGGAAATCCAGAGCCGCTTCACGGGGCAGTGCGCTCCCGCCTTCTGCATCACCCAGCGCTGTATGAGTTCGCCTTCCTGTCCGGCATCCCCGCAGTTGATGATGAGTTCGGCGGCCTGCATGAGCTGTTCTATGACGCGGAACTGCTCCTCGATCCCGCGGTCGTTCTTCAGCTTGATGCCGAAGCGCGGGGGAATCATGGGCAACGAAGAAAGGCTCCACGCCTTCCAGAGCGGGGAATATTCGTGCGGTTCCTTCAGCTCACAGAGATGGCCGAAGGTCCAGGTCACCTGGTAGCCGTTTCCTTCCATGTATTGGCGGTGGTCTTGTGTGGCACCCAGCACTTTGGCGATGTCTCGGCCCACGCTGGGTTTCTCGGCAATGCAAACAATCATGCGGTTCTTCTGAATGAATTCGAGGTGCAAAGATACGCTTTTTGAGGGAAAAAGAGTATCTTTGCAGAGGCGTAAATGAGTAGAAATATTGAGGGACGGCAGGCTTTCCCGGCGGTGTCCCTTTGGGTGTCGACCGGCAGCCCGGACCATGAAAGCGGCGACCGGGGCATTAACCGTATTTAAAGAAAAACAAGAACGATGAACGTATCCGTGGAGATGGGGCTGCTGGTGGCAGCCGTGTTGATTTTTTGCAGTATCCTGATTAGCAAGACGGGCTACCGCTTCGGCGTGCCCACGTTGCTGATGTTCCTGGTGGCCGGCATGTGTTTCGGTACCGACGGGCTGGGCATCCAGTTCGACGACGCTTCCGGGGCGCAAAGCATAGGAATGGTGGCCTTGAGCATCATCCTTTTCACGGGTGGAATGGACACCAAGATAGAAGAAATCCGCCCGGTGTGGAAGCCGGGCGCGGTGCTGGCCACGCTGGGCGTGCTGCTCACCACGGTGTTCACCGGCCTTTTTGTCTACGGAATCTCGTTGTGGAAGCACGAAGCCGTGATTGGTTTCAGCCTGATTGGTTCATTGCTGCTGGCGGCCACCATGTCGTCCACCGACTCGGCTTCGGTGTTCAACATCCTGCGCTCGCAACGCATCCGGCTGAAGGAGAACCTCCGTCCGCTGCTGGAGCTGGAGAGCGGTAGCAACGACCCCATGGCCTATCTGCTCACCATCATCCTCATCCAGTGCATGCAGGCGGGGCAGGTGACGGCTTGGGGCGTGGCGTCTTCCTTCCTGTTGCAGTTTGTCGTGGGCGTGGCGGGCGGTTACGTGTTGGGCCGCGCGGCGGTGTGGGTGGTCAACCACGTGGGGTTGCGCAATGCCGAGCTGTATTCCATCATGGTGCTCACCTTTGTCTTCATCATTTATTGCTCCGTCTACTTGTGCCAGGGCAATGGCTACCTGGCGGTGTATGTGGCCGGCATGGTGATGGGCAACAGCCGCCTGTTCAAGAAACGCGAGGTGACGCGTTTCCTCGACGGTATGACGTGGCTTCTGCAGGTGGTGATGTTCCTCATCCTTGGGTTGCTGGTCAATCCGCACGAGATGCTTCCGGTGGCGGTGGTGAGCGTGCTGGTGGGTGTCTTCATGATTGTGGTGGGCCGTCCGCTCAGCGTTTGGCTTTGCCTGTTGCCCTTCAGGAGGAAGTTCTCGCCGCGTGCGCAAGTGTTCATCTCATGGGTGGGGCTCCGCGGGGCGGCTCCGATACTGTTTGCCACCTATCCCGTTGTGGCCGAGGTGGAAGGTGCGCGGCAGATTTTCAACATCGTGTTTTTCGTCACTCTCCTGTCGTTGCTCTTCCAAGGCATGTCCTTGCCTTGGGCGGCACGCCGGCTAGGCCTGACCGACAATGCGCCGGAGACGGGCGACAACTTCGGGGTGGAAATTCCGGAGGATGTGGGCACGGCTTTGCGCGAGGTGCCCTGCACGGCCGAGATGCTTGCCCGCGGCCGCTACATCCGCGACCTGGCCTTGCCGCCGGGCGTGCTGGTGATGATGGTCAAGCGGGGCGACCGCTACATCGTGCCGGGCGGGAGCGTGGAACTGCAGGAAGGCGACGTGCTTTTGCTTATATCTGAAAAATAGGTGATGCCGCGCCGCGGCGTCACGGAGAATAATGCGCAGCCGCAGGCAGAGCCGACAACAGGCTCCGTCTGCGGCTACGTCGTGGAAGCCCCGTAGCCGGAAGAGGGTAAGGGGACAGTCCGAAACGGAAACGCCCCGCCGACGGACTTGCGTTCCGTGGCGGGGCGGGATAGCGTGCCTCTTGTTAAAAGGCGGCGTGGCTTATTCCTCTTTGTCGAGCAGGATTTTCATCATCTCGCAGGCGGCCTTGGCCACCGACGTGCCCGGGCCGAAGATGGCGGCCACGCCGGCACGGTAGAGGAAGTCATAGTCCTGGGCGGGGATGACACCGCCGGCAATGACCATGATGTCCTCGCGGCCCAGGCGCTTCAGCTCGTCGATGACTTGCGGGACGAGCGTCTTGTGCCCGGCGGCCAGCGAACTTACGCCGAGGATGTTCACGTCGTTCTCTACGGCTTCGCGTGCGGCTTCGGCCGGAGTCTGGAACAGCGGCCCCATGTCGACGTCGAAACCGCAGTCGGCATAACCCGTGGCACACACTTTCGCTCCGCGGTCGTGCCCGTCCTGTCCCATCTTGGCAATCATGATGCGCGGGCGGCGGCCCTCCTGCTTGGCGAACTCTTCCGTCAACTCGCACGCCCGTGCGAAGTCGGCGTCTTTTTGGCTTTCAGATGAATACACTTGTGAAATGGTTCTGATGACAGCTTTATACCGGCCCACGACAGCTTCGCAGGCGTCTGAAATCTCTCCCAACGTGGCGCGTACGCCGGCAGCCTTCACGGCCAGGTCGAGCAAGTTGTGCTCGCTCTTCTTCCCGTCGTGCCATTCGCGCACGCACTCGGTGATGTCGGCCAGCGCTTTCTTCACGGCTTCGTTGTCGCGGGTGGCGCGGAGCTGCTTCAGGTGCTCGACCTGCTCGTTGCGCACGGCCGTGTTGTCCACCTCGAGGATGTCGATGGGGTCTTCGTGCGGCAGGCGGTACTTGTTCACGCCCACGATGGTCTGTGCGCCCGAGTCGATACGGGCCTGCGTGCGTGCAGCCGCTTCCTCAATGCGCATCTTGGGCAATCCGGTCTCAATGGCTTTGGCCATGCCGCCGAGCTTCTCGATTTCCTGGATGTGTTCCCAAGCCTTGTGCGCCAGTTCGTTGGTGAGCGTCTCCACGTAGTAAGAGCCGGCCCACGGGTCGATGTGCTTGCACACCTGCGTCTCGTTCTGGATGTAAATCTGCGTGTTGCGCGCGATGCGGGCCGAGAAGTCGGTCGGCAGGGCGATGGCCTCGTCCAGCGAGTTGGTGTGGAGCGACTGGGTGTGTCCCAGCACGGCGGCCATGGCCTCGATGCACGTGCGGCCCACGTTGTTGAACGGGTCCTGCTCGGTGAGCGACCAGCCGGAAGTCTGCGAGTGGGTGCGCAGCGCCATGGACTTCGGGTTCTTCGCGCCGAAGCTCTTCACGATTTTGGCCCACAGCATGCGGGCGGCCCTCATCTTGGCGATTTCCATGAAATGGTTCATGCCGATGGCCCAGAAGAAGGAAAGGCGCGGGGCGAAGGCGTCGATGTCGATGCCGGCGTTCACGCCCGCACGGATGTAGTCGATACCGTCGGCCAGCGTGTAGGCCAGCTCGATGTCAGCCGTGGCTCCTGCTTCCTGCATGTGGTAGCCCGAGATGGAGATGGAGTTGAACTTCGGCATCTTCTGAGAAGTGTACTCGAAGATGTCGGCGATGATCTTCATGGAGAAGGCGGGCGGATAGATGTACGTATTGCGCACCATGAACTCCTTGAGGATGTCGTTCTGGATTGTTCCGGCCATTTCTTCCAATTGTGCGCCTTGTTCCAGCCCGGCGTTGATATAGAAGGCCAGCACGGGCAGCACGGCGCCGTTCATGGTCATGGACACCGACATCTTGTTCAAGGGAATGCCCTCGAAGAGCACCTTCATGTTCTCCAGCGAGCAGATGGAGACGCCGGCCTTGCCCACGTCGCCCACCACGCGCTCATTGTCCGGGTCGTAGCCCCGGTGCGTGGGAAGGTCGAAGGCCACGGAGAGGCCTTTTTGTCCGCTCGCCAGGTTGCGGCGGTAGAAGGCATTGCTCTCCTCCGCGGTGGAGAACCCGGCGTATTGGCGGATGGTCCACGGGCGGAAGGGGTACATCATGCTGTACGGGCCACGCAGGAACGGCGGAATGCCGGCGGCGAAGTCCAAGTGCTCCATGCCCTCCAAGTCTTCCTTGGTGTACACGGGTTGGATGTCAATCTGTTCCGGCGTCTTCCAGTTGGCGGTGATGCCGTTCTCCTTTTGCCAGTCTCGGCCGTTCTCATGGGCGAAACCGGCGAATATGTCTATGTCTTTGAAATTCTGTCTCATTTGATTCCCAATTTAGCGTTAAACTCTTTCAGTGTCTGGAGCTGGTCTACGCGCACGTGGATGAAGTTCTCTATGCCGGCGGCCTTCAGGTCGTCCATGCAGGCCGGTGCGCCGGCCACCACGAACATGGCGCGGCCACCCAGTGCCTTAAAGGCCGGGATGGCATATTCGGCATATTCGTCGTCGCTGGAGCAGAGGACCACGATGTCGGCGCCGGCCTTCATGGCGGCTTCCACTCCTTCTTCCACGGTGGGGAATCCCAGATTGTCTATCACTTTGTAGCCGGCGCAGGCCAAGAAGTTGCAGCTGAATTGCGCACGGGCCTGGCGCATGGCCAGGTTGCCGATGGTGAGCATGAAGGCCACGGGCTGCTTGCCGGCCTGTTCGGTCTGCAGGCGCAAAGTCTCGAAGCCGGAAGCCAGACGGCTGGTTTCCAGTTTGGCAAACGGTTTCTCGCATCCTTCGCCGTGGCTGTGGCAGCATCCGCAGGCTTCGAGTGGAGCCTTGCCTTCGCTCTTTTCGTTGAAGTTGGGGAATTGGTTCGTGCCCAGCAGGAACTCCTTGCGCTTGGCGGCGTCGGCGTGGCGCGTGGCGTCGGTGTCGTTGAGTGCTTTCTGCACGGAACCGGCTTTGGCAGCTGCCAGGAAGCCGCCTTCGTCCTCCACGGCGAGGAACAGTTTCCAAGCCTGCTCGGCCAGCGAGCGGGTGAGCTTCTCCACGAAGTAGGAGCCTCCGGCCACGTCCACGATCTTGTCGAAGTGGCTTTCTTCCTGCAGCAGGAGCTGCTGGTTGCGGGCGATGCGCTCGGCGAAGTCGGTCGGCGTTTCGTAGGGCGCGTCGAACGGCGTCACCACGATGGAATCCACGTTGGCCAATGCGGCGCTCATCGCTTCCGTCTGGCTGCGGAGCATGTTTACGTAGCTGTCGAAGACGGTCATGTTGTACGTCGTGGTCGTGGCGTTGACCTGCATCTTGCAGGCGCAGTTGCAGAACTTGTCCGCGCCCGTGTTCTCGCAGTCCTCACGCGGGCATACCGGGCTGTACTGCTTGACGATGTTGGCCCAGAGCATGCGTGCGGCGCGGAACTTGGCGATTTCCATGAAATAGACGCCACCGATGCCGAAGTTGAACTTGATTTTCTTGGCGGCCAGTGCGGCGGGAATGCCGGCTTCCACCATCTGTGCGAGGTATTCGTTGCCCCATGCCAATGCGTAGCCCAGTTCCTGATAGGTGTAGGCGCCGGCGTTGCAGAGCGTGTCGGCGTTCACGCATACGCAGCGGAACTTGGGGAACGGTGCCAGCGTCTGCACCAGTTCGGCCAGCTGTCCCAGGAGCGGGGTGGTGTCCTTTCCTTTGGTGAGCATCTTCTGCACCGGGTCGAAGTTGACGCTGCCGACCAGCGATTTCGGGTCGTAGCCTTTGCCGTTGAAGTAGTCCGCCAGCAGCCGGGCCAGCTCCACGGTATGTCCCTGGCACGTCTGGAAGTTCAGTTCCACCGTGTCGGCCTTGATGCCTTCGAGCAGGGTGGCGATGAATTCAGCGCTTAGTTCCTTGCGGGGAATCTTGAAGCCCAGGGAGGTGACGCCTTTGTCCAGCAGGTCGAGCGCCTTGGCGTTGGCCTCGCGGGCGTCGGCCGCGTCGATGTTCTGGCGCACGTACCAGCGGTTGTTGTCTTTCTTGTTGCCTCTCACGTAGGGGAACTGTCCGGGCAGGGCGTCGGTCTGCGCCATGCCTTCGAGGTCTTCCCTGCGGTAGAACGGTTCCATGGCGAACCCTTCGTGGGTGCGCCACACCATTTTTTTCTGATAGTCCGCGCCCTTCAGGTCCACTTGGATTTTGTCCATCCATTCCTGGCGGCTGGGCGCGGTAAAGTCAGAGAAAAGTTTTTCTTTACTATCTGCCATGGTTATACGGTTAAAAAGAATTTTATCAATCGAACAAAAGTAGCAAAACTTTCGAATAGGGACAAAAAAATGAGGCGGAAAAACCCTCTTGTTACCTTTTTTTGCGTACTTTTGTGGTCGGAATGACATAAAGCCGAATTTCTGTTATACATTATTAATAAAGATACGTGATGAATTGGTTAGAGCAATTGTTGTTTGACACGAATTCCATTGCCCATGTCGTCTTGTTATACACGGCGGTGATTTCATTGGGGATTTACCTGGGGAAAATCAAGTTCTTCGGCATCTCCTTGGGCGTGACATTCGTCTTGTTTGCCGGTATCCTGGCCGGGCATTTCGGCTTCACCGGGCCGGTGTCCACCTTGAACTTCCTGCAGGATTTCGGCTTGATTCTTTTCGTCTATTGCATCGGCTTGCAGGTGGGGCCGGGCTTCTTCGAGTCGTTCAAGAAGGGCGGGGTGACGCTGAACTTGTTGGCCACGGGCATCGTGGTGCTCAACATCGCGGTGATGCTGGTGCTCTATTTCTGTCTGTTCGACACGAACGACCCGAACAACCTGCCCATGATGGTGGGCGTGCTTTGCGGTGCGGTGACGAACACGCCGGGCCTCGGTGCGGCCACCGAAGCCCTCACGCAGGTGTTCAGCAACGGCCAGCCCTTGCCGCAGATTGCTTCGGGCTATGCCTGCGCCTATCCCTTGGGCGTGGTGGGCATCATCGGGGCCACGATTGCCATACGCTACATCTGCCGCGTCAAACTGCAGGAGGAAGAGGAGGCCATCCTGAAGCAGCAGGCCGAGAACCCTCACGCAACGCCCCACCGCATGACGCTGAAGGTGGAGAACGCCGCGCTCAACGGGAAGACGCTGCTGCAGGTGCGCGACTTTCTGGGCCGCAACTACGTGTGCTCCCGTGCCTTGCACGAGGGGCATGTGAGTATCCCGACGCGCGACACGAAATTCTACCTGGGCGACCACCTGTTCATCACATGCGCGGAGGATGATGCCGAAGCCATCAAGGCTTTCATCGGACCGGACGATTACGTGGACTGGGAAGAGCAGGACGTTCCGATGGTGTCGAGGAGCATCGTGGTGACGCAGCCCAAGATGAACGGCAAGACGTTCGGACAGCTGCACTTCAGTTCGGTGTATGGCGTGAACGTGACGCGCATCTCCCGTTCAGGCATGAACCTGTTTGCCGACCGTAACCTGCGCATGCAGGTGGGCGACAAGATTGTTGTTGTGGGCCCGGAAGACGCCGTTGACCGCGTGGCGGCCTTGATGGGTAACTCCGTGAAGCGGTTGGACCATCCCAACCTGATTACCATCTTCGTGGGCATTCTGGTGGGTATCATTTTCGGAAGCATTCCGTTTGCTTTCCCGGGAGTGCCTACGCCGGTGAAGCTGGGTTTGGCGGGCGGACCGCTGATTGTGGCCATCCTTATCGGCCGTTTCGGTTATAAGTTCCATCTGGTGACCTACGTTTCGACGGGCGCCAACTTCATGTTGCGCGAATTTGGTCTGGCGTTGTTCCTGGCCAGTGTGGGCATCAAGGCGGGCGAGCATTTCGTGGAGACGGTAGTGGCCGGCGACGGGTTGACCTACGTGTGGACGGGCTTCCTCATCACGGTGATTCCGCTCCTGATTATAGGCGTCATCGCCCGCTTGAAATACAAGTTGAACTATTTCACCATCATGGGTCTCATTGCGGGTAGCACGACAGACCCCCCGGCCTTGGCCTTTGCCAACCAGTCGTCGAACAGCGACGCGCCGGCGGTGGGCTATTCCACGGTCTACCCGTTGACGATGTTCCTGCGCATCCTGACGGCGCAGCTGATTGTGCTGTTGCTGTGTTCTGTGTAGCGCGGGTTTGAAAGAAAAAGATACCGTAAGAGCCGGTCCGGGGAGTTCCTTGGGCCGGCTCTTACGGTATTACGGCTTTCCGTCCGGCCTGTGCCGGCGCCTTTCCTGGCCCAGGGTGCAGCCGTGCCGTGCGGAGACCGCCAGCGTACTCTGCGGCAAGTACTCGAGTACTCTCCGCAGAGTACTCAAATACTTTGCGGCAAGTATGATTCGCTACTCAGCCGGTCTTTCGTCCGCTTGCCGCCGGGCGAAGCCTTTTTGGGCGCAAAAAAACGCCGTGGCGGAAGCTTCCGCCACGGCGTAATGGTTTCTATGCAGATGGGAATTTCGGGCGACTCTTTTGCGGGCCGCTCTTGCGGCGCCGTGCCGTCGCCCGTTCCGGGTTGGCCTATCGAGGCATTTCGATGACCTCCAGGTCTTTGAAGTCGCGGCCGTCCACCGTGAAGCGCACCAGCGTGCGCACCTGGTGCCAGCCCGTGAGGCCGGCAGCCCCGGGGTTGATGTGCAACAAGCCGAGGCGCTCGTCGTACTGGACCTTCAGGATGTGGGAGTGGCCACAGACGAAGAGTTGCGGCGGGCGTTCGCAGAGTTGCCGGCGGATGGCGGGGGCGTAGTGGCCGGGATAGCCTCCGATGTGCGTCATGAGCACGTCGGCCTCTTCGCAGCGCCAGCGCAGTTTCTCGCCGTACATCAGGCGCAGGTCGCCCCCGTCGCAGTTGCCGCACACGGCCCGCAGGGGGCGGAATGCGGCCAGCCGTTGCGCCACTTCCGTGGAGCCGATGTCGCCGGCGTGCCAGATTTCATCGCATTCCGCGAAATATTCCAGATATTTTTCGTCCCAGTAGCCGTGCGTGTCCGACAGCACCCCGATGCGTTTCATAGTCCGAGCTTCTTCGTGATGAAGTCCTCGATGAATTCGGTGGTGGCGTCCAGACCCAAGACGGAGGAGTTGATGCAGAGGTCGTACGACTCGGCGCGCCCCCATGTCTTGGCGCTATAATAATTATAGTATTTGGCGCGGTTCTCGTCTCCCTCCACGCATTTCTTTTCGGCCTCTTTCTCGTTGATGTGCAGCAGTTCGCTGACGCGCTTCACGCGGTCGGGCATGTCGGCGGTGATGAAGATGTCCACCTTGTTGGGGAAGTCGCGCAGGATGTAGTCGGCGCAACGTCCCACGAACACGCACGAATGCTGCTCGGCAGCCTTGCGGATGGCGTCGCTTTGGAACTTGAAGAGCGACTCGTCGCTGAGCTGATTGGCATACGGGTTGCTGCTGTTGCCGAAGATGGGCGCGAAGGGGCTGAAAAGAATTTTCAGGAAACCCTTGTGCTCGTCGTTGCGTTCGAAGAAACGCTTGTCGAACCCGCTTTCCTTGGCTGCCAGGTCGAGCAGTTCTTTGTCGTAGAACTTGATGCCGAAGTCTTTGGCGAGACGGTCGCCGATGATGCGCCCGCCGCTGCCCAGCTGGCGGCCCACGTTGATGATGATATGCTTGCTCATGATGCTTTTAGGGCTAATTGTTTGAACTTTCTGTATTGTATGATGAGCATGGTGCCCGTAACGATGCACGAGATGGCGTCGGCCGACGGCATGGCCAGCCACACGCCCTTGACGCCCATGAACTGGGGCAGGATGATCAGGAGAGGCACGAGGAACAGCAGCTGGCGCGTGAGCGACAGGAAGATGCTCTTGCCCGCCTGCCCGATGCTCTGGAAGAAGTTGGTGGTCACCATCTGCATGCCGATGAGGGGATAGAACATCACGACGATGCGCATGCCCTTGGCCGCGATGTCGATCAGCTCCTCGTCCGTGGTGAATGCCCGCGCGCACCATTCGGGCATCAGTTCGCCCACGAGGAAGCCCGCCGTGGTCACGAGGGTGCCCCAGAGCATGGTGATGCGCAACACTTTCAACACGCGGTCGAACTTCTGTGCCCCGTAGTTGTAGCCTGCGATGGGCTGCATGCCTTGGTTCAGGCCGATGACAATCATGATGAACAGGAAGGCCACGCGGTTGACGATGCCGTATGCGCCGATGGCCAGGTCGCCGCCGTATTGCCCCAGCCCCCGGTTGATGAGGATGACAATGAGGCAGGCGCAGGTGTTCATGAGGAACGGCGACATGCCGATGCCCAGCGTTTCCTTCACGATGCGGCTCTTCAGCTTGTAGATGCCGTGCTTGAAGTGGACGAGCTCCGCGGGGTTGCTGAACACCTTCATTTGCCAGAGCAGCGAGATGGTCTGCGCCAGCACGGTGGCGATGGCGGAGCCGCGGATGCCCCAGCCGAAGCCGTAGATGAAGAGCGGGTTAAGGATGGTGTTGACCACCACGGCAAGAATCGTCGCATTCATGGAAAGCCGGGGGTAACCTACGGAACGGAGCACGGAGTTGAGCGTCAGGTAGCTGTGCGTGATGATGTTGCCCGCCAGGATGATCTGCATGTATTCGCGGGCATAAGGCAAGGTTTCGGCGCTCGCACCGAAGAAATAGAGAATCGGGTCGAGGAAAGCCAGCGACACCACGCTGAACAGCAGGCCCAGGATGATGGTCAGCGTGATGACGTTTCCGAAAATCTGCTGCGCCGACTGGTAGTCCTTTTGCCCGAGTTTCACGGAAATCAGCGTGGAGGCGCCCACGCCCACCATGGCGCCGAAGGCCGCCGAAAGGTTCATGAACGGGAAGGTGAGGGCCAAGCCCGAGATGGCCATCGCGCCCACGCCGTGCCCGATGAAGATGCTGTCCACCATGTTGTACAACGAAGAAGCCGTCATGGCGATGATGGCAGGTACGGCATATTGCCCGAGCAACTTGTTCACGGGGAGTATGCCTAAATCCAATGGAGATGTGGGGTTCGACATGTCGTTTTTATTTTTGCGCTGCAAAGTTACTAAAAATGCAGGGAACCTTTGCCGTTTTTTTATGCTATTTTTTCATTTAAAAAGGATTGCAGAACATTCTTTTTTAGTAACTTTGTCGGCGTATGGCCCGAAGCCGCCCGATGGTGGGCGGACAAGGGCCGGCATTATTTCTTAAATCATTAAATCGTCATGAGCAATCAATTAGAGAGAATCAGGGAATTGGTGGAACTTCGTGCCAAAGCACGTATGGGTGGCGGCGAGAAAGCCATTGAAAAGCAACACGCAAGGGGCAAATACACGGCCCGCGAGCGCATCGACATGCTGCTGGACGAAGGCAGTTTCGATGAAATGGACATGTTCAAGCTCCACCGTTGCACGAACTTCGGCATGGAGAAAAAACAATTTCTAGGCGACGGCGTGGTGACCGGAAGCGGCACCATCGACGGACGTCTGGTCTACGTCTTCGCGCAGGACTTCACCGTCAACGGCGGCTCGCTGTCCGAAACCATGGCCGAGAAAATCTGCAAGGTGATGGACCAGGCCATGAAGATGGGCGCGCCCTGCATCGGACTGAACGACTCCGGCGGCGCGCGCATACAAGAGGGTATCAATGCCTTGGGCGGATATGCCAGCATCTTCCAGCGCAACATCGAGGCCTCGGGCGTCATTCCGCAGATTTCGGGCATCTTCGGCCCGTGTGCCGGCGGTGCGGTCTATTCACCGGCCCTGACGGACTTCATCCTGATGATGGAAGGCACTTCTTATATGTTCCTCACCGGACCGAAAGTCGTAAAGACGGTGACGGGCGAGGACGTTTCGCAAGAGGACCTGGGCGGCGCCAGCGTGCATGCCTCGAAGTCCGGCGTGACGCACTTCACGGCCGAGACCGAGGAAGAGGCCATGCAGATGATACGCACGCTCATCAGCTACATCCCGCAGAACAACATGGAGGAGGCTCCGCGCGTGGAGTGCACCGATCCGGTGAACCGCCTGGAGGACTTCCTCAACGAAATCATACCCGACAACCCCAACCAGGCCTACGACATGTATGAGGTCATCGGTGCGATTGTCGACA
This sequence comes from uncultured Paraprevotella sp., assembly GCA_944321525.1. Lineage (GTDB taxonomy): Bacteria > Bacteroidota > Bacteroidia > Bacteroidales > Bacteroidaceae > Paraprevotella. The sequence continues at coordinate 132,006 of CALULQ010000004.1, forward strand.
ACGGCGAATTCTTCGAGGTGCAGCCCGACTACGCCAAGAACATCATCGTGGGCTTTGCCCGCTTCAACGGCCAGAGCGTGGGCATCGTGGCCAACCAGCCCAAGTGCTACGCCGGCGTGCTCGACTGCAACGCCAGCCGCAAGGGCGCGCGCTTCGTGCGCTTCTGCGATGCCTTCAACATTCCTTTGGTGACGCTCGTCGACGTGCCGGGCTTCCTGCCGGGCACAGGCCAGGAGTACAACGCCGTCATCCTGCATGGCGCCAAGCTGCTCTACGCCTACGGCGAAGCCACCGTGCCCAAGGTGACGGTCACCCTGCGCAAGAGCTACGGCGGTTCGCACATCGTGATGAGCTGCAAGCAGCTGCGCGGCGACATCAACTACGCCTGGCCGTCGGCCGAAATCGCCGTGATGGGAGCCGAAGGCGCCGTGGCCGTATTGTATGCTAAGGAAGCCAAGACGGCCGAAGACCCGCAGGCTTTCCTCAAGGAGAAGGAGGACGAATACAACAAACTCTTCACCAATCCTTACCAAGCGGCCAAATACGGCTACATCGACGACGTCATCGAACCGCGCAACACGCGCTTCCGCGTCATCCGCGCCCTGGCGCAGTTGCAGACCAAGAAGTTGTCGAATCCAGTGAAGAAACACGGGAATATTCCATTGTAATTTGATAATACCGATATGATGTTACACAAAAGATTTTTAGGAATCCTTGTTGGTTTGGCGGCTGTCGCCTCTGTTTTCGGGCAGGGGGCGTTCAGCTTCAAAATCAACGAAGTGCAGGTGTCCAACACGAACGGACTTGTCGACGAATACGGCGAGCGTTCGGGATGGATTGAGATTGCCAACACTTCGTGGGGAACCAACAATATCCGCAGTTGTTACCTGACGACCGACCGGAGGGCCCTGGACGAGAGCCTTTCCGTGCCCGAGCGTGTGAAGTTGATGTCGCTCATTCCCAAGGGCGACCCGCGGACGAACCTGTCGGCCCAGCAGCGCATCGTGTTCTTTGCCGACGGGCAGACCAACTTGGGAACGCTGCATGCGAACTTCACCCTGAAGGAAGGAGAGGAGAACTTCATCGCGTTGTTCGACGGAAACGGCAAGACGCTGCTCGACTCCATCACCGTGCCGCCCCTGGCCGAAAACCAGTCGTATGCCCGGTTGCACGACGCCGACGCTGACGAATATGTGTGGCGCGTGCTCGACGCCGATGAAGTGACGCCCGGCGCGCCCAACGTGGGGCAGGGTAAAACGGAGGACCAAGTGGCCGAATGGAAGGAGAAGGACCCCCACGGCATCGCCATGTCCATCATCGCCATGGGCGTGGTCTTTGTGGCCCTCATTGCCTTGTACGTATTCTTCCGCCTCTTCGGCTATGTCGTGGTGCTCTTGTCCAAGATGTCGCGCGTGCGGGCCATCCGCACCATACACGACCAGGCCAGCAAAGCCGCCGTCATGGCCAAGCAAGGCATGGACACCAAGGGCGTGGACATGAAGATCTACATGGCCCTCATCGCCATGGCGCTCCACGACTACGAGGAGGACGTACACGACGTGGAGAGCAACGTGCTGACCTACCACACCGACGAGCATTCCGAATGGAACGCGAAAGGCTACACCATGCGCGAGTGGCCGGAATAACACTTTTTTCACAGTAATCCAATAAAACAAAGAATCATCATGAAAGAATACAAGTATAAAATCAAGGG